>CAZUDQ010000004.1:77284-98126 GCA_964619365.1 uncultured archaeon
TGCGAAAAAATCACAGACTCAGACCATAGAGACTACTGTTACTCTAATATTTCAGAAGATTCCAGCAGACCGGAACTCTGCGAAAAAATCACAGACTCATATGATAAGGACCACTGCTATTCTGATATCGCAAGGAATTCCAATAGACCAGAACTCTGCGAAAAACTCACAGACTCATATGATAAGGGTAGCTGCTATTCTACGATTGCAAGAGATTCCAATAAACTGGAACTCTGCGAAAAAATCACACACACAGAAAAGAAAGATAGCTGCTATTCTGATATCGCAAATGATTCCAATAAACCAGAACTCTGCGAAAAAATCACAGAAGAATCTGCAAAAAATTATTGCTATTCTAAGATTGCAAAGAGTTCCAATAGACCAGAACTCTGCGAAAAAATCAAGTCACAACATGATAAAAATAACTGTTATTTTGGCATTGCACTCGACTATTTACGCTCAGAACTCTGCGAAAAAATCACATACACAGAAAAGAAAGATAGCTGCTACCAAATGATTGAAGAGCAACTAGAACATGAAAATTTTGAAGAATCCATAGATAGTGAGAAGCCCATAGAATCTTATGGGATATTGGATTTAGATTATTCTGATAGTGCATTGGAGAATAATGAACCTGAACTCTGCGGGAAAATCGTAAATGCACTTGATAGAGCTTGGTGTTATTCCGACATCGCACTAGAATATGACCGGCCCGAACTCTGCGAAGAAATCACAGACGAACTTGAGAAGGATTGGTGTTATTCCGACATCGCACTAGAATATGACCGGCCCGAACTCTGCGAAGAAATCACAGACGAACTTGAGAAGGATTGGTGTTATTCCGACGTCGCAGAAAAATTTGAAAATATGTAAATAGGGAATGAGGTTTATAGTGAGGTATGTTCTAATTTATATGATTTCAGTTCATCTTTAAAAATATGCACTATAGGGCAACATCATTATTAAGGATGTTTGATGTATGAAACTACTTAGTTATCCAGTATACGCGACAAAATAAGGTTTTTTAATAAAAGGCTTCAAATTAGGCGCTTAGTAGTTCCTTATTTCTAAACTTTTAAGCCGCTGTAGCTCAGTTTGGGAGAGCACCACGCTGAAGACGTGGGTGTCGTGGGTTCAAATCCCGCCGGCGGCATTTTTTTCTTAAAGAACTTTGCTTTTATTTTTAATCTTTAGAAATATGTGCTATGAAGCGACCCTATTATGAGGACGGCTGGATGCACGAAACTGCAAATTTTGTCAGGTCTATGAAGCCTCCGACAAGAAAGGATAAGGCAAAAAAGGCTGCCAGTTCTGCAAAGCGCAATGCTCTTAGCATAATTTATGCTTTAGTCCTAGGTGGACTTATTATCGCAGTATTTATGATAGCAAATCCCGCTAAAAGTTCTAATTGCGAGGCCTATCAAAGTATTATTCCAATAACCAAAGTCAGGGAAGAAACTGTTATGTATCCTGCAATCATGTCAAGAAAGAGCACAGTCATTAGTGACTGGGAAAACCGTAGCAACAGCACGAGTTGCCGTGGGGTTGAACTCTTTGACACAAACGAAAGTTTTCTTTCCGACTGGAAAGGCATGATGACAAAATATTACGAAGTCTATGGTGCCGATGATAATCCACAGATGAAACTCCTTTCACCTGCCGCCATGTTTGAGAAGGCAAAAGGATTTGACTGCGAGGATATGGCACATGCCTCACGGTGTCTTGCAAAAGAACATGATGTGGACTGCAGATTCTGGGTAGAAGAGCCGCTTGGGGAATTAATACCTGATAAAAGGGGTCATCTTGGTATTTGTTGTGAGGCAACGCCGGGTGAGTGGCTTTGCATCTAAAACGATATTTCCCCCATTTGGACCTAAATCTTAACCTGCCTCAAGCATATTTAGATGACTCCTTACTATTTATATACTTTTATTTATAAATAGTATTAACTACTTATAAATAGTTAACTACTATGGAATACACAAAGGAGAGTTTAAGGAGTCTTGCAGGCTCAAGGCTCAGGCAAGATATATTAAAATCTCTTGAAACCCCGATGAGGCTTTCTGAATTAAGGCGTGCAATAGGTGCAAATGCGCCAAACACGTCTGCGCGGGCAAAAGAACTAGAGGCTATGGGTCTTGTCGAAAAAGAGCGTGGAGAATATTATATAACCTCATTTGGCAAGATTATCCGTGAACGCCTGAAATTACTTTCAGACACAATAGAGTCGTTTGAATTGCACAGGCACTTTTGGGAGAGGATAATGCCACACATATCAGAGTCAACAATATCCAGGATACACCTTTTCAAGGACGCAAAATTGCACAAAAGTGATGATTTCTCTCCCGTTCGCGCAAAAAACCATATAATACATATTATAGATGTATCACGAACCGAACTTTTAGTGGCATTACCAAACAGGGTAAGTTATGACATAACGCAGGCTTTGGAGAATGCAAAAAACAGGGGCGTTCAAATCACATTTATTCAGGCGCAGGGCGACAAACTGCATAACCTGGGAATGATAATAAGCGAAAATACGACAAGTATATTTACAGGGCTCCTTGACATGGCATTATCCATAGATAATTGTCTTATGGATACACCAAGCTCATTTATCCTTGAAGGATTTTTCCCGAAAAATAATGAATCGAATCAAGCTCATCAACTTTCTATATTACCTTCAAATGTGCCCGCACTCTGGAATTCTTCAGCGTCAATTGCACGTTCGTAAGTAACTACAACATTTTCGCGATACCTGCTTCCAAGTTCTCCACAGGAACCAATTGTTCTGGTGCACAGGGTTTTTTCACCTGGAGCTATTGTTTCTGGAGAACATTCACCAGTCCCATCCTGAAAGTCTATTGTGCTCAGATTTTCATACGCTCCATTGTAAAAAAGCACACTTAGTTCACAGGTACTGCCAGTTTTTGCGACTTTCCATTCACCTGGGACAAGAACGCTAAACCCGACAGAAATCGGCTGAAGCCTTTCTTCCATCTCAAAAAGGCCGAGTTGCCATACTGCAATAAATGACACAAGAATAACAATTACTGCCCACCCATAAGTGGACATATATTCGATTGCAGACTGCCCCCTTCTGGATGAAAGAATCTTTTGCATGTTAAACTAAAGGTTTATGCAATAAAAGGACTTATTCTGAAGCCCCCCAAAGGGTGCCTGAACTCTTTCTGAGAATGCCACCTGGGCCCACATAACTTAAGGAGACTACGGCCTCAAACCGCTCACCTGATGGAACCTTGTTGCAGCCAGCATTTGCCCTGCAAAGTATTGTGTCACCTGCTGGGACGAGTTTTCCATTAGCCCCTTTATCACAAGCAATACCTTCAAAAGTGACGTTTCCAACACTTGCTCCTACTGTATTGATAAAAGAGACCGTGAGTTCGCCGGTTTCAGCCTTGCAGCCCCACTCTAGTGGTTTTATCGTCCCAAAGCCTTGATACCCCGGAGCGGCTAATGCTCCGCCACCTTCAAAGATGCCAAGCTGCCACATAAGGACTCCGACAACGACAACAACAAGAATCGCCCAGCCAAAAGTCATTAAGTACTCGGCACCACCCTGGCCTTTACGTAGAAGCATGTTGAATTTATTATGACCATACCCAGGATGTTTGCAACACAGTTATTTTCGCCCTTTGTGATATTGAGTATTGTCGCATTAGATGTTATTATAGGGGAGGCCCAGACTAATTCGTCTGATTCCAGCCAGACAAAGCCATCACCTGAGAAAATATCGTATTCATGGTAACCGTATAAGTAGTCGGGAAGCATTATATCTCTAGAATATCCATGCCCGTTTCTTGAAATGACGTTTACTGCCTCTGCAATCCTTGTTGCGATTCCCTGTGCGTTTATAGAAAGCTTTAAGTTCTCGGCTTCTGAATTCTTCTGGAAAAATATCATTAAAAGCCCCAAAAAAAGTATTGCGACAAAAGCGATTACTATATTGAATTCTATTGAGGACTGTCCCTTAGAACTCCTGTTTCTTTGTAATGTTCTCATTTTAAGGACAATTCAGGATAGCCAAATTAAGCTACCTGTAAATATTTATTGTTCCCCCGTAAGGACCGTTATAATCAGTTGATTCGACATAAAAGACATAATATCCTTCAGTATTGGGAAACGGTGAACCTCCTTCATTATCCCACTCAACTTCCCCTTTTGTGCGCCGCCAAACATCAGTATGTTCTCCTGCAACATCAACTGCTATATTGATAGTGTTTCCTGAAATGAATGAGGTAGGTTCGCCTAATACGTCAGGAGGCAGGTAGATACTGGCCTTAAGTCGTGTTGGATATCCTTGTGCATAAGCAAAATCCGCATATTCTGTCAGAGTATTTGCAGCTTTTATTGCAGAGCTCATTCCGGCTGTTTTTTGTGTCTGGGATATTTTGAAATAACCTGCCGAGAGAAGTACCATCAGGACAAGAAGGCCAAATCCTGTCAAGACCAAGTATTCTATTGCCGCCTGACCATATCCTTTTTTCATTTGACTTTGAGCCTCACTTTTTAAGCTGCTCTTGTGGATTTTCTATGGTCTCTTTTATCTGTCCGAGTTCTGGGATACTTTCAAAAAGACCTTCCTTTTCTATATAAAAACGTTCAATCAAATCCGAGACATCCTCTAAACTTTTGATACCTGTTTTTAACATATAATAAAGTACCATACGCCGCATCTCAAGTTCCTTCATTATATCTCTTTTATCTATTCTTGTAGATTCTGAGAGCTTATCAAGGAAAAGAATTGGCACCTCGATTTTTCCTTCTTTTACCCGCGCGACATCATCTGTTGTCGGGTCCCATAAGAAGATATCTCCCATCATGACAGTTCCTTTTGTTTCGCCGGATACCTCAGAGACTTGTGTTATGCGCCTGACAATCTTGCCCTTGTTCACAAACCTATTTTGTACCAAAACCAAGTCAAGAGTCCCGATTATATGTGGCGGTACTGACATAGGTTCGCTTTCTAGCCTGTCTGCGACTTCTCTAGAACTTGATGCGTGAAGGGTTCCCATCCCGATTCTTCCAATCTTCATTGCGTTAAAAAGCGTCATAGCTTCTTTGCCACGAATCTCCCCGACGATTATCCTATCGGGGCGCATCCTTAAAGTGTCACGCAAAAGGGCGTCCATGTCAAACTCCTTGTTTGACTCAAGCTGAACCTTATTTTCGATGTTAAGAAGGGACAGTTCAAAAGTGTCCTCTATTGTTATTACTCTTTCCTTGGGTGGTATGAATGAGGATAGAGCGTTTAGCATTGTTGTCTTACCGGAACCAACAGAGCCTGCGATAAGTATGTTTCCAGGAGTCAAATTCATCCCCTCGACTGCAAGCCAGAGGAATGATGCGAGGTCTAAGGACACAGTCCCGTTTTCCATAAGCTCGATTATGCTAAATGACTTCCTGCGTTGTTTTCTTATAGTCATTACAGCGCCCCTTGAAGGTATGTCGCCGTCAGTTATGTTCACCCTTGAACCATCAACTGCAGCAAGGTCTGTTATCGTCGTATCTTTCTTGCCACTTGCCTCGCAGACATCCTTTGCTATCCTTTTTATTCCGTCGGCCGACACGAATTGGATAAAGGTTTTGCACATCCCAAATTTCCTGTGGTATACAAAGACATTCTCACCTGCGCCGTTGACCATTATCTCTTCAAGATTATCATCATCAATCAGAGGCGATAAGACTCCGTATCCAAGAAGTTTTCCTGCAGCTTGAGCCGCGGCAAAATCAGACTTTGCACCTTTCTTTTTTGCAATCTCTTTTAGTTTTATCCAGCGTGCCTGAGCGTCAGGTATTGATTTTGACGCAGAAAGGTCGGCTTTTGTTAAAACAGGAGCTTTTACCCCCTTTGGAATCGCAATCTTATAGATGGGCATGGGCTCCCCTTCTACAGACTCAATAGATACCTGTCCGTATTTTGTTAGGGTTTCCATATCTTAATTAATGGGGCGGTCTTAAAAATCGCCTTTAAGTATAACATGAAACTCCTCAGTATTTTTATAGACAGCGTCCTTAGAATAGCTCGCCTGGCCTTAACTTTGCAGCATACCCGTATGCAAAAAAGCTAGGTTACGTTAAAGTCAATAGTAAACCAACCTATGTAAAATGGCAGCAAAAGCAAAAAAGACAAGTAGCCCAAAATGCGCAAAAGCAAAATGTGCTAAAAAATCAGTGACAAAAGCAGTGGCAAAAAGCACGCCCGTAAAGACAAGTGACAAGATAGCCCGCGGAGCAAAAGTTGCGCGCGCAAAAGGTGTCTATCGCACGCATGAGATGAAAGGACAAAAGATTGAGTTCTCTGTTAAAAAGCATGAGGATTCTGGAAAGAAAGTAGTAAGTGTCCATGGTGTTAAGATGTCAGGAGACGACGGAATCATACACCAGAGAATCATCGGTAAAGCAGACCAGACAAAAGTCAAGGCGCACATCTCGCGTAACAATGATTTTGTCCGCGGCCTTAAAGCTGATGAAAACTTCCACGGATTTGCCTTTGTTACATCAAGGTCTTAAGGAACTTTAATTAAACGGGGCGACATAGTTTGCCTCGACAATCTTTTCTTTTTAATTATTAATCAAACTTTTCGACCTAAAGGAAGCCTTGCGTTTTTTGGCAGGTTGTTTATTATGCGCGTTTCCTTAGGCTTTCCTATACCGATTATGTACTTTTTGTAACGTATTATAGCAAAGTAGCCAAGTGAGGAAGCTTCAATGTCCTTTGGTATGGGTATGTCAAGACCGCTCATCCAGTCGCTTGCCGCATTTGATTCAATATCGATTATGCATTTTGTTGCCATCTGCGAAGCATAGAGGCTAGGTCTAAAACGTCCTGCATCAAGAGTTCCAATGTACAAACCCCGGCGTCCCACTTGAAAAATATCTCGACCCGTATAAAGGAATACTTTTTTCCCGCTTGAGAACAAAAGACCTTCAGGAAGCTTGATTCCATACATATCATTTAGGTGGCTTCTCAAGTCCCCTATTTCCAAGTCCGTGTTATTCCTCCCGTCATCCATCTTTTTTGATTTTTGCAACAAAGAAAAATTCAGTATTATTGTCCCATGGATATATCCTTATAGCGTTTTCGCTACCTGGAAGAAGACCTTCTCTTGTCTCCATATTAAGTTTTTTCTTATCAATCACTTCAAGCTTTGCATTGTCCTCTTTTTCAAGTAGGTTAAGAACCACTTCCTCGTTTTCTTCAAGGCTTGAGGTGCAAGTCGAATAGACAAGTGTCCCCCCGGATTTTAGCGTGCCGTAAGCCTTTCGCAAGAGCCCTTTTTGAAGCCCGGAGATATTTCTTGCAAAGCCAGGCGTCCAGGTTCTAAGCACATGGGAGTTCTTTCTGGAAGAGCCCATGTTTGAGCAGGGGACATCAACAAGAACCTTATCAAATATCTCATGTTGCGGGAACCTTAGTCCGTCAAAATGGGTGATGCAGGCGTTCATAACACCACACCTTTCCACATTTGCGACCAAAGCCTTTGAACGCGAGATGTCAGGTTCGTTTGCAATAATAGTATCACAAAAAGGCGCCATTTGCGTGGTTTTTGAGCCGGGCGCCGCACACATATCAAGGACGCAGTCTTTTTCTTCCACATCAAGAACCAGTGGTGGGACCATGGATGCCGCTTCCTGAATATAAAAGTATCCGAATAGATGTGGGATGCTTGCGCCAATCCCTTTTCCTTCTACCCAAAAACCTGTTGGACACCAAGGAATGGGCGTTGCGTTTAGATTCTTTAGTTCCTCTGAGAAATCTTCAATCGAGGTCTTAAGGGGGTTTACTCTTATAGATCTTTTTGGCTCGCGGGAAACCCATTCTAAAAAAGTCTCAAACTCATCACCTAAAAGATTCTTGTGGTACTCCTCGCACTTCTTGTTTATTTTTGTCATATACAGCGACTATTTTTCTGTTTGAAAGCTTTAAATCTAACAACATGGGGCTAAAAGTCAAGAACATTGCAATTATTTTACTCGCAGCGTTATTATTTTTCCTAGTTTTACCTGTTGCATTTTCCCAGACGCCATGGCTCATAAACGACCTTGATGCTAAAGTCACTTTCTCAGGTAAAATCAATCTTGATTATGGGAGCAATGAGGATGGATATGCCCATACTGTAAAAGCGACGTTATATTCAATCCCACAAACAACAACGGGACAAAATGCCACTTTGGTTCGGGCTTCACCCAAAGACTATGAGCTTGAAACTGATGAATATGGCAACAAAAGAGTGGTTTTTACATGGTACTCACCCAAGAAGTCTGTTTTGGACTACTATCTGGAGTGGGACGTTACTTCAGAGCATCTTAAATTTGCAATAGACTCAATAGGCGAGTTCCCTCCCGATGAGGATATAAACGACATATACCTTAAACCTTCGAACCTAACTGCGTGGAACAAATACATTTCCACTAAGGCAAATTCTCTGACAAAGGAGTCAGGTACTTCTCTTGATGCCGTAAGGCGTCTTGTTGACTGGATATCAGATTACGTACATTATGATTACTCCTTAGTGTCTACTGGAAGTTTTTCTGCAAAAGAAGTCTTTTTGACTCGCAGTGGTGTATGCGATGAGTTTACGAATCTTTTTATCTCAATGGCAAAAAGCGTGGGCATCCCTGCAAGGTATGTGGAGGGTCTTGTTTATTCGGGCAAGGAATGGAACTATCATGCATGGGCTGAAGTATACATTGATGGCAGGTGGCTTCCGGTGGACCCGACATACAATGAAGTGGGCTTTATAGACTCAAGCCACATAACGCTTGCAAAGGCGCCAAGTGATGAATATATCTTTCATAAGTTATGGTGGGAAGGCCATGGAGCAACTGCCAATTTTCTTAAAACAGATTTTGAGATAGAAAACGTCGTTGAGACTCCGAGAAATCTCATAAGCCTGGATTTTAATCTTCCAGATGGAGCCTGCGCCCAGGAAGTAATAAAAGTAGATGCAGACCTTACAAATCTTGCCAACTCACATCTAGTCGCGGCGTGCGCCTTAAACATGCCTGAAGAAATGCACTTACTTTCGGCTCGCGAACAGACTACATTAATAGCGCCCAAAGGAACATCAACTGTTTCATGGAATCTCTCAACACCTGCCGGACTTGACGAGCAGTGGATACATATGATGCCGATTCAAGTTACATGTTTTCCTGGGGGAACAAACGTGACAAAACAACTTGAAGTCGACCCCCGAAACAAATCGGGCGGTACACTTTCTGCAAGAGTAGAAGATGTCGTCTACTTATCAGAAGGCTTTGTTATGACAAAGACAAGAAATACTGGAAATGCTCCACTTGGAGATATCGAAGTGGTTCTTTGTTATGGAGAAACTTGCGAGAAAGAAAAAGCAGGAACAATCAAACCCGGCAATGTCTCAACAGTATTTTTTGAGGGTATAACTCCGGCGGCAGGACAAAGTCTTGTGGTATCCTTAAACTCTTCACAGATAGATTCCTTCAATATGCATTCCGGAAACATCAGTGTTGATTTGGCTTCTGAAGACGAATCGGCAGAAGGCGGCAAGAAAGAGACTCTTCCCAATGAATCTGGCGTAACTGAGGGTTCTGAACTTTCAGAAACAAAGACTGTCAAGGGCTGGGACTTAATGATTCCAAAATCACGAGACGAGCAGTTTGCACTCATAATTACAGCAACAATAGCAATCATTGTAGTTGTCCTTATAATCCGGGCTGCCAAAAAGCGATAAACTCCAAAGCTTTTTAATAATTAATTTCTAACTAAGCGCTCAAAATTGAGTTTTCTTGATTCGTGGGCACACAATTCATTTGCAACTTACACGCGGCTGTAGTCTAGTCTGGTATGACATAGGCTTGCCAAGCCTGTAGCCCGGGTCCGAATCCCGGCAGCCGCACCTTAATTATTATTTGGGTAACTCGGTGCATCCACCTTATCTTAAGGTCATTGACATAACGTGCGTGTCCACCTTAAGATCCCGGCAGTCGCACCAGTTCTTCTCAGTATAGCTTTAGCGCCAACTTAAGCTTTTTGTCTTTTCAACCCTAATTAATCCAATGAGTCCAGGACCAAGGCGTGTTCCCAAGGATATCCATTTCAAGGGGAAGTTCATAGGCGAGCCAAAGTCAGTCTGCGCAACAAAGATAAAGCATTTAGGTAAACCAAAAGCTGGCAAGGTGACGATTGGCAACAATAAAATAAGAACAGTCTTTGACGGCCGATTAGGACAAGTGATGGCAAAAGGGGGCATGGGACATGATATTCTCAAAAAAACAGAAGAACAAAAACGGCCAGGAGTTTTTCTCAAAAGTAAATCGCGAAGAAATACGATTTACAGGCGCGCTGCACAACTAGCAACCCTGAAACATCTGGACATAAAACCCTCTTTTAAGGAAGGTGTCGAGACATACTCTGAGGAATACACTAACACACTTAAACATTTGGTAAAATTCGGCGTCCCTGAAGCGGAGCACGCGGCTGCATGGAAACTCGTTTTAAAAGACCATACAGGACGGATTAAGAAGTAATAATGAAAATAATCTCCTGGAATGTAAACGGCATTCGTGCCTGCGAGAAAAAAGGCATGCTGCAATGGCTTCAAAAAGAGTCGCCAGACATCTTTTGCGTCCAAGAAACAAAGGTCACACCAGAGCTTTTGCCAAAGACTCTTTCTGAAGTTGAAGGGTACCACAGTTATTGGAACTATGCAAGCCGCAAGGGCTACGCGGGAACTGCAGTATTTTCTAAGGAAGAACTAGAATCTGTAATAACAGAATTCCCAAAGAACCCAAAGTTTGAAGAAGACGGACGCGTGCTGCGCCTTGATTATCCAGAATTTACTCTCCTTAACATCTATTTTCCAAATGGGGGAACGCGCGCTGATGGGACAGAGATGCTAAGCTACAAGCTTGCCTTCTACGATGAAATGACGCAGTATGCAAAGGATATCCTAAATTCAGGAAAGGAGATTATTCTCTGTGGGGATTTTAATGTTGCCCATGAAGAAATAGACCTTGCACGGCCTAAGGAAAACAAGGATTCAATAGGCTTCTTACCAATCGAGCGCGCCCGCTTGTCAACAATGCTTGATGCCGGATTTATTGATTGTTTCAGGGAGCTTCACCCAAAAGAAGTCAGTTATACCTGGTGGTCAATGCGAACGCGAGCACGAGCGCGAAACGTTGGTTGGCGCCTTGATTATTTTCTCGCATCAAAATCTCTTTTTAACAAAGCGAAGTCCTGCTTACATATGACAGAAGTAACAGGGTCAGATCATTGTCCAATAAGGATTGACATCTAAATAACACCCCGCCATTTTTATAGGAAGTATGATTAGTTTAATGATAATTATATTAACAAAATGGAAAGCTATCCTGAAACTCGTGATACTGAAGAGGGAAACAAAATATTTTTGATAATAGTACTAATCCTTAGTGTACTAATTGTCGTCCTTCTTCTTTTACTTGCCCTTGGCATATTGCCAATTGGCGGCGCTGGAGCTTGTGAATGCAATTGTGGGGATTTAGGTATGCCCCCCGGACTTTGCCAAACGCCTGATTGTACAGGGGATGCCTGCAAATATGTAACAGTTGAAGGCTGTTGTGGCAACGGTGCATGTGAGGCTGATGCCGGTGAGACACCCGGTAATTGTCCGATAGACTGCATGAGTGGGATAAAAGTAGTGCTTAATGGAACCTATCTCGAATACGAAGGCGGCGAATTAAGTTGTCCTGATTGTGTTTGTAGGGATGGCACATCAGGAACCCCTGGCGAACCTGGAACGAATGGCAATGGTAACCCGGGAGCTTTATGTATCTGCTATGAAACAGACTGTGCTGATAAGATAGATAACGACGGAGATGGTTATATTGATTGTGACGACCCAGATTGCCCATGTCCAGAAGGCGGCGATTGTCCAGAATGTCCACCGTGTGACGAAGGCTCCTGTCAGGATGAATGTTATCCTCCTAATGAACCTTGCAAGCTTGCCAGCGGGGCAGCTGATGGTATGTGTATCGAAGGTGTTGATGGATGTTACAGTTGCGTCCCTGAAACGGGCGATGAGCCCGAGTGCCAAAACGAATGCATATGTGCGGAAGACTGCGTAATGAATGACGGTTCAACAGGCATGTGCACTAAGGCAAATGACGGTTGTTGTTATTGCCGCGGCAAGGAATTAGTTGCGTGTGAGAGTTCTGAGACACCAACCTGCGGAGGTTACTGTACAACTGATCATCACTGTGATTATATATCAATACTCCAGCGCTGTGCATGCGTCCCGGATAACGAAGATGACTGTGATGACCAGGTGGATAATGACGGTGATGGTTACATAGACTGCGATGACCAAGATTGTGCAGGCGATCCAGCATGTGCGACCCCATGCGGTCAAATAGACGATCCAAAGTATTGTGATGTCGGCTACTGCGAGAATGATGAGATTTGTGTCCCAGGGGCAACATATTGTATGTGTGTACCTGAAACTGAAGATGATTGTACAGACCAGATTGATAATGATGCCGATGGTTATACCGATTGCGAAGATAGGGACTGCTCAGAAGAACCTGAATGTGCGACCCCATGCGGTCAAATAGACGATCCAAAGTATTGTGATGTCGGCTACTGCGAGAATGATGAGATTTGTGTCCCAGGGGCAACATATTGTATGTGTGTACCTGAAACTGAAGATGATTGTACAGACCAGATTGATAATGATGCCGATGGTTATACCGATTGCGAAGATAGGGATTGCACAGAAGATCCCGCTTGCGGACCAGTCCTACAAATAGCCTGCGCGGATGCGTCATACGGCTCTTGTAGCATTGGCACCTGTTACTCGGGACAAAATATGCAGTGTATAGAAGTTCGTGGTGGATGTGCCTGTGTTCCAATGTCCGAAATAGATTGCAGCAACAGGTTTGACGATGACTATGATGGGTATGTAGATTGCGACGACCCGGATTGTTGGTACAGCCAAGATTGTATAATGTAAGGGAGCCCTTAGTATGAGGGCCTTTCTTATCATTTTAAAATGAAAGAAGCCTCCTTTTGGGTTCTGGAGAAATCTGGGGACATATCTTGCAAACTCTGTTCGCATTATTGCAATCTGACACAGCAGAAAAGAGGAATATGTTCAGTACGTGAGCATAGAGACCACAAACTTTTCTCACTTAATTACGGCAAGATATGTGCCGCAAATTTAGACCCGATAGAAAAAAAGCCACTTTATCACGTTCTTCCCGGTTCGCGCGCATTTTCAATAGCTTCCATGGGTTGTAATTTCTCATGCCAGTTTTGTCAGAATTGGGGTATAGCACAATATCCTAAGGGACATTCAGGTGCAATAGTGGGCGAGAATGCGACACCAAATGATATTGTATCAACCGCGAAAAAGAACTGCGCAGAGTCTATAGCCTATACTTATACTGAGCCGACAGTATGGATGGAGTTTGCCCGCGATTGCGGAATGCTCGCAAAAGAAGAATGCATAAAGAACTTATGGGTATCTAATGGCTTTATGTCTAAGGAATCCTGTAAAGACCTTACAAACTGGGTTGATGCGGCAAACATAGACCTAAAATCCTTCTCAGACAAGTTCTACAGGGAAATCTGCGGTGGACGCCTTGAACCCGTGCTTGATAACCTAAAAACACTTAAGGAAAACGGAGTCTGGGTCGAGATTACAACCCTCATCATACCCAAGAAAAACGACTCGGAAAAAGAGCTTAAGGAAACGGCTAGGTTTATTGCAGAAGAAATAGGAGTCGAAACGCCTTGGCACATTTCAGCTTTCCATCCGGATTACAAGATGACTGACACCGAACCAACCTCCAAAAAGTCCTTAGAAAAAGCCTACGCGATTGGCAAAAAAGCAGGACTTGAGAATGTATATATCGGAAATCTTGATGTAGGATTAGGAAAGGATACGCTTTGTCCGGCGTGTGGCGAGCCTGTGATCATAAGGGAAGGCTACTTGGTAATTGATAATCGCCTGAATGCGGGCAAATGTTCCGAGTGCGGCGGAAAAATAGCCGGAATCTGGAAGTAAGATTTTCTTACTTTTAACATTTCTATTACGTTGGGTTACAAAGTAACCCGACCATACTCATCGGGTATTTCCGATAAAGTAAGATTTTCTTACTTTTTGGCGTTAAGCGTTTTTCCAGCACTTATTACTAGGTTTTTAGCGCCTTTGACATCACCTTCCTGTATTTTACTTGCGGCAATAGTCATGTTTTTCTCAAACTCACTTTTTGGAAGGATTGCGCCAAGTAAGTTTAGATTTGAAGCTAAATGATCTGCTGTAAACTCCTCATGGCTTTTTGGTGAATGCCAATATTCTAGGTTTTCAGAATAAACCTTTGCTTGTTTTTTTGCTATTTTTTCCTTAAACTTGGGGTCAGGGTGTTTTGCAACTTGTTCAAGCCTTAAGGGATTTAACCATATGTGGGCTGCCGCTGTTGAAAGGGCGTATCTATTTGCCTGTTTTATATGTTCGCGACTTTTTGTGATGTCCCCAGCATTAATTGACATTTGCGCCTTTTTGATATAGTCACGTGTTCCTCTTATTGATGGTGACTGAGAGTACCTGTTCTTGTTTGCCTCATCTTCTAAGAGTTTCTTTGCAGCTTCTAATCCAGAACCCTCTACACCATCTCCTGTAAGGGCATAAGCTTCTGAAAGTGAATCTACCAAGCGATGAACTCTGTAATCATGTTCTGCCTTCCTTTTGATTAATGCGGCTCTTCGTCTGGGAATCTGTTTTGCTTGTCCCTTAAGCGCATTTCTCCTTCCCCTTATTTCTTCTTGAGAGCCTGTAAGAAGGTTTATTATTGCGGTAGGACTCTTTTTTTTATCCGAGAGGATGCTATCAAGTTCTGTTGCAGCAACTAGTTTTTCACCAGAGACGCCCCCGTGTATTTTGCTATCCCCGACAAGAATTGCTCTTGCAGCGTTAAGCTTCCCTAGGTCTTCTGTAGTGAGTTTTCCAGAATCCCCGACCTTGTCCCTTACGCTACTGAGCGTCTTACCCACTTCTTTTAGGGCATCCCTCTCATTTACTACAGATTCTTCCTTATGCCACTCTGCACGTATGGCGCCATACAAATCTTTAAATGTAACTTCACGAAGACGTCCGTGTTCGTATTCCTTAGGATATCTTGGAACCCTGACTCCATCTTTTCCAACAACTATCCTGGTCTTACCCATAGATCCATAGATCTTAGGAACTATCCAGACGCCGTGAGGTATCTGCGGACTTTTTCTGGCTTCACCCCAGGAGATTTTCACAGGACCGCGTCTTGAGCCTTTTGGAGGGGGCATTTGTAATATAATTTAGACAATAAAAGATAAGAATAGATTTTATGTTTATACAGTTTAATATATCACTAAGACGTTAAGATGCCCGCCCCCAAGAAACTCAAGAAAAGCGCTCCAAGAACACAAGACCGCCAAATTAGCAAGGATTATGGTGGACTTGATTCCAGGACAATTCTTCGCTGGCGCAGAAAAAAGGTCAACCCAAAAACCAAACGAATCCTTGTGAAGCACTACGTTGAAAAAAGACCATACCCAGAAGGAGATTATGGGCATCGCAGACGTTTTGATTTTTCCGAGCACCACTACAAAATATCAAAGCAACTTAGGCGCATAGGACTTCCTGCAGTAGGCTACATGCGAATAGAGCCACAACATAAAAGACTCACCAGGTTTTTCCAAAAGGATCTTACAGAAGGGGACAAAAGAGAAGCATTGGAGCCAGTTTTATTCGGCGAGTTCGAAAACAAAGTATTAAACCGTGGCATAGATGACAGACTCCCTAACATGTATGGAAAGATGCTAGAAGACCTTGCGGTTTTACATAAGAACGGATTTCGCCTTAATCCCGAAAGAAATCCTCTTGAGGCATGGATGTTCACATATCATCCTGAAACAAAGGACATAAGAAGGCACATCAGTGATTTTGGCGGTATAGTCAAAACAAAAAATCCAGACATTGCTGCAAAGGAAGATTTAGAAGCTTTCTCGAAGATTTTGTCACACAGATTCGGACCTAACTTTGATGAACTTGCAAAGGAAAACATTATGCTAACATACCAGCTGAAAAAAGATAGTATAGCCCTAACAAATGAGGATGTTAAACCCAAATCCCCATGATTAGGAAAAAACGCAAGACCCTTATCTAGAAGAAAAGGTTCTTCATCTTTAAATACTGCAAGGACGAGTTCACGGAAGATTACCACAAGATGAGTATGTCCAGACGGCATCTCACGCCGCAAAGCTGAACTTTATCAATAGCTTATAGTTTTTTTGAACAAAGCCCCTTCAAAACAGAAAGCTTTTTATAGGTGTAACTGCAAAATAAACCAGTCAACGGCCATAGCGGAGTGGTTCCACCTGGTCTCATCCCGAACCCAGAAGTTAAGAACTCCAGCGATTTGGCCTGTACTGCGTAATACGTGGGAAAACCAAGACGCTGTTGACTACTTTACTATAACTCGCCTGAGTTCTATTAGGCATTTTGGCAAGAAAGTAATTTTTTGCCGCGCAGTCCCTTCTGCTACGGCGTAGTGATAACTCAAGACTGATTTCTATTTGTAACCTATTGTAATCTACCCCACACAGGAAGCTCCTTTATTTCTCCTCATTTTTTGTGACAGGATAACAACAAGTCATTAAAATATTTCTCTCCAGTTTCTTATAGCTGATAACTTTAATCGTTTTATCCTTTATCCCACAAATTATATCAATGGTAAACCACGCCCGGTTCGTTGCTGAAAAAGCTTGGAAGAGCAAAAATACAGGCAGATTTAAAATAAAGCATACTAATTTAAAGCAATCAAGGCATCCTGATGCAGCAAGGGTACCGATTAACCATTATATTGTTGTAAAAGACAAGAAGATGCTTGTTCTTAGAAAGAATGAACAAAAGGGCAGTAAAGGACATTTTGATATAGCGGTTTTCCCAAAACCAGAACACATGAACGCATTTGAGGAAGCTTCAGACGGTGTTGCAACACTTGGACCAGCATTTGATAACCCTGCCGCTGTCGGAACAGTTCGAATAAATGTTGGAGACACTGCCAGAATAGATTTTGCACAAGCCCATTTTAGGACAACAAAAAAGCTTTTTGGGAAAAAACCAACACTAAAACGAAGCCTCGCAACAAAGTATTACGGCTGGCGCAGGCGAGCCTTTGAAGAGGCACTTGATGTCATGAAAGAAAGTGGAAAGCCCATGAATGTCGCCAAATATGCTACTGATAATCGCGTTGGCCATGGCAATAATTTCTTTGAAGATTTAAGGTCAGCATGCGATAAAAAAGGCTTGGAATTAAAACGCAATATGATGGGTAATTATGACATTGTGAAAAAAGAACCCAAAATCAATACGGATGAGCATGATGTAATCATCTAGTCGTAACTTCACACCCGTCTGCAGTTACTATCAAAGTATGCTCAGCTTGCGATACAAGTCCGCCATCAATCTCGTGAAGAACTGCGTATCCGTGAAGAGCGTCTCTTTTTGTAAGTTCGCGAAGAGCCATTGTGCGCTTTAGGCTATTTGTCCCTGCAAACCAGCGCTCTGGAAATGGCAAGCCCTGCCTTTCTTGGGCAAGAGCCATAATCTTGCGCCCTTCTATGAGGCGTATTGGAACACTTCTAATGAATGAGAATATCTCTGTGATGTTCCCTTCGATGACGCGCCCGCGCCCCGTTGTTGCAAAAGGTTCTATTGCAAAAGCTTGACCTTCTGTTAGCACTTTATCAAAAGTCACTTTGATGTTGGGTATTGCCATCCCTGCATGAAGCTCATACTGTTTTAGTTCGTGACCAGTAAGGTTTTCAATAGGGTTAAACCCGCGGCTTCTTATCTCATCCTCAACTGTAGCTCCTATATCTGAAACCGAAACGCCTGGTGCCACCATTGCAATCGCGGCGTCAAGTGCTGCCTTTGAAGCCTCGACAAGGTCTTCGTTTTCCCCTGAAAGGTCAATAGTATAAGCAGTATCTGAGATGTAACCATCAACATGCGCGCCAAGGTCTATTGTCACAAGGTCATTTTCCCCTAAGGTTAGGGTATCGTTTTCCTTAGGCGTATAATGTGCCGCAACATCGTTTAAGGAAACATTGCACGGAAATGCGATTCCCGCACCATTATCCTTTATCCGCTCTTCAACGCTATTTGCAATATCAAGGGCCAATGCCCCCGGTTTTATGAGTCCTTTACTCCATTCCCTTACTTCAGAAGCTATTTTTCCGGCTTCTCTGTACTCATCAATACCTTCCATTTTTTGGTCTTTTTATATGATTCTTCCTTAAAATAGTAAAATGGTCAAAAATCCCAAAGTAACTCTTGCCCCACATTATAAAATCTGGCTTTGCGTTATCATAATAAATTTTGCAATAGCTGTTTTTAGCCTGGGCATGCTTCTTGTAAATACGTATTACAGTACCTATGAGGAATTTGTTATGGTGGGGCTTCTTTTTGTCCTGACAATATCTTTGGCCTACGGCATCTCAAAACCCGACGAAAAAATAATAACTTATGCTGCAATAGTCGAATTTATACTACTACTACTCCCACTCCTCTCCTTTGATGCCTGGGCAGGTTATCTCCCCTATTACTTGCCCGGCCTGATGGTGGTCTTATTCCCGATTCTATGGGTAATCCTTCCCATTGGAGTTATGCATCAAATAAGCTCAAAAAAGGCAAAAAAGCGCTTTATGACAGCACTTGTTGCCATAATATTTTTGATAGGTGCATCATGGCTTGCGATAAGCCAAATGGCGCCATATGAAGCTGCGGAAGCATATTACGATGGAGTAGCTGTAATAAACTATGAGCATCTCGTAGGGGCCGACTGGACTATGTTTTTAGTGTTCTTCCTTCTTCTTTTGGCATCCCTTGCAATGTGGTTGTTTGAATATCAGCATATAACTGGCGGTCGTGATTATAACGTTGCCCCAGGCAAGCTCAACCGTATGCGTTACTATATCCCAGAACTCCTATTGACTGTTATTGTACTCTTCCTTTTTTTCTTAGGTTTTATTGTTCCCGCAATGTATACTCCTATGTGTGGGGACATGCTTTGCGATGCCTCTGAAGATGCGTTTAGCTGCGCTTATGATTGTGGCTACTGTGGAGACGGATTCTGTGACGACTTGCTCGAGGAAGACAACCTGACATGCGCGGATGATTGCATGTATGGATATGTCGTAAGCTATTGAGTATTAGCAATCCTCAAGAATCTCTGCTATAACTCGTAAGTCGTTTATATCAAAGAAAGCTCGCCCGTCATCATTTTTTGGCACGACTTGTTCATATTTACCTCTAAGGAGCCTTATTGATTTCATCCCAGCCGAGTTTGCCCCCTTTATGTCAGTATCCGGTCTGTCACCGACGTAAGCACACTCTTTGGCGTTAAGCTTGAGTCTTCTTGCAGCTTCATGAAATATGTCTGGGTCTGGTTTAGCTAGTCCAACTTCCCCGGAAATGACAACAGCATCAAAGTCCTTTTCAATGCCCATGCGGATTAGTTTTTCCCACTGCTTTATGGGCGCCCCATTTGAGATGATGCCTAATTTGTAGTCTTTTAGCCTTAGATTTTTTATTGCGTCTATCGCGTCAGGGTATGGTATAAGGAGTTCCCGCTTTTTTTCGTGGTAAGCACAGACTCCCGATGCGATAAGCTTTGAGGCGTCCCCTGAAGAATAGCTTTTTACAAGCTCATTGAAATGAACTGGACTATTGGGGCCTTCCTTAGACACGATTTGGCAAAGACGGGAATACGCATCATCCAAATCGAGACAAAGGCCTTGGGCGCACATTGCAGAGATTGCAGCGCGGCGCGCTGCCTCAACCTGCCCTGCCGAATCATAAAGGACATTATCAAGGTCAAAAATCACAGCACGAATCATTCTTGTTTAGGTTCTTTACGGCACTAAGCTAATAAAATTAGAGCTTTTATTCTTTTTACTTATAGATTTAATCTAAAATGGAAAGAATACCGACTGGAGTAAAAGGACTTGATCCACTTATGAATGGTGGCTTTATTGCAGGAAGATCCGTTCTTATCGCAGGGTCGCCTGGAACCGGAAAAACAACCCTGGGTTTACAATTCATATGCGAAGGCGCGCTTAGAGGTGAGCCTGGTGTGGTACTTACTCTTGAAGAAGAACCCCAAACCTTCCGTGAGGACATGAAAGGGTATGGTTATGATATGGAAGAGCTTGAATCAAGAAATCTTGTAAGGATAATTGATGCCTCACTAATCCGATTAGGACTTCAAAGCAACGAGAAGTTCTCGATTGCCCCCCAGGAGTTTGACATGAACCACATATTGACTCACGTCATAAAAGCCACAAGGGAAATTGGAGCAAAGCGCGTCCTTGTTGACTCGCTTCCGGCACTTGACCTTCTTTTTGAGGACTTGCACGCAGTGCGTTCAGAAATTCTCAAACTCAACTATCTCTTTAAGGCAAATGGCCTCACCACAATGCTTATCTCGGAGATTTCAGAAGGCGATAAGAACTATTCCACCCATGGCGTCGAAGAGTTTGTTGTTGACGGCGTCATAACAATGCACTATCTTTCATTAGGCAGCGAGTCTGGAAGAACTCTTGTCATCCGCAAGATGCGGGGGACTGCGCACTCTGAAGACATACACCCGCTTGAGTTTATAGATGGACAGGGAATCGTTATAAAAAACATCTCTTCTGAAGAACTTTAGGCTTTTATAAAACTCACTTCAAATTCCTTTTGTTCCCCAGGAATGTAATTTTGATTTAATTTTGAAATGGTTTCAGACATAAAGCGAGAAGTTGCGCGTTGCATCG
>CAZUDQ010000005.1:0-62720 GCA_964619365.1 uncultured archaeon
TTGTGATGTTAGCGTTGCCCCCACCAAGGATTCCTGCACCAGAGCTTGTAAAGAAGACAAATGCGGCAGAGTATGCATCTGTAATCGTCCCGCTCGCATTTCCTGCAATCCCTCCAATCGCACTTGCACCAAGAACATTTGCTGCCGAGTAAACGTTTGTTAATTCGCAGTTTTCTGCGCGTCCGACAATTCCACCAAGTGTGTTTGCACCAAGGACGTTTCCTAGGGCATAAGAATTTTCAATTGTTGTTCCTTGTGCCTCACCAACCATTCCACCAACATTTATTCCTCCTGAAACGTTTGCGCTTGAAATACACTCTGTTATTGTGGCACCGCTCGCGTTTCCAATAAGGCCACCCGTACCATCAACCCCAGTTACTGCGGCACGCGACTCGCACTCTTCAATTGTTGTTCCAATAGCAATACCTATTAGGCCGCCTGTGTCAGGGCCTCCTGAAACAAGCTCGCTTTGTGAGTAACATGAACTTACACTACCTCCTTGTAGATATCCTGCAAGGCCTCCGATTATTCCTGAGCCACTCATGCGTCCTAGGGTGTTGCAATTTGTAATTTTGACGTCAACTGCATATGAGACTATTCCACCAGAGTATGACTCGACGTCTATTCCTCCGGAGGTAGTTTCTGTTATTGTGCTTGAATTAACATCAGTTATGTTTGCGCGGTCTCCAATTGCATATATCCCACCAGCATAATGGGTTGCTGAAACTGACGCACTTGAACTTGAGTGAGTAATCTCTGAATCCGCTCCGTCGCCGGCAACTCCCCCTGCGTTGTTTGAGGCGCTGACATCACCTGAAGTTATTATATATGAAAGGGTCGTTCCTCCTGCTTGTCCAGCAAGGACGCCTATGTTTCCAACGCCTGTTGCGTTGGCCTCAGCAGTTATGTGCGATATTGTCGCACCGTATGCGTTTCCGACTAAGGCTCCGACATATGTTGCACCGATTACCTCTGCGTTTTCTATTGAGAGGTTTGTGATATTTCCTGAACCATTATGCGAGTAAAGGTTTCCGAAAAGTCCCTGATTGTCTTCTTCACGGTCTATTGTCAGGTCACTTAATGTGTGGCCAGCTCCGTCAAAGGTTCCTGTGAATGGGAAGTCGTTAGTCTCGTCGTAACATGAACCTGTGCAGTTTCCAATTGGGGTCCAGTTCGAGGCGCTTGAAAGGTCTAAGGAAGCGTTAAGGTCGTAGTCGCAGTGGAGGCACTCCCTTGCTGAGGAGAGGTCGGCGACTGTGTTAATTATACATGGATCGTTGGCTGTCCCCAATCCATCCATTCCGTTTGGACATGGTGCATCAACTGTCAAGGTTCTAAGCTCCGTGACATTAGCGTTTCCTGAAGTATCATTACACCTTACATAATAAATATAATTTGTTTCGTCTGTTAAATTTATTACAGTATAGTTTGCCCATGTGTTATTATCTAAGTTATGGATCTGCATTGAGTAGTTTGTTGTTTCATGCGAAGATTCTTCACTTTCAAGAGTAAAAGTTGGCTCGGGAGAAGAATATTTACGGACTTTTACGTTAACAGAATACGCCCTTGAAAACCAGTGGCCCAGATAATAGTCATACAAATAGGTCTCGTCTGTATCTCCGCCCCCATATTTTACCCTACCCCCATTTTGATACCATCCAAAATATTGGTTTGTGCTAATTGGTAATTCTGTTGCTAATGTGCCCGCGTTATATCCTGTTGATACAGTAAAACTTTCGGAGGTCTGAATTTGACTTGTTCCTATCGTGGGGAAAACATAGATTTTAAAATTGCTTCCCGAAGAACCAAAATATGCTCTCCAGCCCATAACTCTCCCATCAAAAGTTATTTCATCTTTTGCATTTGCTATTCTACCCAAATCTCCCGTATCTGTATTATCTCTGTCTATGGCGGGCCTGCCAAAGAAATCAAATGTAGCATTCTCATTACTCTCACTTGTCGCATTATCATTCCCATAGTACATATAGATATACGAAGTTGCGGTTGTAATATTATCATCAACTTTAGCCCAAATTGAGGCATTCTCTCCAGACGAACTACAATTTTCAATCCAATAGGGCAATTGAGTTGTATTGGAGTCATCAACAAATCTTATGTCATTACAGTTTCTTGACCAATTGAAGTTAGTTCCAACATTACTTGAATTCAAAATTATATTTGTTTGGTAATCTTGTTCTGTTGAGCCACTTGCTACGGATAAATTAATTTTTTGTCTGTGTGCAAAGGAGTCATTCCACCAGTCTGTGTAAGGCGTTCCGCCAGTAGTCCAACTCAAAACACAGTCTGAAAGGTTCTCGTTTGACGTGACATTAATTTCTACACTGGTATTTGTCGTATTTGTGTCATTTGGGGGTGTCGGCAAGACAAATTCTATATGGGGGGGTGTTACAGCCTCAAGAATTGTAACATTCCAATGGCGAGTTTCTACAGTTGCACTTGAATCACTTAACAAGTCTGCATACGCAAAGAATTCATATGTTGAGCCTGCAGTCGCGTTAGGAACAACTTGCCAAGTCACGTTTTGACACTGACTCATGTTAAGTTCTATTGTCTGCGGGTTAGCACTTGTCGTGTAAAACGGGCTTCCCGAACCATATGGTATAAGGCCTCCTTTTACCCAAGACGGAGGAACTGGAAGATTATTCAAAAGATAAGGATATTCGTCATTTAGTTCCTCTGAGATGTTCCATATTGTAGAGAAATCCCATCCGGCAGTCGTAAAAGTACTTTCGCTTTTCATTTGAGCCGTGGTTTTGCCGACCCCACACGCTGAAGATGACTGGGCAGAACTTTGCGTATCCCAGAATGATTCTGTACAGGTTCCTACGTTTATGCCAACAAGACCACCTATGTCGTTAGTTCCACTGACATGGCCTGTTGAATAAGAGTTCTCTATAATGTGGGAATTATTCCCAACTAGACCAGCAACAGCAGTAACCCCACTGACTTGTCCTCTTGCATAGGAGTTATTTACCCTACTATTCACACCATTTCCTATTAGTCCTCCGGTATTATTGCCTCCTGTGACTCTTCCTGTTGCGTAAGAACCTAATATTTGTGATTTGGCAGAAGGGCTAAGCCAGTCTGTGTTTGAATTACCTACAAGACCACCAACACCATTCTCCCCTGTGACTGCACCTGTTGCATAACAGTTTGAAACTATTGGATCATAGCTTAATTTACCTACTAGTCCTCCGACATAACTTCCACCTGTTACTGTACCCGTTGCATGGCTATTTACTATATTTTCACTACTGGATCCTACTAGCCCACCTACTCGCTCGTCTCCACTGGTATTGCCTGTTGCATAAGAATTTAAAACCCCGCCACTTCCTTCATTTGAACCTAGTAAACCACCTACTCTGATTGCGCCTATAACTTTTGCTGTGGAATAACAATCTTCTAAAATTGAGCTCGAACTTATTGACCGTGCAACCAGTCCTCCCACCATATCACTCGTACCGGTGACATTTCCTGTAGAATAAACATTTTGGACAATGGCTTGACCATATCCCAGTAATCCCGCCACGTAACCGTCTCCAGTAATATTCACATTTGTCAAACCGACATTTCTAAATTGGGCGGCGGACCAGGCATACGCAAACAACGCAATATGATCCTCGGTGGGTCTGTTGATATACAATCCATCTATTGTGTAGTTATATCCATCAAAGACTCCTATAAATTTACCTGAAGAATACGCACCGATAGGATCAAAGCCCGCGCCACTATGCCAATCCCCAGTCATAGAACAATCAATATCATGGAGAAGCCTATAACTAGCCGAATAACTTACACTTGCAATATTTTCAAGACCAGTACAATTATGTATTAGATAATAACCTGCGTCCTGATTAACACACATTCCATTACCCGCATCGCCACCATAGTCCGTGCAGTCTGAAGCTGGGTCAAGTGAAACATTAATCTCGCCACAGTCAATTTCTAAACAACAGACTTCAACAGAAACCTCATTTGTCTGGTTTATCGTCATATTCTGTTCTAAGGCAAAATTATTGACAATTATATTAAGGAATGTTCCGATTATTTCCAGATACCTAGTTCCAGTTGAATTACTGTTGCCTGAGGTATCAAATACTGTTGCGCTGTAAGTGTAGTTTCCTCTACTCAGATTGGATTCATTCGCATAAAAGTTCCAATTTGTCTCATTGCATTTTTTGAGGTTTGACCTGTAGAGGAGTAAAACCTCATCTGGATTTAAGGTCCTATTGTATATCCTCACCTCATCGATTGTTCCATTGAAATAATTATAGTTATATGAACAACCAATTGTCCAGATGTCGGAGCCCCAAGCTGGAACAGATCCAGTTCTTTGGGCAGTAAAATTATTATCCATATATATTCTTTCAGTAGAACCATCCCAAGTATAGACCATGCTATGCCAAACATCATTATCAATGGTGTATCCTGTATCAAACCCAGACCACCTATAAAGAGAGCCATCATCTGAAACTATAAGATACGTTCGTCTATCTCCCCCTCCGCTTTGACTTATTATAGACGCATATGTTCCAGTAGAAGGATTTCTTGCTTTTTTAACCCATAAGAATATACTATAACTATTTACCAAACCAAGATTATCATTATCTGGAATTACAATCCTATTGTTAATGCCGTTAAACTCGTAAGCCCCTCCATAAACCCCTGCAGTCGCATTCCAAGTCGCACCCTCAACAGTTCCATCATTCCCGTGCCCACTCATATCAACAACATGAGTCAAATTCTCACCAAGAGCGGCGACATTGTCAAAATTATACATCAGGACAAGCGACTCATCAAACAAGCTGTAATTAGTCCCATTCCAGTCGAAAGTAATGTTTGCTAGATACTCTTCAATGACACTAAGATTGATTTCCACAGACGTGTTAGTCTGCGCACTGTCGTTGTCAGGTGTTGGAGGGACGAATTCTATTTCCGGACTCTTGTTCTCGACTATCGTGACGTTAAAGACACTTGAGGTATTCGAGATGCTTGAGTCTGCAAGGAGGTTTGCTTCTGAAAAGACGCTGTATGTTTCAAGAACGCCTCCTGTCACATTAGCGTGCAAAGGTATAATCTTTGTCTCCCCGCCTTCTCCCAGTGAGAAAACAAAGGGATTTGAGGAGTTTATTACAAACGGTGTTGCGGAAGCAGAGTCGTTCATCAAGTCAGAAGAGTAAGTGAAGAACGGACTACTAAGGTTTACTACTGTTGAAAAGAAAGTTCCTCCACCCATGCCCCACGGGTCATACGTAATACAGTCAAAGGAATAAACAGTCCTCCCAAGACGCTCTCTACTTGGACATAGGTACTGCACATCAAATCCTGTTACTGAACAAGGTCCATTAATCCCGGCTACGCCCTGTTCATCACAATAAGCGTCATTATAAACATAAGATTCCCCGCCATAACAATATTTGTTGGCGCCACTTGAGCCATAATACCACTGCCCTTCCCAGCTCTTATAACCTGGCTCATATATATTATCGCAATCCATAGTGCAGACTGCATTTGCCGGGTCGCATTCCAGGGGTGCTCCACTGTGGTAATTTAGGCTTACGTTTACTGAGGAACAGTTATTTAAGATACATGTTAGATTCAGTGTCAGGTTCAAATTTTCGTACTGGTTTACTCGTTTATTTGATGTGTTTACAAAATCTATTGAAAACGCAGGTATTGCGATAGTGACGTTCCTTGTTTCGCTCTGAGCTGATGCATCGAAGTTATCTACGGCAGTTAAATAATAACTATAAACTCCGTTAGACAAGTTTGTTTTTGCCTCATAGAAACTCCATATGGTGTCACTCAGATTCCTTAATTGACCGTAGTACAAGTCTTTGATTTCATCAACACTTAAGACTTTGTTGTAGACTCTGACCTCATCAATCGAGCCATTAAACCTGTATCCAAATGTATCTGCTGAACACCCTATACCAAAATTGGTTCCGTAGAAATTGATTGGTGATGAGGATATCGAGGGATTGTTTACCACCTCCACTCCGTCAAGGTAAAACCTTGCGATTTGGTTGGGTGCGTCCCAAGTGCCTACAATATGGTGCCAAACGTTTGCTTCGAAATTAATTGGGTACTGAAGGAGAGTCCCCATATCATGAGCGCCATAAGTTAATTGTCCCGATTGATATCTCATGTAATAACGGTGATACTGGGAGATAAAAACTTGCGTATAAGCTGGGTATGTGCCGTTTAGTTCACCTGCAGGGCGGAACCATAATGACATGCTGTTTGTACTCGCATTCATCATGTTTGTCGAGCGGAGGTAATTAGTCCCGTTAAATTCTATTGCGCCCCCAAACTTCCCACGCGCATTCCAGGCACCAGGCCCTATGTTTAGGACTTCGTGGCTGAAGTTGGCAAGGTTTTTAGTCATTAGACTGGGGTCATCAAAATTAAGGTTAAAGACTAAATCGCTGATTTCTGAATTAGAGTAATCCCTTGCTGGACAGGCGTCACCATGACCGCAGTCACAAGTCTGGTTTGCGTAATAAGTGCAAGTTGTTCCATTCCAGTTAAGTGTGGCATATGCTAGATTAGAACCGTTGATAGTAGCATTCAAATTCAAAAGAGATGCTCCAACTGTCGCACCATTATCTGGTGTGGGGAGAGTAAAGTTTATTTGAAAAGGTGGAAGGCCCTCTGTAACCTCGTAAGTCGTAAATCCAGTTACATTAAACCTGAACGTTCCTGTAGAATTATTATAACTTAGGACATTACACACAGGAGACTCGCACACTACAAAGGTTCCGTTATCATTGATGTCCTTCTGTATTATGGGAGTATAATTGAATGTTAAATTCCTTAAGGTTATATTTGAAGATTCGTTTAATCCCGGCAAATCTATTGAATCGACAAATGTATGGTTAAGGCTTATGTCTGCGTTAAGGCTTAAGTTTGCAAGTTCATACAATGTTTCCAGCCACGCAATCGTTCCGAATTCCTGCTCGATAGTAAGACGGGTGTTGTTATAGTTTAAGTTCGTGTCGGTAAATGAGTTATTGATTAAGACTAAGCTGTCTCCATCTCCTTTTATTATGGCATCAATACCTGGGTTTGTCCAAGTGAAATTTGATAAGTACGCCGTGTCACTTACTAAGATGTCTAATGGGTTGATTGCTCCGACTATGTTGTCTGCGTTTATCACTGAGAGATTTGAGAAGCTCCAGTCACTTGGGTTATTCGTGTTAAAGAAGGTCGTGTTAACACTTTCGTTGGCAATCCCTGTCGTGCCTTGGAACCTAAAGCCACCATAAATCTGGGCTGAGTTCTTGTTCTGGTCAACAAATATCAGGGTTCCTGTATCCCCTGGAGAAGCTGGATATGAACCACCTGCAACGCTTCCCTTAGTGACACTTGAGGATTGTGGACTTGTGAGTGTACTGGTGTTATAATAAACTGCGATTCTTCCGCCCGCGCCGCCACCTCCACCATAAAGGGTGGCAGAACCTCCGTTTCCGGCATCTGCTGAGAAATCTCCGCTACCGGCTAGCACATCTGTTATAACATAAATGGATCCGCCCGACCCAGCCCCACTTGCTCGACTAGTACTCCGACCATCTACGCCGTCTGCTGTAATACTACCGTCTAATGTCAATACATCTGTTATGTTAAGGGATATGGCCCCCCCTCCAGCGCCGCCAGGGTAATCAAATCCACCCCCACCACCACTTCCAAGAATTGTTGGTGCTAATGATGAATCATAAACAACGCCCGCATAGCCTCCACCAGAATGACCTCCTTTGCCGCCAGCACCGCCATGGCCTGCCCCACCACCACTATAAGAACTGCCACCGCCTGCACCAGGTCCAGAACCGGCTGTTCTAGAAGCGCCGCCGGAATAACCTTTCCCGTCTGCTGAGATAGTGGAATCAGAATCAAGTACCAAATTAGTAGCTGTTATATTGGAATTTCCATAAAAATGTGAATTATTCAGGACAATGTCACTATCTAGTTGTATAGATATGGAATTAACTATTCTCTCAGAAGCACTCAAACTTGAATCTTTGACTGCCATAGCCCCCAGATTAAAATCAATTATGTCACTTGACCAACTGGAATTTGTTAAATTAAGATTATTTTCTACAGAAATACTCAAATTAGAAACTGCTTCGATTACATTGTCTGCATTCATAATCGTCAGGTTTGAGAAGTTCCAGTTGCTTGGGTCGTTCGTGTTAAAGAAGGTCGTGTTCACGCTTTCGTTGGCAATCCCGCTTGTTCCCTGGAACCTGAATCCCCCATAAATCTCTGCTGAGTTCTTGCTTTCGTCTACAAAGATTAGGGTTCCTGTGTTTCCTGGAGAAGCTGGATATGAACCACCTGCAACGCTTCCCTTAGTAACGCTTGATGATTGTGGGTTTGTGAGTGTACTACTGTTATAATAAACTGCGATTCTTCCACCCGCGCCGCCGCCTCCACCATAAAGGGTAGCAGAACCTCCATTTCCAGCATCTGCTGAGAAATCTCCGCCGCCAGTTAATACATCAGTTATAACATAAATGGATCCACCTGATCCACCCCCTGTTGCTCGACTAGTACTCCGACCATCTACGCCATCTGCTGTAATCTTACCATCTAATGTTAAGACATTAGTTATATCAAGGAATATCGCTCCGCCTCCGGCTCCTCCAGCGTAATCACACCCCCCGCCTCCGCCACTTCCAAGGGTTGTTGGTGCTAATGATGAACCATAAATTATACCTCCGACCCCTCCAGAAGAATGTCCTCCGTGACCACCACTTCCACCATGACCGCCGCCTCCCCCACTATACATGCCGCCGCCGCCAGCACCGGGTCCAGAACCGGCTGTTCTAGAAGCGCCACCGGAATAACCTTTCCCGTCTGCTGAAATGCTTGCCCCAGTATCTATAGTCAAGACATTTGCAGTCAAGGCAATGGAATTATTTCCTGCGGTAGCCGAGTCAAAAGTCAAAACGGCGTTATTTGTTATCGTGACAACATCACAGGTTTGATTTTGCGTCCATGTGGTATCTGTTGTTATTGTTAAGTTGCCGCCCGTATCCAGACAGTTTGGATATGGTATATACTCTATTGTAACGTTCCAGTGTTCTGTTTCGTTGCTGATACTTGGGTCACTTGAAAGGTTTGCAAATGCGAAGAATTCGTAAGTTGAATTGATGTCCCCTGTTGCATTAACACTCCAAGTGACGTTTTGGCACTGGCTTGCGTTAAGGTTTATAGTTTGAGGATTATCTGAGGTTGTATAAAACGGTGTTGCTCCGATTGTTGTGTTTATTAATCCTGTTTTTCCTGTTGCTGTAACTGTTGGAACTGGTGAGGAACCAGCTTTAACAGTCCAGGTAGTACATAAATCTGGCGTATCTACTTCGGGCTGCCCATAATACATAAGACCTGCAAGAGAAGCTGTATCTCTCCGAATCTCCCAGTCCCACGAACCAGTCCAGTGTATAAGATAACCACTATCGTCATGGAGATAAAGAGGTTTTCCATAATAGGTTCCACTTTCAGTATAATGTCCATTAGCTGCTGCTGTTCCAGCTCCCGCAACTGTTATTCCATATTCGGGTGTTGGGTCTAAGGAAACATTGATTTCGCCGCAGTTTGCATCAAGACAACAGACTTCTGTTGTCACATTGAAGAACTCGTTTTGTGTTGCGTTAAGATCGCCTGTGGGTGTTACTAAAGATATATTCACCCTCGGATTTGAGGGACTTGATGATGAAAACCCTTGTAAGTCTGGATAATTTGTCCCGTTGTTTGAATCATTCCAGGTGCTTGTGAAGTCCCAGGACTCTTCGGGCGAGTTTGAATAATTAAAGAAATAAGATATCGAAGTCTCAGCAGTGCAGCTAACTGGGGTCCCGTCCTTTATACATACATCTGGGTTACTAGCAGAGTTTAGCCAATATGCACCAATAATCTGTGCGCCAGAATCTATATAACCTGCTACAGCTCCTTTGTGAATAGATGTACACGAGATATTTGAAACAGTAAAGATATCTTTCATAGCCCAGCCACCATTGTTGCCACTTACTCCGCCGGCAACCCCACCTATATAATAATAGCCCGAGTTGAGTACTATTTTCCCTATGTTGTATACATTAGTCAGTCTACTGTTAAGGAGACGCCCTACAATACCTCCAATATTGCCATCATCCCCAAGACCTGTAAGATTGCCCGTAAAATAAATGTTTTCGGCATAAGCTCCTTCTAAATGACCTATAACACCGCCGAGGTTTGCTCCGTCATACGAATTAATATCTGCGTTTTCTACAAATACCCGGTTAACTGCGCCGTTATCGATGCGTCCTGCAAGTGCTCCAGTATATCCCTGACCATTAACAAAGGGACTACTAAGACCTAGGTCATAAACACTAAATCCAGTACTGGCATATCCAAATAATCCCTGATAGTCTTCATCATAATCATCTATCGTTAAATTAATAATAGTATGCCCACTACCGTTTAACTCTCCAGTAAATTTCGTTGAACTGCTTCCAATCGGACTAAATCCATCGGCATCATTCCATCTTTTTGAATCATTACAGTCAATGTTGTTTTCTAATCTGTAATATGCATCCAAATCATCTTCCATAGTTTGTAAGCCACTGCAATTAACGAGTAAATATGGATTTTCACTTGTACCATTACCACTCAAGGTTGGATTGCCTGGTGGCGTTAATCCGGGTTGCCTTAAAGTTGTAAAAGAAGCACTGTGTTCTTCCCAGACATAATCGCGATCAAACCCGATTAGGGGAGAATTATTCATGTTATAAAAATAGCTTTGGTTGGTTTTAGCTGTGCAGCTAACTGGGGTCCCATCTTTTACACATACATCTGGATTACTGGCAGAATTTAACCAGTATGTACGAAGAATACGTGCATCAGAATCTATATAACCCGCTACAGCTCCTTTGTGAATAGATGTACACGAGATATTTGAAACAGTAAAGACATTTTTCATAGCCCGACCACCATTATTGCCACTTACTCCGCCGGCAACCCCCCCTATATAGTAATAACCCCCGTTTAATGTTATTCTTCCTATATTATACGCATTAGTCAGTCCACTGTTAAGCAATCGCCCTACAATACCTCCAATATTGCCATCAGCCCCAAGACCAGTCAGATTACCTGTAAAATAAATGTTTTCGGCAGAACTACCTTCTAAATGACCGATAAAACCGCCGATGTTGGCTCCACTGGGTGAATTGACATCACCGTTTTCTACAAATACTCTGTTAACGGCACCGTTATCAATGCGTCCTGCAAGTGCCCCAGTATATGCTTTACCATTAACAAACGGGTTGATAATGCCTAGATCGTAAACACTAAATCCAGTACTGGCATATCCAAATAATCCCACATAATCCTCAGTTGAGCGGTTTATGTAAAGAGCCGCTATTGTGTAACCCGAACCATTAATTGTTCCTGTGAATTTATTACTGTTATCGCCAATAGGGTCCAATCCGATTCCTGTTGTATAATACGCGTCACAAAACGAGAAGTCAATATCGTTTTGGAGTTCGTAATCCCATGAAAGCTGGGTTCGCGTTAAATTTAAGTCATCACATGAGCAGATTGGATGTGGGCTTGTTCCTGCGTCCCAGCAGTCTGTTACCGAGTCGCCCATGAGGCCTGAAACGGGTTCTGTTTCATTCCCGGTTTCGTTTGACTCTGGAGGTGTGACAAAGTACTCATAAAGCTCGTCGTCACCCACGGCGGCACCTGATAAAGAAAACACGGTTAGGACTACAATTAGGAATGCTAATAACGATAATACTAAATAGGCTTTTTTCTGCCGAGTTCCAGATATGATTTGGGCTTCCCCCATACTACGGAATATAACACCCTAAAGTATTAAAATGTTTCATATCAGAACTTTTTTATTTTAAGGATGGGATAGCCTTGTCCTAAAGGGAGATAAGAGGATATACTCGCATACCCGATTGTTGATACTGCAAGAGTTTTTTGTAGCATAAACGATCTGTTTTATATTAGGGGAAGTATGGGGGGTCTTGGCTAATTCATACTATCAAAGTATAACTATATCTTAGTAAGCTTCTCATGACGGCTTTTTATTGGTCGTCGTGATTATTTAGTTGAAAATAAGCACTTGTGGCTTTTACTTGTAAAATGGTTGTACGAATCGGTATAAACGGCTTTGGAAGGACGGGGAGACTTGCTATGCGCGCGGCCCTTGGGCGTAAAGATGTAGAAGTTGTGATGGTTAACACTAGGACTGCAGACCCAGAGCAAATGGCATACCTTCTAAAATATGATTCTGTGCACGGAATTCTTCCTGACGAGGTAAAGGCTGGAGATGGCTGCTTTTATGTCGGCGGCAAAAAAGTCATTCTTAATGGAGAGGCTGGAGAGCTTTCAAATATACCCTGGGGTGAAAACAAGGTTGATGTTGTTATTGAATCCACTGGCAAATTTAAAACTGGTCCGACGACACGTGGCCACCTTGAGGGGGGGGCAAAAAAGGTGATAATTTCGGCGCCTGGGAAGGAACTTGATAATACTATTGTCCTTGGAGTCAATGAGGATACTTACACGCCTGAGCAAAATATTGTTTCAAACGCATCATGCACGACAAACTGCCTTGCTCCTGTTGCAAAAGTCTTAAACGACGCTTTTGGAATTGAAAAGGGCTTTGCAACAACGATACATTCCTATACTGGCGACCAGAGACTTCTTGATGGCTCGCACAAAAAGGACCTTAGACGAGCGCGCTCCGCGGCAATGTCAATGATTCCGACGTCAACTGGGGCGGCTAAAGCAACATGCCTAGTCATCCCGGAACTTAAAGGTAAACTTGACGGGGTTGCAATACGCGTTCCAACGCCGGATGTATCTATTGTTGACTTGGCCGCAAAATTAACTAAGGAAACAACGGCTGAAGAGATCAATGCGACATTTAAGAGAGTCTCTGAAGGGAAACTTGCAGGGATAATCGCTTATTCGAAGGAGCCACTAGTTTCAGTGGATTACGTTTCAACGCCATACTCTGCGATAATCGATTCACAGCTAACTAGCGTTACTGGTGGAGACCTTGCAAAGGTATTTGCATGGTATGACAACGAGATGGGCTACTCGACAAGACTCGTTGACCTCGCAACGTTCATGGCCAAAAAAGGTCTTTAAGTCTAATGATAGATTCACACTGTCACCTGAACTTTAGGAGTAAGTCTGAACTTTCTGCACTTGGTAAAGCAGGATACAAAGGTGCTGTGACTTGTGCGTATTTTCCTTTTTCTCCAAGTGGTCCAGCAACACTTATCGACCATTTTGAGCTTCTCCTTAGACGCTACTGTGATGATTTCTCGGGATTACAAGTGCGCTGCGCTTTAGGAATCCACCCGCGCTCAATTCCCAAATGGGGCACTGAAGAAGTACTTGGAAAGCTTCCGGAGTTCCTTAGACAAGAAAAATGTGTGGCACTTGGAGAAGTTGGTCTTGAAACTGGAAGTGGAGAAGAAGTTGCGATACTTGCCGAGCAGCTTGATATCGCCACAAAAGAAAAAAAGCCTGTTGTAATGCACACGCCCCGCAAGAACAAACTTGAAGTCTTCAAGAAAGAAATTGATGCCATTTCTTCCTCAGATATCACTCCGGAAATGATAATTGCCGACCACATGGATTCAAGTACAATAGAACTTGCAATCAAGAATGGATTTAATGTGGGAGTAAGCGTAAATGAAGGGAAATTAAGTTCTAAGGAAGTGTTAGACTTACTTAAGGAAAACTATTCGTTGATTCAAGAATCGGACACCCGAGTCTTGCTAAATACAGACCTCGCATTTAGCTGCCAGAACCTTTTTGTCCTAAGGGACGCAATCTCAGAGCTAAAAGAGGCGGTTGACACAGATTTTATCGAGGCAATTTCCTACAAAAACGCAAGTGATATTTTTAACTTTTAATAAGTTAATATATCACTAGAAATGAGCCCGCCGGCAAGAAAACCCAGAGCTAAGCAAGCTAAAGTCTCGCCAACAAAGACAATTGAATCTGTGCAAAGACCGAACGTAGAGCATATGTGGCTAAAAACTCGAGGACGATTAGACCGTATTGACAAACATTCCAAACAGCATACAGTAGTAGAAGACATAGGTCAAAAGAAGGCTATACTAAGAGAATTGGGCTTGCGAAATTATGCCACATTACACACTCACATTATAAATCCTGAGATGAACTTGGATAGGAATCTCTCTGTGCGTGCTATGGGATTTAAGAATATGGACCGGACGTTTACACCAAATCTCCCGTCTTCTTCGGATTTTAGAGATCTTCTCCAGAATTTTGGTGAAAGAACAAGCATAATCGCACAGACTCACCCAGAAACAGGAGAGGCTGCAGGTTTTTACTTCCTTAGAAAAACTAAAAAAAGCCCCAGAATTCCTATAATGAGTAGGGGTAGTAAATCATCTATGATAAGGAGCATTGGTTACGAGACTCATCCTCAGGTCCGAAAAGTAACTTCAGCAACCCAGGAGTACAATAACCGTTTAGAAAGATACTGGGAAATGGGCGACGCAGAGCGTTTTAAAGTTTTTGGGGACACACTTGATTCCCTTAAATTACAGTTTAAAGCAAAACCAAGAAAAGGTTATAAGCATGTTCCAGGCCTTGGATTTGTCAAGAAATAAAGATGAGCCCTGCTCCAAAAAGCCATAAACCTGTTAAACGCACGCCGACAAAGCGTATTGAAAGCGTAAAGGATCCACATCTTGAAAGTGTTCACCTAAAATTTTCAGGGGAGCTCTTTGGCGTTAGCGCAAAGAGGGGACGTAGTGGTGTTAATGTAAATAAAAAAAAAGTAGATAAACTTGTCAATCAGCGTAGGATAGGAAAATCCATTTGGGATGCGACAGGGTATTCGACAGTACATACACACCCTCTAAAAGAAAGGATTGTGGATGATTTAGGTACTAAAAGACAAAATCCCACGTTACCATCCTCAGAAGACATAAACGAGTTCATGAATGATTTTGGTAGTCGATCGATGATTATTGCCCAAACGCACCCTAAATCCGGAAAAGTCGCAGGCTACTATTTTCTTAGAAAAACCTATGCTAGGCCAAAAGTTGTTATGCCTGAACACCCAACTCGTAGTTATATTGATATCGGTTTGGATGATTACAGACAGATTGAGGCTAGAGGGGGCAACGCAAGTAACTTAGAAAGAGAAGAATCCTTAAGAAAAGTAGCTGATAATCTTGGAATTCACCTAAGGACTGTTGTCAATAAGAAAGCAGGAACCTCTTTTGTCTATAAACCCGGCCGAGGTTTTGTCAGGACAGAGAGCAAGTGACCATCGCCCACTAGACTAATCTCCTTTTTTATTAATCCCCTCAAATTAAGCCTGCTACTTGGGGAATGAAAGACATTATTATACGCGGAGCGCGGGAACATAATTTAAAGAACATAGACGTTGCCCTACCTCGCGACAAGGTAATTGTCATAACAGGTCTTTCCGGCTCAGGGAAAAGCACACTTGCATTTGACACTCTGTATGCTGAGGGGCAAAGAAGGTATGTGGAGTCGCTTTCAGCTTACGCCCGTCAGTTCCTTGGCCTTATGAAAAAACCGGATGTAGATTCCATTGAGGGTCTTTCCCCTGCTATTTCAATTGAGCAAAAAACGACTTCTAAAAACCCGAGGTCAACCGTTGGCACGGTAACTGAGATTTATGATTATTTAAGGCTTCTTTTTGCAAGGGTGGGTAAGGCGCATTGCCCCGAACATGGAGTTTTGATTGAAGCCAGAAGCCCCCACAAAATCGCAGAGGTAGTAGCTAAGGATTTTCCAGAGGGGTGTATTATTCTTGCCCCTCTTGTGCGCCAGAAAAAAGGGACTTATGAGAGGCTTGCCCTTGACTTAAAGCATGACGGCTTTTCCAGAATGCGGGTCAATGAAGAGATTATACGTACAGATGCGACACTTAATCTTGAACGCTACAAGAAACATGACATTGAAGTTGTTATTGACAGGCTTGAACTGATGGATAATGAGCGGCTTTCTGAAGCTGTCGAGCGCGCGGCAAAACTGGGGGAAGAGGGCCTCGTGCTTGTAGTGGATAAAGAAAACGACCCAAAAAGCCTGATTAAGTATTCAACAAAGATGGCATGTCCTGTTTGCGGCATGTCCTTTGAAGAGCTTCAGCCCAGAATGTTTTCTTTTAACAGTCCCTTTGGCGCCTGCCCAGAGTGCCGCGGACTTGGGATAAAGATGGAATTGGATCCTGAGCTGATAATCCCTGATAAGAACCTTTCAATCGCAGAAGGTGCAATCAAGATTTACAGAAACGCAGTTGACGGCTGGCGTGGAACGCGGCTAGGCTCTCTTGCAAAACAATTTGGTTTTGATGCGCTGACTCCGATAAAAGATTTAAGTCCGGAGCAATATGATGTCGTAATGTATGGCAGCAACAAGGAGTTTACGGTTGACATGAAGTCAAAAAACGGCAAGAACCATTATGTCTGGACAACCGAGTGGGAAGGTCTTATACCAGAATGTGAACGTTTATATAATCAAACCGAGTCTGACTACCGTCGCCATGAATCCGAGAAATTTATGAGGACTTCAGTCTGCCCAAAATGCAAAGGCAAAAGGCTAAAGGAGAAGGTTCTTGGAGTAACAATCGGGGACAAATCAATAATCGATGTAACAGACCTTTCGATAAAAGACTCGATAAAGTTCTTTGAAGAACTAAAGCTTTCTGAAAAGGACATCGGAATCGCAAAGCAGGTCTTAAAGGAAATCAAAGCCAGACTAATGTTTCTTGATGAAGTCGGTCTTTCGTATCTTAATCTTTCGCGCGCGGCAGGAACTCTATCTGGCGGTGAGGCACAAAGAATACGTCTTGCAACCCAGATTGGTGCAAACCTCATGGGCGTCTTGTATGTTCTTGACGAACCGTCAATTGGTCTTCACCAGCGCGACAATGAAAAGCTTATTGACACACTCCACCGCTTAAGAGACCTTGGAAACACACTTGTTGTTGTAGAACACGACGAAGACACAATAAGGCGCGCAGATTATGTAATTGATATGGGTCCTGGGGCAGGCATACACGGCGGAGATATTATCGCAAAAGGGACGCCCGAGCAGATTATGATGCATCCAGACTCCCTTACTGGAAAATACCTCTCCGGAGAACTTGAAATAAAGACGCCAAGTGAACGCAGGAGCGGACAGGGCAAGATAACAGTTAAAGGTTGCCGTGAAAACAATCTAAAAGGAATTGATGTCACAATACCAATAGGAACGCTAACTCTTATTACAGGGGTTTCAGGCTCTGGCAAATCATCTTTTGTATATGAAACGCTTTATCGAGTGATGATGCGGGAACTTCATACAAGCAGGGAAAAACCAGGTGCGCATGACAGCTTAGAAATAGAAGGCGAAATTGATAAGGTAATCGTAATAGACCAAAGCCCGATTGGAAAAACCCCGAGGAGCAACCCGGCAACATACACCAAATTATTCGACGAGATAAGAAAGGTCTTTGCGGCAACAAAAGAGGCAAGAGTGCGAGGGTATAAACCTGGACGTTTCTCATTTAACGTTAAGGGCGGGCGCTGCGAAGCATGCTCTGGGGATGGTCTAATCAAAATAGAGATGAACTTCCTTCCTGATGTCTATGTGGAATGCGAAGAATGCAAGGGCAAAAGATATAACAACGAGACTTTGGAAGTCAAATACAAAGGAAAAAACATCGCTGAAGTCCTTGACATGAGTGTTGAGGAAGCCCTTGAACTTTTTGATAATTATCCTCCGATAAAACGCAAGCTTGAACTCCTAAAGAAAGTTGGACTTGAATACATCAAACTCGGACAAAGCTCAACAACCCTTTCAGGCGGTGAGGCCCAAAGGATAAAACTTACTCGCGAACTCTCAAAGAAAGGCACTGGAAGCACGCTCTACTTACTTGACGAACCGACAACAGGCCTTCATTTCCATGACGCAAAAAAACTGATAAAAGTCCTTAATAGACTTGTAGACAAAGGAAACACCGTTGTTGTGATTGAACATAATCTTGACGTCATAAAAAGCGCCGACCACATCATTGACCTTGGTCCAGAAGGCGGTGATGGAGGTGGAGAGATAGTCGCGCAAGGTACTCCCGAACAAGTTGCAAAAAACAATAAAAGTTACACAGGGCACTTCCTTAGAAAATCACTAAAACAAAAAAATAAATGAATCTTCCAAAGCTTCCAAAAGACCCGGGTTGTTACTTATATCGAGATAAGGCGGGAAAGATAATCTATATCGGGAAAGCAAAAAATCTGAATAATCGTATACGGAGTTATTTCTCCGGGACACATGACCCTAAGACTAAGGAGCTCGTAAAGCATATTGAATCAGTCGACTTTATAATAACCGATACTGAAGCTGAAGCCTTGATACTCGAATCGAATCTTGTCAAAAAACATCAGCCAAAATACAATATAGACTTAAAGGATGCAAAAGGATTTGCGTATATCAAAATAACTAATGAGGAATTCCCAAGACTCGTTATTGCTAGGGGAAAACCTACTAGCAAAAAAGGGGAAGGGCTCTTTGGACCTTTTACAAATGCCGCCGCGCGCGACTTTGCACTTCATGCCCTAAGAAAAGCATTTGGCATAAGGACATGCTCGCGCATGCCAAAAAAACCGTGCCTGAAAAAGGACATGGGTTTATGTTCTGCGCCTTGTGTGGGCAATATAAAACAGGGAGATTATATCACAGCTGTAAGGCAGGCCGAAGCCGTGCTCCTCGGAAAGAGTGAGGAACTAAGCGAACAGCTCAGTGTTGAAATGATGCAGGCTTCAGAGAACAAGGATTTTGAGCGCGCGATACTCTTAAGGGAGCGCATATCCGCAATAAAGTCCCTTTCAGAGCGGCAGAAGATGGAGCGCCGGGGAAAACATAATGAAGACGTGATATTCTGGGAACTGCGCGAGGGTCTTTGTTACTTACTTTTGTTTAATGTAAGAAAGGGCATCCTTGAAGCAAAGCAGGAATTTGTATTTCCTGCAATCGGGGATTTTTTCGATTCGTTCTTATTCCAATTTTATTCTGATGCAAAAGACATGCCAAAAGAACTTATATTACAAAAATCCCCAGAGACAGACTTGGAAACTGTACTTAAGGGACTTAAAGGTTCTAAAGTCAGGATTACCGTACCAAAAACTGGAGTAAAGAAAAAGCTTCTTGACTTAGCAAGGGCTAATCTTGAGGCAAGCTTTTTTTCAGGTGAATCAAGCATCGCAGAATTAAAGGATGCAATTGGTTTAAAGACTGTGCCTGAGGTTATAGAATGCTTTGACATCTCGCATTTGGGCGGGACTGAAACTGTTGCTTCAATGGTCTCTTTTCTCAAGGGCAAGCCCAATAAGGCAGCTTACAGGCGCTTTAAGATACGGGAAACAAAGGGTGTTGATGACTTTAAATCCATTTCTGAAGTCGTTAGTAGGCGTTACTCTCGCCTCTTAAAAGAAAACTCCAATATGCCTGATTTGATACTTATTGACGGCGGAAAGGGACAACTATCCTCGGCAGACTCTGCACTCAAAGAACTTAGCCTGGATATACCTTTGGCAAGTATTGCAAAACGTGAGGAAGAAATATTTATCAGGGGACAAAAAGAGCCCATAATCCTTCCCATGAAAAGCAAGGCACTACACCTCTTGCAAAGCATAAGGGATGAAGCGCACAGATTTGCGATAAACTACCAGAAAAAACGGCGCGATATGCAGATGAAAGAAGAGTTTTTAGAACTATGATTGAATCAAAATTTGAACTGGTAACAGATTATAAGCCTAAGGGCAGCCAGCCTGAAGCAATAAAAGCTCTTGTTAAGGGCATAAACGAAAAGGACAATTTTCAGACACTTCTTGGCGTGACAGGTTCTGGAAAGACTTTTACTATTGCCAATGTCATTGCAAAAACGAACAAAACGACTCTTGTCCTTGCGCACAATAAGACCTTGGCCGCACAACTCTATTCAGAATTAAAGGAGCTTTTCCCAAATAACCGTGTTGAGTTCTTTGTCTCATATTATGACTATTACCAGCCGGAGTCCTATGTTCCTGCACGAGACCAGTATATAGAAAAGGATTCTTCTGTCAATCCCCGTCTTGAGATGATGCGCCACGCTGCAACTGCTTCTCTTCTTTCAAGAAAAGATACAATTGTTGTAGCCTCAGTCTCTGCCATATACAGCGTGGGGGATCCAAAAGATTATCTTGGCATGAGTTTTGACCTTGAAGTCGGCAACGCGATTGGAAGGCGAAACTTGATTGAAAAATTGGTTTCAGTCCAGTATGAACGAAACGAGATGGATCTTGCACCTGGAAGATTCAGAGCTAAAGGCGACACGATAGAATTCATCCCAGGCTACTCCCAAAACCCGATTAGAATAGAGCTTTTTGGGGATGAGATAGAACGCATCGCAGAGCTTGATAAGATAACTGGGGATGTTATAGAGGAATTTAAGTACTTTCATGTGTTTGCCGCAAAGCACTTTGTCGTGCCTGAGGAAAAGCTAAAGCGCTCAATGTCGGCAATCAGAAAGGAACTTGAACAAAGGCTTCCCGAGCTTTCCCCTCTTGAAGCACACAGACTAAAACAAAGAACAGAATTTGACCTTGAGATGATTGAGGAGATTGGATTTTGCAAGGGCATAGAAAACTATTCTATGCATCTTGAAGGGCGAAACCCCAGTCAAAAACCATACTGCCTTCTTGACTACTTCCCTAAGGATTTTCTTCTCGTGGTTGATGAAAGCCACCAGACAATCCCGCAAATCCATGGCATGTATAAAGGCGACCGCAGTCGAAAAAGCACTCTTGTGGACTATGGTTTCCGTTTGCCCTCTGCTCTTGCTAATCGTCCTTTAAAGTTTGAGGAGTTTGAAAAATATGCAAAGAACACAACAACAATCTTTGTTTCGGCGACTCCTGGGAAATACGAGCGTGAAATTAGTAAAAATATTGTCGAACAAATAATCCGTCCGACAGGCCTTCTTGATCCTGTTGTTGTGGTGCGCCCGGCAGAAAAAAGGATGGCTGACCTTAAGTGCGAGCTTGATTCTGTGATTAAGCGGGGAGATAGAGCGCTTGTTACAACTATTACAAAACGTCTGGCCGAAGAATTAAGCGAGTACTTGGCTGAAAAAGGAATCAAAACAAGATATCTTCACTCTGAAATCGAAACACTGGAGCGCAGCGAGATAATAAGGGAACTTCGCCTTGGGCGCTTTGACGTTCTTGTCGGGATAAATCTTCTAAGGGAGGGCCTTGATATTCCTGAGGTTGGCTTCATCGGGATTCTTGATGCGGATAAAGAAGGTTTCCTGCGCGATGAAAAAAGCCTTATACAGATAATCGGGCGGGCAGCACGAAACGCCAATTCAAAAGTCGTCCTGTATGCTGACAGGTACACAGATTCTATGAAGGCTGCCCTCCTTGAGACAAAACGGCGCAGGAGACTTCAGAAAAAGTTCAACAAGGAACACGGCATCACGCCCACAACAATAGTAAAACCAGTTAAGGAAAAAGTGGTGGAGATAAAAGATATCAAACATATACCTAAGGCTGAGGCCGCAAATACTATAATCGAACTTGAGATGCAAATGCAGACTGCAGCAGAAAATCTTGAATTTGAGCGGGCAATAGAGCTTCGTGACCGCGCGCGCGCACTAAAAGAAAGGATTGGATACTCAGACGGAGATTAGGGCACGTATGAACCCTCAGTATGACCCAACTACCCAATACGCATAATTATTACAAAATGAAAGAAGAGAATATTGAAAGTAACGAGTATCATTTATGTAAAAATGAATCTGGATTCATTTCGTTGACCGTAGATAGTTGGAAAAAAATGCGAGAAAAAATATCAACTGAAGGAGATTATGCATTGGTTGGGATATCAAACATTAGGGAGTTAGAATCCCTTGATATCGAGTTTAACCACATATCAAATTTAGAGCCTTTACAAAAATTGAAAAAATTAAAGGAATTAATCATTCGGTATACTGAGATAAGCGACTTTTCCCCACTTTCTTCTTTACCCTCCCTAGAAATTCTAAATCTAGAAGGAACAGCAATCAAAGATTTAAGACCTCTCTCAAGATTAAAAAACCTAAAATATCTTGATCTCTCTGAAACAAAAGTTTCTGATCTATCTCCTTTATCTAGTTTAGAGAATCTTGAAGATATCATACTTTTTGATTGTTGGGAAAGTGGATTGGATATTTCCCCTCTAAAGAAGCTTAAAAAACTGAAGAAGTTATACATCTGGCCCAATAAATCTAGAGAGCATCAAATTGAAGAATTAAATAAAAGATCGCCTAACTTAGAAATCTTACCCCCACTAAAAAATTAAATTCCTGATGAAACAAAACAACCTCTTTTGGATCTCCGTAGTCATTATCGCCATCCCCCTAGTCTCTTTTGCCGCAGCTGAAGAAGCTAAAGAATCTGGACAAGAAGAAACAGGCGAGCTTAAGGAAACATCTGAGTATTAAGGCCAAAGCTTTTAACACTCGCATATGCGAGTCTTGCTTTCTTAGAAATACTTGATCTTTTTGCTTTTTAGGCTTGCCATACAAAATATCTCTACGTGATGAAAGCATTATTACCCAGTCACTGAGATTTTTTCTGTGATGAGACGGGTAGCTACTGATTTTCAAAGCATTTGAAAAGTCGGACAACACTCATTACTAAAATACTAACAATCATTTTTGTGGGAACTGTGGATGTAAAAACTTACTTTGCGGAGCTTGAGGAAAAGGTAGGAACTCAGTATAAAATAGCTGGGCAGGCCCGTAAAAAAGGATTTGACCCTTCAACCAAAGTCGAGCCAAAGGCGACAAAGAACATGGCTGAGCGCGTTGAAGGTCTTGTCGGACCAATAGGCGTTGCCAAGCTGATTAAGGATGCCCAGGACCAAAAAATCCCCCGTGAAAAAATAATCCAGAGTACGATAGACTGGATATTAAACGAAAAAAGCCTTGATTTAACAAAGGAGCAAAGAGTCGAGCAGGCCCTCCGGACGGCAATGGCTATTCAGACTGAAGGTGTAGTCTCGGCTCCGCTTGAAGGTATATCACAAGTAAAGATTGAGGAGAACCCCGATGGGTCGCAATATCTTGGTGTCTACTACGCCGGACCAATAAGAGCGGCAGGAGGTACTGCTGCAGCCCTTTCTGTATTATACGGTGATTATATTAGGAAAAGGGTGGGTATATCAGACTACAGACCTACTGAGGACGAGATTGAAAGATATAAAGAGGAAATCCACATCTATCATAAGCGTATTGTAAGGCTCCAGTACTTCCCGACTGACGCCCAGATAGAGATGATTGTAAGAAACGTCCCAGTCTGCATAAATGGAGACCCCACAGAAAAAATTGAGGTTGATGTCCATAAGAATTTGCCCCGTGTTAAAACAAACCGTATTAGGGGAGGCTTATGTCTGGTAATCGGGGAGGGTATTGCCCAAAAAGCAAAAAAGGTCCTGAAAACTGCGGAAAAAATGGGTGTTGACTGGTCGTTTCTTTCTGATATAAAAAAGGCTGGTGTGCAGGACGGCTCAAAACAAAAGACAGGCAAAAAGACAATAGAGCCGAATCCAAAGTTTCTTGATGATATCGTTGCGGGAAGGCCTATATTTGCATACCCCATGCGCCCGGGTGGCTGGCGCTTAAGGTATGGACGGAGCAATACCTGTGGTGTCGCTTCAAAAGCCATACACCCCGCATGTATGGAAGTACTTGATGAGTTTCCAGTTCTAGGAACCCAGCTTAGGATTGAACGCCCTGGAAAAGGAACTGTTGCAACTCCTTGTTCTGAGATAGAGCCGCCTGTGATAAAAGACAAATTTGGAAGTGTGATAAAGGTTGAAACGGTCGAGGAGGCAAAAAAGCTAAGGGAAACTACTGTTGAAATCCTCTCGCTTGGTGACATGCTTATACCTTTCGGGGATTTTTTAAACTACAATGAAACGCTTGCACCCTCAGGCTATGTTGAAGAATGGTGGGAAGAAGAGTACAAAACTGCAGGTGGCACGGAATTTGACTTTCCTGACATAAGGGCTGGACGAGTCATGCAGGATATTCCAGCCAAAAAGGCAATTGAAATCTCGCGCGAACTTGATATTCCATTACATCCAAAATATACATACTCTTGGCATGACATTTCTGTAAGGGAAGTAAAACTCCTTATTTCCTGGCTGGAATCATCCATTCTAAATTATGACTCTGAATCAGACATGCTTGAAATCACCCTTGATGCCCGGCACAGGGAAGCAAAGCGCGCTCTTGAATTACTGCTAATTCCACATACTGTAAGTAAAGATGGGAAAACACTTAAGATTAAGGATTATGGTACTGGACTTCTTCTATCACTTGGAATAATAAGCCCTGACGAGCTTAAATCCCTTAACTTTGACTCGGCTAAGGAGAAAGTAGAAGGTCTGGCTGACGAAGAAGATGGGCTTTTTGCAATAAACGTCCTTTCACCAATAAAGGTTATGAAAAAAACTGGTTGTTATATCGGAGCAAGGATGGGGCGGCCCGAAAAGGCAAAGGAGCGTATGATGACACCAGCGCCACACGTACTCTTCCCTATCAAAGACTATGGCACCAATATCAGAAGCTTAAACAAAGTCGTTTCAAACACAGAAAGCGCGGTTATATCCTGTGAAGTCGCAGATATGAAATGTCCGAATTGCGGGAAACAGACATACCTCACAAAATGCCCTGAATGCGACACTAGGACAGAAGTACAGTATCATTGCAACACTTGCGGGTATAAAGGAAAAGATAAGCTTTGCCCGAAATGCAAGAAACGTGCGGATGGATACCGTGAGCAAGATGTGGCAGTACGTGCGCTTTATGAAAAAGCAAACTCGATAGTCCATCAAAGGTCAAACACCATACTTAAAGCCGTAAAGGGAATGATGTCTGCTGATAAGATTCCTGAACCCCTCCTTAAAGGCATACTCAGGGTAAATAACGGCGTTTACGTCTTTAAAGATGGAACAATTCGTTATGATGCAACTGATGTCCCAACAACACATTTTAGGCCAATTGATATCAACACTAGTGTAGAGCGTGTAAAATCCCTGGGTTATGGAACAGATATTTACGGAGAGCCTCTTGTCAACGGCGAACAGATACTTGAGATATTCGTTCAGGACATCATTGTTCCAACACATTCTTTGGGCTACTTAACAGGGATTTGCAACTTTGTTGATGACGAACTTAAGCATTTGTATGGTATGGACGCCTTCTACAACATAAAGTCACCGGATGATATTGTGGGACAGCTTGTTGCAGGTCTTGCCCCACACACTTCAGCCGCAACAATCGGTAGGATAATCGGGCATTGTGAAATGAAGGCGATTCTTGCCCATCCGTTCTGGCACTGTGCAAAACGAAGGAATTGTGATGGGGATGAAGACGCGATAATGATACTTATGGACGCCCTCCTTAATTTTTCCTTTTCTTATCTGCCAAGTTCAAGAGGTGGAAGAATGGACGCGCCCCTTGTCATAAACACGGTTCTTGATCCAAAAGAAGTCGATGACGAAGCCCATAACATGGAAAGGGTTTATAGGTATCCTCTTGAATTCTACCAAAAGACTCTTGAAATGGCGGCGGCAAAAGATGTTGCAAAAATGATTGACACAGTTGAAGGCCACCTTGAAGACCCTTCAGTTTATCATTTAGGTCTTACCCACTTCTCATCATGGGCAGGCGTACCTACAAAATCACGTTATGTGACTCTTGGCGAGATGAGTGAAAAGACAGATATCGAACTTAAGCTTTGTAAAAGAATCCGCGCGGCAGATGAATCAGACGTTGCAAAAAGGATAATCGAGTCACACTTGATAAGAGATACTTACGGTAACCTGCGCGCTTTTGCAAGACAAAAGATCAGATGCGTTAAATGCAACGCCAAGTACAGACGCGTTCCGCTTCTTGGAAAATGCGATAAATGTGGGGGCAAATTACTTCTTACGGTTTCTGAAGGGACTGTCACAAAATATGTGCCCTTGACAAAAAAAATAGTAGACGAATATGTTGAAAGCGAGTACATACGGCAGAGAATAGAACTTTTGGGCGGGGAAATAAAATCCGTCTTTGAAAACGACAGGGTCAAGCAATTCTCACTTTCAGATTTTGCGTAAAATCATTTATCTGCCTGCATGCTAAAATAAGGGATTAAAACGATGGCACTTTTTGACAACATGCTTCAGGAAAATGAATCGCTCTTCTCCGACTGGGAAATCCTTGATTTTGATTTTCTCCCTCCAGAAGTGCCTTACCGTGAGAACCAAACTTCATATATTGCAGAATGCATAAAACCGCTTGCCCGTGGGGAACGCGGAAAAGCCCTTCTTGTTTCAGGTGCCCCAGGTATTGGAAAAACAACATCAGTAAAATACGTCTTCTCGCAACTTGAAGAAGCGACTAGTGAGGTCAGGCCGGTTTTTGTGAACTGCTGGAAGAAGCAGACGACAAATAATATTCTTTCTGATATTGCAAGACAAGTCGGCGTCATAGGCACCCAGTTTAAGAGCAACGAAGACCTTTGGGAACACATTTATAAGGCTATTTCACGCTTTAAGGGAATTGCAATAGCACTTGACGAAATAGACCAGGCAAAGGAGTATGACTTCCTCTATCAGCTTGCAGAGAACTTAAAGAGTTTTACCCTCATCATGATTACAAATGAGAAAGACTTTCTCTCAAAGATAGACAGAAGGATTTCTTCTCGCTTAACACCTGAAGAACTTGCATTCCCACCCTACAAAAAATGGGAAATTGAAGGCATTCTTGACCAAAGGCGAAAACTTGCATTTATGCCTGGCTGCTGGACAAGTGAAGCTTTTGAGCTTGTCGTAGACAAAACCGCATCAAGGGGGGATATCAGAACCGGCCTCATACTCATGCGCGAATCTGCAAGAGAAGCTGAAAGGGAAGCATCGCGCGTGATTAAAGTAAATCACGTCATGGCATGCAAGGCAAGCATAATAGATGAAAAATCAACTGAGCTTGATGAACGGGAACAATCCATAATCGAAATAATAAAGGAAAAGCCTGGAATCGAATCCGGAGAGCTTTCGCGCGAGCTTTCAGGGAAGGGCTTTGAAACGCCGGACTCGACATTCCGCAGGGTTGTTGGAAAATTAGACAAAGGCAGTTATATCTTCCGCGAACAGACAAGCACAAAAAGCGGCGGAAAGACCATGAAGCACTTTATTGACGAATGAGCTTGACTTATGGAAACTCAAAAAAAGCTTGGGGGCTGTTCCAGGTGTAAAAATGAGGCGATAATAGAACTCCCCTATGTTTCAGAAAAGCTTTGCGGCACTTGTTTTATCAAATTCTTTGAAAAAAGAGTAAGGCGTACAATAAGGAGGCATGACCTGCTTGACCCTTGTGATAAAACAGCTATTGCACTTTCAGGCGGCAAAGACTCAATGGCAGTACTGAGCATACTTGCCGGGCTATCAAAGAAGGCCCCAAAATCTGAACTTTTTGCAATAATCGTAAACGAAGGCTATCCCGGATATCGTGACTCGCTACTTAAAACTGCTGAAGAATATTGTAAACGACTTGGAGTGCCTCTTCATGTGATAGAGTTCAAAAGTGAATTTGGCCTCACAATTCCTGAAATAATTGATAAGACTAAGGAAAAAGAACTCACAATGCCTCCCTGTAGTTATTGCGGAGTTTTCAGGCGGCATCTTTTAAACCTCAAAGCGCGTGAACTAGGAGCTACAAAAATCGTTACAGGACATAATCTTGATGATGAATGCCAGACGGGCCTTATGAACTTTTTAAGGGGGGATGCCCTTAAAATCGGCAGGTCTGGTGCTCTAGTGGGTGCTATTTCTGACGCGGGTTTTGTCCCAAGGATAAAACCTTTAAGGGATACTCCTGAGGATGAAATAGAATTATATACAAAACTTCTGGAAATCCCGACGGCCTATGGTAAATGCCCTTATGCACGCGACTCGATAAGGACTCGTTTGGGAGAATTCTTAAAGTCATTTGAAAGTGATTATCCAGGAACTAGGTACCAGACGCTCTCTTCAATAGACGGGCTTTCAAAATTCTTAAAAGAAAGTCTTGTAGAAAATAAAGTTACTCTTGAAAAATGTGAGACCTGTGGCGAACCGAGCTCAAGAGGGATTTGCCAATTCTGCCAACTCAAATCAGACATAGGCTTATGAATTTTGCTTCATTTTAGAACGTTTTTAAAGGGAGACCAGTAAGTTTTAAGCAATATTTGGAATAGAATAAATCCTATTTTACACTACATTAAAATGCCTAAAGCAGATTACATAGATTGGTTCGCAGAAATCGGGATTAAAGACGTGCCAAAAGTCGGCGGCAAGAACGCAAGCCTCGGTGAGATGTATCGTAAACTCACAGGAAAGGGCGTAAACATACCAAACGGCTTTGCAATAACCGCTCAGGCTTACAGATATCTCATAAAGGAAGCTGGGATTGGCGATGAAATTAAAAAAATCCTAAGTGATCTTGATACTGGCAATATCTCAAACCTTCGTGAAAGGGGGCATAAAGTCAGAAAGGCAATCGTCGAAGCCGAGTTCCCGGAAGACTTAAAGACTGCTATTTTTGAGGCATATAAAAAACTGTGCAAAGAATACGGAGAAAACACAGATGTTGCAGTTCGTTCTTCGGCGACCGCCGAGGACTTGCCTGACGCATCATTTGCAGGACAACAGGAAACTTATCTTAATATAAGGGGAGAATATGCTCTTATTGACGCATGCAAGAAATGCTTTGCATCACTTTTTACAGACCGCGCCATCTCATATCGTCAGGACAAGAATTTTGACCATTTCGCAGTCGCACTTTCAATCGGTGTGCAAAAAATGGTCAGGTCGGATAAAGCTGCATCCGGCGTTATGTTCTCGATAGATACTGAGTCAGGTTTCCGCAACGCCGTTCTTGTCGCCGCGGCTTACGGCCTTGGGGAAAATGTAGTTCAGGGAGCAGTAAATCCAGATGAATTTTATGTCTTTAAGCCCACATTAAAACAAGGATTTAAACCAATCATATCAAAGAAGGTCGGCTCCAAAGAAATGCGTATGGTGTATTCTGAAGGGGGGTCTAAAAACCCAATAAAAAATATCCCTGTGCCATCGGTAGAACAACGCAAATTCGCAATAAGCGATGATGAAGTCTTAAGGCTTGCCAAATGGGCCTGCATCATTGAAGACCACTACAAAAAACCCATGGACATGGAATGGGCAAAAGACGGGATAAGTGGGAAACTCTTTATTGTTCAGGCCAGGCCAGAAACCGTCCAAAGCCAAAAAGACGTTTCAGTGTATGACGAATATTCTATCGGAAAGCGTGGGCGCATCCTTATCCAAGGACAAAGCGTGGGAGCAAAGATAGGTGCTGGAAAAGTAAATGTCATTAAAAGCTCGCATGAGATGGACCAGTTTAAACCGGGAAGCGTTCTTGTAACAGATATGACAGACCCTGACTGGGAACCAATAATGAAGATTGCTTCGGCGATTGTCACAAACAGGGGGGGGCGAACTTGCCACGCGGCCATTGTATCGCGCGAACTTGGAATACCTTGTGTTGTTGGGACAATAAGTGCTACCGACACCTTAAAAGAAAGGCAGGAAATAACAGTGTCTTGTGCCGAAGGTGAAGAGGGTTTTGTTTATGAAGGGCTTGTCGACTACAAAATAAAAAAGATAAACTTAAAGAAGATTCCTGCAACAAAGACAAAAATAATGCAGATTCTTGGAAACCCTGAGCAGGCTTTTGAAACCTCGTTTTTGCCGAGTGACGGTGTTGGCCTTGCACGTGAGGAATTCATAATAACAAGCGACATCAAAGTGCATCCACTCGCCCTTCTTAACTACAAGAAGCTAAAGGCGAACCGTGCTAATGCCGCCCTGATTAAAGGCATAGATGCCCTGACCTTGGGTTATGACGACAAGGCAGAATTCTTTGTTGACAAATTAGCCCAGGGCGTTGGCATGATTGCAGGGGCGTTCTATCCAAAGGATGTCATTTTGCGATTTAGCGACTTTAAGAGCAACGAGTACGCAAATCTTGTTGGAGGGAGCATATTCGAGCCAAAGGAAGATAACCCCATGATAGGATGGCGTGGCGCTTCAAGATACTATTCGCCGTTGTATGAGCCCGCTTTTGCACTTGAGTGTGTTGCGATAAAAAAGGTGCGCGAAGAATATGGCCTCACAAACCTTAAGGTCATGGTACCATTTTGCAGGACGGTTGAAGAGGGCAAAAAGGTCGTTGCGACTATGAAAAAGTACGGACTCACCAAAGGAAAAGACGGTCTTGAGGTATATGTCATGTGCGAGATTCCCTCAAATGTTATTCTGGCCGAGGAGTTTTGCAAGGTCTTTGACGGCTTTTCAATAGGCTCAAACGACCTGACGCAACTAACCCTAGGGCTTGACCGCGATTCAGAGCTTGTGCATCACATCTATGATGAACGCAACCAGGCTGTAAAAACACTTGTGGCAGAGGTCATAAAAGTCGCAAAGAAAAACAAGCGCAAGATAGGCATCTGCGGACAGGCACCATCAGACTTCCCGGACTTTGCAAAGTTCCTGGTACAATGTGGTATTGACTCTATAGCGCTAAACCCAGATACAGTCATTAAAACCCGCCTTGTTATTGCAAAGGAAGAAGACGCTCTAAAGAATAAAAAAAAGGGTAAGAAATCTAAGAAAAAGGCAAAAAAGAACTAGAGATAAAACTTAAAAGGATCTTAATAGTTTATTTTGTCTTTATGCTTATTCCCTTTGCGCTTATTGAAAACGCATGAATTTTATCGTCATGGCAAGTCTCACGCATTTTTAGGACTTCGATTTGCCTTGTACGTTTGTCGCCTTTCTTCGGGTGATAAAGATAGATTATTCCGTCTGCCGCGGATTCGCCCATGCCAAGATGCTCGCCAAGTTCATCTTTTTGCGCATCAACTTCCATTGTAAAGAGTGCTGTTGCGCCCTGTTTTTTTATCCATGAGACAAGCTCTAAAATATGGTGGCGTTTTTCAAACGCATCTTTACCCACAAGGTCAAAACTTATTATTGAATCAACAATTACGCGTTTTATATTCATAGATTTAACAATAGTCCCGATTTCTCCAAATCCAGCTTCTACTGTATTTATCATTTCTATTGCAGGAACCCTGATTACTTTTAGGATCTTTTTTTCGACAAGCCCTGAGAAATTCCACCCATATATATCGCCCTCCTTTATTATTTCCTGAGGGTCCTGGTCAAATGTGATATAAAGACCTGGCTCTCCGTCTTTTGCGCCCTCTGCTAAAAACTGCATTGCAAAAGTAGATTTGCCGGTCCCATAACCTCCACAAAGAAGCGTAACGCTGCCTTCGATAAAACCTCCTGCGAGCATAGAATCTACTCCAGGAATACCACTCTTTATGCGTTTTGGCTTCTCCATTTTTTAGGACGTTCTCATTTAGTTAGGCGTATATTTCAGGCACAGGGGTTAAAAAGGTGATTTATAATAAAAACGGCCAGGCGGCAATAGAACTTCTTATTATGCTTTCAGTAGGGCTTGTAGTACTCACAGCAGTCTTTATTATGGGCGAGGACAGACTCTCTTGGGCTGAAGATACAGTTTCAGAAAGCAAGGTCAAAATAAGTCTTGGTAAGCTTGCAAACGCCGCTGATTTTGTGTATTCGCAATCTGTTGGGGCTGCAAGTGAAATAAATCTCGCACTTACAGGAGACGTAAAGGAAGTCGTTATTGGGGATGCGAGCGATTATACTATGTTTCGAAGTAATCACACAATAACGATTATTAGAGAAGTTGGTGGTGAGATTTATGATAATTGGATTGCAACAGCCCCACTCCTTAAAGGCTCGATAAATGCAACGCGCGGCAGTCCGCAGGTAAGGCTGACAAATATGGGGGATTTTGTTCAAATTGAGCTCGTATAACAAGCTTGGTATATCAAGGGGCAAAAAAGGGCAACTCACTGTTGATATGATAATAACAATCATATTCTTAGGTCTCCTTGCAGTCATTCTTTTCAGTCAATTTATTGAGGAGCAAGACGTCGCATTTGAAATTATGGATAAACTTAGTCTTGATGATATAGCAGATATGCTTGAGGATAAAATTGCTGGGGTAAGTGTGATGGGTGATGGCGCGAATGTTCCGCTTAATCTGCCTGCAAGAAGTCTAACGGGTATTGAATACAATCTTACAATAATCGGAAATAGCGCACTTATCAGGTCGGGAAACGACTCTGCAAACGCCTATGCAAGATTTGCAACAGATGCGTGGGAAATGCCCACACCCATTCATCTTGAGCCGGGAGAATATTTAATAAAGAACACTAATGGGCTTTTATCATTTACTAAAACATTATGATGCGACTCTTTGGAAGAAGGAAAGGGCAGATTGAAATGCTTGATTTCATTGCAGGAGCCTTTATATTTATGAGTGCGCTGCTTCTTGTAATCTGGGTTTGGAACCTCTCAGGGGAGACTATTTGGAGCTTTGAGGAAACACTTGATTTAAAGCACAGGTCTCTTGCCGCAATAAACACTCTTTCAATGACGCCTGGGTTCCCCACCAATTGGGAAGACGAATCCAATTTTAGCGCAAACCCGCCTCAAGCAATAGGTCTTGTTACAAGTGCGTATGAATTTTCAGAGGACAAGCTTGACGCTCTAGAATCACTTGATTACAATACTACAAGGGAGATACTGGGTCTTGCCAGAGAAGACTTTTGGCTTGGCATAATGGATGAGGAAGAGAATGTCAAGTTCAGTTACGGCGTTCCAAACAGCGGTCCTGCAGTACTTGAAAGGCTTGGGATATATGATGGAGAAGTAGTAAGATTCATATTGGCATTAAAATCTTATGATTAATTACAAATTTAGTAGAATAGATGGCAATTGCAATAATAACACTTGATGCGATAATCGCAGCGACTCTTTCAGCAATACTAATAGCTGCCGCAGTAGACCTTCTTGGGCAAAGAGAAATGGAAAAGCAGGACATACTCTTACAATATGGTTACAGCCTTCTTGCGGCGTCTGATAAAAGCGGGACACTCGCACAAATAACAGAATTCAATTCAAGTGAGTTTAAGGATATGCTGCAGCTTGTGCCAGAACATATATGCATAGAGGCTGAATTATATTTAGAAAACGGCTCGATATTTTACCATGCGGACAATTACAATGAAAGCCAGATTGGAAAATCAACAGGCTGTAGGTTAAACCGGCAATACGGCAAGCTTCCTGAAATAGTCACAGCGTCAAGAACCGTTGTAAATGAAGGTGACATCTATCCGGCACTTATTAAATTATGGTATAAAGACTACCTTCGGGAGTCTGAGGGGATTTCAATATGAAAAGACGGGGATATATCTTCACGATTTCAATAGCCTTTCTAATGGCGGCAGTATTGCTTCTTGCATCATTTTTTGCAACAAGGGTTGAAACACTTGATATCTCCCCCCAAAAGCTTGCTATGAGCTTTGATGATATAGAATCCGATATAGCAGACTTAATGGGAATTTCTGGGGAATATAAGGCTGTGGGAAATTCCAGCAGGATTATAGTACGATACAATGCCTCATCTTTTGATACTGCGTCTGATGTCAATAACTATGTGCACTATACAGAAAGTAAAAATGCGTCCATTTTTCGCGCTTCAAATGCAAGCTTCATAAACGAAGGCTGGGACTTTGATATTATCCCTTATAACTTCACAGGAAATTTCCTTACGCCAGACAAGACATACCTTATACTTTACCCAAGAACAATTGAGGGGTATGAGGCTCTCGAACATGAAAGCTTACACTTAAATCTTGCCGGAGCGCCAACCAACATAACTGAAAATATAGTTGGAGGAGATATGAACTTCTCCTTAGCATTAGAATGGCCAGGAGGTTCGTTTTACAGGAACAATATAAACATCTCGATTACAGAAGAAAGCAACTGGACCTTTACAGGGTCAATGAACGTGCTCACTATCCGCGTGGGTGAAGTAGAAGGAAAATATGGTGCTCTTGGCGTGTATATTCCTTGTGAAGATTGTGCCGAAGTAGAAATCACTTTGCAGTTTGACAATCCCGCTCCGGCTGGGGCAATATCTGACTTCCGCTTGAATCTAAGCGACATTGCGGGCAAAACAAGTATTGAGCGTGATATTTGGTTTATTAAGGATTAAACATTTATTTACTATTACTATTCTATAGGGGTAAAATGGCACAGGTATTGACTAGGGCTGACGCCCTCTTAAAAGAGCTAACGAAGGGGGATAAGAAGCTTAGCATTCCAAAAGCAGCAGAGCTTCTTGGGATAGAAGACACGGTGGATGTTGAGAAGCTGGCAAAGTATCTCAAAGAATATGTTGAAATACAGTACCCTGCAAACATCCTTTCAAGCCCTTACTTAAAACTGATAAAGGAACTGCCTGAATATGTGCCCGCTCAAATCCCAAACGGCTCGCTTATTGATGAATATGACGTCAATGCAGATGGTATAACATACCACACAAGGATAATTAAGGAAGAAGAAGAGCTAGTTCCAAGCTATTTTGCAGACTACCCCCACTTAGGCCCCGGGACAAGTGCAATAATAACAGGTCTGGCTGAAGAACTGACAAAGAGAGTACCAATTGCGGTTGATGATATAGCGGATCAGCGCAAGATGATGCGCATAAAAAAGCTCTTTGCAATAGAAAGTCAAAAGATAGTCAATGAGACATTTAACCAGGATATCAAACGGGATCATAGCTTGGGCGAAACACTTTCTGGTTTTCTGCTACATAATTGTTATGGCCTTGGGATACTTGAACTTCCATTACATGACAACTTCCTTGAAGAAGTGTGTATAGACAATGCAAGGGAACCTGTCGCGGCATATCACATAACGCGAGGATGGGTAAAAACAAATTTCTTCATTAAAAACGAGGAAGCAATTTACAATTTAGCATCTCAAATCGGAAGAAAATCGGGTACGAATATAACAAACCTCACTCCGATAATGGATGCCCAGTTAATAAGCGGAGATCGTGCAAATGCTACGCTTTTTCCCGTATCTTCTTTTGGTAATACGATAACAATAAGGCGTTTTGCAAGAGTACCTTGGACCATTGTAAGCCTGATTAAAGAAAGTGCAGGTACAATCTCCCCTGAGATGGGAGCATTACTCTGGCTTTGTATGCAATATGAGCTAAATGTCGTAGTAACCGGAGGTACTGCATCCGGAAAGACGAGTATGCTAAACTCAATATGTGCTCTTGTCCCCTCAAATCAAAGGATAATCTCGATTGAAGAGACCCGTGAGATAGAACTCCCTGAATACTTAACATGGAACTGGATTCCCATGGTTACGCGAAATGCAAACTCTGAAGGGAAGGGAGAAGTCACAATGCTTGACCTTCTTGCAAACTCATTAAGGATGAGGCCTGACCGGGTCATTATGGGGGAAGTAAGACGACGGGAGGAGGCTGAAGTCCTCTTTGAAGCCATGCACACAGGACACTCTGTTTATTCTACAATCCACGCAGACACATCTCAGCATCTAATCAGGCGCCTGACTAAGCCGCCGTTTTCCCTTCCCGAAGAAGAACTTGAGGCTGTTGACCTTATAGTCGTACAGTTCAGAGACCGCAGGCGAGGACTCAGGCGAACAATAGAAATCGCCGAACTCAAGCGTGATGAAACTGCCGCAGAATTAACCATCAATTATTTATACAGATGGGATCCGCGAACAGACAAGTTTGAAAAGTTAAACGAGCCAAGGCACTTATACGAGAAGATTAATCTTTACACGGGCATGGACTATAGTGAGATTAAAGAAGATTTAGCTCAAAAAACAGAGATACTAAGCGAACTTGCAAAAAAGGACATAATTGAAATAAACGAAGTCGGTGAAATCATAAATACTTATTATGCTGACAAAAAGAGGGTATCAGAAAAGATAAAGAGTATGTCGCCCAAAGAAAAAGTACAAGAGACTAAAGCTCCAAAAAAACAAGAAGAAAAAAAGGCTGTTGTTATTAAGAAACCTGTTGTGAAAAAAACTGTCCCAAAGAAAAAAGCAAGCGTTAAAAAGATAGCAAATGCAAAGGGACAAAAGAAAAAGAAATAAATCTTAAGAGATGGGTAAAAAGTCAATCAGCCGTTTAAAGGGACTTGGAAGAAAACTGCGCTTTCTTGCACCAGGCATCGAAACAGAATTCATCAGAGCAAAAAATGATAAGGATGCTGATAGTTACCGCGCCGCTTGCCTCATAGACTCACTCGCAATCGCGGTGATTGCAGGAGCACTTGTTTTTACATTCATATTTTTTGTAAGCCATGCTTTTGGCAATGCATTTATGCTTGGTTTGGGAATCGGTATGCTTCTTTTTTTCATACTCTTTATGGTGCTACTAAAACAACCAAAGATAACACTTGGAAAACGCAGTGAAAAAATCGATAAGGATCTTGTTTATGCGTTAAAGGATATCTTATTATCCCTTTCTTCAGGGCTTTCAATGTACTCTGCAATCTCGCTTGCTTCAAAAAGTGAATATGGTTATGTCTCAGATGACTTTGCAACTGTTGTTAAACATTCCAACACGGGGATGTCGCTACAAGATGCTCTTGAGGATCTTGCGATAACAACGCCCTCTGAACACTTTCAAAACGCGCTTTGGCAGATAATAAACACTTCAAAATCGGGGGCTGATGTCGAAGCGGTTCTTCACTCACTTATCGAAGGCCTTACCTCAGAACAGCGCTCAAATATCCAAAAGTACTCAAACGAGTTAAATGTAATAACTCTTGTCTATATGCTTGTTGCAGTAGCAATACCCGCAATTGTCGTCACACTTTTAATCGTCCTTAATGCATTTGGATCGACAGGAGTAAATGAATTCCTTTTTGTCGCATTCATAGTGCTTAGTGCTGTTGTCCAAATAGCAATACTTGGGCTTGTCAGAAGCAGGAGGCCTGTTGTTCACGTTTAAAGATGAAAGGAGCATTTATCGCATTAGGAAAGATATACCCAAAGGGGATACGCAAGAAACTTGATGAAACGATCAGTTATGCCGGATGGGAGACTCATGCTGAAGAATGGGCTGGAAGATTTGTTCTTTTCCAGTTGATAATAGTCTTAATAGGTCTTCTCATCTGGAGAATTAATTGGATTCTTCCATTTGATATAATCTGGTTTATCTTAGCTATCTCAGTTACCCTTGTAGTACTTGAGGTTTTGGTATTTTACGTACCATATTACGCAGGAGAGAAACGGGCACGTTTTGTCGAAAGTGTGCTCCCAAGCTTCTATCAATTAATGGCATCATACTTAAGATCGGGGATGACTCCATATCAGGCACTAAAAGCGACATCAAAACCTCAATTTGGAATACTCGAGGATGAAATTCAGATTGCAACATCTAAAGGAATGGGTACAGAATCCTTTAGTGACGCACTTCTTGGCATGTCACGAAATATCCATTCTGAAAATCTAAAGCGAACAACAGAGCTTATGGTGCGGGGGATGGATAATGGTGGCTCGCTTTCGCGTCTGCTTGAAGAAAGTGCAACCAACCTGATTGAAAACGAATCTATGAGAAAACAGGTTATAGCATCCAGCAAAACGTACTCTATGATGGTGATTTTTGCAGTTCTTGTGGGAACCCCGCTTTTGCTCTCGATTGCGCAACTCTTCAATGTAAAGCTCCTTGAAATCGCAGAAGGGGCAAGTACTGGAGGTGCTGCGGCAGCAAGGGCAAGTATGGGGATGCTTGCAGGCTCAAGTGCCCTTGACCCTGCGTTCCTTACATACTCTGGAATCGCAATAATAGCAATCACTGCACTTATTTCAAGTTTCCTTGTTGCAGTGATTGCAACAGGGAAAATGAAGCATGGAATAAAATACGCAATAGTCTTCATTCCAGTCGCTCTTGCCCTCTATTTTGGATTCACAGCAGCATTATCCACCATACTCTAAGTTTTTATTTACTGACACATCAATAATAAGCCTAAAAATGGATAGAAAAGCCCAAGCTTCAACAGAATACCTAGTCATTCTAGCAGTAGTGATAGTTGTTGCCGTGGTTGTTGTAGGTCTTCTCGGAGGCTTCCTTGACTTCGGCGGAGAGATAGACGACAGTCAGAGTAAGATGTACTGGGAAGATATGCGCCCAGATATCGGGATAACCTTCCAGCAGATGGATTCAGAAGGGGATGATGCCCTTGCGATAATCAACAATCAGGATTATCCGATTGAGATAAAAGAGATAACAATAGGTGGTAACTCCGTAGGGTTCAATAACACCATACTCCGTCCAGGTCAAGAACTAAAAAAGGTTCGTGGGGAATGGAGCAACTGTGAAGAAGGCGAATCATACAGTTATGAAGTATCATTCCTTTATGTAAACGAGGAATACAACGTGACAAGCGTCTTTACAGGAACTCAGGACATTTTAGGTAGATGCCAGTAAGGCGTCTTCCCATTTTATTTTTTTCCTAATTTCTTTACATATGGGCAAGATAGAAACTAATTAGCCCAAAGACTAAAAGGATTGCACCAACCATAAGCCAGACAAGACCTGATATAGGGTCTGTTGATAAAACATATGTCTTTTCTGCACAGGTTCCTGATGGCATGCATGTAGTGTTGACAATTGATATATAATCAATCTGACCTTCTGAGCCGGATGTGGTCTCTGAAAAAGAGATGGTCTCAGAAATATTAAGCGACTCGTTAATGTAGCTTGAAACGGACTCCGAAACGCTTACAAAGTCATTGTAACTCTCATAAGACATTATAAATGCAAACATAGAAAAGGCGACAAGAAGAGCGCCGGCACCCCATATTATTGCGGCTCCAGCTCCGCCTTTTGTTCTCATCTTATTTTTTTCCTCCGATTGACGTTTTTATGACAAGCTCGCTCTTTTCCGAAAGTGCCATGGCAACTTCATCTTGAGTTTTTGAATCAGGAGTCAAAGCCAGCATGTATCCACCCTGACCGCCTCCTGTGAGCTTAGCGCCAAGAGCGCCTGCCTTCTTTGCAATCTTACAAAAATCATCAAGTTCCTTGCATGAAACGCCTATTTCCTGAAGCATCTTATGGTTCTCATCCATCAAATGGCCGACACTTTCCCAGTTGGCACTCTTAAGTGCCGGAAGCGCTTTTCCATAAAGCTCGGAATACCCATAGAAGATCTTTTCGAACTTTTTCTCGTTTGCCTCTTTTCGCTCACGTACTCCATCTACAATCGCCTTTGTATCAACAGGTATCCCAGTATTTGCCATGACAATTCCAACCGAACCATCAAGATCCAGTTGATTTATCTGGTTTCCGTCCTCTGTGCGCTTAAAAGTAATAAGAGAGCCGTATGTTGCACATGTATTGTCAAGTCCTGACGGATTGCCATGATACCCGCGCTCGCCCTGGTATGCAATATCATTTATCTCCGCTTCACTTAAGTCAAGGACAAAGAACTTAGATATCGCGCGCGCAATCGCTGCACACGCTGCAGCTGAAGCCCCGACGCCTGATGCCGCAATAAGATTGCCCGCAAGTTCTACTTCAATGCCTTGGGCGTCCCAGCAGACCTTCTTTATCGCATCTTTTATGTAATTTAAGCTATCCTGAAACTGGCTTTCTTTCTTTGCTTTATAACCTTCTACTGCAGGTCTGTTGTCAATAACAAAAAGGCCGGGTTCTTCACTCTTTTTAGCTGTTGCAGTCGTCATGCGCGAAATACCTCCTGCTATTCCAGGAAGTCCATAAACTACAAAATGCTCGCCAAATAGTATCGCCTTACCGTAACCGTAACCGTCAATCCCTGATGTTATTTCCATTCTGTTCTATTCCCACTCTAAAAAGGGCTTTTTAAGTATTTCTAACTTGGATTATTTCTCTGAAGAATAGATAAAAATCGCGTTTGGGGAGGTCACTAAGATATTCTAATGGATGAGTTCGAGCTCTTTTTTATTTTTGCATTATTTTCTTGTCATGTGAAGGCGCTTTCTTCCCTTTAAACCAAGCTTCCGTTTTGCTCCGGCCCATTGTTTTCTAATATCCCTGGACAAAAATTTCGTTCGCATAAATCTTGTTTTTTTAAGAAACTCATTGGCTTCAATAATTTCTACAAATGCCATTTTTGGACCTTGTGCGATTTTTCGGTCCCTAAACTGGTCCCCAAATCCAAATCCTTTGTATTGGCCTTCTTTTAGACCCCATTTTTTCAAGACTTCACGTGTCGCAATACTTTTATCGATTCCTACTGGCGCTATATCAAAACCGCGTTTTGTCGAACTTACATGAATTTTTCCAGTCATGCCCATCTCTGCAAGCGCATTATCAATTAGTCCCCGCGTTCTGTTCGTATTGGCAGGCGTTGGTATTTTACTGCCTTCTGCGCGCGGGCTGTTAATCTTTATTGTCACCAGATGATTTTCCACGTCAGGAAGGAGATTTATGCCTTCTTTCTTAGCATTTGAGTGGATCTTAGCAAGAATCTGCTCGCGACTGCCTTTGAAAGTATTGGCTTCGGGAGAAAACACCTTTCCGTTTTTTTTGATTTCGTACAGTCCAAATTCTCCAAAAATAGGGACTTTTCCAACGAGACCATGTTTTTCCATTAAAGGCATTACATCTTCTCGGACTCTAGTCTCTGTATTTGCAGTTGCCAGTGCAAGCTTGATGCCGCGATCATGCATCTTTTTTATTCTTCTGACTACCCGTTCATCAACCGACCTGTCAATAGTAAGAACATCGTCAATATCGCTTATAATGATTCGCTTAGATATCATGTTTTCTTTATTTATCTATCCTTATGGGTATAAAAAAGGGATGGAAAACAAAAAATATGAAGAGGAGTTACTACTAAGTGATAAAAAGAAAGCAGGGAGAGGGAATTGAACCCCCGTCTACCGGTCTGCAGCCGGTTGCATGGCCACTGTGCTACCCCTGCTTAAAAATAGGAAAAAAGTGCTGGATATTTAGATAAGTTCACTATTAAAATCAACCCAGATTATAAAGAAATTATAAAAAAGTCTTTTATCAGATTTTTGCTACGTCCCCATTCCTCAAAAGGTGCACGTCCCGATTAAGCTTGTATCCCTCTTCTTCGGCAAAGTCCACGTAGTTTCCAAGCATGCCTATCCCCCCGTGAGCTGGGATTATGTGTTCTGGGTTAAGCATCTTTAAAAGGCGCCTGTGCTCCTCGCGATTTGCGTGCCCTGAAACGTGCACATTATCATAAATCCTTGCGCCAAGTCTTCTTATCTTATCACACATCTGACTCTTGTTTGCGATATTGACGTCAGTCGGTATAGTGCTTGACGAGAATACTACTGAGTCCCCTGTAGTAAGGCTGAACTTAAGATCGCCACTTGCAATTCTCGAAAGGACAGCTCTTGGCTCGCCCTGGTGTCCTGTTGTCATAAGGAAATATTCGTCCCTGTTCCTTGCGACTTTTGCAAGAGCAGAATCCAGATTCTTTGGAACAATTACAGTTCCATCCGGGATATCAAGAAGACCCAGTTCCTTTCCAAGAGTGCAATTTGCAAGATAGCTGTTTCCTGCAATAATAATCTTTCTCCCAAGCTTATGCGCTTCTGTGACAAGCGCCTGAACACGTTCGATGTGTGTTGAAAATGTCGTTGCTAAAATGAGCCCACCTTCTTCGTGTGCATAAGAAAGAGTATCTCGTATCATTGCCCGCGCGACTTTTTCTGAAGGACACTTACCCTCTCGATTGACATCAAGCGCCTCGACAACAAGAGCTTTTACGCCCTGATTGCCAATAGACTTTAACTTTGAATAGTTTGTTTTTGCGACTTTTGAATGGTCGTCAAACTTAAAATCACAAGCATAGACCAAATCGCCGCCTGGCGTGTGAAGATTTATCATTGATGCCTGTGGAATCGAATGCGTCACCTGCACAAGCTCTGCTGAGAGCTTTGGGGTGACCTGTATCCTTTGTCCATACTGGACATCAGAGATACGGTCGAGCATATCCCTAGGCATGCGTTTGCGAATCAGGCCTGCCGCATATTTTGTTGAGAAAATTTGTGCGGGGTGGCTTCGTATGTACCGTTCAAGAGCACCTATGTGATCAAGATGGCCGTGTGAGACCAAAAAGCCGTCTATCTGTCCTTTTCCACGAATATCGGGTATTGCGCCGATATCTAAAAGCTCCTTGTCTGTTATCTTGTCAAGGTCTTTTTTCGAGTTACCGTAATACAGTAAATAGGAGTCTAATTTTATTCCACAGTCGAGAGCCAGTTGGGCATCTCCTGCGCGAACTAATGTCATGTTGCGGCCGACTCCGTCGTAGCCACCTACTGCTTCAATTTCCATTGTATTCTTGTTTTCCCTTTTGAAAACCTCGTTTATTCTTGAATAATTATTATGATTTTTTTGTTTCTATCCATTCACTTGCCTTGCCCATGATTCGCACGTCCGCATGCTTAAGGTCGGATAGTTTTTTTGAGCCTGTGAGGAACATCGCAAGTTTTAGCTCATCTGCCATTTGGCGCAGGTATGCTGTGGCCCCTTCCTCACCGTCTGAATCAAGCGCCCTTAGAAGCGGGAGTGCGACACCGACAAGGTCTGCACCCAGCGCAATTGCCTTTGCGGCATCAATTCCGTTTCTTATGCCGCCTGAGGCGATTTTTGGACAATTTATGTCCTTAAGTTCAAGAAGCGAGAACGCCGTTGGTATTCCCCATTCCTCAAACATCTCAGAAAGCTCTGCCATCTCACCTTCTGCGCGGAAACCTTCTATTCGGTCCCATGATGTGCCCCCATAACCACCAATATCAATTCCATATACGCCCGCTTCAAGTAGTTTTTTGGCAGTCTTCTCTGAGATTCCACACCCCACTTCCTTAGCAATTACTGGGACTCCAACAGATTCACAGACCTCTTTGATTTTTGGGGAAAGATTTGAAAAGTTAGTGTCGCCTTCCGGCTGTATTGCTTCCTGCAATGGATTTAAGTGTAGGGCAAGGGCATCAGCATTTATCATGTCAACTGCGGCGCGTGCCTCTTTTACCCCATAATTATAGTTTAATTGTACTGCGCCAAGATTCCCGATGACGAGGGTCTTTTTTGCAGGTGCCTTGATGACTGAATAGGTCTCTTCAAGGGAATGATCCTCAAGTGCCGGCCTTTGGCTTCCGACTTCAAAACCTAAGCCTAATTCGCCTGCAACGCCTGCCAATGCAGCATTTATCGTCATAGCTTCTTCAGTGCCGCCAGTCATTGCCTCGATTAAGAACGGGGCGCGAAGTTTCTTCTTAAGGAAACTGCATGACAAATCCACTTTATGGAGATCAATTTCCGGCAATGCCTCATGGACAAAAGATATGTATTCAAAACCGCTCGAACCTACTTCGATGTCTTCTTCCAATGCTATCTTTATATGGTCGCTTTTACGATCTTTGCTCATTTTGGGTTTGGGGGGCTTAATTCAACTCGAGCACCAATTTGCCCGATTTTTACATCCTTTATTTTAGTGCCCAATCCTTTTAAAGCTTTTTTAATGTCAGATTCGGCCGATTCCGGGGTCAATACCAATATTGCACCCCCAGTTCCGGCACCGCAGACTTTTGCGCCCAAGGCTCCATTTTCGCGTGCTGTCAGTACCATTCTATCAAGTTCTTTGCCACTAAGCCCCATATTTAAGAGTAAATCATGGTTGGCATCCATAGCCTCGCCAAGAGTGTTTAAGTCACCTGATTCAAGTGCGCGCCGGCCCTTTTTAACGATACTTTCTGACTCAGACAGGAAATCTTTGAATGCCTGGGGATTATCCACCCGTATCCTCTCGACTCTTGCAATCTGCTCTTTGCTCGATTTTTGGGATTTTCCGTACGCTACCATGAATTTTGGCATTTCTTTTAAGGAGATTTTCTCACCCCCGCCATTTTGATATTCTATAACACCACCCATAATTGATGTGAATGTGTCAAGCCCACTGCTTTTGCCGTGAACCTTTGATTCTAAGTTTTGAGCCATTTTCTGCAAGACTCGGGTGTCCGATTCTTGAAGGCATCGCCCTGATTTTGTGCATTCTGCAAATAATTGGGATTCTGTCCCCATTGCAGCGCAAAGCGCAACAGAGACTGCCGCAGAACTTCCAAGACCAATACCTACTGGAATCTGGCTTGAAATATCAATTTTCCACATGCCCCCAAACTTGGCTATTGCTTCATTAGGAAGAACTTTATCACTTGAGCGTATTAGCTTGGTTTCGGATTTTTCCACACTTACAAATACCCTCTCTTCTAAGGAAAATGCGATTGCTGGGTTCCCATATAAAGAAGTATGCTCGCCCAGGATTATCGCTTTTCCTGGAGCAGAAAAAGATACCATTGATATTGTTTGATTAATTGCTGCCGACAAATTTCGGTCGTATTGAAAGCTCGCGTGCTAAAGGAAGCGGTTTATATGGCATATCCCCTGTGATTTCCCTTATCTCTGAGACAAGAGCGTCCACTGTCATCTCTCGCTTCTCTTTTTCGCCCCTGAGGCTCACTGCAATCTTGCCTGACGCTTCTTCATTATCACCGATTACAATTGTATAGGGCACCCAGTCCTTTCCTGCAGAACGAACCTTCTTTCCAAGTGTAAGGTCGCGGTCATCAATATCTGCCCGTATTCTCTTTCCTGAAAGCTCTGCCACAAGCTTCTCTGAATATACGAGGTTCTTTTCAGAAACCGGTATGACACGCAACTGAGTCGGCGCCAGCCAAAGAGGGAATGATGCTGTCCCGCCTTTCTTTGATACCATATAGGCTTTTTCAAGAAGGGCATATATGTTGCGCTCTATGGCGCCCGATGGTGAAAGATGCATTATAAGGGGATACTTCTCCTTGCCGTCTGAATCAACATAGGTTATGCCATAAGTCTCGGCGTTCTCAACATCGATTTGGTCTGTTGAAAGGGCTGAAGCCTTGCCAAGTGCGTCAATGAAATTAAGCTCGTACTTCATCATGAAATAAAAGAAGCGCGAGTCCCACATCTCAACAAGGATGGGCTTGCCCCATTTCTTAACAAGGCCTGTGACAAACTCCTTATGCTCCAAATAAAAGTCCTTGACTATCCTTAAACCCATCTCTATATCGTTTTCCGGGTCGATTCCAACCTTGGAGAGAATTGAGTTTGCAAGCTCGAATCTCTTTGCCATTTCAGTCTTTGCCATCTCAAAATCAGAGACAAACGCGTGGCAGTCAGGCATTGTAAATGACCTTAATCGTCTAAGGCCGGTTAATTCCCCTCTTTTTTCAACCCTGAAACTGTATTTTGTAAGCTCATATAAGCGTAATGGGAGGTTCTTATAGGATATTGTGGCGTCATGTGCCATTAAAAATTGGCCAAAGCACGCTGCAAAGCGCAAGAATACCTTCTTGTTCGGCGTTTCAATCGTATACTGGCGAGCTGGGAAACGATTCATATACTTTTTCAGGCTGGAATGGTCAAAATCATACATTATAGGCGTTTCTACTTCCATTGCACCATATTCTGCCATCTCGCGGTTGACAAGATCCTCAATTAGGCCCTTAATCAGGCGGCCTTTTGGATAATATCTTAAGTTTCCGGGATCGCTTCCGGGTTCATAATCAACAAGCTCGTGCCTTTGCATGAGTTCAACATGCGGCGGGGCAATTGGTGCCACGCGGTTCTTTGAGAACTCATACTCTGCGAAAATCTTTAAATTAGGGTATTTTGAATAATCAAATGAATCTGTGTCATGAAGCTCGCCGTCCGGAGTCAGGACCTTCCAGACCGACTTCATCTTCTCTTCGGATTTTAGCGCCTCGGACTCGTCGGCTTTTGCCGGCTCCTTAGAAAGCTCTTCAATCAGGATTTCGCGTGAAAGTTCTGACATCGGGTGCCCTTTTACGTGAATCTTAAAGGATTTATACCAACCAAAAGGCGCCTTTATGACAGGAACACCCAGTTGTGAGGCTTCAGTAAATACGAGGTCAAGAACTTTTTTCCCGACATCGGGGGATGAAAGATTTGATGAGAGATGGGCGTAGGGATAAACTACAATCTCCTTCGCGCCGACTTTTCCTAAGATATCAGCCATTTCAGAAGCGGCTTTCTTTGCAACAGCTTCCTCCTTACCTTCGTCAGGTTTCTCAACGGCGATAAATGCGACAAGAGCGTTTTTGGCTGAGCCTTCCTTTTCCTGAATAGAAAGTTCGGGAGCACTCTTAAGCGCTTTTTTTGTCGCGACAAAGGAAAAGTCCTCCACATGATTAAAAAGTATCTTCATTTAGTTCACCTGGAATAAGATAAATCTCGTATAGTATAAAAAGAAAATAAAAAAGGTTGGGGTTTGAAATTCTCAAAGCCCCATAGTTTATTATTGTTTCTCGCCAAGACTGACTGAAGGCAGTTGGAGAGGTGCTGGAAGCTGGAGGGACTTTGCGAGTATTGTCGCTTCAATCAGGCCGCGCCTGAGAATGAAGTTTGATACTTCCCTAAGACCTTCACCTTTGAGGGCGATAGTCTTTTTGCCCTTCTCTTCCTTTTCCTCACATTTGTCAGCAAGGCTTTCGGTAAAGTAGGTCAGGGTGCCCTCTAAATCAATCTTTCCAATATCGACGTAGTCGGCCTTAAAGGCCCACTTAACATCAAGCATATTAGAATTCTTTTTTGTGACATCAGAAAACGAAAAGTTTTCTTTGACATCAATATTTTCAGCGTCTCTCTTGTCTACCTTTGCATCGATCCTATCGATTTTGTATGCTGTAATTCCCATTTTGCACCCTAAAGGTTTGTTGGATAATTTGAGATTTGTTCTTATTAAATAGATAATGAGAAATAGATAATAATATTAAATAGTTAAAGGCGTGTCATCTAAATTCTACTGAGGCGTATCCAACAACGGAAGTTTGGTCTCCAGTGACATCTCCGGAAGTCATATACGCTATTTCCTTGGCTGATTTTACGCCCATATCCTTTGCGGCAATAATACTTGGCGCGGCGGCAGAATACCCACACATTGATATATTGTTTTTGGCAATGGTTGAAAAGAGTCCGGGAACATCCATTTTAATGAGCTCTTTTATTGCAAGGGAGTCGTTTTCCTTAGCAAGGCTTGCCGGCACGTAATGGCTCATATCACTTGATGCGACAATAGCCGAATCTTTAGGGAGGACTTTTGCCAGTGTGTGCCCAAGTTCTGTACACGCCGAAAGGAACTCGTCATCAGGATAATATCCTTTAATACATATCGGTATTATTTTAAATCCGGGGGGGAGCACAGTTTGGAGGAAAGGTAACTGCACTTCAATAGAATGTTCGCCTAAATGGGCAGTCTCATCCAGTTCTACGCGAGAAGAGAGTTCTGTTAGTTTGCGACATGCCTTTGTATCAACACTCACTCGCCCAAGGGGGGTTTCCCAAGCGTCTGCGGATGAAACTGCAAAGTCAGCGCCAAGCCCAGTATGGTTAGGACCCAAAATGGCGACAGTTTTCACATCAGGAAAAAGGTAATATGCCTTTGCGGCAACATATCCAGAGTAGATATAGCCTGCGTGAGGCATGAGAAACGCTTTGGCGTTTTCTGCTTTCCGTTTAGATAACTCTAGTCCCCAATAAGAAAAAAGTTCAAAAATAAGAGACTCAAGCTCCCTTTTCTCAGCAGGATAAAACGCACCTGCAACTGTTGGGAGCCGTATGTCCACTGTGTCTTGTCTAGGCCTTGTTAAACTTTGACGCAGTTGGTGCCGTCTTTTTAGACTGTATTAAGGTCTCAATCCGCTTTGTCGGGCGAATTTGTGAGGTGTATGCCTCAAGAGGCTCTGGTGCGTCATCAGTTTCCTTTAGTTCTCCACGCTCAATAAGGCACTGTTTTGTAAGTAGCCAAAATGCAAGCGATATGGATTGCTTACCCTTGTTGTTTAAAGGTATGACAAGATCAATGTTTCTTGTAAGTGCGTTTGAATCACAGATACCGATTACTGGAATCCCGACACGCGCAGCTTCTCTTAGTGCCTGTTTATCGGCAATTGGGTCTGCTACAAGCATTATCTTTGGTTCCCTGAAATTTCCTTCCTGTGGGTTTGTAAATGTTCCGGGGCGGAAACGGCCTGAGATATATTTGACACCTGTATTCTCTGCAAATTTCCTAACCGGCCTTTTGGCATATGCCCTTGAACCGACAACAAGAATGTCTTCCTTGTCAAAGTTTGCAAGCATCTTTGCAGCAATGCGCAAACGCTCGTCAACTGAATTAAGTGAAAATATGCTTAGCCTGTCATCTCTTACTGTGTAAATGAATTTCTTCATGTTACCTGTGCGGTAAGTAAGACCTATGTGCACACCACTTTTAAGATATGTCTCGGGATCGCAAAGAAGTTTTCTTCCTTCTGTTGCAGCAATGTATTCCTTTGCCTCATCAGGGATTTCTTCGACTTCTTCTACTTCTTCGGGTTCTACGTCTTCTTTTATTTTGTCCTTTGCGGAATCCTCCTCCGCGGGAAGGGCATCTTTTTTAGACTCGACAATTTCCTCTTTGCTTTCTTTTTTAGTGGATTTTGCAGTCTTTTCTGCCTTGGACGTCTTAGCCTCAGCTTTTTTAATTTCTTCGGCTGCGACCTCGATGATTTCTTCTTCCGCCTTTTTCTTATCTTCTGCCATTTTACTTTTAGCTTCGCTTTACAACTATCGGAATAACGTCCTCGCTTAATTCGAGTTCAGCTATCTCAACGGGGCTACGAACCCCTTTTTTGAGCTTTTTTAAGAGGACTGGGGCACCAAGAGATATTTGGAGCGCGCGTGCTCCAAGGAGCCTAGTCTTCTCATACTTGTTTAATGCTTCCATTTTTTTAAATTGAAGGTGGGACCGCGGAGATTCGAACTCCGGTCACCGGCTCCCCGAGCCGAGAGGATAAACCTGGCTACCCTACGGTCCCAAAAAAGCCGATATTGGAGTTAAAAAACCTCGGAAAAAACTTCTCCCTTATTTGGTATAAAGAAGAAGGTCGTCCATCAAGTCAGCATGCGTCAGAAGCATTCTTCTGCAACAGTACCTCTCTAGGCCTAGGTCATCCATGACCTTGCCAGGGTTTTCACCCGCCTCCACTCTCTTGCTGTATTCTTCCCACAACTGGCCAACAGGCTTGCCGCAGGTAAAACAGCGAACTGGGATTATCATCTTAACGGTATGACTTCTGACGCTTAGCGCGTGGACCTTTCGAGCTCTTTGATGGCTTGTGGGGCTCAGTACGTCGTGAGTCACCAGATACTAAAGACCTGTCATAAGCTACAATCCTCTCGCGAAGTTCTTCGTCCTTTTTTGATTTGGCGGCATATGTAATAAGTGCACGAGTAACTGCAGTCCTTATCGCATTTACTTGTCCGCTCGAACCGCCACCCTTTACAGAGACTTTGATATCAAGCTCTTCAATATTTACAAGGTCACCTGCAATCATTAAAGGCTCTTTTATCCTTAGGCGAAGTATCGCATCACCATAGTTCTCAAGAGGCACAGAATTTATCCTGAAGCTACCTTTCCCGGGAACTATTGTCGCTCGGGCAACAGCAGTCTTCCTCTTACCTGCCTCGTGGGCAATCTGCTTTTTCTTTTCACTCATTCTGATTTGCCTCCTAAGTATTTACAAAGTTCACCAATTGTGACAAAATAGTCATAGTGTCCGACCATTCCTTTTGTGTCTTGTAATGTGACTTTATTTAAATCTACCTGTTCTTTTTTGAGTATTGTTAACTCGGGCCTACCCTTGTAAACCATAATCTTTGAAAATGCCTCAATACCCTTTGGTTTTGTATAAGGGAGCATACCACGTATAACGCGCCTTAAGAATCTATCTGGGTTCTTTGGACGCTTCGGACCGTACCTGCGCGGGTTCGTGTGGCTTTTTGCTGAAAAACGCGTTTTCATATCAGCAAAGATTGCATCAGGTTTTCCGGATATTAGTGCTTTTTCGGCATTGAATATGACAACATTCTCGCCGTTAAGTCCCTGTTTAGCTGCAAATGCGGCAAGCTTACCCATTGTAAGGCCATCGGCGTCAATGACTATCTTTTGTTTCGCACTCATTTTAGTATTATGATATTTGACCCTTTTGGGTTCTTCTTGACAAGCTCTTCAAAGGAGAGTATTTTGCCTTTTGCGTCTTCTATCTTCGTGCGAGCTGCAGTTGACATTTTAAAACATGCCACTGTGACTTCATGGTCGAGCTCGCCGCCTGCGAGTATTTTGCCCGCGACTACGACTGTATCCTTAGCTTTAGTGAACTTGTTTATCTTATCGATATTCACTTCAGCACGGCCCTTGCGGCTCTTCGCAAGATCCTTTGCAACGCGAGCCCATAAGGCCTGCCCTTTGCCCTCCTTCCTGAGGTAATCTATGAGAGATACCCGTGTTGGGTCCCCATACTTGGTTCCTTCCATTGTGTTAGCGTGATTGGTGCGGGGGACGAGGTTCGAACTCGCGTAGGCCTAAGCCACTAGGCCCTCAACCTAGCCCGTTTGACCACTCCGGCACCCCCGCAAAAAAGGTGCACGTTTATTATTTGCTTAGGTGACGCGGTTTTTCGGCAATCGAAAAGACCGCGCTTGTTATACTTTTATTTTGTCAAAGACCCCTCGAGAATCTTTGTTTTTTCTTCTAAAGCGAGAAGCGCCTTATCAAGAACCTCCCTTGCAGACATATTGTTAAAAGACTCGACAAAGAATTCGAATTCATCGTCTGCTTTTTGTCCATATGAACATATAGCGCACTGGTATTTTGCATGTTCTGTTATGAATCCTAAGCCTGCTGTCATTTCCATCTTGAGCTTTTGGCCCTCGCGAAGTTTGACTATTGGAATATTATCGTATATGGGTTTTATCTTTGGGTCACTTGACTTTATGTCACCAGAGTATACAGTACCAGGACCTTCCTTCTCAAGAAGAAGACTGCACTCATAACGAGCATCACCCGGCTTGTATTTATCGTCCTTAATCTGGTAAGTCTTAAGATCTGTAGATAACGGAATAAGGCCTATTCTCTGTGCAATCATCTCTTCATAAAGGATTGATGAATTCTCATAGAGGGTTATTGTCTTTACTGCCATTGCAGGCACATAAGACATAACAGCACGCCTTATGGCATTTGCTTTTGTGTAATCGATACCTTTTATGGTAAACTCTATACGCCCCTTACCCTCTTTTGTGAATTTGATATCCATTTTAGCCTTATACACGTCTTCCACGCTTTCCGCCCGGTGGTTTGCACCCTCCATGGGGAATCGGCGTTACGTCTTCAATCTTTCTTATCTTTATGCCTGAACGTGAAAGCATCTTAATGACTGCTGATGCCGCACGACCTGGGCTCTTCTGACCCCTGTGGCCGCCTTTGCCTCTAAGTAAGACATCGACTTTTGTGAAACCACGGTCTTTAAGTTCAGTTGCAACACGCTTTGCGAGCTGACCGCCTGCAAAAGGCGATTTTTCCTCACGACCCGTCTTTGCAACCATCCCACCCATAGCCTGTGCCAAAGTTTCAGCACCAGACAAATCAGTTACTGTGATAATAGTGTTATTCTTTGAGGCATGTACATGCACTAATGCTATCATTTCGGAGGTCTGTGGAGTCGCAAGCTGTGTTGGCTTCTCCTCTTTTTCCTTGATGATACCCTCTTTTACCTGATCAACAAGACTTTTACTGACCGAGTCCTCAGAAGCGTCCTTTGCCTCTGTTTTCCCTTCAGATTTTTCTTTCTTTTCGGGCGTCTTTTTTGCTTCGGCTTTCTTTGGGGCCGCCTTGGAAACTTCCTTTGCGACTTCCTTTACTGTCGGTTCGACTGTGGTTTCTTCAACCTTGGTCTCTTCGACCTTTGCGTCCTTTGCCTTCTTTGCAACCATCTTTTAAAATTATTCTTCAGCCGGAGGCTTTGCCTCTACTGCTTTGTCTTCCACTTCGGCTTCTTCAACTTTGGGTTCTGCGGCCTTAGGCTCTTTTGGAGCTTCCTTGACCTCCGCAGTCTCTTCAGCTACTGCCTTAGGCTCTTTGACTACAGCTTCAGGCTCTTTTGGAGCTTCCTTGACCTCCGCAGTCTTTTCAGCTACAGCTTCTTTAACTTCAGGTTCTGCGGCCTTAGGCTCTTTTGGAGCTTCGGCTTTTGGAGCTTCCTTGACCTCTGCAGCCTCTTTGACTACAGCTTCAGGCTCTTTTGGAGCTTCGGCTTTTGGAGCTTCCTTGACCTCTGCAGTCTTTTCAGCTACAGCTTCTTTAACTTCAGGTTCTGCGGCCTTAGGCTCTTTTGGAGCTTCTTCTACTGCTTTGTCTTCTGTTGAAGCCTTTTTCTCAACACGTCTTGCAGGGTGATCGATATCTCCCATCTTTGAACCAGCATAATACTCAATTGCTGCTGCTTCTTCGAGAGTTAACGTGTGCCCGGGAGCCGTCATCCTACGACCTGCTACTGCAATATGTCCATGAACAATTGCCTGGCGTGCCTGTTTTATAGTAAGTGTCAGTCCTTGTTTAAATGTTGCCGTCTGGAGTCTGCGATCAAGAATATTTTCAACTGAGATATCAAGAATATCTTCAAGCTTTGCTCCATCCTTTAGGAGACCTGTACGTATAAGCCTCTTGATAAGGTCGGTTTGGGTTTTCTCATCAGGTACTGCAAGAAGTTTTCTTGCAAGTCCTCTTATTCGCGCAACTTCACTTTTTGCTTTCCAAAGTTCACGCATATTCTTTAGACCATATGCATAAACCAAGTCACTTTCACCGTCCCTGCCCTTGAACATGTGGCTGGGGGTGCTATACTTTCGCCTTTGTTTTTTTGGCTGACCCATCTTAATTTATTTAATTTTAATGTTTCTTCCTCTTGACACCGACAGCAGTTGTACCACGTCCGGTGGACTTCGTTCTTTGGCCACGGTGTTTTAAGCCGCGGGCTTCCCTTAGTCCCCTAAAGGACTTTGTTTCGCCCAGGACATCAAAGTCCTGCTTCTTTGCGAAGTCAAGGTCAGATGTTTTAAGGTGAATATCTTCTCCAGTCTCAAGGTCTTTTCTTCTGTTAAACATCCATACGGGGATACCTAGTGAGCCAGGTGCGTCTATCGCATTTTCTATTGTAAGTATTTGGGGATCTGTGAGTATGCCCAGTTTCTCGTTTGGGTTTATGTCTAGCTTTCTTAGGATTGCATGCGCAAGGTTGTTACCGACACCTTTTACACAGGCCACTCCTGTCAACATACTCTTTGAGCCGTCAATATCAGTTCCGTGTATTCTGATCATTGATACGGCTTTCTTCTCATCGCCTTTTCCGGGGTTTTGGTTCTCTGCCATTGTTGATTCGAAACTTTAAGCTTGCTTTGTCCGATGGCGCCGCCGTACTATTGCGTGCCGACTGCGTGCCAGTTTCAAAGAGGCTCGCCGGCCAAAACAAGAAAACGTTTATGTAAATTACGGGAATTTAGAAGCTTCCGCTATAAAAAGGTCACACAAATTGGGCTTTGTCTAAATAAGGTAAAATTATAATGTTTATAGTCAAAAACTGTTGGTTTAATACTAATCCATATAACAAATATAGAAAGATACTTTTAAATATCAAGGCATTAAGCTTAGTCGTTATGGCACAATTTGAAACAATTAGGGCTTTTTGGCAAGTTATGAGCCTTTCGAGCACCCGTTACCTGCTCGGTCTTGTCGTGCTTCTTCTTCTTGTTGGGACCTTCATCTTCATGGAGATTGAAAAGAGCCAGGGACTAACTGCTCTTGACTGGAGTTATTTCTGCGTCGTAAGCCTCCTTACAATAGGCTACGGGGACATAGCACCACAAACAGAAATGGGAAGAGCTATAGCGATAATTTATCTTGTCGTAGGTGTTGGGATACTTCTCGGATTTGTGCAGATAATATTTTCACAGACCATCAAAACTCGCCTTGAAATGCATGAGAACGACAAGTCTAGAAGTGAAAGAAGCCTGATAAGAAGCGCAACTGCAGACGCTATCCGCCATGCTGAATGCGTAATAAAAAGTAATAGCAGGCGCCCGGTAAATGCTATCCGGCGCAAGAAAAATCAGGGCGAAGTAAAAAAAAACAAGGAATAGCTTAGTATGTTCCTATTCCTTTTTCGTTCTTTGTCTTCTCAATCGCACTAAGGATTGACTTTTTTGGAACGTTTCCAACAATTCTTCCCACTTCTTCTCCAGAGTTAAAGAGGACAATACACGGGATTGACATGACGCCAAACTTTACTGAATTGTTCTTTGCGATGTCCACATTGACTTTCCCTAACGGGACTTCTGCTTCATCACACGCTTCCTGAATCACAGGGGCAAGCATCTTGCATGGTCCGCACCAGGGTGCCCAGAAATCAACCACACAAACATTGTTGTTGTTCACAAAACTATCAAAGGTATCATCATTTAGGTCCATTTTACTCAAGTTATTTTTTTCCTTGGTCTACAAAAATAGGCTAGAGATGGATTTGGGGGAACTCCTTAGGCAATGGAGAGTGGAAAAGGGGGAAGGCGCGCTTTCGCATCTTAAAAATGGATTTTACGACGAGGCACGCAGTCTTGCAAATAGTCCTGACCCTTACGAAGCAAAAAAGGCAAGAGAGATTTATGAGGATGTCCTTCGCATGCGCCAAAGAAAGATACTAATGGCGGCCCTCACCCAATTAAGGGGAGGCGAAGCCCCTGATGGACTTATTGAAATAGAAAAACTCGCTTATAGGAGGATTTATTCTGTTCTTGACGGCATGCGTGACGGTGTAGTCTATGATGACGATGTCGAAATCGAGGATGAGAGTGGCCTGCTGCTTGGAAACAGTGCCGATGCACAGACAGTTCCTGAAGGGCAGGGAACACTTATTAAAGAGGCTGAGCCTGTAGAGGTGCCCAGCGAAGAAAAGGCAACTGAAGTCAAAGAGAGTGAAAGGATAGAAACTGTAGAAGTAGTAGAGGAAACTGTAGAGCCTTCAGGAGAAGATGTTCCTTCAGAGGAGGATACGCCTTCACAAGAAGAATCGGTAAAGGATGCTGTTAATGAAGTTCCTGCTAAAGTCTCTGATGAGGATGAGTTAGGCCTTCGCACAGTCAAATTCGTACGGGGAATCCCTTCATTCATAGGACCCGATCTTTCAACATTAGGACCTTTTGAAGACGGAGAGGAAATAGAGCTTGACCCAGATGTCGCAGCCATACTTATTGCCAATGGGGCAGCAATGGACTTAGATACTGGGGATGGGAACGCAGACATAAATGAGGATGACTAAGGTATTTATATAAGGTCTATCAAAATAGCCCGTTAAAATACTTTACTATTTAAAGATGAAAATCACCGAGGAAGTAAAGGCCTATTGTAAGAAGTGTGGAAAGCACACAAAGCACAAGGTCAAAAAGGACAAGAAAGGAAAAGCCTCGCCCATGAGCTGGGGTCAGCGTCAATACGCACGCGTAAAAAAAGGTCACGGCAGCAAAAGACGTGGTGAGAAAGAAATCATGAAGGTCAACAAAGGCGGTAATTTCCGTCTTGCTTGTGGAGAGTGCGGACAAAGCCATTTGAGGGCATATGACCGAGGCAAAAAAGAGCCAGAAATCACCAAAGGATAAACCTAAACTGGTTTCTGGAGAAAGGAAGCGTGAAGTGCAAAGGATAATCCTCGCAACGCTTCCAGTCATTCTTTCTGTATTACTTTTATTTTTCCCTGAGCTTGGGCTTTCAATCTTCCCGCTCGCCTTATTCTTCGCCCTTGGAGCACTCATAGGCGCTATGGGTCATTATATGTGGATAGGTACATTACTTGAAGAACATGAGTTCTACGAAAAATACTATAATGACTATGTGAATTCGCCTGGAAACAACAATGTGGCCCAGATAAAGACCCACGCGAGAAATCATCTGTCGCTTTATATCTACGGAATAATCGTCGCTGTTGCGATAATTTCAGTATTCATCTATTTCGGCCTAAATCAGAATTATCTCATGCCTTTGATGCTGGGTTCTCTTGAAGGTGTTCCGATAAGCGTATACCTTATTCTTGGGACAATACATCCAAACAGGATAAAATAGGAATGGAGAAAAAATACTTCAGATGCAGTGTATGTGGGGATATCCACTTTGGAATAGCCGGCCCGGCACTCTGCCCGACTTGCCAAAAGAAAAACACCTACGTAGAGATAGATGAGAAAGAGGCGATTTTTGCAATGAACCTCAGATAATGGAAAAATCTGAAATAATCTCTCTTTGGGAAAAATTCGCTAAGGAAAAGGGCGTGTCCTTAAATCCTGATAAAAAACAGGTTGAAGCTATTGCAACAGGCGTCCTTAAGAACGAAAAGGAAAGGGGTTATCGCTTCTGTCCATGCCGTTTTAATGACGGCACAAATGCGAGCATGGTTGCAAACCTTTGTCCATGTGATTTTGAATCCCAGGACGTCTGGAAAACGCAAGGGAGATGTTGGTGCGGGCTTTTTGTTAAAACTTAAATTAAATAAATTTCTTTTTCTTGTCCTTGTCGTAAAATAAGCTATGCCCGAAGTCGTAGGTTTTGTACATGGAGAAGTCAAGCCCACATCATTTGATATTCTTGTTGAAAACAAGAGACTTGCCGAAAACGGAGTTTACATAAAAATCCACCACGAGATGTACGGCTGGGTATTGGGTCAAATTTCATATATCAGGCGAAACTGGGACGACAGGCGCGGAGTGGAAAAAATTCTCGCAAGAGTGCGTATCATTGGTTATAAAGACGCCCAGGGCATAATCCGACTCCCAAAGACGCCATTTAAGCCTGAAGAAAGAGTATTTCGCGCACATCAGGCCCTTACAAAAAGCATATTAGGCCTTGACAACTGCGGCGCCGCGGGACTTTATGTGGGGACTCTTGACGGCGAAGATGGCATAAAGGTCTTTTTAGACGCAAATAAGCTCATCCAAAAACACTTATCTGTACTTGCAAAAACAGGTGCGGGAAAATCATACACAGTAGGCGTCCTTTTAGAAGAGCTTGCAGACAAGGAAGTACCTTGTGTCATAATAGACCCACATGGTGAGTACTATTCTCTTAAGGTGCCCAACAATAATCCAAAAGATATGGAAAAGTTCGCGCGCTTTGGCGTTTCCCCAAAAGGCTTTGGGAATGTAATGGAATATACACCCGACCTTTCAATAAACCCGCGCGCAGACCATGAGTTTAAGCTTTCAGACAAGAATATGGAGGCAAGAGAGATTCTTGACATCCTCCCAGTCTCAGTTACCGCAGGTCAGCAGGCCCTGTTATACCAAGCTGTAAATGAATTAAAAGGCGCCATTTCAGGCGATTATAACCTTGAATATATCATCGGGCACTTGCAGCTTTCAGACACTAACGCAAAGTGGGGGCTTATTGCTGGCATGCAATCTCTTCTTGACACAAACATATTCTCCAGTGACAGCGTAACCCTTGAAGATATCGCCAAAAAGGGTCAGATGACAATAATCAATTTAAAAGGCATAAAGCCCGAGATGCAGGAGCTTGTTGTCGCAAAGCTCGCAAAAGATCTTTTTGCTGCAAGAAAGCAGGATAAAGTGCCTGCATTTTTCATGCTTATTGAAGAAGCACACAGGTTCTGCCCTGAACGGGGTGTCGGAACCGCGATGAGCCTTCCAATCCTGCGGACAGTAGCTGCCGAAGGGCGAAAGTTTGGCATGGGGCTTGGAATTGTCACACAGCGTCCGGCAAAGGTTGATAAAAACGTTCTTTCTCAGGCAAACACCCAGATAATACTTAAGGTCACAAACCCCAACGACATAAATGCGATATCAAAAAGCCTTGAGAATTTCACACCGGAACTCGAGGACATGATGAAAAACCTCGTTATGGGAACGGCACTTCTTTCTTCAGAAAACCTTGAGCGGCCAGTTTTAACAAATATTCGCGTCAGACGCTCAATGCACGGCGGGGCGGCTGTCGACCTCATAAAGACCCGCGCTGCCAGTAAAGGGATAATAGTTCCTAAGAAATCCAGTCCACCTGCTCAAGAGGAAAAATCGGAAGGGATTGGGGCAAACATCATAAAAAAGGTGCCATTTGTCGGTAATAAGGACTCAAATAAATCTGACGCGCCAATAAGCCAGGAGGCTCGCGAAAGGGAAGAATGGAAGGAGAACCTAACGCCCGATGAGATGGACTATCTTAAGGCAGAAAAAAAGACTGGCATAACTGTGCGCTCAAGATTTATCTATAAGATAAAGGGATTCTTTATTGAAGAGGACGAAGATTTCTAAGAGAGCTGCTCCATTAGAGTAATAAGCGTCCTTGCCGCAGTTACACTGGTTATATTCCCCTTGTCGTAAGGGGGGCTTGTCTCGACTATATCAAAACCCACGATATTCTTGATTTTCTTAAGTTCGCGAGTCAGTTCCTGGATTATTATCCCGCCAGGTTCAGGTGTCCCGACGCCGGGGCAGTGTCCAGGTTCAATAACATCCATGTCTATTGAAATGTAAGTGGGCTTTTTAGAATCAAGTTTTTTTGGAAGGAGTTTTGCCTGGGCTTTTTCCTCATCAGTTCCAGTCCTGACTCCGAATTGCACGATACTTGCTGTTGCGTCCTCAAAGACTCGGCGCATGACCGTTGTATGACTCCATTTTTCCCCCAGGTATTCGTCCATGAGGTCGGGATGAGCGTCAAAATGTGCGACCTGTAAATCTTTATGCACCCCTGCAAGGAGCTTTATCGGGATATATGATGCGGAATGCTCACCCCCCAGGGTTATTGGGATTATGTTCTTGTTTTCTTCGAGGATTTGGGTTAATTCCAGTTCCTGTCGGCGCATAGTCTCAATGAGGTTACAGGGTGCGCAAACTAAGTTGCCGGCATCAAAAAAGCCTGAATTACTCCAGAACGATTCGGGTTTGTCAAGTTCAAGGAACTCACGGCGTATCTGGTAGGGACCTTCCTTAGTCCCTGCGCGATAACTGCAGGTAGAATCAAAGGGAAAGCCCAAAATGGCAAATTTTGAATCGTTTAGGCTGCGCGTTTCTTCGAGAACCAGGTTCTTGTCAAGATATATTCCCATAGTTGTAATTGGTAGTTTTTTGTCCTTTGCTTAAAAAATAGATTTATAGCTCTTATTATACTCCTTAAGTAACTTATGGCTTCTCTAATACATACACTCTTCTGGTAAGGGATTTGTGAACGTAAATATCATATTCCCCAATGGCCTTGAATCCAACACTCGCATATGCGATTCTTGCATCATGAGGGAGTGCCATTACAAGTCGGCCGCCTGATTTTAAGGCATTATATGCCGATGCAATGAATTTTGAGTACAAGTCTAAAAGCTCACGGTTAAACATCTTTGAAGCGCGCGCATACGGTGGGTCTGAGACTATGGCGTCAAGCTCCCTGTCTGGTATCTCTGTGGCATCCCCCTCTTCGAGTTTGGCAGACAAGCCATAATAAGAAAGGTTCTTGTTTGAACCATAAAGCATCTTTTTGTCAAGATCGCGGCCTATTGCCTTAAAGCCTATCTCCTTGGCTTCAATCAAAATTGAGCCTGAACCGCAGAAAGGGTCAAGGACGCATCCGCCTTTTGGTATTGCCGCAAGATTAAGAAAGAGGCGCGCAAGCTTTGGAGAAAGGGAAAGTGGATGGAAAAACGGACGGGCGTTGGGGTCGCGCGAGGAAAAATCACTTGAACCTATACGATTTGTGGATACTACTATTGTGTCGCCAAATGAAATGCAGTATACAGGGATTTTTGGGTCGTTTAAGGATACTCCTGCATGGACTGATTCATAGATTATCTCGCCAAGTTCCCGCTCTTTTTTCGAATTGTTGGGAAATCCTTTTGTGCGAACGCAGAAGGTATCGGATTTTTTAATACCTATATCTAATAATACCTCGCTTATAGTGTTTGGGGACGCAAGTTTACAATCCAAAAAAGCCTCGTGTGAAAAGGATATTTGCGATACTGTCTCCTTGGGCACATTATTTTCAATGAGGAGAAGATTGTCATTCTTGGCGATTTTTTTGGGACACTTGCCAATAGAGGCATACAATGCGTCGATTTCCCCTTCTGCAAGGGCGGAGCACTCACCACTGAGCACAAAAGCAATCATAATTAAAAAAACACTGGTAAATGGCAGCTAACGAGAAAAAAATAAAGATTGAAATCAAGAAGAAGGATGAGAAGTCCGCAATAGAGCTTAATTCCTGGGAAGATTTTAGGACTACTTCTGAGATTGAAGTCCCAAAATTACTTGTTGACCAAATAATAGGCCAGGAGGACGCTGTCGAAATAATAACAAAGGCTGCCGCGCAAAGAAGAAACGTACTTTTAATCGGAGAACCTGGAACCGGAAAAAGCCTTCTTGGAAAAGCTATGTCAGAACTTCTGCCGGAAAAGGACCTTCAGGATGTTCTTGTTGTACCTAATCATGAAGACGAAGATAATCCTAAAATAAAGGTTGTCAAAGCTGGAGAAGGCTTGCAGGTGATGAAAAAGGCACGCTCGATAAACGGCCCTGGTGCCGGAAGCGGAATGTTTCTTACGATATTTTCCTTTGTCCTCCTCATGTACCCATGGGTGCTTTACTGGATAACTGATATTGACCCTGTAATAATCGGCGCACAGATGATTGTTTCAATCGCCCTTGTCGCACTTATGGTCGTTGCACAAAAACTTGTAAAACAGGACAAGGCTGAACTTCCAAAACTTTTAATAAATAATGCCGGCGTTAAAAAACCGCCCTTTATCGAGGCAACAGGCGCGCACGCCGGAGCCCTACTTGGTGATGTCAAGCACGACCCCTTGCAATCAGGAGGTTTGGGGACACCAGCCCACAGAAGAGTAATCCCAGGACTTATACACAAGGCAAATAAAGGAGTCCTTTTCATTGACGAGATAGGGACCATGGACTTAAAAGTCCAGCACGACCTCCTTTCAGCCATGCAGAATAAGAAGACAGCAATAACTGGGCGCAGTGAAATGAGTTCAGGTGCTATGGTCGTTACAGAACCTGTGCCCTGCGACTTTGTATTTATCGCGGCAGGAAACGCTGAGGTCTTAAAACACCTTCACCCGGCGCTTCGCTCAAGGATACAGGGTTATGGTTATGAAGTATGGATGAAAAACACCATTCCAGACACAGATGACGCTAGAAAGCGTCTTGTGCAGTTTGTCGCTCAGGAAATCAAGAATGATGAGAAGATTCCGGACTTTTCAAAGGACGCTGTCGGTCAGATTATCCGTGAGGCTAAAAGAAGGGCTGGGCGAAAAGGAAGGCTCACACTACGTTTCCGTGAACTCGGCGGTCTTGTAAGGGCGGCTGGAGACTTAGCCGTAAAGAGAAATCATAAGATAGTATCAAAAAAGGATGTTAATGATGCAATGCGCGCATCCCGCACTCTTGAGGCTCAGGCGGCCGACCAGTACATAGAGTCAAGAAAGGAGTATGAAGTCATTAGAACTAAGGGGTCTGAGATAGGTCGTGTGAACGGTCTTGCAGTAATCGGCAACCGAGGTGGAATCGTCCTTCCGATAGCAGCCGAGTCAGTCCCGGCTTCAAGCCGAAATGAAGGTCGCGTTTTTGCAACAGGAAAATTGGGCGAAATAGCAACTGAGGCGGTCCAGAACGTTTCTGCCATAATCAAGAAATACGTTGGAAAGAACATCCGTGATTATGATATACACATACAGTTCCTCCAGAGTTATGATGGAGTTGAAGGTGACTCAGCTTCAGTCTCTGTTGCCGTTGCAACACTCTCTGCCATTGAGGACGTTCCCATACGTCAGGATGTCGCGATGACAGGCTCCCTTGACGTTCGCGGCGAAGTACTCCCTGTCGGGGGCATAACACCAAAAGTAGAAGCTGCAATAGAAGCTGGGGTAAAAAAGGTAATAATACCTGAGGCAAACCGCGGGGATCTTGTCCTTGACCTGAATAAGGAAGGCAAGATAAAAGTCGTCTACGCAAAGACAATAGCTGATGTCTTAAAAGAAGGTCTTGTCGGCGGGGACAAAGTTCTTAAAAAAATCAGGAAGCAAGAACTACTAAATTAAGTTCATTAAGTCATGTGTAAACGAGACTTAGGCTTAGAAAAAACAAAATGATATCTTCCTTAGAATATTGCTAAGGGGAATACCTGAAGCACAACCCAAATAAGAAGGACTATAATTATAATTACTAGGACATTACCAAACATACCTACGCTAAAAAGACTTGCAGTCCCTCCAGCAAATCCTTTCATGTTCTTCTCAAACTTTTCACCAGCAAGAAGCTCGTCTTTTATCGCGTCCCTTTGCTTTGTTTTGAGTTCTCCTTCGGGGGAATCCAAAAATTTCTTAAAAAGATCTTGTTTATATTTGCTAAACTGCTCCTGAGTCATGTCGCCCCTTTCCACCATAACCTTGGCTTTATGGAGTTCTCCGTCGATATATGCGGCTGGACCTTGTGCATTAGGATGCTCATGAGAAATTGTTGCCACATGCTTTTTGGCTTGTTCGATAGCGCGCTTTTCAGTAGCCACCTTGCTGTTTGCTGCGTGGTTTTTTGCCGCCATTTCTGGAGTATATACTGCGGAGTTTATTTTATGCTGCGTGGGTTTTTTTACTTTTAGTGTAATATCTGGCTTTTGCGTTGGAAAGCTTTTTTTCTGGAATTTTTTGGGCTTGTCAAAGCTTTTTTTCTGGAATTTTTT
>CAZUDQ010000005.1:62820-95603 GCA_964619365.1 uncultured archaeon
AGCTTTTTTTCTGGAATTTTTTGGGCTTGTCAAAGCTTTTTTTCTGGAATTTTTTGGGCTTGTCAAAGCTTTTTTTCTGGAATTTTTTTGCCATTTCTTATTCTTGTGTTTTATATTACCTTAAAAGACATAAAAAGGCTTTGATTGCAAAGGTCCAGTTACATACCCACCATTACAGCTATTGTAATGATTACAGTGAGAACAAATACTATCCCCAAAAGGGCGCCCAGATAACGAATCATCTTTTTTTCTGAATCGACCTTGTGCATGAGGTAATCAAGCATCATATCAGTCGACTCAATACGTGAACGAATGTCAGAGTACTCTGTTGAAAGCGTGCGAAGTTCCTCGCCGATATCAAGCGCCTTCCCGTGCGTCTTTTCTATCTTTTCGACTCTGGAGTGGAGGTCTTTTACACTGGGCGACTTCATAACCTGGACTTGTACTAACGGGTTCTTCTTTTTTATTTTCTTTTTTGAATTTTCGCGGGTCATTTTTACAAGTTAATTACTTGGGGTTTCCTTAAAAATTATTTGGGGATAAACGCAAAGATTACCCATGCGGCAAATATCAATAAGAATATATTTGCTAGTGCAAGATATCCCACACCTAGGAATGGGTACCTGAACACAAAGAGATAAACAAGTAGCCCCCCTATAATCAATGCAAGAGTCGTATTGCCCGTGTAATTCCTGACAAAACCAAATATAGTTATTACTAAGAAGAGTTGTACAAGCATCCAAAGTATTTCCAGCCCTTCCATTTTTCTTATTCTTTTATTTTTTCTTAAAGATGATTCTGCACGATTTAATTATATGAAGTCAAAAGATAAACTCAAGGAGGGGGACGCATGCGGTGCATCATCGCCCGTTCGCCCCCGACGGCAGCCATCTTTCCTGCGCGAATCTGCTCAACATTTCCTTTGACAATATCTCCACCCCATATTATATCGAATCCGTGAATCGTGAAGAAGAATACTGCAAGGACAGCCACGGCAAGGATACCTTCTGCCATAAAAAGGAAAAAATACGCAAAAATCAGGAAAACCCCTGTTGATAATATGCCACCACCCAGATTCATGTGCATGTAACCATAGAGCATTACAAGTGCGACAATCTTCAGGCCGAACATTAAGTCCCCACCTACGTTGCCCATTGCAAAAATATCTGTTGCAAGCAGGTTGAAAAGAGTCTGAGTAAGCATCATCTATAATTTAAGGGTGCATAGAATAAAAAAGTCTTGACCGTTCCGTTGATTAGTTATATTATTGAGGCGGGTCAAGATACGCTGAGAGTTCCATATAACCTTTTCGCGTGTCAGACTCGATATCGTGCTTGCCATGATATCTCTCGGCAGGCTCTTTTTCAGGGGAACCGGGACCTATTGGGACACAACCATTGACTTTTGGCCGTATTGTATTGTCAATATGATAAATAGATTTATCATCAACGAAAACATCAAGCTCAATACAAGTACCATCAGGCGCCGTTGTAATCAAGTCTTTTAGGTATGTGGAATCGTATGCCATGAGCTTTTCAAGTATGCTATTTTTTTCAGCTGTCCTAAACAGCCAATTGGCCCAAGAGCTAAGTATCTGGTCTGAGGGGCAATCTCCGATTATTAAGTAGGTGCTTGGTTTTGAAAGTGGGAAATCATTGCTGCACTCATAATAATTTTCTGTTTCAGGTGAGGACAATGCCGAATCAGTACCAAGTGACCAGAATACCAAGCCTAAAAAGAATATTGTGACAAGTGCGAGGATAAAGAACTTTTCATCCGCCTTACAAATAGGACATGATGCTTCTGTTTTACCACCCATATTGTTATACTTAGGGGGAGGTCTATAAAAAGCTTAGACTTCAGGAAGTATTATAGCACCTTCTGGATCGCCCAAAATACGCGTCTTGCCTGAAGAGTAAAAAACAGCAGCAAGAGCCGCGACAGCAGAGTCCAGTTCATCCTGAGAATACATCCTGTCGGACAGGGAACCTGATAACATCCCAGATAACTGTTTTTGCAATGCCATCCCCTTTTCTTCAAGACCTAAGACTTTTTTTGTGGCGCGAACAGAAATCTCTATTATTTCTAAGTCTGCATTTGGGATTTTAGAGTTTAATGAGATTCCACGCTCTACAAGAGACGCCATTCCGGAAAGACTTTGAGGTAGAACATCTACACCCAGTGACATTAACTCTTCATCACAAAATCTGAGATAGCCGTTTTTTGCCTTTGAAAGAGGTGCATCTATTGCGATTATGCCGGGTTTTGAGAGTTGGCACTGCATCAGTATCTCCTCATCCGTGCGTGGTGTCGAGAACATTGCTTTCCGACTGCCGTTTTCACTGATGTCAAGAATACAAAACCCTGAAGCTTTCTTGTCTTTTCCTGAAAGGTCTATTCCTGCAATTCTCATCCTTGTTTAATCAGTATTTATATACTCTGACTTAATAATTAGAATCGTTTCATAATCATTAAAAGTTCTAAAATGACAGTTAGATGCAACAGAGATAAGTGTATGCACTGCGGAGGCTGTGTAGGCGTCTGTCCTGTTGGGGCAATAACCCTTAAAGAATCCAGGATTGAAATAGACAAGGAAAAATGTATCAATTGCAAGACGTGCATAAAGTACTGTCCGGCTGAAGCACTTAGTGAAGAATAAAATGGATTATGATGTTATAATTGTCGGAGCGGGTCCTGCGGGGAACATGACTGCAAAGGTGTGTGCCCAAAAAGGCCTTAAGACTCTTGTTCTTGAAAAGGACAACGCAATAGGCGAGCCAAAGCGATGCGCTGAGGGAATCAGCGTACACGGCTTTGAGAGGGTTGGCCTTAAACCTAACAAGAAGTTTATCTGCCAGGAAATCGATGGTGCGACACTTTGGAGTCCGTCAAACAAGAGCGTTGACATGAAAAACGCAGACACCCGCGGTTATGTGCTTGAGCGAAAGGTCTTTGAAAAGCATCTTGCAAAAGACGCAATAAAGGCTGGAGCCGATTATATGGTCAGGACTACAGTTACAAGCCTTTTGGAAAAGGATGGAAAACCTGCAGGGGTTGCAGCAGAGTTCCTTGGCGAGAAAATGGAGTTTGAAGCACCTCTGATTATCGGTGCCGACGGCGTTGAGTCACAGGTAGGCAAGATGGCTGGCCTTAGAACAAACGTACCATTTAAAGATTATATTTCGGGCTTCCAGTATGAGATGGCCGGGATAAAAAACCTCAGTGACAAGAGAATCCACCTTTGGTTCGGCAACGATATCGCACCAAAAGGCTACATGTGGGTATTCCCAAAGGGAAATGACCTGGCAAATGTCGGGATAGGCATAATCGGTCCTTCAAACGAAACCATGAGTGCGCGAAAATACCTTGAGAACTTCATAAAAAACAACCCGCAGTGGTTTTCTAATGCTAGCCCAGTTGAAGTAAATGCAGGAGGCGTTCCTGTTTCAGCTTACATGGAAGATCCTTTTGTCGTTGATAATCTTATGCTTGTCGGAGACGCGGCACAGCAGGTAAACCCCATTCACGGCGGCGGGATGTCAACTAACCTTTATGCAGCTCAAATCTGCGGGCGCGTTGCAGCAGAAGCAATAGACTCAGGGGACTTAAGCGCAAAAAAGCTTTCAGAGTATGAGCGCGAGTGGAAAGAGACTGATGGTGTGCGCATGCAAAAGCTCCTTAAATTACGTTACTTCCTTGAGAAGCTTGAGGATAAGGATTTTGAGTACTTTGCTGAGGTCATAACAAGTGATGAGCTTGACGACATGCAAAAAGGAAAAACGGGCTTTCTCCTAAAGAAGCTTGCAACAAAGCCTAGCCTCTTAAGGTATGCAATGCAATACATCAGAGCTTAAGAGAATTATCCTTAAAGGATAATCTTATCCACAGGTAACTATAATGCGGCGTTAGTTCAAAGAAATAGTTTATGATTGAACACATTAAACCAAGACTCGCACGTGCGAGTCTTGAATCCGTAGCCTTATTTCTCATTTTAGGCTTGGTTATTGGCATAGTGCTTACTGAGGCGGTCTTTATGGTATTTTCACCAATCATCCTGCCTGATGGTGCCATTGCCACAGTAAGTGACAGAGAATACCTCCCAATAGCTCTTGATGCTATATCCTCGGCTCAAGACGAGATTCTTGTCGTGCTCTTCTCTGCAAGTTATGAGACCTCTCCTGAGTATGACAACCCGTCGGCAAACAGGCTCATGGACGCCCTTGGCGGGGCTAAAACGCGAGGCGTTAAAGTACATATAGTCATTGATAGCTGGTACGAAAGTAACGAAAGGGCGGCTAAGGAACTCAGGAAAAATAATATAGAAGTAAGAGTCAGGGATTACAACAGCGCTTCAACCCACTCAAAACTGCTCGTTATAGACAAGAAACTTGTTATTGTGGGCTCGACAAACTGGAGCCATTACAGTCTTGACTTGAATAGTGAGACTAATGTTGCAGTGGCAAACAAGAAAATTGCGGGAGAATTCAGGGAATACTTCTTCTCCCTTTGGGAAACATGTTTAGAAAACTGACAAATTAGTGTTTAAGTTCTTTTGAAAGTTTGGCAAATGCCTCATGAACAGTGTCTTTAAATTCCCAGCCTTCTGAACTTGCCGTTGCCAGGAGACTTGGCGCCTCAACACGGAGTTGGGTTGTGTATGAATACCTGTTCCCGGCTTTCTGGTGCGCTTTTACCTGAGCGTGAAAAAGCTCAATATTTTTATCCTTACAGCATTTCTCTGCAAGCTTCTCGATCATTTCCTTTTGATCCGGGTCAAGTTTTATACCTGCGAATTGTATATCCATAAATAATTTTTACGTTATGGTAAGAAAAACCTTTCAAAAACAGATTTGATTTTTATTATCTAAGCCCAAAATACCGAAAAAAGATTTAATATTGAAATATAAGATGGATGTTAAGGACATAAAGGCGGGAGCCGCTAAAGGAGAAGTGACACTTGAAATAGTATCTGTTGACGAACCAAGGGAATTTGAAAAGTATGGTCGCAGCGGACGTGTCGCAAACGCCAAAGGAAAAGACGCTACGGGAGAAATTACCCTTACTCTCTGGAACGAGGATGTTGAAAAGATAAAGGCCGGCAATAAAGTCAAGATAACCGACGGCTGGGCAGCAGAATGGCAGGGCAATTTACAGCTTTCTGCAGGTAAGTTCGGTAAAATAGAGGTTATCTAAGCACCGAATATTTTATTTTTTTCTTATTTTTATTTTATGAACCTGGAGACGCTATCACGAGAAAGTCTCTGGGTCCTAATTCTTCTCGCAATACTCTTTGCATTTATCGTTCCTGATATCGGCCAGATTTTTACACCATATGTAATCTACCCGCTTATCCTGGTAATGTTCTTTACCATGCTAAGGATATCCATTGGCGACATACTTTCTACGGCTCACGAAAAACGCCTGGTTTTAGGAGGGCTTGCCGCATGTTTTGTCCTGACCCCGATTATTGCCGCCCTTACTTCATTTTTCATTGAGCCTGAATACGCAATAGGCCTTGTTTTTTACAGTGCATTGCCGTCGGCAACAAGTGCGGCGTTTTACGTCTCAAAGCTTGGGGGAAAGGGGGCACTGTCACTTTTTCTCACTGCAACAACTATGATACTCGCGCCTGTCATAACTCCGTTTATAACTCTGCTTTTTACAGGTTCCCAGGTTGAAATGGAGGCTTTTGGCATGTTTTTAAACCTTCTAAAATTTATTATATTGCCGCTTATCGCAGCCGAGATAATAAGGTATTTCATATCAAAAAATGGCCTGAAAAAACTTTCATCCACTGGAAACCTGATTGCCCCGATTTGCATGTTTTTTGTCGTCTTCGGGACGGTTTCTGTCAGCTCGGGAGACTTTTTTGATTTGGGCGCGCTTATCGCCGCCTGTCTTGTAGTATTTGCGGGAAGCTTTGTTGCAGGCTATTTGATTGCTCCAAAGGGTGGAATTGCAATAGGGTATGGGGCGGCGTTCAGGAACAGTAGCCTTGGAATGGTTATTGCCCTTGAAACCTTAGGGCCACTTTATGCTGTGCCCTGCGTACTAATGACTTTGATACATAACATTGCCTTAATCCCACTTATTTTCTTTTCTAAAAAAAGAGTTAAAGCTAGTGCTCATGTAATCTAAGAGCAAGTAATTTTTATCGGATATGGGCTTAAGTTTAGGCTTCCAAAGCAAAGAATAATACAAAGTGGCAGTTAAAACATCCCCCCTATGGAACTAAAGGCGATATCTCAGGAAATCCTTTGGATAGTTATTCTGCTTGCAATAGTACTCTCTTTTGTAATCCCTGAAACAGGGCAGATTTTTACCCCGTATTTGATTATACCGCTTCTTGTTCTTATGTTTTTTACTATGCTTAATATACCCATTAATGACATATTGACAGGGGCGCACAAAAAAGGAGCAATTTCGAGGGGACTTATCGTCTTTTTTGTAATATCACCAATAATTGCAGTTCTTGCTTCTCTTTTTCTCCGGCCAGAATACGCTGTCGGACTTATATTCTGCAGCGCACTACCTTGCGCAACAAGCGCGGCGTTTTATGTATCAAGGCTTGGAGGTAACGGTGCTTTAGCACTCATTTTGACTGCGCTTAGTACTATGCTCGCACCAATTTTAACACCAATTTTAACTCTTTTTCTCGCAGGAACTCGAGTTGAAGTAGATGCATTTGTCATGTTCTTAGATTTGTTTGGATTCATAGTCCTACCGCTGATTGCAGCAGAAGTCCTCAGATATCTTGTTGGCAAAAAAACCGTTAAAAAAATATCGGACGCGGGCCAGATCTTAGCACCCATTTGCATATTCTTTATAGTCTTTGGGACAATCTCTGTTAGTTCGGGCATTCTTTTTGGTTTAGTGCCCCTGGCAATAGCTTCGATTGTGCTTTTTGTAGGAAGCTTTGTTGCAGGTTATCTGTTTGTTCCAAAATACGGACTGGCAATCGGTTATAGCGCGGCGTTCAGGAACAGTAGCCTTGGAATGGTTATCGCGCTCAATACATTAGGGCCCATTTATGCAGTGCCTGCAGTTATGCTCACCCTGATTTATAATGTTATTTTGATACCCCTTATCCTTATCTATAAAAAACGAAAGCCCAATGCTCAGGCGATATAGCTAGGGGTTGATTTTTATCAAAGGCGCCCTTAATCTTATGCCCAGAAAATAAGAGTTTATGTGGTGGATTAGTAATAAACATGCCTAAGGACGAGACACTCTTTAAGAACCTAAAGGAACACAGCATAGCAGAGTTTTTCAGGAAGAACTCACAGATGCTTGGCTACAGCGGCAAGATAAAGTCACTTACAACAGTAGTCCACGAACTCATGACAAACAGCCTTGATGCTTGTGAAGAGTCAAACATCCTCCCAGATATCACAGTCCAGGTCATGCAACCAGAAGAGGGATTAGTTGTTATTCGCTCAAAAGACAACGGCCCAGGTATTCCAAAGCAGCATATCTCAAGCGTATTTGGAAAGATGCTTGCAGGGACTAAATTCCACAGGAACATCCAGCTGCGGGGGCAACAAGGAATTGGTGTTGCAGGAGTCACGATGTTCTCACAGATGACAACCGGAAAGCCTGTTGAGATAATATCTGTTACAAAGCATACAGCTTGGGACATCGAACTCACAATAGATGTCAGAAAGAATACTGCAGATATTTCAAGCCAAAAGGAGCTTGAACCTAAGCCCGAAGTTACAGGAGTCGAATACTTCGCTAATTTTAAGGACGTCCAATACTCAACAGGGGAGCAAGGCCCTTATGAATACCTAAGGAGGACTGCTCTTGCAAACCCGCACGCCCAGATAACTTATATCGACCCATCTGGGGCAAAAACAATATTTGAACGAACTTCAAATGCCATACCACCTAAACCAATAGAAGTAAAACCACATCCAAAGGGTGTGAGTGTTGATGACCTTATAATAATGTCAAAAACCAGCAAGAATCGTACGATTAAAGGTATGCTCCAAGACGACTTTGCGCGCATGAGCCCGAATAAAGCAAAGGAACTATCTGAGCTTGTCGATTTTAATATTGAAAAGCGTCCTGCAAGATTAAGCTGGGGGGAAGCCGAAAAAATAGTCAAAGCATTTAAGAAAGTAAAGTTTCTCGCACCCCCGACAGACTGCTTAAGGCCTATAGGCCAGGAACGAATAGAAGCTGCGATGAAAAGCATTCTTGCCCCCGAGTTTTTAGCAGTAGTCGAAAGGCGGCCAACAGTATATGGTGGCGGCTACGCTTTTTTAGTCGAAGTCGGAGTTGCTTATGGCGGACACGCAGGAAGACGCCTTAGTTCTGGTGAAATGCGCTCTGAAATAATGAGATTTGCAAACAGGGCACCACTCCTCTTCGATACAGGAGGCTGTGGCATAACAAAGGCGGTTCGGGATGTTGACTGGAAAAGATACGGCCTAAAGAACTTTGACCAGCTTCCAGTAACGGTCTTTGTAAATCTGATATCTACTCACATACCTTATACGGGAGCAGGAAAACAATCAATATCTGATTCGGACGATATCCAAAATGAGATACGACAAGCTCTAATGGATGTGTGTCGTAAATTCAATAAGTTCCACTCACATCGAAGGAAGCTTGCAGAACATACCGCAAGGAAAAACAAGCTATTAAAATATGTCACTGAAATCTCAAATGCGCTTTCAGAGCTTTTGGGCAAGGATGAAAAAGAGATACGCACGTATTGGGAAAATCTTGTAGAGTCGGCAGTAGGTGAAACTATTGATGACCTTGAGTCAAAAGTCGCAGAGCAGGAAAAGGAAGCTGAAAAGAATGAGGGAGTCCTAAAAGAAACAGTTGAGGATGAAAACGGAAAGTCCAGCGTCGTTTACGACAGTGACGCAGACGAGTCTCCCCCAGAGAATGGAGATGGAATATCAAGATTGTCTGATTATATGTGAAAATGAAGACTGAAGCCATTGTACAAAAAATCATAAAGCTCGGAGAGGAGCTTGAAGAACAGGTGGAGGCAGGAAGAAGCCCCGAAATTGTCATGCCGGCTAAAGGCCTTGGCAACGTTAGTTTTAACGAAGAGAAAAAACTTCTCCAACTTGGTGAGAAGACTATGAGCAGGAACTTCCTTAATATCGCTCACTCACGCAAATTCATGCAGACAGTAATGATAGCAAATCTTTGCCGAAAGCTTGTCGAGAGTGAAAAACACGCATCTATCCGAGAAGTATATTATCAGCTCAAGCACACAATCGAAGGGGCAAAAGAGAACACTTTTGATGGACAAGAGGAATCCGACCCGATAATTGAAGACCTTGAACGCAGCCTTAACATACTGCGCGAGCAGATGAATCTTACAGCAGACAGGCGCGGTTACATGTATGGAAATGTGAAAATAGTTGATGCGGGAGATACCATTAACTGCGCAAAACTCGGGCGAGGGGGATACGGCATACCGTCAACTGTTGAAGATATTGGATTTGCTGATATACAAGCTGATTTTGCTCTGGTAATTGAAACGGCAGCCATGTATGAGCGCCTTATCGAAGAAAAGTTTGCAAAGAAGAATAACGCACTCCTTATAGCAACGCAAGGGCAGGCGGCACGCGGTGTAAGGCGCCTTATCCACAGGATTTCTAAGGAACAAAAACTCCCTGTTATTGTCTTTACAGATGGCGACCCTTATGGCTATTATATCTATTCTGTTATCAAGATGGGTTCAATAAACCTTGCATACTTATCTGAGTCGCTGGGAACCCCGGATTGCAAGTTTATCGGCATGACAATGACTGATATCGAACACTATGGCCTTGAGAAAGTAACAGAACAACTAAAAGATCTTGACGTAAAAAGGATCAAAGAGGAAATGAGCTATCCCTGGTTTAAGAATAAGCGTTGGCAAACAGAACTAAAAAAGATGCTAAAAGGCGGGGTCAGAATAGAACAGCAGTCCCTTGCCAATAAAAGCCTTGATTTTGTCGCAAAAAAATACCTGCCAGAGAAGATTCAGACTGCAGATTTCCTCCCATAATTTTTATTGAACGCCCAGTTATTAAACCAAGAATATAAAATGGATGCTAAAAAACAGCTTGACAATATAGCAAAGATGCTAAAGGACGGCGGGTTCAAATTACTTGACGTGCAGTTTGAAGGCGGAATAGAGGCAACAGATAACCGTGTCGTTGCAGTCATCAATAAGATGGCAGAAAGTCAGCAGGCAATGGGTGTATTTAGGATATATTATGAAATAGACAAGGATAACCCCCCTCAAGTAATAGAGATTCCAGTAGGGCCAGTACCTGAAGAGGCCGCACCAGAAGAAGGGCAATAAGCCCTAATTTCGTTTATTTTATATCATTCTTTTTTATTCCCTACCCCTCAAATATCCCGCTTTAATATATTTACTTTTTTATATTAAGCCCTATTGCCTTGGTAGCTCAGTTGGTAGAGCAACTGGCTGTTAACCAGTAGGTCGCAGGTTCAAATCCTGCCCAAGGCGCTTTATTCTTTCTTAATTTTTATTAATTTTTTATGTAATGTTAAGCATAATAAAATGACACATAAATTCTGTACTAATTGTGGGGACGAGATTACTGACGACACTGCATTTTGTACCGGTTGCGGACAGAAGATTGAGTGCGAAAGTGCTACAACAAAAGCAGAACCTGATGCAAGCGAAGCTAATGCAAACGCTCACGCTGTTGTCGGAAAGAAAATGACAGGGGCAACTGAAGGCGGTAAAGGAAGCCTTGAGTACTCTTTAACCGGCGAGTCCATGCAAAGCCTTAATATCACTATTAATCCAGGCCAGAAGGTCTATGCTGAGGCCGGAAAGATGATATATATGACAGATAACATCTCGATGACTGCAAAGGCGCGGGGTGGTCTTGGTGGGATGCTTAAGCGCGCAGTCGCCCAGGAAAGCGTCTTTATCACAGAGTTTGAGACTGTCGGAGGTGCAGGAATCACTGCCTTTGCAGGCTCTGCGCCAGGGAAGATACGACACATCGCACTAAAACCTGGACAGGTTATCATGGCTCAAAAAGATGCTTTCTTATGCGCTGATGACTCAGTTGACTTTCAAGTCGCATTCACAAAGAAATTTGGTGCAGGACTCCTCGGTGGAGAAGGTTTTATCCTTGAAAAACTCGTTGGTCCGGGAAGCCTCTTTATCCAAGGTGGGGGCGACTTTGTGGAATTCGACCTTAAAGCTGGAGAAACAATAAAGGTTGATACGGGCTGTCTTGTTGCTTTTGATGAATCTGTAGCTTATGACATACAACGCGCAGGAGGCCTTAAGACCTCATTTTTTGGGGGCGAAGGCTTTTTCCTGGCAAAGATGACTGGACCTGGTCGCGTGATAATACAGACTATGCCTCTTGCAAGGATGGCTCATGAACTTGCAAGCTATCTGCCAAAATCATCCAACTAAAATGACTAAGACCTGGCAGAAGCTTTTGGTTGCAGGAATCGGCTCGCTACTTGTATCCATTATATTCGCATTGTTGATAACTGCAATTATTTTTGTGCCCTGGTGGAATGGAGCCGCCAGCTCCTGGGGACTGGGAGTATGGGTATTTGCAATTATTCTTACAATAGTGCTTTTCGCAATAGTCTTTGCCCTGCTTAGCATGGTTCTTTTCGGCTATTATTTCTTTACAAAAAAGACTGAGACAATAGATAAAACAGGCGCACCTTACAAGCAGGCAACAAGCATAAAGGACGGCTCGGGGTAATTACTCCTCTTCGTCTGAGAATGGGGATGGGGCAGTACTGTGACCATGTCGCTCGTCGTCTTCCTTTATCTTTCTTGCAATATACTTCATTGCAATCGGAGCGATTAGTATAGTCATCGCAATAAGGATTAATGTTGCTGAGAACAAAGTTTGGATTCCTCCAAGACCCATAGCTCCGCCGAATTTTGTGGGGTCGTGTTCGGCAAGACTGATAAGAGCCGTCATCACGATAAGTGTGACTTCACCATAAGGGAGCATTCCAATACCCATAAGAAGAGAGCGCCAATTGCCATATTTAAAGTATTTGCCGACTGCAAAGGCACAACCAATCTGAAGGGTGGCTATGACTGCAAGCATCATCAAGGCAAGACTCACCGATTCTATGATATTTGAAAAGTTTATCATGGCACCAGCCACAACAAAGAAAAACGGGATAAAAAGACCGTATGAAACAGAGGATATCTTTTGGGTAAACGTTTCTGTTTCCAGTATTGATGAGCGGGAAAGTGCGATTCCTGCAAAAAAGGCGCCAATCATGACAGAAAGACCCAGCTCTTCGGCAAAGAAGGCAAGGAGTAACACTATTACAAAAACCAGTGTAAACTGCGCTTCTTCAACTCTTAGTTTAACCGCATAAAGCATGATGTAGGGCATCAGGTACTCTGCTATCACAAATATCACGAAAAAGCCCACTATACCACCTAAGACAAACGCTATGTCCATGCCAACGTTACCTGAAGTAGAAGAGACGAGCCCCAGGACTACTGTTAACAATATAAGGCCTGTGATATCATTTATTACTAAAGAACCAAGGATAGTTCGCCCCGGCTTTGAGTTTATCAGGTTACAATCAAGGAGGGATCTGACAGTAATACCCATTGACGTTGCTGAAAGGGCGATTCCAAGCATGAGTGCAGACTCCATAGGATAACCCATTGACTGTGCCCACAAAACAACACCAATTAAAGGTACAAAAGAGCTTAATGCCGAGAGTGTGATTGAGACTTTTTTGTATTTGAGCATGCCTTTTATGTCAACATGTTCGAATCCTGCGACAAAGAGCAACATTATTATGCCGATTTCAGAAAGCAAGGTAAAAACCGGGTCAGAAGGGTTTGCAATAAGTCCTATTAGCATCGGCCCTAAGAGGATTCCTGTTGATATCTCACCAAGTATGCTTGGGATGCGTATGCGCTCACATAATTCCCCAAGAAGTTTTGCTACGATAAGTGTTACCGCTATAGCAAGCAAATAATAACCTGCTTCTATTGCGACACCAGCTTCAGCGCTCATTTCTTAGATTCTATTTTCTTTTTCAGATAATGCAATATGTCAAGCTCCGAGACAAACCCGACAACACCCCTGCCATCAACAACCTCGAGTGTGCGCATGTCTGTTTCAAGCATAATCTTTGCGGCTTCGGCAACACTCATGTTTTCTTTGATTTTTATGTCGTGGGTGCGCATAATATCCCCCACCACTTTTGCATCATGTTCTAAGAAATCCCTTATCCCAGTTGGACCAAGGACATGTTCTTCCCCCATCATCCTAGGAGGAACTGCCAGCTTTAAAATCTCGTGTTGATTTACCTCACCAATTATCCGTCCTTCCGCATTGGCAACTGGAAATACCATATCCGGCTCTGTTGTAAAAAGGGTTATCACTTTTGAGATAGAGTCTTTCTTTCTAAGTGTGACAAAATCAGTCCGCATAATTTCTTTTACAGTTGTGACCATTTTTGGGAGGGATTAAAGTAAGAATAATTATGGGTGGGGACATAAAAAGCCAAAAATTATTTATTATCCGGCTTTTTTGCAAGGATTTCAAGATGTGTCGCATCTTTTTTAAGCCATTGGCTGTACTCAGAAAACTCATCATATTTTATAAATTTATACTCCGGGAGAAAATCATCCATTTCAGGTCTGGAAAACATATGGTGGGGAATATCGCCGTCTGGGGTTCCAAGACCTACAAATGTATCTTTTTCCAGCTCACGAGTCTCTTTTGTGCGTAGGTCCTTAAGGAAAGTTTTTGGGAGGCATATTGCAAAAAGGAAACCACCAGGTTTTAGCACCCTGTCAATCTCCTTAAAGAAGTCTTTGATATCATTATAATAGCCATGGTTAAGGACATTTACTGAGATTATCGCATCAAAAAAAGAATTCTCATATGGCAGTTTTTTTATGTTGGATTGTGTGGCAGAAATATTACAAATGCCTGATTTTTTTATATCATCCTGCAAGGTATCTAACGCCGAGTTCTCAAGGTCCACAGAATAGACTTCAGCGACTTTACCTGCACAATAAAGCGAATGGCGCCCTTTGCCACAACCAAGGTCAAGAATGCGCATATCTGCTTTGAGGTAATCTTTTGCAAAAGCACATACTTTCTTATGTGGCTCGGCAACAGAGAGCTTTGAATGGAATTCCTTCCAATTAGAAACTTTGTTCATTTTAATGACAACCACAACTTTTTATATCATGTAAGGAGCCTGATATAACGATGCTCACCTATTTGTTTCCACCCATAACGATTCATGAATTTTTCTGTCGTATTGGGATCAAAATCTGCTACCAGTTGTCTGAGCTGAGACTGTCGCGCATTTTCTTCTACTGCAGACATCATAAATGTGCAAAGTCCTTTTTTCCTATAATCATATCGTTTTATTGCATCAAGTGCTTCAAAACGTTCACTTGGCGGGAGTGCTAACTGTATTGGGGACTCTAGTTCATTATACATATGTATCTGTTCCTTATGCTTAAGCGCCTCTGGGGAATGGGACGATTCTTTTTTCCGGGTGTGTCTTAATACGGCAAGATCACAAACAAAACTCCCGACATTAGCCTTATCCTTTAATACTACTTTTCCGACCTGTCGCTCTTTTCCTCGCCATAAGGAGTTTAAAGAATATTTCCCATACGGTCCATATCTGTATTCTTTAATAGCATTGCTCTGGCTCTTAGGGGTATCTTTGTGTCGCAAGACAATAACTCTGTCTTTTCTTGTGGGATCTTTGATTACCGCAAGCACCTTACCTGAGTCTGTCTTTAAAGGCGTTTCATGAGTTGTACCGGCATGTTCTACGCGGATAACTCGTCCAGTTGTCTTGACACGTCTTACCGGGAGTAACAGATTAGATACTTTGGGATTCAGACGTATTGATGGTTTATCCGCAATATTGTGCTTCCAGGCTTTTGGTTTAGGCATGATGGCTTTGTTATATTCGCCTGTTAAATTTTAAAAAGTAGAAACTGCATTAAAAAAGAATGGCGCCCTGGCCGGAATTCGAATCCGGGTCACGGCCTCGACAGGGCCGTATGATAGGCCTCTACACTACCAGGGCAAAAAAAGTTACTTGCTTTGGCCTAAGGAAACGCCATAGGTTTTAGCGGGATATTTGCTGCTTTGGGTATAAAAACTTACGTGTTAATTTCGCCTATTATTCTCTTATAAGCCTGTAAATCAGATTTCCCTTAAAAGCAAGTTTTGATTCTGGCATCGCAAAGAAGAATAGACGCTCGCCAAACGGTCCAGAAAGTCCCGCAGGAGTTATTGCCCCATAGTGGTTTAAAGGTTCGGCTAAGAGAAGCGATGGAGCGCTCCAACCAACAGCATTGCCGGAATGCATGATATATATGCCGTTTCTTGTTTGCGCAGAAGCCGAGTAGACCATAGACAGACCAGAGCCGTCATCAAAGACACTAGGGTTTGGAAGAGAACAAAGCGGACAATACGTGCTGCCGTTAAATAGCGGAGCATCATCAAACTCCAGTTCAGATACTATCTCAAATTCTTCAGGTGAACTTGTATTAGTCTTTGCTATTGCAACGAATGTAGAACTGTCACCGCGAACGGCATCAAAATAAAGATATATCTCATCATCCAAGATTAGTGCAGATGGATTTGCAAGAAGGGTGGTCTCTTCTACGGACAATACGGTCTCGTCCTGTGCACTCATTGTTTGGGAGGGTATTGCAATCATCTTTACTTTTTCCCAGTTTTTACCGTCTGTAGAATTGGCAAGGGCTATTATTGCCATATTTTCTACCTGGCCGTCTGTGTCCGGAATTGCGGTATAATACATCAGGAGATATTTGTCCCCTGAAGACTCTTCCATTTGTATAATAGTCGGTTCGCCAACATACTCATAGTCATAGCTTCCAGAAGAACCTGTCGATAAAACTCGTGTTATATCATTCCAGTATACGCCATCATCTGATTCAGCACGGAAGATTCCGCTTCTAGAATCATATTCACCTGAGAACCACATTACATAAGAGTAAGTTTCCAAATCATAAATTACGTGGGGTGAACGTATGTCAAGGCCGCTTAAAACCATAAGGCCGCAATCCTCCGGACAGGTCTCTGCAGACTCAATTCCATCACATACTGAATTGATAGTGCATGCAGTGCACATTAGTTCTCCGCCAGGGTAGCGTGTACAATCCTCTGTATTATTCCAGAAAAATCCGTTTGTGGAATCAGTTGTGCAATTAAATGTGTTTTCTCCACATCTGAGTGTCCATCCTAGCATGTTTTCCTGACAGCGCCATTTATTCTCGGGATACCATTTGTAATTTGGCCCAAGGCCGCTTATCATAGCACACCTGCTGACGTTGTCCTCGTTTATCACTCCTGCAATCCCTGTCTCAGACCTTAGAATCCCGCAGGGGGTGATTTCGCTGCAAGTGCATACATCGGTTCGGACTCCGTTAAGTGTGTAGAATTGTTCATTCTCGTTATCATAATCATCACGGTCTGTTTGTCCGTCACAATCATTGTCTATCCCATCATTACATACTTCAAAGCCTGTTGGAAACGGGAAACAATCCACGCATGTTGAAAGCCGCCTGAATGTCTCATCAAGCGATCCTGAGAAACATAGCCTGTCATCATAAGTCATATATCCATCCCCGTTCAAATCCACACATCTAACATCGGCACCTATCGGCGGGACTCCAGTAAGGTTTATTGCATCAAGAATGTCCATTAAATATTCTATGTATGCTGATTCTAATGTGGGCTCACTTGTTAGATAATAACCCATGCACTCTTCAAATGAAGTATCAAAGATATCACCCGTATCTGGTATTATTACAAAATCCCCTGGGTAAGTTATGATTATTATTGTTGGGTCGATTTCAGTCTCGTTATCATCAGAATCATTGTCATCAGAATCGTTCTCCTGAGTCCATATTGTACCATTGGGTTCTGGCAAAACAGTAGTTGAATTTAGGGCTGCATCCTCGATTACTGAAGTCAGTCCCACACTTGATGTATTTCCGGAAGGGTCAGTTATACTCAACTCTGCAAAGGGGTCGTAAAAACCAGGTAACTGTGCTTCGTCGCCAGGCATTAAATCTGACTGCCATATGACCTCGCCATGTGATGATGTGATTTTAGCAGTATATGTGCCGGATGGCAACTCTGTATTTATCTTGATTTTTGCCGGGCGCGCAGCCTTTTCCCTAGGACAGTCTTCTATACAATTATAATACGCTTCCCCGGGGTCGCATGTGCCATCACCGCAATAATATTCAGGAGCTGGAATAAGCATCCAAACCACGGCTATTATGAGCGCAATTGCTATAACAAGAAGAATCTGGGGGGGAATATTGTGGTCATCAAAGAAATCACCAAGCCTTATTGCGTCGGCAAGTTTCCAGGACGCATCAGAAATGCCTTCAGACGAAAAGGCATATGCGATAGATTCGGAGATTCCCATGATAAAATTAACGCAACGCGCAATAAAAGAAGATTTTAGTATTTTTTTGTATACCACTCAAAGAGTTTCATAAGGCTTCTTGCTCTGTGTGATACTTTTGCCTTGTACAAAGGATCTTCCCCAAAGGTCGTAGAAAGCCCTTCTGGAATGAATATCGGGTCGTACCCAAAGCCTTTTTCTCCCTCTTTTTTTGCAGGGACACTTCCTTTTACTTCACCTTCAAAGGTCTTTACGATTTTGCCGTCAGTAAATGCGACGGCAGATTTCATTGAGGCTCCACGTTCAGGGACGTTTCCCATAACGCGCATGACACCGTCAATACCTATCTTCTTAAAGATGAACGCTGAATATGTTCCTGGAAAACCCTGGAACGCATCTAGGAAAAAGCCTGAGTCCTCAACAATAAGGGGCTTTTTTATGTGTTCGTATGCATCAAGAGCGCTATCTGCTGCAATCTCTCCGACCTCTTCAGAGCGAATCTCGCGGGCATCATAATCATTCGGGACTATTCTTATATTATAATCCTTTGCGATTTCGCGCGCTTCCATCACCTTGCCCGGGTTTGTTGTAACAAATATCAGTTCGTCCATTTCAGTATTTGGATAGTTAGGGGGGACAATAATAAAAGTCTGGTGAGACACGCCTTTTTTTCATTATTAAAACATTTATGTGCAAGTGGGGACATCTCACTTTTTAAAGCCAATAAGCAAACATACATGATATATTTGCCCTTATGGGCACTTGTATTATGTCTTAAACCAAATTAAGAGCTAATATGAAGTACAAACACTTATTTGGACCGGTGCCATCAAGACGGCTTGGCGTGTCACTTGGAATAGACCTTGTCCCATTTAAAACCTGCACACTAAATTGTGTATATTGTGAGTGTGGGCGGACAACAAACCTAACTCTTGAGCGAAAAGAATATGTCCCATTAGCTGAGATTTTGGCTGAACTGGACGATTACTTAAAAGGCGCACCAGACTTGGATTATATCACGTTTTCAGGGTCTGGAGAACCAACACTCCACACAGGGATAAAAAGTATCATAGAGTTTTTGAAAAAGAATTATCCAAAGTATAAAATAGCCTTGCTTACAAATGGGACTCTTCTCCATGACAAAAAGGTTAGAGATGAATTTATGGGTGCTGATTTGATACTCCCTTCACTTGACGCAGCTTCAGAAAATGCATTTAAAAGTGTTAACCGGCCACACAAGAATCTGTCCTTAGACGAGATGATGAATGGACTTATCAAGCTCAGGGGGGAGTTTAAAGGTGCAATCTGGCTAGAGATTTTTATAATTCCTGGGATAAACGACTCAGATGCTGAAATAGAACTTCTAAAAGAAAACATCGATAAAATAAAACCAGATAAAATACAGATAAACACCCTAGACCGGCCAGGAACAGAAAGCTGGGTTATGCCTGCAGAAAAGTGCGAGCTCGAGAAAATCGCATCGAGATTGGGAGGTGAAATAATCGCTAATTTTGACTCAAGAAAAATTATTAAAAGCTTTAGTAAAGATGTCGAAGCAGAAATACTTGCAACAATCACAAGAAGGCCATGCACCTCTCAAGACTTATCAAGGATACTGGGCTTGCACCTAAATGAGATTAATAAGTATTTACAAGTACTTTTGGAATCTAATAGAATATATAGCGAGGAAGAAACCCGTGGGAGATTCTTCAGAATAAAATAATCAATACAAAATGACAAAAATACCTAAGGAAGTAACGGAATCTATGAAAAAAGCGGAGGTTTTTGTTTTGGCGACCTCAAACAAAGAATCTGTGAATAACGTAGTCTATATAGGTTATATGAAAGCTCTTGATGACGAGACTGTTTTAATAGCGGACAATAAGATGGTCAAGACACTAAGTAACATTCTTGAGAACCCAAAGGCATCTTTTACATTTAGGGATGATAAGGTTGGCGCATACCAGATAAAGGGGACTGTCAAATATCATACGGATGACGAGTACCACGAAGATGTTAAAAACTGGTGTAAACCACATCTCGCTAGGAAAGGCGCTATAGTAATGCATGTTGAGGAAGTTTATAACGGAGCAAAAAAACTTGCCTAAAATAGGCATACTGGGTAAGTCTCTAAATAGTACATTTTATTTTAAAACTAGATTTTGCGGGAATTGGAAAATGTTAAGGCTTGCGTGTCTCTTTGTGCTGTTTTTGTATGATTTTTTGACCGAAAAGCTTTTTTCTCTTTCTTCTCAAAATATAGGTCCCCCATTTAAAGCTTGTCCCAATGCTTAAAAAAAGGCTTTACTCGTGGATTTTTTGAAATGGAAAGCGAAGAAGTTAAACAGAGTACCCCAGAGACCAAAGACTCAAGTCTTTGTCCGGATTGTGGGGGAAGATTATTTAGGGATTATAAGCACGCAGAGATTGTTTGTTCAAAATGTGGCCTTGTAGTTGATGCCGACATTGCCGACCTTGGTGCTGAAACAAGAAGTTTTGATTCTGAGTCCTGGCTTAAGAAAACAAGGACGGGAAGCCCAATGACTTATACTAAGCCGCACAAGGGGCTGACAACTGAGATTGATAAGTACGACCGCGATATTCGTGGCGGTACAGTCTCAAAAGAGGCAAGAAAGCGCATGTATCGTATGAGGAAATGGCAAAGAAGAATCAATGTATCATCTTCGGTCGAAAAAGATATTATCCCGGCACTTAATGAAATATCACGTGAACTTTCTGAGCTTGGTCTTCCAATATCAATGAAGGAAGACGCGGCAATCATGTACAGGAAGATTTGTAATAAAGGACTTGTGCGTGGAAGGAGTATCGAGGCGATAATTGCCGCGATAACATATATTCTTTGCCGTGACAGAAACATCCCGCGAACTCTTGGTGAGATTGCTGATGTCTCAGGAATCGACTCAAAGGACGTCGGAAAGACTTACAGATATGTTGCACGTCACCTAAAGCTAAAGGTTCCGCCGACAACACCTGCTGATTACCTGCCCAAGTTTGCAAACAAAATCGATTTACCGAATTTTGTGGTTGATAAGGCTATTGAGATAATAACCGACGCTAAAAAGCAGGGTCTGACTTCAGGGCGCGCTCCGGCCGGTGTTGCCGCAGCAGTTCTCTACATTGCAGCAGACATTTATGATATGCAAAAGACGCAAAAGGAGATTGCCGATGCTGCGAGTGTAACTGAGGTTACCGTTAGAAACCGTCACCGCGAGCTTGAGGAAAAAATGGACCTTTATAAGTACAAAGAAGAGGTCATAAAAGAAAGAAAGGCAAGGGGAGAATAAACTAATTATTCTTCTTTTTTGCCAAAGAATTTCTCAAGGTATAGCTCAGGAATCTCAGTTGATATCGGGCGAAAGTCCTTAGGCATGCATTTCTGGTAATTTTTCCACATGAAACGATCATCCATTAGGATTATTGCTCCACGGTCCGTTTCGCTTCTTATGCATCGCCCTGCCGCCTGAAGGCTCTTGTTCATTGCAGGATAAGTATATCCATAATCCCATCCTTTGGAAAATTGCACATCATAATATTTTATGAGGGACTCAACTTCAAGAGTGGGGCGCTCCAAAGGCACGCCAACAATAAAACACGCATCAAGCATACGCCCGGGAAAGTCCATCCCTTCTGAAAAACTGCCTGCCTGTACTGCAAAAAGTACCGCGCCGCCTCGCTCGCCAAGCTCAGCCATGCGCTCATGTACCTTAAACCTTTCATTTTTCCCCATCCCCTGACGTTCAATAATCTTTTCTTTTATCCCGCAATTCACTCGGGGCTCTATCTGCTCTAAAATCCCATATGATGGGACAAATACCGCAGAATTCCCTGGGATAAGCTTTATCATGCGCGAAATCTTATCGGCATACTTCTGCCACATCGCATCACCACGGTTGCTGTATTTTGTCGTAACACCCTTTATTGAAAGGACAAGTCTGTTCTCTTTTGGAAAGGGATTATCATACTGTTTTAGTATTGGCGAATTTGCTCCAAGAATCTTTGCGTACATCTCAAGTGGGAGAAGAGTTCCTGACATGAGGATTGTGCTATGCGCCCGTGCGAGTACCTCGCTTGTGTATATCCCGGAATCAAGGCATTTTAAGGATAAGCGATATCTTTTCCCACTCTGTGAGTTATATGCGTCAAGAACGCGAACGTATGCCTCCTCCTCGCGTTTTTCTGCCCACTCTGATAGGAAGGCTGCAACAGACAAAGCAAAGCTCCTTGTTCGGTTTGGCAGTTCAAGAACCTCTTCAGAAAGCGCCTCAAGTTCTTCGGCGAATGTTTCGATTGCGGCCATGCATTCTTTTTCCACCAAGGAAACAAATTTCTCCTTGACGCAGACCTCTTCAAACGAGTTCATCTTCTGGCCCAATGCGACTACCGAATCAAGTATACTTTGTAAATCAGATTCTATTCGCTCGTGGCCTATTGCCTTTGCTTCACGCGCGGCTTGTGTAAGATAGTACTCTGAAAGATTTGTGCTCATAAGGCTCCTTATGCGGTCTGGCAAGTTATGAGCCTCATCAACTATTATTACGCAGTCTTCTAAGGATTTGCCAGCCTTGCTTAGAAGTGTCTTTCTGATATCGGGATGGAACATATGGTAATAATCGCAGATAATAACATTTGCACCTTTTGCAGCGGCCGTTGAGACTTCATATGGGCAGACACCAAGATCCTTACATAAGACAAATGCATTTTCAGAGTGCATCGGACCCCTCTCTTTTAAACGGGCGACCGCGCGCTTAGCATCATCAGTAAGACCGTTTGTCTTGCCAAAATAGGTATGATTCCTAAACCTGCAGGTCCTATTATCCTTATGGCTCTTGCAGAAGAAGTTGAATTCAGAAGGGTTTAGTTCTGCTGCGGCAGGATATAGACAGGTCCATTGCTTACCTATCATGTCAACACAGTGTATCTTTTTTTTGTGCTTTTTTGACATTAAGGAAAGGGTCTCAATCGCAATCTTGTGCTGACTGTGTTTTGGTGTCACAAAAAAAACAGTCTTTCCCGATTCCAGCGCGTATAATAAAGCAGGTGCAAGAACGGCTGCGGTCTTTCCTATGCCTGTTGGTGCGTGACAAAATAGCGTCTGACCGTCTTTTACCGCGTTTTGAACGTCCCCTATCATCTTTTCCTGTTCATCACGGACAGAATCAAACGGGAACATAGTCTTATCTAGAATATCCATAACAAGATGACAAAAAAGACTAACAGGAGTATAAGGAGAAGGGGGATCACTCTTGCCATAACTGCAATCAGTGTTGTCAGCATGTAATAAGTCTCACCAAGTATTTTGACGTTGGAAAGATTTGTCTTAAAGTATGTGAACTCAATGGGGCCTATTGCACGTTCTGCTGCAAGTATGGTCTTTTCAATCAATTTTTTTGGTATCTGCTTGCGCTCAATCAGTACACTTATCTCGAATGAATGCGTATCGGTGCTAAAATAAAGTACTTCATCAATCCCTATCTTTTTTGCTACGGCTTCAATACTGCGCCTTTCTCCAGGTTCGACACCATTTGTATCCTCAATGAAATAAAGGGTCTTTTTGCCTTTGACTTCTATTATAAATGAGAACAAACTAGTCTCCTCTGTCTTTTCGATTGCCGCACCAAACTTAGCTAAAGACATCCTTGCGCGACCAAGTTCCTTTATTGCGTCATCAACCAGGCTCTCGATTGTTCTCGCATCATTACTAAGCGCATGTACATCACGACACGCCTTCATTGGGACATTGGGATGTGAGTCTATGAAAATGACATCCTTTCTTTCGTACTTGCGCTTAAGAGCATCAAAGAGATTGATATCGTAATCGTCAACATCCGGATTTGAAAGAGATACTAAGTAGGTATCGTTTAATCTCTGCGCTTTTGCGATAAAACCCTTCTTTTTAATTGTCACGATATCTGATGCCCTCAAAGGCGAATACTTTTTAGGCTCGATTGCTGCCATTACCTTTGGGACGACGTTTCCTGAGGGATTATATTCGTGACTGCTTGGAACGTGCAAGAAATATGATGCACCAAACTTCTTGTTAAGCTCTTCAATACAGCGCGTACTAAGATTGCCCCCACCTATGCTTCGTATGGGGCCTGAATGAAGCCATGGAGCAGCGATTATATGTTTTTCCTTGCCCTTAAAGGCCATCACCTGCAAAAGCGGGTTTATCTCATGACCCATCTTAAGTGTGACTTGTTCCCCTCTTATGCCTTTTAAGAAATTAGAAAATTCATCAAGTCCTGAGAAGCCCTTGAATACTGCGGAAAAAAGCTTGTTGCTAAATACCAGAACACCTGTAGAGAGTATTAATGATAAGAAAAGTATTGTTAAGGGAGCTAGGGGGTCAGGTATCTGAACTGCAAGAGTACTTATTATAATGAGCCACATGAGTGCAGGCTGCAAGAGTGCCAAAAGTATGCTTTTAGCTCCGATTCCTGTCGAACCAACGCCAGTTAGAGCAAGTATCCAAAGAGTATATGCTATGGCGCTCCAAAGAACAAGAGAATCAAGAAAGCTTATTTCTGGGAAAAATCTTGAAAGCACAAGTACCAAAACTAGAATTCCAAGATTTACTAAAACAAGTATAACTGTCCAATTAATCTTAAAGCCCTTTACTGCAATCCGTATACTAAATGCCGCGATAAAACTTGAAAGTATGACGAGCCCTGCAAACATCCAGGGAGTTATCAGGAGCGCTGGTTCCAGCAAGTATCCTGAAGCAAGACCAATAACTGAGCCTATAACTAAAACCAGAAATACTACCGGCCAGATTGACGGACTTTTTGCCCCGACAAACTTTAATCTACTAAACGAGCGGACATCCATTGTTAAGACGCTTATTTGAGGGCTAAGTAATTAAAATAAATAATGCCCATTTAGAACTTACTTACGTCTTCTTTGCTTGGGTTTTTTTGGAAGCCGCATATTCTGCTTCTTGGGACTTATCTTCTTAACAGGAATTCGCTTTGGTATGAGAACTGTTGGTTCAGGTACTGTTTTATGGGTCCCACTTATTGCTGTCGGACGCAAACTCTTTTTCATTCCACCATAAATAGAATGCTCGCGTATCCTACGAACGTCCCACGAAGAAGACTTATACCTATTAAAATCTCGCATCATACTTTTGACTCCCTCAGGGTTTGTAGTGGCATGTCGTCCTGCAGCCTCATAGATACTTGCTGCTTTTTCCATCCCCTTAGCGCGCATTCGTTTAGCATTGGTTTGGAGTCTTGAGGCGACTCCTTCCCCATCTACGAATTGTGAGACATTTAACAAATTATGAGTTGTCGCTATAAATGATTTACTTCCAAGATGTTCGGGATTGCCTGCAATTGCCGAAATAGTCCTTGCGTGCTTGTTAATTATGTGTGCAGGTGCTTTGGAAAGCTTTTTTGAAAGTACTGCGCGATCAAATTCGTGTGAACGTGGTAATTCATAGGGACTTATTACTGATGCCTGCGTAAGTTCGTGTTTTAACTTAAGATCTGCTTGTGTGTTTCTTGCTTGATTCCATTTTACTGCTCCAAATGTAGCACCTGCAAGCAAAGTTGCGCTAATACCTATAACAGCACCGCCCCTCGCCAGACTACGCCGCCTAGCTTTTTCTCTAGCTGCATTTGTTTTACTTAGTTCCTGAAGCTCCTTTTCGCTCCTGAATCTTGTGATGGGTGGGCCTTTTTCCATATTTAATTAATCCTTTAAAAGATAAAAAAGCTAGTCTTTGATACGCTTGGCGTCCATATGGCGTTCTACTGCCTCCTGAGCCTTCATGTATTTCCTTTGGTCGTGACGCATGGCAAGTTCTCCTGAAGGTTCGCGAACGAGTCCTTTTGCTATCCACCGCATCTCTTTTTCAGGAACTTCTGAACCAACATGGATCCAAATCGGCCGTTTGCCACGACCATCCATCTCATGGATGAGTATATCGTCTTTTGGCATGTAGAGTTCAGCTAGCTTTTGGGGGTCAGAACCAAATAAAGGTTCTCGCTTCACACCTTTGATATGTCCAAACGCCTGAGCCATATCAGCAATCATGATATTATGGCTGTCACTAATTTTCTCGTTCTTTGGATTATAACCCATTGCGTTTTGCATCATCTTCTCTTCAACAGAAAGATCTGGATTGAGTTTTATCCGAGAAGGTAATTTAGGGGGGCTGTCTGGATCCCTCTTTTTCCATTCCTCATTATATATCTTAAGGAAGCGCTCGCGCCCTAGCTTTAAGTTCTTTTGCTGAGTTGCTGTAAGCTTAGAAGTAAGTTTTAATTTTGTGGGTTTTCTAGCCGTTTTTATATGGGGAACGGCCATTTCAAATGATTTAAGAAATAAAATAAAAGTGGCGGATTTTAACCGCCGATTTTGTACATGCCTGTTCCACACTCTGGACAAGTTCCCTTCTTTGCGGGCTTTCCGTTCTTCATGGTAACAGACTCTTCATCCTTCATTTCCCTTTTTGCTTTGCATTTCACACAATAAGCTTCGGTCATTTTTACACCTAAATTTGTATTTCCACCCCTTAAAGGCTTCTGTTATGTTAAAGGTATGGTATATAAAAATCGTAGTTTGAGGAGAAAAAGGGATAAAAAAAGGAAAAATAAATAAATTTGGGGCTTTTTAGGCCCCGTTTTTTGCGTTTACTGACAGCCACAGTCACATGAACTGCATTTGTTGCGTATTGCTGCCTGTGCTGCTGAAAGGCGTGCGATTGGCACTCTAAACGGGGAGCACGAAACATAGCTAAGTCCTGCCCTGTGGCAGAAATCAACTGACTCTGGCTCGCCGCCTTGTTCACCGCAGATTCCGACTTTAAGATCTGGACGCGTCGCACGACCCTTTTCAACTGCCATTTGTATAAGGACTCCAACACCTTCCTGATCAATGACCGCAAATGGGTCTGATTCAAGAATGCCGCGCTCTTTGTAGACTGGGATGAACTTCCCTGAGTCGTCACGCGAGAATCCGAATGTCGTCTGAGTAAGGTCGTTTGTACCAAAAGAGAAGAACTCAGCTGATTCTGCCATCTTATCGGCCGTGATACAAGCTCTTGGAAGCTCAATCATCGTTCCGATTTTTATCTGGATATCAACGTTCTTTTCTTCTAGAACCTGCTTTGCCGTTGCTTCAACAACACCGCGCATTAGTTCCATTTCCTTTGCACTTTGGACAACAGGTATCATGACCTCAGGTGCTACGTCAATTCCTTTTGCCTTGATATTTATTGCCGCCTCAAAAATGGCGCGCGTCTGCATCTCAGCAATCTCTGGATAGACTATTGCCAGCCTGCAACCACGGAAACCAAGCATTGGGTTTATCTCGTGGAGACTTGCTACCATTGATTTTACTTCTTCAACAGAGCGACCAGTCTGGTCTGCAACTTCTTTCATACCGTCTTCTGTTTGTGGCATGAACTCGTGGAGTGGCGGGTCTAAAAGACGTATTGTTACAGGACGCCCATCCATGAGTGTGAGAAGCTCTTCAAAGTCTGCTCTCTGGAAGGGAAGAAGCTCGTCAAGAGCCCCTCTGCGTCCTGCTTCGTCTTTTGCAAGAATCATCTTTCTTACTGAAACAATCCTCTCACCTTCAAAGAACATATGCTCTGTTCTTGCTAGACCAATTCCTTCAGCGCCAAAGTCAAAAGCGACTTTTGCATCTTTTGGAGTCTCTGCATTTGTTCTAACGCCAAGAGTCCTTACTTCATCAGCCCAAGTCATAAGTGTTTCAAATTCTCCTTGCATGACAGGGTCAATAACGGGAGCTACTCCAAGTATTATTTCGCCTGTTGATCCATTAAGGGAAATCATATCCCCCTCATTTATCACGTTTGAACCTACTGTGAACTTCTTGTTTGCGTAATCGACTTTTACGTCCTCGGCTCCGGCAACACAACAAGTACCCATACCCCTTGCAACAACGGCCGCGTGGGAAGTCATTCCTCCTTTTGAAGTGAGGATACCCTGAGCAACCGCCATTCCGTGGATGTCTTCGGGTGAAGTCTCGTTTCGCACGAGTACTACCTTTTCGCCCTTGTTTTCAACCCAGTCTTCTGCATCGTCAGCTGAGAAAACGACTTTTCCGACAGCTGCGCCTGGTGAGGCTGGAAGGCCTTTTGCGATTACATCGACATCTGCCTTTGTATCAATCTGCTTGTGGAGAAGCTGGTCAAGTGACTTGGCATCAACGCGCATTACTGCGGTTTCCTTGTCAATTAAACCTTCTCCTACCATCTCAACTGCGATTCTAATGGCGGCGGCGGCCGTTCTCTTTCCGTTTCTTGTCTGAAGGAGGAAAAGCCTGCCATCTTCGATTGTGAACTCCATGTCCTGCATGTCACGATAGTGATTTTCCATGCGACTCATGATGTCTGTTAACTGCTTGTATGCCTCTGGCATCTCGGTTTCCATGTCTTCAAGGTGCTTTGGGGTTCTGATACCCGCAACAACATCTTCACCCTGCGCGTTGACAAGGTATTCGCCGTAGAACTTGTTTTCTCCAGTTGACGGGTCTCTTGTAAAGCAGACTCCTGTTGCCGAAGTGTCACCAAGGTTTCCAAAAGCCATTGATTGTACACTTACTGCAGTACCAAGAAGACCGCGAATATCATTTAGTTGCCTATATTTAATAGCGCGCGAATTGTTCCACGAGCCAAATACGGCATCAATTGCCATTCTTAGCTGCTTCATGGGATCAAAGGGAAAATCTTCTCCTTTTTCTTCGCGAACAAGCTCTTTGTACTTTACAATGACCATCCTAAGGTCGCTTGCATCAAGATCAGTATCGAGTGTTACGCCTTTTGCCGACTTTACTTCTTCAAGCTTCTCTTCGAACTTGTGGTGCTCAATACCCATTACAACATCGCCAAACATCTGCATGAAGCGGCGGTAAGCGTCAACTGCAAAGCGTTCGTTTCCAGACTTCTTTACAAGTCCTTCAACAGATTCGTCGTTAAGACCAAGGTTAAGGACTGTGTCCATCATACCTGGCATTGAAACTGCGGCTCCAGAGCGCACTGAAACTAAAAGCGGGTTTTCTGAGTCTCCAAGCTTCTTACCCATCTTTGACTCAAGGTCTTTAACTGCAACCTTAAGCTTCTCATCAAAATCTTCTGGGTACGTTTCTCCGTTCTTGTAGTATTCCCCGCAGAGTTCTGTTGTAAGCGTGAATCCCGGTGGTACGGGCACTCCAAGAGATGTCATTTCCGCAAGGTTTGCGCCTTTCCCTCCAAGGAGAGGCTTCATTTCCTTGTTTCCTTCCTCAAATGCATATATGTATTTATCCATTTTGCAAAATGCAACTTATTTTATTTAAACTGGTTTGAATATGATAAAACCGATAAAATTCCTCTTAAATAAAGAATTTGTGGAATTAGAACGAGGGGCAATAAAAAGGCGAAATAAGAAGCCTTGTTTGGGCATCTTAAAACTGTGCAAAATTATTGAATAAATATGATTAGTATGCTTTGCCTGATGAGGCTTCCCAAAGCTCGAATATCTTGGCGCATTCGTCCTTTAGAAACCCAGCAACAATCTCTATGTCATCACCACCGAGTTCCTTAAGCTGAGAATCATTTATCATAAGCTCGTTTAACCCTGCGTCCTTAGCGTCATGCGTGCTCGTGCCATAGGTTATCTTAGTAATCTTTGCCCAGTGAATCGCAGTGAAACACATTGGGCAGGGTTCGGTTGTCGAAAAAATCTCGCAACCTGAAAGGTCATGAGTGCCTAGCTTTTTTGCCGCTTTTCGTATTGCATTTATTTCGGCATGCGCAGTTGGATCCTTGTCTGTTATAACTGTGTTATGTTCGCATGAAAGTATCTTGCCATCCTTGACAACACATGCCCCAAAAGGACCTCCGCCATCGTTCAAGCCATCAATTGCGACATTAATCGCCTCGTGCATAAAATCCTTGTCGTCCATTAAAGCCTCATCTGCCCCAGCTCATTAAGTCTGGTCTGCCTTGCCCGGATATCTGCAAGCTCTGTTGGGTACTCTTCATCAAGACATGCCATGCAAAGCGATTCCTTTGCTATCCCTATTGCAGCAACAAGGTTTTCTATTGTGTTATATGCCATAGAATCGACTCCTGTGAACTCTGCAATCTCCTCAACAGTCTTTTCGTTTGCAATAAACTGTTTGAATTGTTGCATATCAACACCATAAAAACAGGGAGCAACAATGGGTGGACAGGCAATTCTTAAGTGGATTTCTTTTGCTCCGGCTTCGTAAAGCATCTTTGCAATCTGTTTTATTGTTGTCCCGCGGACGATAGAATCATCAATAAGTACTATCCGCTTGCCCCTAATCTCCTCTCCGATTGGGATTAATTTTGTGCGGACTGCCCGCTCACGGTCTCCTTGCTCAGGCATGATAAAACTACGTCCAGCATAACGGTTTCTAAGGAGAATCTCTGTGTAGGGTACGCCACTTTCTTCTGAGTAACCTAGAGCCGCTGCAACCCCAGAGTAGGGCACTGCAGAAACAATATCGGCTTTTGCCGGAAAACTCCTTGCAAGCATACGCCCCATCTCTTTTCGGGACTTATACACAGAAACGCCGTTTAATGTAGAGTCAGGCCTTGCAAAATAAACATATTCAAACATACAATACGACTTGCGGTTTATCTTTGCTATGGAGTCTGAACTCATGCCATCTTTTGAGACTTTGATTATTTCGCCCGGCTTAACGTCCCTTACTACTTTTGAAGGGAGCATTGCAAAAGCACAGTCTTCGGAGGCAAAAGCATACCCATTTGGAAGATTGGCCATTAGAAGCGGTCTGAAGCCAAATGGGTCGCGGAATGCATAAATTGCTTCTTTTGTGAGTATTACACAGGAATAAGAACCATCAAGATATCTTGCAGTATTTTTAATCGCCTTTATCATGTCGCCTTCTTTTTCGTATTCGTAGGCAATTATTTTTGACATGACTTCGGTGTCGGTTGTTGTCGCAAAATTATGGCCGCGCTCAATCCAGTTCTCGCGAAGCGCCCAGTAATTGACAAGATTGCCGTTATGTGCTATTGCAAATTCTATTTTTCCTGATGATATGAATGGCTGAGCATTTTGTGCGCGAGATTCCCCTGATGTTGAGTATCTAACGTGACCAATGCCAGAATCACCAGGCAGTTCCAGAACGGATTTTTCATCAAAAATACTTGAGACAAGTCCCATCCCCTTTGAAAGATTTATCTCGCCATTTGCACAGGTTGCAATGCCCGCTGATTCCTGTCCCCTGTGTTGCAAGGCAGAAAGACCATAATAAATGTAGGTAGAGCAGTTGCTTTTGCCGAATATTCCAAAAACTCCGCATTCCTCCCGTGGACCAAAGGACATATCGCTAATTTTGAAGTATTAAGCAATAAAAGAAAAGACCTTCTTACTGCTTTTTATGACGTAAAATGACTAGAGTTGCAATCAAAATCAATAATGCTGCCACTACGCCGCTTAATATTAAGACATTTTCCTTTAGCATCTCAGTTATTAATTCAAACTCATCTCTTGCCGGCGACGCTGTGTCAAAGGTCATGTTCTTGACATAATCATCATAATCTACGACCACATTCCACTCACCTATTTCAGACACTCGCATGCCTTCAAAATAATTAAGGGCGTTTCCGCCAGGGGATATCAATAGTATAACTGCACCGGAAATAATGTTACCATCTTTATTGAATACCTCTATTAGGATTTCATCACCCACAAAGTCTCCACCAAGTACAGATATAATCAATTCAGAGTCATTAAGGTCTGTTGGACATTCCATCAAAATACTGGAATCACCCTTGCAGTTACCCCCTTCACACGAACACTCGCACATGCGAGTCTTGAAGCCTGCGTCGCATTCTGACCAGGTACCACATTCCCAGGAAGCCTCGCAGGATTCATTGATGCACTCATCAGATAACACGCCTGGGAGACATATACCTTCATCACAATAGTCACCAGTTGTACAGATATCCCCGTCATCACAGGAGTTCCCGCTAAGAAGCTCTATTACGCAGATTCCGTCAATACAGGAAACATCGGTACATGGATTTGCATCAGTGCATACTATGTCTCCACAAAGGTCGCACGCTCTTTCTGTCTCATGGTCGCCGCGGCAGTCATCGTCATCTGGACAACCACAATGGCAGTCTCGCGTCTGGACGCCGTTTGCGCACGCACTCCAGTCTCCGCAGTACCAATCCCTGCGACACGAGCCTGAAGGCGTCGGGCTCGTGCATGATATTGAAGCGCTTGTGGAGTCTGAGTCACTTGCCGTCCCGTAGCTGTTATTGATACTTGCTGTAACACTGCGCGTAACAGTTGTTGTCGGACAGGAGACGCTCTGTGTGTATCGCGTCACGTTTGACTCGTTTATCCCCAGCTCCACTGTGAAATTAGCCGTCCATGAAGGGGCTATTGTGACGTTTGCCCCATATTCCCCTGTGTTTGTGACATTTATCGTCCAGGTAAGTGTTCCACGTAGTGAGAGTGAACTGGGAGATACTCTGATGACTGCTGAGACATTCTGGTCTGCTTCAAGCACGACAAATACTTCCTCATCACTTGACGCACTGTAGTTCTCGTTTCCGGCAGTAGAGCAGTTTATGTCGTGGTCACTGGGCAGGAGTGTATATGCGCCCTGCCCCCTTGGTGTGCCATCTATCCTTAGGACCGGGGTTAATCCGCTTGGAGTGACATTACAGGTGAAATTGACTGAGGTGTTAAATTCTACGGGGGATGATTCGTTAGTCTCAACTGATATTGTTGAGGCGGCCTTATTTATTGTGTAGCTTGTGGAGTTTGCCGCGCTTGTGTAGTTCTCTGACTCACTTAGCGTGCAGTTTATGTCGTGGTCATCTGCGGCTAAGGTTACCAGAGTCCCACTTACTGCCGGACTTCCGTCAATTGTGAGACTTGGTGTGCCAATCCCTGTGTCAATAGTACACGTCGGTGTTATTGCCGTGCCATAAGTCTGTGGTGAGGCTGGAACGACTGTTAGGTCTAGTTTTCCAACGGCTTTTGTTATTGTTATATTGGTTGAATTTGTCGCAGCCGAGTGAGTCGCTGAGGCCGCAGCATCGCATCTTATGAGGTGCTCGGTAGCTGAGATGTCTTGGGCGCCCTCTGAGACTATTTCGCCGTCGATTTTAAGGGTTGTGACTAGATCTCCTGGGTCGGGTGTGCAGGTAATTGAGAGGCTTTCTCCGTAGACTGTGGAACCTGCGATATTTATTGCGACACTTGAGTTTGCTAGACCAACGCTGTAACTCATCGAATCATTTGCCGCGTTGTAGTTACTTGATTCTGCTAGCGAGCAATTGAATTCATGAGTATCAACACTAAGAGTCGATC
>CAZUDQ010000006.1:0-93436 GCA_964619365.1 uncultured archaeon
AGCACTCTTTTTATAGGCTTTGCCCTCCAAAATAAGACGATGGCATCTCATCCCCTGCTTAAGGAAGGTCCCCCTTTACGGGAATACCAGGAAGCCTCCTTAGCTGTTGCCCTTGAAAAGGATACTCTTGTTGTTCTTCCAACAGGACTTGGGAAAACGATGATTGCAACGCACCTTGCCGCCTACAGGCTTGGGAGCCTTAAAGATTCTAAGGCGCTAATTCTCGCCCCGACTAAACCCTTATGCCAGCAGCACGAAGAAACCTTCCGCAAGGCTCTTAACTTGGGAGAAAAAGAATTTGCGCTTATCACAGGAAGCATTAACGCAGAGAAAAGAAAGATTGCTTGGAAGACTGCAAGACTTGTTATTGCAACGCCTCAAACCATTGAAAACGACGTCATCTCGGGAAATATCCACTTAAAAGACGTCTCCTTAGTCGTCTTTGACGAGGCGCACCGGGCAGTTGGCGACTATTCTTACACTTTCCTTGCAAAGAAGTATGAAGAGCAGGCTAGAAACAAGCGCACTCTTGCCTTAACTGCCTCCCCGGGAAGTGACAGGGAAAAGATTGATGAAGTTATTAAGAATCTTTGTGTTACTGAAGTTGAGATAAGGACAGAAGCCGACCGCGACGTAAAAGGCCATGTACAACGCAGAGAAGTCGAGTGGGTAAAGATTCCCTTCCCGGAGAATTTCATGCGTCTAAGGAAGCTCGTTGAAGGCGCCATAGGAAATTATGTTAAAACACTTAGAACGCAAGGCTACCTTCCCGGAGTCGGCATAAAGACCCTTAGGAAAAAAGATATCCTAAGCCTGCAATCAGAACTCAGGCAAGCAATGGCAAAGGGCGAACCTGTGGGTGAAGACATCTCGGCAACAGCAGCACTTTTAAAACTATATCACGCTGAAGAGCTTCTCGAAACTCAAGGCCTTTTCCCACTTAAGGAATATTGGGGTAGACTCCGAAAACAAAAAAGCAGGGCGGTTTTTGGAATCCTTTCTCGCAAAGATATCAGAAACGCTATTGGCTTAACTGAACTTTTATGCAGCCAGAACGTCGAGCACCCAAAACTTGAAAAGCTAAGGGAAATCTGCCACGGGCAAATAGAGGCAAGCCCAAACTCAAAGATAATTGTTTTTAGCCAGTACCGAGACAGCGTTGATAACATACTTAAATCACTAGAATCTCTTGATAATGTTCTTGCAAAAAAGTTGATTGGCCAGGCAAGGACTGATAAAACCGCGGGGATGAGCCAAAAGGCGCAAAAAGAGACCTTGGCAGAATTCAACTTGGGCGTCTTTAACACTCTTGTTGCAACCTCAGTTGGAGAAGAAGGACTTGACGTTGATGAAGTTGATTTAGTAGTTTTCTATGAACCGGTTCCAAGTGAGATAAGGACTATTCAAAGACGGGGACGAACTGCAAGGAAAAAAGAGGGCAAACAAGTTGTCCTTGTCACTCAAAACACGCGCGATGAGGCGTTTTACTGGTCTGCGTTCCATAAAGAGCGCCGTATGAAAAGTGCAATATCAGACTTAAAGGACGAGCTTTCAGGGGTCAAAAAAGAGGAAGGCGACCCGAAGCAAAAAAACCTTTCAGGATTTATCCCGGAAGAAAAATCAGGCAAGGGTCTTGAAGTAATTGTCGACCAAAGGGAACGCGCTTCAGGCATCGCAAGAAAACTAAGTGAACTTGGAGCAAGTGTTAAAATCGAGCAGCTTCCTGTTGCTGACTTTATAGTAAGTGAGCGTGTTGCAATCGAAAGAAAGGAAATTGATGATTTTTTAGAGTCGCTAATTGACGGGCGCCTCCTTAGGCAAGCAAAAGACTTAAGCGCTAATTTTGCGCGCCCGGTAATCATAATCGAAGGGGACGCATCAACCTTATACTCAAGAAGAAATATTCACCCTGAAGCAATAAGAGGAGCTTTATGCGCCCTTGCAACAGGCTTTGAGATTCCAATACTCCACAGCAAAGACGAAGAGGACACAGCAAGACTTATCCTTTCCTTAGGAAGAAGAGAAAGAGAACGGGGAGAGTCTAAGGAGTTTTCACTCAGAGGGGATAAGCACGCTATGAGCGACTCTGAACACAGGCGCTACATAATAGAATCGTTGCCTGACGTATCAAGTGTCCTTGCAAAACGCCTTATTGATAACTTTGCTTCTGTGGAATCAGTCATCTGCGCAAGTGAAACTGAACTATGCCTGGTGGATGGAATTGGAAAGAAGACTGCAAAAAAGATTCGGGACCTTGTTTCCTCACAAGAAAAGTAGAGTTTACGTTTTTCTTAGGGGTCTCTTAAATTAAACCAGATAGCAAAAAACCCAAGTTAGACAGCCATTTGAGATATAGAGTTCATACTGGAAAAAATGGAAACAAGAATAAATAAGGAAGGCGACAACGTCCTTCACATTCACGATAATATAGCAGTCCTTTGGACACAAGGCTCATTGCCAAACGACTCGCAAGAACTTCTTGAAAGTACGATATTTTGTGCGATTACAAAAGAGTATGTAAATAGCCTTGAAGAAAAAGATTCTCCCATCTTTGAAGTCTTTCCAAAAGGAATAAAAATAGATAAGGCCGCAGAGCTTGCAACAAGCTTCATTTGTACGCTTGGAAAAAAGAAAGTAACTGAACTTTCCGGAAACGAGGACTTTTATCCTATGTTAAAGGATCTTACTCTTGCAGATGCTTTTGTCAAGGGACTCTTCAATTACTGGCGCTCTTTTGAGCGTTTCCTCGTCCTCCGCTCGCCTGCCGCATCAAACTATGACGGTCAGCCTTACCGCGCATTTAACGCAACAATCGAGGAATTAAACCATCAGGTAAGAAAGGCATTTCGCGAGATTCGCGAGAACATTACCGGTGCGCATCCAAGGATTTACCGTCAGACTGCAGCAGGCTTTGAAATCGGAGTTATTGCCGCGCGAAAAGATATTCCAATGCCTAAGGATTATGATTATCTCAATGAAATCCCCGTAATAAGGCAGCTTCTTATTGAACCGCCCCTTATACTTGACCCCCCCATGAACAAACGGCGCGGGATGTTTACTAGAGTGGATGAAAATCCATTAGAGGGTGTTGATTTTTCAGATGGAGAATGGCTTTGTTATCCTGCCAAGGTGGGCGACCTTATAATCCACACCTATTTTCACAATAAATTCACACCCTTAGGATGCTCCCTTGCAAACCTATTTGACTTGGCGTGGACTGAAGACCTCGCAAAAAAGCCTGATGCAATTTATGCTTATGGTGTCCCGGCAAAAAAGCTTGAGCGCTTTGGAGATCTCCCTACAGTGTTCTACGACGATGAGAAAAACGGCATGCTTGTCGGCGTTGTCCCAGAAGGCGATGAATATGGATATTTTGGCTATCTAAAAAAGATGATACTTACTCTTCATAATATTATTATGATGAAGCGTGGGCGCATGCCAATTCACGGCGCCATGGTCAAAATAACCCTTAAGAATGGGAAAAGTGCAAATATCGTTATTATGGGCGACTCAGGGGCTGGAAAAAGCGAAAGCCTTGAAGCCTTCCGTTACCTTGCCCGCGACAATCTAAGTGAGATGATTATCATATTCGATGATATGGGCTCATTTGAGATTGATGATAAAGGAGTCTTGCGCGCTTACGGGACTGAAAGTGGCGCCTTTATGCGACTTGACGACTTAAGCCCTGGTTTTGCCTTTGATAATCTTGACCGCTCGATAATCATGAGTCCGCAGAAGCTAAACGCTCGTGCTCTTATCCCGGTTACAACAATAGAAGAAATCCTAAGGGGATACAAAGTAGACTACTTCCTCTATGCGAACAATTATGAGCCTGTTGAGGATGGGCGCCCACACATAACGCGATTTAATTCCCCTCGGGATGCAATGGATGTTTTCTCTAAGGGTATGCGGATGTCAAAAGGAACAACTGATACATCAGGTGTAGTCTCAACATATTATGGAAACCTCTTTGGTCCGGCTCAGTACAAAGCACTTCATGAAGATATAGCCAAAAGATATTTCAAAACTCTCTTTGATAATGGCACATATGTCGGTGAGCTAAAGACGCTTCTTGGGGTAAAAGGCTTTGAGAAAAAGGGTCCGCAGCTTGCAGCAAAAGCGCTTCTTGAGGCAATCTCAAAAAAGAGCTGAAAAGGAAGGGAACTCTTTTGTCCTCAGGCCACAATTTGTAAAATGTGTGGGTATGCCAGAACATGCGTTTATGGCATCAATCGTCTTTGGTGATGGGACATCGGCCTTGTCTGAAAAGTGGTGTATGTCATAAAACGGAACTGCTATCTCCTGCTCTGCAGAAACAGTTTTAATCAGTTTTTCCACTTTTGGGTTCTCTGACTCCACAGTTTTGCAAAAGTCCGGGTCTGCAAAGGCGCCAGTCCAAAGAGGACCAGCCCACGATAATTGTGAGGAGCAATTTGGGCAGGAATCGTTAAACCTATCGACATCCACATAATCCCGCCATCCACAGGAATAGCAATGTTGTAAATAGTTTATCTTCTTCACTGATTCGTTGGCTGCAGTTATCCCGCGCTTTGCCCTTAGAAAAAGCCTGAAATAATGTCTGCCGGAATATGAAAAGACAGGTTCAAGGGTCGAGTCATATCTTGCCATGGCGCGAATTGATGCTCCAATCAGGATTCTAAGGCCTATTTCTTTAGCATATGGCGTCTTAAGGGGGCGTGCCCCGTATCTCCTTAGACTGGTCTTAACTGAGACTCCACACAGAGGTGCAGTATCTGTTGAGGTAACACAAATCAAACCATTTTTACGGTTTATTGCCCGCACAGAAGAGTCCATTGCTCCAATAAAGGGACCGAATGGGTCAAGGTCTATTACATCAATCTTTTCGCATTTATTCTGCCTAAGAAGCTCGTTTACATCAAGACAATGGATTTCACCCTCTACTGCATTTAGTTTCAGGTTCTTTTTAAGAAGCTTTGTGGCGTCTGGAGAGAGATCATTAAAGATTGCGCGGGAGAAGCCTGCCTCCTTTATCGCGCGAAGCCCGCGGATGCCTGAAGCGCACATGCCGTCAAGATAACTCATCCCCCCGTTTGCCTTTGTTATTGCAACGGTGAGGTCTCGGTCAAACTCCATAAAAGGATTATAAAATACTGGGAGCTTTTTTGAAACCTGCTCGGAACCGGCGTCAGCCGCATAGAATTTGACTTGTCCTTCGCTAAATAGCTTCATTTCAATTTAGTTTTGAACTTAAAATGTTTAAAGGTCCTTAAATTCATCAGGAATTATTTCTCCCGAAACGTTCTCCCCTTCAGGGATTATCACGTCCGGACCTATTCTTGAACCTGCCCTAATCCTTGTCTTGGGGCCGATTTTTGTCCTGTCCCCAATGACTGAAGCCTCTATTTGGACGCCTTCTCCTATGACAGAGTCCTTTCCAATAATCGAATCAGATATGGCGGCTCCAGAGTATACCTTTACTCCGGGGAAAAGCACTGAGCGCTCAATTGTGCAGTCTTCTGCGATATCGCAGGAATCTGATATGTAAGATTCCTTAAAATTGGGGCTCTCCTTGCAACCCTCGGGTGTGCGAGTCTTGCCTGAGAGGTAATGTCTTGTTGCGGCAAGGTAGTCCTCAGGACATCCGATATCCCGCCAGTACGCCTTTGTAACTGAACCTGATATCTTTTTTCCCTCACTTAGCATCTTTGGGAAAAGATCTTTTGAGAAGTCATAAAACGCGAGAGGAATCATGTCAAGAACCTCTGGCTCTAAAATATATATCCCGGCATTTGCAAGATTTGAGAAGGTCTCACTTGGCGTGGGCTTTTCCTTAAAGCGCACTATAGCGTCGCCTTCCATTTCAGCTATTCCAAAATGAGAGACTTCATCTACTTCCATTAAGCATATTGTTGCCAGGGCGCGGGCCTTTTTGTGCTCGGAGATAATCTTTTGGATCTTGATGTCGCTTACCGAGTCGCCTTGAACTACGGCAAAAGTCCCATCAATTTTCCCGGCGGCATTTTTGACTGAGCCTGCAGTACCGAGAGCTTCTTTTTCGTTTACAACAGATATCTTAATGCCTAAATCTTTAACACCGCAGAAATAATCACAAATCTCATCTGCTTTATAGTTTGTTGTTATTATGATTTCAGAAAAACCCTCTTTTTTTAATTTCTCAACTATTCCTTCCATTGCAGGTTTTCCTAAGAATGGGACCATGGGCTTTGCGCGAGTGTAGGTAAGGGGCCTTAGGCGCGTGCCTTGTCCTCCTGCAAGAATTACTGCTTTCATATCTATTAGTTAGAAGCTAGATGCTATTTATGCGCCTTTTACTCAAACTCTATTGTTGCCGGAGGCTTGTTTGTCAGGTCATAAAGGACTCGTGTTACTTCCCTGACTTCTGAGGTTATTCTATCAGCAATCTTTCTTTGGACCTCCCACGGGATTTCCATTGATTTTGCAGTCATGGCATCCAGACTTTCAACAGCGCGCACGGCAATCATGTAGCCGTATTCGCGTTCATCACCTTTAACTCCTGTCGCGCGACCCGGAAGTATTGCGGCTAGAGCCTGCCAGGGTTTGAGATTCGCTTTTTCCAGCTCTTCAAGGACTATGACATCAGCCTCTTTTACTGCCACGAGACGCTCGCGGCTTATTGCTCCAAGTATTCGGACAGCAAGACCTGGGCCTGGAAAAGGCATCCTTTCTGAAATCTCAGGGGGAAGCTTAAGGGTGTGTGCAACCTTGCGCACTTCATCCTTGTATAAATCACGAAGCGGCTCGACGAGTTCTAAAATCATCCCATCGGGAAGTGTCAGGTTGTGGTGGCTTTTTATTTTGCCCCCAGTCTCAATCCAGTCCGGAGCTATTGTTCCTTGTACAAGGAACTTTGAATCTGCGATGCGAGCTTCGCGCTCAAATACTTCAATGAACTTGTGACCGATTATCTTTCTTTTCTCTTCTGGGTCCTCGATGTTTGCAAGGGCGTCAATAAACTCATCACTCGCATCAACAAGCTTGAAATTAAGTCCGTACTTGCCTTCAAAGGTCTTTTTGACAAGCTCGGGTTCGTTCTTTCTCATAAATCCTGTATCGACAAAGACTGCCGTTAAATTGGAGCCTATTGCTTTTGCAACAAGAAGTGCTGCAACAGAAGAGTCAACACCGCCTGAAAGGCCAATTATTGCGTGCCTGGCCCCCACCTGCTCCTTTATGGCAGATACAGCGTCATTTATGAATGCTTCCATTTTGAAATGTTAAAACTGCAAGTCGACAAAACTTCCTTCTTTTAAACCGAGGGCTTCTTTGAGATTTTTTTCTGCGATGACTTCGACTATACCTTCTTCTCTGTTTTTGCCTTTTTCTGGAAAGACTGCAAAGGCGCGCTCAAAGTTGACGGCACATGGCGCTATTTCTACTGCGCCAAACTCCCCAAAAGCTTCAATCTCTTCAACTTCAAGAGGTGGTATAAACCCTACGTCAAGATTAAGGGTTCCGTGGAACGGCACGATTCCTGTCAGCTTCTTTATTTTCTGTGCATAAACTTCTACATACCGGGCCCCTTCACCCTTGCCCGCAACAACTTTCGCTTTCATCTTGATTAAAATTTATAATTCGCAAACTGGTGGCATACTGCGTTTATGCCCAGTTTTTTCTATCATTAAATCTACCTTCTTATTTGAGCTTTTCCCTTTAAGAACCGAGTCAAGGTCTTCATAACTTATTCCCAGTTCACCCTCGTCTGTTTGTCCTTCCCATAAACCTGCTGAAGGCGCCTTTTCGATTAGTTCGCTTGGAATTTTAAGAAAGCGCGCAAGTTCCCAGACCTCAGTCTTAAAGAGTCCTCCAATGGGGAGCATGTCGCATCCACCATCGCCGTACTTCGTGAAATATCCGACAGAAATCTCGCTTTTGTTTCCTGTACCAAGGACAAGATAATTAAGCCTGCGGGCTTCGTAATATAAAACTGCCATGCGCATTCTTGGAGAAAGGTTTGCAAGGGCATCTTTGTCAGCTGGAAGCTGTGAGGATATCGCTGAGACTGCGCTACCTATTTCAATTTTCTTAAAACTGATGCCAAGCCACTCTGCAAGAAGAATCGCATGAGCCTCATCTTGCGGGTTGCTGTTTTTTGAAGGCATGATTAAGCCTAATACATTCTCTTTTCCAAGGGATTGGGTCGCAAGTGTTGCGACAAGCGAGGAGTCGATACCTCCTGAAAGGCCAATGACTACACCTTTTGCGCGAGCCCCTCTTACTTGATTTAGGATAAATTCCTTGATTTTTTCTGCAGTGTCTGAATAGTCCATTATAGAAAATGCGCTTAATTTGGCGTTTTTATTAGAAAAAGAAGATAACAATACACAGCCCAAAATGTATAAGTTTTCAAAGATAACGAGTTCCTTAGTCTCATCAGAGGATGTTGCAAGCCTGCCTAAATTCAAAAAGAAAAAAGGAGAACTTGTCTGGGTTGACGCTCTTGCCCATACGTATTCTGATATCAGCGAGCTTGAAAGCTCCTTTGGAATACATAAGCTTGTCCTTGAAGACGCGATGGGTTCTAACCAACGCCCAAAAGTCGAAGTCCATCCAGAGTACACCGTCATAATAATAAAACATATTGAAGGGGCAAGCCCGCTTAAAATAACACAGGTAACAGCAATTGTCGGGGAGGGCTTTATCGTGACAATCCATCAGGTAAAGCTTGATGAGATAACGAGTATCCTGGACTCCTTGATTCCTAAAGATTGTGAGGGGGCGCGACTTGCTTATAAGATTCTTGATAAGGTGGTAGACGGTTATTTCCCCATTCTTGACAGTATCGAGGACGAAATAGAGCTTGTCGAAAAGATAATAACAGCCACCCCGACTGCAAAAGGCATTCCTTCTGAGATTCTTGACATAAAACGTGATTTGCTTCTTGTAAGAAAGGCAGTCTGGCCATCGCGTGATTCATTTGCGCTTCTTGCAAAAGGCGGTATGCCAGGAATAAGTGATGAATACTCGATTTACTTTAGGGACATCTATGACCACATAGTCCATGTAATCGACCTTGTTGAGACTTACAGGGACTTAATGGGAGGCATAATGGAAACATACCTTTCTGCGATATCAAACTCTACAAACGAGGTTATGAAAGTCCTGACAGTAATTGCAACAATATTCATCCCACTAACATTCATAACTGGACTTTACGGCATGAACTTCAAAATAATGCCTGAGATAACTTGGGAATATGGTTATATATTTGCGCTTCTTTTAATGTGCGTTACTGCAATAGGACTGATACTTTTCTTTAAGAAAAAGAAGTGGCTCTAAATTCAAAATGACAAAAGAATGCTCTGGCGAAGGCAATGCAAAGGAACATGGAGAACTTGAGAAAAACGTAGCTGAGATGATTGGTGCAGGATACCAGCTCTCCCAGATTTGGGATATGCTAAAGGCTGACGGCTTTACCGATGCCCAGATAAAGAGAGCTATGGCTCCTTTTGATACTGCAGAAAAAGAATAATAATAAATTTTTTCCTTTTTTTCTTATTTGACAAGGACGCGCACGTCAAGCGCCCTTAGTCCTTCACCTTTTTCGTATACGCGAACCGGGTTTATCTCAATATCTGTGATACTTGGACACTTACAGACTATTGTTGATAGTTTTACAAGAGCATCGACAACCGAATCTATGTCGCGCGGCGACTCGCCACGCATTCCCTCAAGAAGTTTATAAGCCTTAGTCTCCCGTATCATACGCAATATCTCTTCGCGGGAAAGCGGCGTTGCCCTGAATGAAACGTCTTTTAGGAGCTCTACATAGATTCCGCCAAGACCGCACATTAGTGTCGGTCCGAATTTCTCGTCCTGACGGGCTCCGAGGATAAGCTCTGCACCCTGTCTTGCCATCTCCGATATCTCGACGCCTTCAATTGCTGCGTTTGGTACTGCTTTTGTGCAATTCTCAATTATCGTGTTATATGCGGTCTTTGTCGCATTTTCATCTCGTATGCCAAGTATTACTCCGCCGGAGTCGCTTTTGTGGAGGATATCTTTTGAGATTACCTTCATTACAACTGGGAATCCGATTTCTGATGCTTTTTTAACTGCGTCATCTGCGTTTTTTGCAATCGCAGAACTTGGCATTTTAATTCCAGTTATCTCCATTAGCTTTGCGCCCTCATCAGCAAGAAGTGCCTTGCGCCCATCAACTATAGCGCGGCTTGCAATCTCGCATATTGCATGGGTATCAATGTCGGCTATTGCGTCTTCTTCCTCTGAAAGCTCTGAAACGTAATTCTCATAACTGTACAGGGCACCCATGCACGAAACTCCTTTGTAAACGTCATCAAAGGCCGGAATCCTCTTGTGGCGGAGTTCTACAATCGCGTTTTCAATGCGCTCTCCCCCGAATATGCAAAATAGAAGCGGCTTTCCTGCTTCGCGGTATTTGTTATAGTTTTCCTCAATCATTGGGGCAAGGTTCTCGTAGTCAAAGACTGCAGTCTCGCAGTATAGTGAGATGACAGAATCGATATTCGGATTATTAAGTGCTGCCTCAAGTGCCTCGTTGTACTCTTTTGATGTCGCGCCGCCAGTTATGTCAACCGGATTTTTTGTCGAACCAAAAGAAGGTGTTGCGGGTTCAAACGTCTTTTTGAGGTCTTCCTGATTATCATAAAGGGGAACACCATACTTTTCACACGCATCAGCTGCCATCACACCGATACCACCTCCATTGGTGATAATCGCTGTTTTTGTGTCCTTTGGCATTGGAACACGCCCTAAGAACTTGCACCAGTCAAAAGCCTCTGCAATCGATTCAGCGCGAAGGGCACCGCACTGGCGCATGATATCATCAAAAAGCTGGTCTGACCCTGCAAGAGAACCAGTGTGGGACGCGACGGCAAGTGCACCTCTTTTTGAGCGACCGGATTTAATCACGATAACAGGCTTTTTGGCACTCGCCTTTTTTAGCGCCTTAACAAGGTTCTTGCCTTTTCTGACGCCTTCGATATAGATAAGGATTTTTTGGGTCTGTTCTTGTTCCATTAAGTATTCAAGAAGCTCGACTTCTGTGACATCGGCTTTGTTGCCAACTGAAACTATTGCAGAAAGTCCAATGTTCTCAACTGCTGTCTTTCCAATCATCGAAAGACCAAGGGCGCCTGACTGGGTGATAATTGCAACGTGGCCGTGCTGTATCTCATCTGGTCCGAATGTGGCATTAAGGGAAGACTCTGCTGAAAAGACTCCGAATATATTCGGCCCGATTACACGCGACCCGTTTGAGGTTGCGTAATCTACTATCTTTTTTTCTTCAGTGTGATTTCCGATTTCAGAGAATCCTGATGTGATAATCGGGAGAAATTTTACGCCGGCGTCAGTACATTCTTTTACAGCGTCAAAAACGAATTTTGCAGGAACGCATATGTCTGCAATATCAATGGGACCGGGACAGTCGGCAACAGAAGTATAAACTTTTTTTCCTAGGATTTCCCCGCCTTTTGGGTTTATAGGATATATATCGCCTTTGTATCCACCCTTGATGATGTTCTCAAGGACTTTGTATCCAATCTTATCAGTGTTGTGTGAAGCCCCAACTACTGCCACGCCCCGAGGCTTAAAAAGGTATTCCATATCTTGTGCTGCCATTTTTCCAATACTTGCATGTTTTGCAACCTGGATTTTTCTCCTTCTACTAAATCGGTCCTGGATCACAAGTCCGACGAAGGTTAAAATAAAGTTACCGTGAAAGATGAACTATGAGTACCTAAAAACTAGGAGTTTTAAGGCGCTATATTTTAAGTTGCTTATTAAAAAGCTTACGCTTAGAAACTAGGTTTTTTGGTAAGCCTAAAAAGCCTTTGTGTGGCCTGAATCTATTATCGTAAGTTCGGCGACTGAAAACAACTCTAAAGGACAGTTTGCAACAGAACCGCTCTCGCGCATGACCTCACCAAACTTTGAATCATAAAAACCTGTGTTTTTCGTGACGATTGTCTCAAAGTCCTTAAAGCCTCCAAAATCCCCCATGAGAGTTACCTGTCCATCATAACGGATGGCGTCATTAAGGTCTGCTGCCGGGTCCCCAAGACCAAATTTTGCGGTGACATTACTTGTCGCCTTTGTTATCTTGAATTCATTGAATTTGTCCTCTGCAAGAAACATAAGGCGGAATATTGCTGTTTCTATTGCGCGTGCCGGAACATTGATATACTGGGCAAGAGAATCTTCTTGCGTTCGTATTATCTCTGCGCTTTCGATGCCTGCCTCCCTTAATTCTGAGATGACTTGAGAGTCTGATGCGTCGCCTTCAACACATATCACGGGTGCTGGGTTATTTACTGCAAAGTCAAGCTTGTCAAAAATCCATGATGGCTTTTTTGCAATCAAGCGAAGCGAACCGCTCATGATAGTTTCAGAACCTACGCTCCAACCGCCAAGCTGACAGCCAAGGGTCGCAAGAACAGGATGTTTCGTAACAGTTTTTACAACTATGTCATCATCACGTTTGTTATACTCAACGTTTCCAAAAAACCCCATGGAAGCTTCAGCAAATACCTGACCTGAAGCAAGATCTTCTGCCCACCAGACAGGAAATGAAGAATCTCCACCGCTGGGTTCCCCCATGCGCTTTTTGATTTCGCCCATAGGATATTTACAAATAGTTTAATAAAACCGCCTTACTTTCTTAAGGCAAAAAAGAACAAAACAACAAAGATTGCGCCAAGTGCGCCCAGAACGAGCCATTCAATACTTAATGTCATGTTGCCTGCGACAAATGCTCCTGAAGGCGAATTACTTATATTCTCTGAAGAACTGGATGCTGCTGCGTTGCATGAGCTAAAGCATGTTGACGGGCAGTCTGCTGCGCCTGAAACTACTTCTTCGCCCCCATTTGCACAACACGTACCTCCACGCTGCTCACAGGTATAAACAGTTGCCGGAACCTCATAAACAGGACACGAGCCACAGTCTAAGGAACATGACGAGCATGATTCACCAGCTTCACATATGCCGTCTCCACAATATGCAATATTACAAGGTCCACAGTCAGCCGGACATGACGAGCATGACTCATCAGAAGAACAAATTCCGTTGCCACAATAACTCTGAGCACTACAATCTGAAGGACATGTGTAATAGGTTTCAGGATACTCACAACGCCCATCACCGCAATACGCTGTCGGCTTGAAATACTCGCTTACAAATATGCGCGTCTCGCGCTCTTCTGTTTCTCCGTCATCACCATAAACACGAACCTTGTACTCATGGTAACCTGGAACATTTTCGACTATTCCAAACTCTGCGGTGCAGCGTGTCGAGCCGCCACAATCCACGTAATCCTCATAATTGCGGTCAACATAAAGTCGTATTTTCTCAATGCCATCGTCATACTTAGCCTGCGTCTGAATCTCAAAATATGTGTTGGCATTAGGATTGTTTGGGACTGCATAGAAATATGTTATCTCAAGATTCTCGGGTTCATAATCTTCGCGAATCTGTATTCTTAGTTCTTTAGTCTCATAATCACCGTCATCGTTATAGACCTTGACTTCATAATAGTAAAACCCATAATCGCGCTCATAGCTTTCAAATTCGACGTCACAGTGCTTGTCACCGTCACAATACTTTGTTCCGATAAGGTCGCTGTCATCATCGTAAAGCTTTATTCTGTCAATACCATCTGAGTCATAAGCCTCGATAATGACGTCAAAATCTTCACCTTCATAAGGCTTTGAAGGATTTGTGTAGAACTCTTCTATGTCCGGGTCAGAACATAAAGCGACGCCTGGAATAAGAAGTAGTGCCAATGCGAATACTGCTATAATCTTTTTCATATTGCCTTTTAATACATAGAAAAAGCATAAAAAGTATAGAAAGAGCTGATTTATCGCAATTGTCCTTATACGCCTAAGAATTCGGGAGATAATGAAAGCTTAAGGACCTTTCCTTTTTGTCGTGTTTCTATAAACCCTTTTTTCTTGAGCTTGCCTGTTGTTACTAAAAGCTCCTTTTTTGGTGCCGTAAGCCACTGCCTGATGTCGTCAAAAAACGCTTGACCACCCGCCTCAAGAAGCGCGTGCATAACAGAAAGCTCCCAACCATCAAGCTCGTCAAGCTTCTTTTTCATTTCAGGAGTCGGGTGAATCTTCTCTAGCTTAATCGGTTCTTTGTGGTGCGTCATTTTCATAATGACATAAAGTATGAGGAGGAATATTCCAAGAGCTAAAAAAAGCGCCGATACTGGAAAAGCGTCAAATCCGTTTGTCATTTCCTGCGTGCCCTCCTTTGTTTCTTCCTTGCCTTTTTTTGTTTGAGTTTTTCCTGTTCTCTTGCCCCTTTTTGTTTGAATTCCCCATGCAACTTGTCTATTCCCTTTTGTGAAGTGAGTGATTCAAGCTCTTTTAAGTTCTTGTCGCGCCGGGCTTCAAACTTGCTTCTTTTTCTTTTGGACATGCCTTCTAAGTTTGAAACTTGAACATCAGGTATTACTACGCGACCCTTTCTAATGTCAATTCCCATATCTTCAACCCCCAAATTGGCACTTATTCCAGGGTGCTCCCTTTCAAGTTGTCTTAACTTACTCGTTATAGCCAGCATTTGGTTTTGAATTGGGTGTGAACTTAAGTATTCAGGTTGATGTCTGACTAAATCACCCATTGGCATAAAATATTGTCGGCCGAGTACGCCCATTTCATTATTGGGTGGTATTGGATACAATCTTTTTTGTATTGTTACTGCAAGTGGAACTCCATTGAAGGTTCTTACGCCCTCGTGACTTTTGACAAGATGCTCTGATCCAAGGTAACGCGTCATAAGGTCGCGGTCGGCTTTTAGCCTGTTTGAGTATACCCATTCTGTATACGCTTTCTTGCCCATCTTGCGTCCTGCTCTCTTTGCACGCCATAAGGCAAAGTTTCTGCCCAGTTTTGTCGCATATGCCCCCGTTACCACGCGGTTTACTTGAGCTGCTTCATGCTGGTTTATGAATTCGTTTCTTTTTTCAATGTTCCCAGGGCGCTTGGAATCGATAAGGAGTACTCTTGAATTTGCTTTATTTGGCGAGTGGGAAGTCTTAATTATGTAAAGGTCGTTGGCATACTCATGTGCTGACTGGAATTCCCCGTTGCCCAAAAAACTCCCTATGGGGTATTTTAACGGTTTTACAGAAGCCTTGAGTCCTGCTACTGATGCGTTTTTTGATTGGCTCCTGTAATGTTTTCGGAAACTACTAACATCAATCTTTTGGGTTTTGGCTTCCATTTAGGGGTAATAAGATTTAAGGTAAAAGGGATATAAATCACAGCGCGCGGGCAATTATTGCTTTTGCAACATCATCTTTTGAGCCTAAAAACGCCTCTTTTTTCTTGTCTGAAAATATCATGACACTCGTGTCATCAGAGCCAAATTCATTCTTTCTGATATCGTTTGCGACCAAGAAATCCAGTCCTTTTTTACTCCTGTAAGAATCAAACGCGTCTAAGGAAGTTCCCCACTCTGCCTTAAAACCCACGATTTTTAGCTCAGGAAATTCCGCCCTTACTGAATCAATTATTTTTGGGGTTGGCAAAAGATCTATAGTAAGTGCAGTTCCGCTTTTTATCTTGCCGTCTTTTTTTGCAGGGGAGAAGTCTGCAACTGCGGCACTTGAGATAAAACAGTCATAGTCGCCTGAACTAAGCTCGCTTAAAACAGCATCCCGCATCTCATTTGCTGTTGTGACATTAATCGTTTTGCAGTCAGGAAGTGATATTGAAACGGGTCCTGCAATTATTGTCGTTTCATTCCCAGAATCGATTACGGCTTTTGCAAGGGCAGTACCCATCTTGCCGGAACTTGCGTTTGTGATGAACCTGACATCATCAATGGGTTCTCGCGTCGGCCCAAGGGTTATTAGGAATTTCATTTCCTTAGAAAAGATTTAGAACTAAATCACATACTAAATTATAATCGAGCTTTTCCTTTCCTTCCTCGCTTTTTGGTTCGATTATAGTAACGCCCGCTTCCCTTAGCTTCCTTAGATTCTCTGCGACAAATGGATTTTTTGCCATTGACGCGTGCATTGCAGGAGCAATAGCGACTTTCATGCCTGAACCAAGGGCTGTTGTTGCAAATGTCGTCACAGACGTATCATCAACGCCAGTTGCAATCTTTGAAATCGTGTTTGCAGTCGCGGGACATACTAGAAGAAGGTCTGCACGGCCGCTCCAGTCGCCACAATAAGAAACGTGCTCGCAAGCGCCCCCAATCTCGGTTATCGTCTTTTTGCCTGTGATGCATTCAAGGGCCCACGGGTGAATTATGTTTTGAGCCGCGTTTGACATGACACACGTCACATCGGCACCATGGCGCATGAGTTCGCGTGCTATCTTTGGCGTCTCGATTGCAGCGATGCTTCCAGTTACTGCCAGGACTACTTTTTTCCCTGAAAGCTTATTAGACTTCGCACATGAAATTGTCTCCTGATGACAGGAAGGAAGCATCTTTTCCATTTCTTCCTTTTTGAAGGCTCTAGTATTAAAGCTTTATAGCATAAGTCTTCAAAATAAGAAAATCATACTAAGCCAGAATGGAAGTAAAAATACTTGATACCACTCTAAGGGACGGCGAACAGACGCCAGGCGTCTCACTTTCGCCTAAGGACAAGCTGGATTTGGCTAAGGCCATAGACTCCCTTGGTATCGACTTCATGGAGGCGGGATCTGCCTGCACAAGTCCGGGGGAAGCAAAGAGTATAAAACTCATTGCAAACGAAGGTCTTTCCTGTAAGGTGTTTTCATTCTCAAGAGTTACTGAAAAAGATGTTGACCTCTGTCGTTCCTGTGATGTAGATGGTCTCTTTCTTGTCGCACCGACAAGTGAGGAGCACATAAAATACAAGCTTAAGAGTACGCCTGAGGATTTCCTTGCCCACTTAGATAAAACGGTTGATTACGCGCGGGACTATGGTCTTTACATCGACCTCTGTTGTGAGGACGGCTCACGGACCGAAATAGACTACATGAAAAAGATAATTGACGTTCTTGGAGACAGAATAGATCGCTTTACAATAGCTGACACGGTAGGTGCCTCAACGCCGGAAAAAATGGCAGGTTTTTTCACTGAACTCTGCGCGTACAAAAAGATGAGCTACGGCGTGCACTGCCACGATGATGTCGGGATGGCTGTGGCAAACACAGTTGCCTCAATAAGAGCAGGAGCAGATACTGCTGATGTTACGATAAACGGACTTGGGGAGCGTGCCGGAAACGCGCCGATTGAGGAGGTAGTGGCAAGCCTTGAATTACTTTATGGCTACAAAACTAACATAAACACTGAAAAGATTTATGAGGTCTCGCGCCTTGTTGAAGATTTGATGGGGGTTCCCGTGCAGCCAAATAAGGCACTTGTCGGGAAAAACAGCTTCCGCCATGAGTCAGGAATACACGTTGACGGACTCCTTAAACACGCCGGGACTTATGAATTTGTCAAACCTGAATACGTGGGACGAAAGAAGATATTTGGTTTTGGAAAGCATGTGGGTGGAAAAGGCTTAAAGGCTATACTTGATGCCCTGAAGATTGAAGTGACTGAGGAAGAGTTCATGGCGGTATTTAACGAGATAAAACGCATGGGCGACTCAGGAAAGTCTGTGACTGACGCAGACCTCCTTGCAATAGTGCGCACTGTAAAAGGCGCCGGTGGAAACGAGTTCCTTAAACTTAAGGACTTAAAGATAAGTTCCGGGACAAACGTAAAGCCTTCGGCAACAGTCGTTGTCGAGATAAACGGCAAAGAGGCAACAGAAAGTGCTGAAGGCAATGGCCCAGTAAATGCGGCGATATCAGCGATAATGAACGCTGTGGGAGATAAAACAATAAGCCTTGAGGAGTACCATGTCGATGCGATAACCGGCGGCACGGACGCTAATGTCTCGGTGACAGTTCGCATGAAATCTGAAGATAAAGTGATAACGGCTTCTGGAGTGGACTGTGATATAATAACGGCATCAGTTGAGGCTATAATCTCTGGGATCAATGGCCTTAAAAGCTAAAATGGCGTCAAGATCAAGCAAGCCGCTCAGTAATCAAACAATAAGAAGAAGGCTCAGTATATGCCACAATGTTGTCCCAAAAGGTATGTACCACGTTGAGGGAAGCGCGGAGGCTATGAGGCGGGGATTTCTTACAAAAAAGCAACTGGAAGATCTTGGGAGACTTGGCCTTTTTGATGGCAAAATAAATCCCAGATTTCAAAAGAATCCAGAATTGTTTAAAAAGGCCAAAGTAAAAGCCTATAATGACTTCCTAAAACGATATAAGAGATTTATAGTCCCGGTTGAAGAAGGCTTCAGGCAAGGGATAGATGAAGGAAACCATAAGGTGTTGCCAAAGGGCGTCAACCAAGAAAGATTAGGTCAATTTAAGTCTCAACTAAATAATTGGGCTATGTCACAGAGTTATAAAATTGATGCGCACAAGCTAAATAAGACTTAGATTGCAAGAACCTCGTCGTTAGAGTAAAGTTGTTTTTTGGCAATAAGATTGAGAACACGGCAAGTATTAAATTCATTATTATTATTGCAAGAATCGAAGTCTTAAGCGCGTCTGCCATCGAACTGTCTGCTATTCTTTCAAGCTCGTCGTAAAATGCTTGCGGGTCTTTTAAATTATCTGTATAAACAATCAGGCCGCCCACCAGACATCTTTTTTTGAGGAGTCTTTTGCCATGTTTTACAGAGATATTAAGTCTCTAATGTTAAAAATATCTCTTTGCTATTTTTATTTATCCCCCCGTTCTCTTAAAAGAAAAATGGCGTCCAAATCAAAAACACTCAAAAAGATAAAGGGGAAAGTCGGTGAGGATACTTTTGAGCCGACTTACGGCAGAAGATATTTTGATTCGACCGTTCCAAGAAACGAGATTCCGGAAGGAGATATGTCGCCTGATGCTGCTTATCAGATAATAAGCGACGAACTCAATCTTGACGGCAACACCACCCTTAACCTTGCCAGTTTCGTTACGACTTGGATGGACCCTCAGGCCAGACAACTCTATCTGGATACGTTAAATAAGAATTTTATAGACTTTGACGAATACCCTCAGACTGAAACTATCCATAACCGCGTTGTCGAGATGACCTGGAAACTCCTTAACGGGCCCAAAGGATGCATTCCGACAGGGACTGCAACAATAGGCTCATCTGAAGCCATAATGCTCGGACTTCTTGCCCACAAGTGGAAGTGGAAAGAGCACATGAAGGCAAAAGGAAAAGACTGCTCAAAACCAAATATTGTAATGGGTGCTGACGTTCACACCTGTTGGGAGAAATTTGCCAAGTACTTTGATGTTGAGATGAAGCTTATTCCAATGGAAGTGGGACGCTATGTTATAGGACCAAAAGAAGTGGCACCCCTGCTTGATGAAAACACGATTGCAGTTGGCGCAATACTTGGAACAACATTTACAGGACAAATAGATGATATTGCAGGAATCAACAAGCTCCTTCTTAAAGTCAAAAAGGAAAAAGGCTGGGACATCCCGATTCACGTTGACGGGGCAAGCGGTGGATTTATCGCGCCCTTTGTGTATCCAGAAGTGAAATGGGACTTCCGTTTAGAACAGGTAAAATCGATAAATGTCTCAAACCATAAATTTGGTCTTGTTTATCCCGGGATGGGAACAGTTGTCTTCCGCGATAAGGTCGATTTGCCTGAAGAACTTATCTTTAAGATAAACTATCTCGGAGGTGAGATGGAGAATTACAGCCTAAACTTCTCACGAGGAGCGAGTACGGTACTTTTACAATACTACAACTACCTAAGGCTCGGAAAGAAAGGATATCGTGATATAATGAATAATATCATGGAGAACGCGAAATATCTTGAAGCTGCACTTGTTAAAACAAAACACTTTAAGATTTTAAACGCTGCCAAATACCTGCCTGTTGTTGCTGTGACACTTACCGGTAAAAGAGATTATACTGTCTTTGATGTTTCCGAAAAGCTAAGAGAGCGCGGGTGGATAGTCCCGGCTTACACACTTCCTGCAAACGCAGAAAAAATCGCAGTGTTGCGCATGGTCGTTAAGGAGAACTTCAGTCGGGACATGGGAGAACTCCTGATTGCAGACATAAAAAGAGCCATCGCAAAGCTTGAAGGAACTTATGAGAGGAAGCCTCTACATAATAGGAATAAACGGCGAGCCTGTTAAAAAAATTAACAAAACTATATAAAACTAAAATGGCAACTGCTGTAAATGTGGAAAAGAAGAAGAGCATAAGCCCTGTCATAAAAAATAAAAAGGTGATTTCTGTCTTTACTTTGGCTTTGTTAAACGTAGCTTTGGTTGTTTCACTACGTTCGCTCCCAATGATGGCAGAAGACGGGATGTCCTTAATCTTTTTCTATGTATTTGGCGCACTGATATTCCTCATCCCTTCAGCACTTATTTCAGCTGAACTTGCAACAGGATGGGACGATGGGAAGGGGGTATTTACCTGGGTAAAAGAAGCCTTTGGTGAAAAATTCGGATTTGCCGCGATGTTTTTACAATGGGTTCAAAATATAGCGTTTTACCCCATAGTTCTTATATTCGGCGCCGGCGCTTTTGCATTTATTGTAACCCCTGAACTTGCCCAAAATAAGTTTTATATGCTAGCTGTCATCCTTGGTGTGTACTGGATATCAACACTTATAAACCTTAGGGGAGTAGGTCTTGCAAGCAAGATAAGCAGCATTGGTGTGGTTCTCGGTACGTTAATACCGGCGGCAGTAATTATACTCCTTGGAGTTGCATGGTTTCTTGGAGGCAATCCTTCGGCAATACCTATGGATGCAAGAAATATAATTCCTGAGTTTAGCGATCTTCCAAAACTTGCTCTTCTTGTGGGGGCACTTTTGACATTTGCTGGAATGGAAGTAAACGCAGTCCATGCTAAGGAAACAAAAGACCCACAAAAATCCTTCCCAAAAGCGATGCTATTATCAAGCGTAATGATACTGGTAGTATTTATTTTAGGGTCACTGGCAGTTGCTTTGATATATAATCCCTCTTCTCCTGAGGCAATAGCGGCAGGGGGCCAGGAGATGGTAGCTGGAATGATGGTTGCCTTTGAGCAGTACTTTGACCATTATGGCATTGGATTCTTAACACCCATTTTTGCAATACTTTTGACAATAGGTGTTGTCGCAGGAGTCCTTGCATGGGTTGCAGGTCCTTCAAAGGGACTCTTTAAAGCGGGGCGAGAAGGTCTTCTTCCGCCTGTTTTACAAAAAGCAAATAAGAATGGAGTACAGGTCAATATACTTTTGATTCAAGGAGCTATTGTAACGGCATTTGCTCTCTTTATGCTAATACTGCCAAGTATCCAAGACGCTTATTGGATATTTACAGCACTTACAATACAGCTCTATTTAATCATGTATATTTTGATGTATGCCTCAGCCCTAAAACTTCGTTACAAAAGGCCTGATGTAAAGCGAGCATACACAATACCTGGTGGTAATTTGGGCATGTGGATAATAGCTGGTATTGGTATTACGGGTGCAATTCTTGGGATTGTACTGGGTTTTATTCCGGCAAATACTGAGTATTATGAAAATGCATTAAAAGATCCCATGATGTTTGTCTCGTATGCTCTAATGCTATTTATCGGCATATCAGTCTTTGTACTTGCGCCTTTTGTCATCCACAGGTTCAAAAAGCCTAGCTGGAAAAAGGAGTATACCGAAGCAGAAATGAGCTGACCCTTTAGACTCGGACACCCGAGTCTTGAAGGCTAAGCTCTTTTTATCTTTTATTTTTATTCTTGGTTTTTGGAAAAATAGGGCAAAATGAGAAAGCCTGTTAAAATCGATATGAGAGGTTTTTTGTCCTTTTATATTCTTTGGATACTTAAGCAAAGACACATGTGTGGGGAAGAGCTTATTCGCGAAATTGGGCGCAGACGTGATGATGCCCCATCTCCCGGAACACTTTATCCCTGCCTTAATAAACTAAAGGAAAAGGGACTAGTTTCAAAGGAAAGGGATGATAAGCGCGTTGTGTATTCCTTAACTCCTGCCGGCATAAAGGAGCTTGACTTGGCAATAGATTACTTTAAGGCAGTTTACGGTGAGATAATCCTCAGGGGTGATATTGTGAGCTCGCGAAGCCATAGTTATATGCCCACCAAAAAGACTGCAAGCCAAAAAGACGAGCTTGATATAGATTATATCTAAACTTAAAATCTGATGATTGGGGTTGTTCTTGGTAATATTATTTTAGGCTTTGTTGCAGGAGTGCCGTTTGGGCCTGGAAATGTCGAACTAGTAAGGCAGGGTACAACAAAGGGGACCTCGCATGCCATCATGGCACTTTTAGGCATTATGCTCGCCGACCTTGTCTATATCTCCCTTGTCTCCTTAGGTGGAGCCGTTGCATTATCAAATCCCACAGTACTTCTCACCCTGACTGCGGTAGGTGTAAGTGTTCTTACTTTCTTTGGCTTAACTGAGATTAGGGTTTATTTCAGAAAGGATACGCCTAAGGAAAAGAAATTAAGTTCCTTAAGTAAAAACCCTTTTTTGCGGGGGTTTGTAATTGTTATAACAAGTCCTTACACCATCCTTTTTTGGGCTGGAGTCGCTGGCCCCCTTGCAATTCTTTCTGGGGGAGTAATTGATGCATTCATCACATGTATTGCAATAGAAATTGGTTGTATCCTTGCAGGCTGCGTATACATAATGTTGTCTCACGCAGGAAAAAGATTTATGACGGAATCAAGAAAGCGCACGATATCCCTTATCTCTGGATTATGTCTTTTGGGCTTTGCAGTATACTTATTTATACGCGGACTTTCGTTCCTTTAAATAGAATCTAGATGTTATTTTGCTGGTATAACTGCTTGATTTTGTGCTTTTTGGACAGAAGAAGCCTTTTTCTTTAAATACCCTCAAAATATACATAACTGGGGGATATGTTCGTTCTAATCTTAAAATAAAAATGGCTCTAAAAAAAGCAATCATAGGGGGAACCTTTGATAATTTCCACAAGGGGCACGAAAGGCTCCTTAGAACTGCATTTGATGTAAGTGACTTTGTTGCAATAGGTATTAGCAGCGATCAATTCGCGCAGAGGTTTCGTACGGGAGAAGTAGAAAGCTATAAGATGCGTTGTGATGTCATAACTCATTTTTGCCAACAATTCGGAAAAGAATTCAGGACTTTTGAGTTAAATGACTTCTATGGACCTGCAACAACGGATCCAGAGATAACAACAATCGTTGTTTCTGAAGAGACTTCCCTTCGCGCAAAAGAAATAAATGCTGTAAGAGTGAAAAAGGCTATTCCTAAGCTCATAATTGTTGAGGTCCCATTTGAACTTGCAGATGATGGAAACCCAATAAGCAGTGAGCGCATAAGGCTAGGAACTATTGACAAGGACGGCAATCTCGCATAAGACCGTTTCTTAACAGGGGAATGAAACCACTAAAAATCTTAGCATTCTCCGACATGCATGGGGAGCGTCGGGCTGTTGATATGGCTCGGGCTCTACTTGAAAAGGGCGACTACGATCTTGTTGTTTACCTTGGCGATTTCTCAAAGGCAATAGGGGACACTGCAGCAAACTCTGCTGATGCCGCATATTTGTTTGACAAATTAGAGCCTTACGCTGAGGTATCAAGCCTCTTTGGAAACTGTGATTCTGAAGAGTTTGCAAAAAGTCTTGAAAAAGAAGGGAAATCCCTGCATGGAAAACTTATCTTTAAAGGCAATACTGCAATTATTGGCTGGGGGGGCTCGCATCCGACGCCGTTTCACACTCCAATGGAACCAAGCGAAACTGAAATAGAAGAAGGTCTTGAAAAACTCATTAAGGAGGCCGCCAGTACTGGTGCAGAAAAGTTAATCCTGTTTACACATGACGCTCCAGCAAGAACAAAAGCAGACCTTATACCATCGGGACACGTTGGAAGTGAGGCAATACGTACTATAATCGAGCAACATCAACCTAATATTGCCATTTGCGGCCATATACACGAGGCAAAGTCTAAGGATAAAGTGGGGACAACGGATGTCTTTAATGTCGGACCGGCCTCGGAAGGGAATTTCCTTGAGATAACAGTTGGAGAGGACTTAAGTGCAAAAGAGATAAAAGTATAGGACAAAATGATTCATATCAAGGATAAAGAGGGTGAAGACGTACCTTTCGTGCGTGAAGTCCTTGTCGAAAGCCTGACAAAAGCCGGGATGAAACCCTGGCAGGCCCACAGCTTTTCACGTGAGATTGAAACAGAACTCATCGCAAAGGCAGCTCAGGAAATAGATCGTGAGGACTTTATTGAGATTGTCCATAGCAGACTTACTAATGTCAATTCTAAAGTCGCCGAGCGCTTTCGTGCCTGGCGTGAGATAAAGGGTAAAGACCGCGAGCCAATCATCGTTCTTATTGGCGGGGGGACTGGCGTTGGCACAACAACTGTTGGAACAGAACTCGCTTACCGCATGGGCATCAAAAATACAATCTCAACCGATTCAATCCGTGAAATAATGCGAAAAACCGTCTCTGAAAAGTTGCTTCCGGTTCTTCACGTCTCATCATATGAGGCCTATAAACAAATGAAGGTTGATGTCGGCAAGAAGAAGGGTGCGAGCGAGGCGATAATCGCAGGATTTAAGCTTCAGGCATCAGAAGTCAGTGTTGGTGTGGAGGCAATCATAGAAAGAGCATTAAAGGAGGGGACACCCACCTTAATTGAAGGTCTGCACATCGTTCCTGGCATGATAAACGAGGAAATAATGAAAAAACCCAATGTCATGATGTTTATCCTGCACCTAAAAAACGAAAAGGAGCACAAAGACAGATTGTATTCCCGCGCTTTTGAAACAAAGTTCAGAAGGTCTGTTGAGAATTATGTTGATAATTTTAAGGGCATCAGGGAAATCCAGAAATTCATAACAAAAGAGGCAGAAAACAACAAGGTAGAATTACTTGAAAACAAGAACTTTGAATTGAGTATCACCGAGATTATGGACGACGTCATTTCAAACATTGTAAAGCAGCAGAAGAAAGATGATGCCTAAGCAATAGCGTTTATATTTTACAAGAAAAGTGCCTGCAAAAAAGTCTCTTATAAAATCGCTACGAAGCGACACTGTCCCTGTAATGCTATCTGGGGATCGCATTATCATATTTGATAAAAAACTTGTATCAAGGCTTGCAGGAAGACAATTTGGGGAAAATACAAAAGAGGGTCTTGTCCTGACTCTCTATGAGGCTTGTTTCCTACTTAAAGAAGGAAAGATTCCCGAGCCTTTTTGTTCTGGTTCAGAAGGGAAAGCATTATCACTTAAAGAACTCTTATGCATTGGGGAAGACTTAACGCCTGCTTTTTTGATGAAATTCCAGGTCTTTTGCGACCTGAGAAAGAAACGCGGCTTTGTCGTTAAGTCAGGAATCAAGTTTGGATGTGATTTTGCGTGTTATGATAAAGGAACAAAAATCGGTGCCAGCCACTCCAAGTGGCTTATTCGTATAATCCCTGAGACTGCAAAAATAGATTATTCTGAGATAACAGGAGCTGCAAGAATGGCTCAGGCCGTAAAAAAGAGGCTTCTTTTGGCTTCGGCAACAGAACGTGGCCCGGTTTATTACGAGATAAATCACTCGCGCCCCTAACTTTTTGAGAAACTCATATTAAATTTTTATCGAAAGAAATTTTTAGTTTCTTTTTAGAACTATTCTTTTTTATTTTTGACCTGTCTATAATTCTATAGTCCTAGTGAAAATGGAATCGAAAAACGAGTCATTTGATGAATGCGATTTAGATGATCTTGGGAAAGATGACCACAAAAAGAAGTCCAAAGATAAAAAGGATATCGTGGACGAGCTTTTTGGCGATGATAAGGACGAGGATGATCCTAAATTGCGCAAGAAATGCAAGATAAAGGATGAGTTTGACGAACTATACGAGCAAAGCTTAGGTGACGGCGAGGACATATATGCATCTGGCGATTTTGCAACCTATGACGACGGCGTGCCCAAATAGCTTATTATTTTAGTTTACCTTCTTTGTCTAAGCTGGTCTAATACCAAATCAAATTCGATTCCCTTAGCGGCGCAAAGTACCATTAAGTGGTAAAGAAAATCCGCACATTCCCATTCTAAGGAATCTTTCCCGCCGCCGCAACAACCCTCTTTTGCAGACTGCTCTATTTCTCCCAACTCTTCTTCAAGCTTGCTAAAGATTAGCGCCTCGTCTGAAAGAAGTTTGTTTGTATATGAATCCTCTTTGGGGTTCTCACGCCGGTCTTTTATGACCTCCCAAAGCTCGTTTAGTATCTCTGCGTCCATCCTGTATATTGTTAAAGTTGAATCACACAAAAGAAAAAATCATAAAATCCTGGAAATCCCGTCTTTTTTATCAAATCGCAAAACATTCTCTACAAAGTTCTCGACTTTTTGGTCGTGTGAGACGATTATGACCTGCTTGCATGCAAGCTCGTTTAATATGTCTCTTACTGAGTCTATCTGCTCGCCTGAAAAGCCGTCTGTGGGCTCATCAAGTATCAAAAGGTCTTTTGTCCTGATGTGTTCTGTCAGGGTGTTTATCGCGCGGTTTAAAGCCAGCCTGTAAGCAAGAGCTATTGCAGTACGCTCGCCCCCTGAAAGAAACTCATACTGGGTGTCAAAACCGTCCTGAGTTATAACGACTGAGAAGGTCTCGTCAACCCTTGCCGAGAGTGAATCGTCTTCAACAAGCATAGAAAACCACTTTGAGAAAAGTAATCCGAACTCCTGGGATATCGTAGCCATGGCATGCTTCTCGATTGTTGCCATAAGGGGGGCAAAGAAGTTGCCAGTCCATTGCGCCATTCTCTGGCAATCCTCCATCTCTTTTTTCTTTTCCTTTTTCTTTCCTATTTCTGCCCCATACAGTTTAAGCTGAGAATCTAGTGACTCTATCTTTGTAGTTATGGCTGACTTTGCAATCTCAGACTTTCTTAACCCTGCTGCTGCCGCGTCGTATGCGCCAGAAAGTTCTTTTTGTCGTTTGGGCACATCACTTGAATTTATCTTTGATGCTATAACATTTATTTTTTCTGCCAGCTCCTTTTGTCCCAGTAAAAGTTCTTTTGACTCAGCTTCTGCGATTTGAAGATTCTTGCTCAAATCTTTTTTCTGGAGTGCCAATGTTTCAAGCTCGCTTTTTGCAAGAGCATATCTTCCGACAAGCAATCGTTCACGCTCAAGTCCGGCCAGTGATATTTTTATCTCTTCGCGCTTTTTTTCTGCGAGTTTGATTTGCTCTCGCATCAACTCAATTCCTTCTCTGAATGTTTTTGGGTCTGAAACGCTTTGGCCGCAAGTGCCGCACTGTCCGTTATCAAGTATGCGCATCAGAGGGTCGATTTTTGTCTTTAGGGAAGATGTCTCAGAAAGAAGTGAATTATCGGTCTTTAGAAGCTCCCTTATATGTTCAGATGCTTCTTTTTCTCCCGTTTTGGGTGCTGGGACTTTTCCCAGTTCAAGTTCTTTTGCTAAAAGAGCCTTAATCTGCTCTTTTGAACGCGCAACTTCGCTTTTTGCCCGCAAGCCTGCTGATTTCTTATAATCAAAATCTGTTTTTAGCGATGCGTATTCCTCTTTTAATACAGATACACCCTGTGCCTCTTTTGCCAGCTCATCAAGTGCTTTTTTTCTTTTGAGGAGAAGCTCTCTTGCGCTTTTCTCTTCGTCGTTAATTCTACTAAGTTCGCTTTTGGCAAGCTCGCTTTCCTTTGTTATCTCTTCTTTTCTCTTTTCTTTTTCAGGCAGGTCTGAGACCGTTCCCAAAAGCTCTCGCGCACGCCCTCTAAGCTCAAGAGCGTAAGTTGATGCATTATCTGCAATGCGTGCATACCTGTCCATCGCAAAAAGACGCCTTATGAGTTCAAGTCTTTCTGTTTCTTTTGCCTCAATAACAGAGCGCATTTGTTCTTGTGGCGTATAAACTGTATATCTATAAAGCAATGCAGAATCCTTTTTTAGGGCTTCGGCGGGATACCCCAATAAGTCTAGGATGTATGCTCGTGATTCCTGGGCGCTAAGGTCTTTTTGCACTCCATCTGAAATGATAAAGCCTGTTTTTTGCCCAACCCCTCTTTTTGATCGTTTAAGGGTGCGCTTTATTGTAAATTCCTTGCCTTCAAGCTCAAAATCAAGCTCTACATCGCCTTCATCTGTGCCATGCCTAAGGAGAGCGGCACCTGTAAGTTCATTTTGGAGGCCGAATAGAGCAAAGTCTATTGCAAGAAGGGCTGAGCTTTTTCCTGCTCCGATATCTCCGGAAAGAATCACTGAACCTTCCGGAAAGACTATCTCTCCTTTTTCATAACTACGTATATTAGAAAGTCTAAGTCTCCTTATAATCATTGGATTTATTGGGTGGAATTCTCAGTTATTGTCTCCATTACCAGTTCAGAGTAGCTCATAAGGCCGTCAAGAAGCAAGTCGCATTCTGCTGAACAGAAATCAGACGGTTTTGAGGCAGAGCATGTTATGAAATCACGCCAGTTATCTTCTGTGAGATTATATCCCTGTTTCATGGCATCAAGTGCGATACTTAGCTTAAGTTCCCCACAATAGTTAACCTGAGACGCCTCGGTGCGCCCTTTGACATCTAGAGTACATACAGTTCCGCCGTTGGCATCATACTCCTTTGGTCCCTGCAGGAAATATGTTATATTGTCTGTGCTAAGCGCGCTGTTTCCTTTCATGAATATGTAACACTCGTTTAGTACCTCGGCCTCAACAGGTACATTGAAACTGTTTCTAATCCAGCCCTCATCGGCAATAACCTTGCGGTCCGGGTAAAGGATACCGGTTCCACCCCATTTAGCGTTTGCATCCTCTGCAAGCTTTGTTCCAAATGGCATTTTTGTCATAACTATCTCTTTTACTGGAGCTTCTGTGACGTTCTCAGTGATATTCCCAATAGGTTTTGTTGTGGTCGGCTCAGAGGGTCTTGCCATAATCATTATTGCCCCGACAAAAACTATAAGTATCACACCTAATATGAATAATTGCTGTGTTTTTTCCATTTTGACAAATTGAAATTAAGCTAAGAAAAATCGAAACAAAAAAAGCCATCGCCCATCGCCCATAAGGCAGGGTCAACACTTTTTATACCCCCCTGCTATTTTACATTGTGGGACGCCGCCCCGTACGAATATTTAACACGCGCAAAAGACAGAGCCACAAGCGCCGTTCGAAACATAACAGTGCGGGGACGCGGGGGCAAAAAAGCCCCACCCACAAAAACAAAAAAGAAAATGGAAACTGGAGGAAATTTAGGAATATCTGCATCTGACATCATAGCTATTGCAAATAGGATTGACGACCCGTTTAAGGGCATACTGCGCATTTAGGATGGACGCGTTATTCGATAAAATCGCAGGAGCCTTTATTCCTGATAAGATATTTCACTAGAATCAAGCTATTTCTATTCTTTAATTGGGACAAAATCATCGGGCCCCTTAATTGGGGTCCGCTATTTCTCTTACTTTCGAGATTTTTTCTTTCTTGGTGCAGGGGCACGATTTTTACGAAGATTTTTTGCCCTTGGCATTCCTTTTTTCTTTGGAACGTCCTTAGGCTTTCGCATATTAAGATAGGATATTCCAAGAATTGCCACTATAACAATTACAAGGATTACTATAATCCATGGGGCGGACTGACTCTTTTGTTCAACAACAGGTATTTTTTCTACAATGAGCTGTTCGTCCTTCTTTAGTTCTTCAGGGAGTTTCTCGGGAGTTTCTTCTTCTTTTGTCCCGTCTGCTGAATCATTCACGACCTCAGTTGCGTTTTCTTTTGATGGTTCTACCTGCTCTTTATCGTCAGCTATTATTGGGATCTCCACGCCCTCTTTTGCCGCAACATAAATCGAGTGTAAAACATCAACTTCATAATTGATTATATTGTTGAAATTGCGCCCTGCGCACTTAATCCACTCTGGGTTGGTGTAGTCATAGTTTACATCCATCCAGATTGCAGAACAGTTACCATTCTCGCCTTCATAAGTCTCGCGTCCAAGCTTTGTTACAGCGTCATAGGGTGACATCTCGTCAAGTGAACCGTCAAATTCTATGAACTCCCCGTATGTATCCATAAATTTCTGTGGGGGATACGACTTTGCGGAGGGGGAAATTGTCTGTAGTGTAGTATAATCTGTGAATTTTGCGCCGTTTGCGGCGTTGCTTATGACTCTTGAAAAAAGTCCTGCGTCAGAAACATAGGAGAGTATTATACCTATCTCTTTTGACGCGTATCCGTTTGCCGCCTTGCTAAGCTGGTTTACTGCCCCGTCCCATTTCCTCTGTGCGATTTTGGCAAGGTTTGCATCAGTAAGTTCGCCTTGCGAATCAAACCTGATGTACTGTCCAACGCTGTCACAAATGCTCTCTTTTTTAAAACAGCTGTCAGGCAATTCCGTACCATAATAAAGAGATTTTTCTATTATCCACTCAGCCTCTTCTGGAGCGACTTCCTTTAGCATATCCCAAGCTTGGTCTGCCAAGAAATCATGAGTCGCATACATCGTGTCGCGCTTCCACTCATCAATACTATTAGCAAGGCGTGGGTCTTTTGAAGGAGTGCCGTAAAGCGGGTCGTAATAAGGAGAATATCCGTTGCCCCAAGCTAGCGCGCCAGGAATAATAAGACAGATTATTGCAAAAAGCATAATCGGGGTTTTTGCGTCCATTTTGAATCGGGCTATTCTGCTAAGATTATAGGTTCAGGTTATTTAAACCCCAGTTGTAGCCTTTGCTTCGGCAATCGTACGTTCCTTAAACGCCTGCACACCCTCTCCATCAAGTTTCTCAATGTCAAGGGCTGCCATAAGTCCTGGTATTAAGACTGTTTCTGTTTCTTTTGGAAGACTTGATTTTCCAATACTCTCAGAAATTATGTTTCGCTCCATTTCCTCGATACCTTCAGTTTTTACAGATACCTCAGAGTAAGATATCGCCCCAAGGGCGCTTATATTTCTCCTTATTGCGATAGCTCCGTTTTCTGCCGCAAACTCTGTTATGTGTCTAAAATTTATGTCGGAGGGTGCGCCTTCCTTAAGCGTTCCTTTGAGCCTGATTAAAAGAATGAATCCTTCAGAATCCAGTTCTGATATCTCCCCTTCTATCCTTGCCTGGAGTTCAGACGGACTAAGGCCCTCTGCATTAACAGTTATCGTTTCTATTTCACAAACCTTAAGTTCCTTAAATTCAATATCGGCTTTGCCATTTTCTACCGATACAATATAGAACCCACCTTTCCCAAAACGCTCAAGTTCTGCAAAATTGGCTGGAAAAAGCGCTCCTGGGAACGCGACTGTCCCACCCTCGAAGTCATGCAAAGAGGGATGGTGTATGTGCCCTGTAGCATAATAATCGAATCCTTTGGGGAGAAGAGAAAGAGGCATGGCATCAACCTCTTTTAAGTATCCTGGCAAAAATTCCTTTATTCCAGCATGGAATGCGAGTATCTTAAAATCGCTTGGAGCATTTAGTCTTTCTGAAAGTTCTTTTTTGTCAAGGGCAATAAAAGTGTTCTCATCAAGAGCAGCCTTCCTTCCAGATATTCCGCATATGAGAGTTCCGTCAGGCGTCCTTATCGCATCTTTGCCAGCTTCTTTTGGGTCATCTTCACTCGCACGCCCGACATTGACTAGAAGTCCTGCGGACTCAAGAACACGAAGAAAAGTCTTTCCAGAAGGTGAGAAGTCGTGCGAACCTGCAACTGAGTAAACCGGAATCCCTTTTGCCTTTAATTTTGAGAGTTCTATTGTTATGAAATCAAGAACCTCAAAGGAAGGCATTGCCGTGTCAAAAAAGTCCCCTGCAATTATTATGAAATCTACCTTTTCATTTATGCACATGGCTGTTGCTTGTTTGAATGCTTCTTCAGAGAATGCTTCTATTTCCGGGTCGCGCCAGCCACCCAGATGCAAGTCTGCTAAATGTGCGAATCTTACCACCTTAGAAATGTTCCTGTGAGAGCACCTGACCGTCTACAGCTGAGAAAAGAAGGTATTTCTGCTGGTTTGATTTAAGGTTTGTTATAAGCGCCTTGTACTTGGGATAGTATATCGTTTCAATCTTTAATGTCACAGTCTCTGAGACTTTTTTGTTGGCGTTTGGAACGCGCCGTATTAGGCTTTGGGTTACAAGTTCGTCTTCTGCAAGCTTTGGCGTATACGCATTTGCAATGACTTCGGTCCTTGGGCCTGCTTTTTGCGGGTCAAAAGACTCCAACTTCTTGCCTTTGACATATATTTCAAGAGCAGGTTTTGGCACGCCTTTTGCATCATAATACTTGCCGGCTTCGTTCTTTTTGACAATTGTCTGAAGGCCTGTTAGTTTTAGGCCTGAGCCTCCCGAACCAAATAACCCTCCGCCACCGGTGCTTGACTTTATGTCATAAGAATCTGAACCTATCTTGACCTTAACTGTATCCTGGTCAAGAGCCAGGTCAAACTCGCGGTTAAGCTCAAATTTCCCTTTGTACTCTGCTACTGCGCGGTTTATGGGCTCATAAACAAGAGTAATAGAATCGACTCGGACTTCTGAAGGACTGGGGCTGCTAAAAACACTTGAGAATGCTTTGCATTTAAGGGACTCTGACTCGAGTTTGCGCTCGGCTCCTGTAAAGTCAAACTCCACTTGGACTGAAAGTACGTCTGGCTCTTTTCGCTTTATGTCCTTTGGGTCAATTACCTGGACTGGAGCGGGTGCTGGAGCAGGTGCTGGAGCAGGTGCTGGAGCGTGCGCAGGTTCTTTTGGTGTCTTTTGAACCTCTTTTTTTGTAGCTTCAGGGGCAGTCCCGTCGATTTTACTTCCACATTTAGAACAGAATTTATGGCCGTCTTTTATTTCGGCTCCGCAATTTGGACAAAACATTTTAATCAAAGATTTAATTTTCTTTTATTTTGACTTACGAGAAAAAAAACCAACTAGGAAACTTACAAGGTGACAAACTTAACAGAACTCGCATCATGTGTAGTAATAAGGGATGACTCGATTCTTCTTTTAAGGAAAAGGAAATGGGGGCACTGGGAATTCCCGGGCGGCAAGATAGAACCTGGGGAAAGCGGGAAAGATGCTGCGGTGCGTGAAGCAAGAGAGGAGACTGGCTGTGAGGTAAGAGTACTTGAAGGTTTTGGTCATGACGAGTTTTCTGTTGGTGGGAAACATTTTAGGTCTAGTGTGTTTATCACCGAGATAATCAAGGGAAACCCAATAGTCGCAGAACCAGATAAATTCGATGGGATTGGTTATTTTAAGATTAGCGATTGTGCGAATGGCTCCTTTGACTTGTCTCCCAGTGTCGTTTCTTTTGCAAAAAGGTTCCTTGGTGACAAGGGTCTTGCTTTAAAGCGCAAATCGGCAAAAAAGTAAAACAAATGGATACTATCTTTATTCCTTGCAAAGCATCAATTGATGCAAAGGCTATCGCAAAGACTGTTTCAAAAAATATTTCTGAAAAAAGAATCGGTTTGATAAGTACTGCCCAGTTTTGTTCAAATTTAAGAGAGCTTAAGGATCTTTTAGAACAAACTGGAACTTCTGTTACAATGGGGCAAGGCAGGCCGAACGTTGGACAAGTCCTTGGCTGTGACGCACTTGCAGCAAGAAACTGCGGGGATGTTGAGGCGTTTGTGTACATTGGAACTGGCGTCTTTCATCCCCAAAGGGCTGCTGTTGAGACTGGCAAGAAAGTTTATTCTGTTTATCCCGACGGGAAAATGGGTGAGATTATTGATGAAGAATACGTCAAGCTCTTTAACAAGAAAAAAATGGCGCGCATCTTTAAGTTCCAGGAAGCCATGAATATTGGAATCCTGGTATCAACAAAACCTGGTCAAAACAAGATAAATGAGGCATTAAAGTTAAAGGAAACTCTTGAAAAGGAAGGCAAGAGCGCAGTTATAATCGCGGCCTCAGAACTAAGTCCGACAAACCTTCTGGGGTACAAAGTGGATTGTTTTGTCTCAACTGCTTGCCCAAGGCTCGTTGAAGATAAGTTTGGCGCGCCGTGTGTTGATATTTCTGAGATACTTAGCTAATTTATATAGTTTTGGGGATTAAGTAAGTATGTCACCCCCTAATTCATCAAAACCTAAAGAAATAAAAAAGGCATACTTACTCGTGCATCCTTTCTACGGTTACTATGGGGGTGGGCAATTGGCCAGGGACAAAAAAACCCAGAAGTATACTGGATACTTACCAGTTGACCCGAATACTCGATTTTATAGAGAACGTTTAGAGCTTGAGTGGGCAAAACAAGGACCAGAAAGAACTCTTAGTCAGGAAGAAATAAATGCAAAAAAAAGCGAGCTAACTGCGGGTTTGGTAAGTTTTGATGGATTAAGTCCTGAAGCTAGAAAAGGTTTTGAAGAAAGATTTGGAGCAGGGAGCGCCAGGCCAATTTATGATGGAATGCTAAGACATCAACAAGGGGACGCCGACTTGAAATTTAAAAAATGGTTCTATGATAAATCCTACAAACATCCTAGTGCCAAAGACATTGAAATTTATGCGCGAAAAGCTAAGAAACTCTATAAAGGTGCAATCAATGAGGCCTCAAAAAGGAAGGACTCTGTTTTTGTCACAGTGAGTACGCCCTCTGTAAAAATAACTGCATTGCCAATAAAACATAGCCAACAGCTAACAAAGAGAACGCATGAGTACGGGCTCCTGAAATATTCCAAAGATAAATTAGGAAAGCGCTCGATTGTACTGCAGGAACACTTTTCCCCGACAACGTTGTTTAAAGTCCTAAACGCGCGGGGATACAAACTCTCGCCGAATGTTGAAGTTGAAGGTTTTGGGGAAGTGGGGACGCCCTTAGAAGGATATGAACAGATAGGATGCGTCCCTGATGCTATGATAAGGTTAGGTGAGTCTCTTCCAGAAATGCGAAAGAGTGTTGAGACTGGAAGCATAAGGACTAAGAAAAAGGAACCTCCTCCTGAAGGTGGCTTTGACAGTAGAGACTTGTTTACGGCACCTAAGGCAGTGGATCCTTATGGGGAGATGCCGAATTGGCTCAACTTTGCAGACAAAACACCAAAAAAGAACGGGAAAGATTTATTCTGGATAAATCTATCAAGAAACGGAATTCCTCTTAAGAATATCGAAAGGTTCTCCAGAAAAGTAAGACACAGAAAACCTGGTCGTACTAAAAGAGTCAGGAAGAAATAAGGGACCTGTGTACCAGGGATGCTACCGCCAACTTCTAAAAAATTTGAATCAATAGAACTTTCTCTAGCTGTCATGATTAATTAAGGGTTAAAAGAGAAATAGAGGCCCAGGTGCCAGGCATTCCCGACACCAGGTTGGGCAGATTTCTATGGGGGTGGTAAGTAAATCCCGATTGCTCGGGAGTTAGCATTATTTTCCATATCTACTTGTGATTGTGAGACGCCTGATACGGGTTCAGGGCTTTTCTCTGTACCCGCTTTTTGGGTTGCCAAACAAGCGGGGATTGGCCTAATGTACTCCCGCACGTGTTTGCCCATTGACAAATGTGCGGGGGCTTTAAAATGGCCTATTTTGGGTTGTGGCTTGGGTTTTTAGCAAAACAGTTTACTTGGGTTCCTGGGTTGTTGGGGGCTTGGGAGCTTTGTAGTAAACAGTCCTGCCAGAGTGAATTTTTGATAATGCTCCAACTGAATAGAGCTTGTGGAGTCGTGATGATGCCGCGTTCTTTCCTTTGTATCCAAGTTTTTTCTGGACGTCTTCTGCCGTGACTTCAGCTCGAGTCATGACAAAATCTAATATCTCGTGATCCTTCTTTGAAAGACCGATCTCTGGGGTTGTTTGGCTTGGAATGTCTGTTTCAAGCGAGTTAAGTCGCTTGTCGATTTCGGTCAATCGTATATTGAGATCAACAAGAAGTGAGTTGAAATTCTCCATTGCGGCCTTAAGGCCAAGGAAGATTTGTGAGAAGAGGAATGGGTTTTCGGAGATTGCTTTGTATTTTTCTGTGACTTCATTCAACTCCGTCATCTGGTCTGCCAGGTTAAGAGTATATTTTTGAGGTGAGAATTGTGGGGGCATTTCCTCATCTCCAGTACTTGTCATAGTTCTCTCCATTTAAATCGTGACTATATCACGACACAGTCTATATAAATGCGTGCTTTTTTCGTGACACTATAATAATTATTATGTTATAAAACGCATGCTTTCAATCATAATAAAAAAGCTCCAAAAGCATTAGCCTTTTTATAGTTTGTGTCATTATATACCGGGGGAAATGACAGAGAGTTTTGCTCTTAAAGGGGCAGCAAGATACTTGCGGGAAAATCATGACGGAAACGAGATAGATGATGTCTTGCTTATCTGTCACAATCTTGCAGATTCGTTATCTAAAGAGAAGGGGTATCTCCATCCGCGCGCGCTTGCTGCGGCGTCATCACATATATATTTAACTGGCCAAGGTGTCTCTGTGACTCTTGAGAAGGTCTCAGCCACCTTTAAAATATCTTCTGCAACACTTCGTGAGTATCTAAAAACATCCCCAGGTACAAGTGCTGAGGATGCATGCGAGAAGATGCTTGAAAAAAATCTTTATGGATACAGTCTTCGTGAAGCACTTAAAGCGCGTGACTTGCTTCTCCCTTCAATAAAACAAAAAAAGAACACTGTAAACTCTGCAGCCCTTGCCGCAGCTTCAGTTTATGTGTCCCTCTACAAAGGAGGGCAGGAAGTCTCTTTAAGTGATATAGCGCGTGATTACTCAATTTCCGCATCCACTCTTCGTGATTATGTCTCATGTTATGAAAAAGGTGTGGATCCAAAAGAACGCGCAATGAAGCTTCTTTTGAGCCATGCTCCTAATATCGATGAAAGGCAGGCTCTTCGTATCTTAGAATCCGCAGCAGAAAATACAGGTATCAATACAGCCCGAATTCTGGCTGCAATAACTTTTTATCTTTATACTGTCGACAAGCAGGAATATGCGACAGTCGAACGTGTCGCACGTGATTTTAATGTCTCAATTCCTGCACTCAGATCATATCTGGAGCCGTATATGCCTTCGATTGCAGGAACTTACCTGCTCTTTAAGAAGGGGGGCGGCAGTGCAAGAGTATCACTTTCCCAGCTAAATGATTCTGAAACGGCTCTTCTTAAAAGTGCTTATGGGAAGTTCGGGACAAATATTTTTGAAACGTCTGAGTTATTTCTTCTTGGTAATGCGCCAAGGGGGCGTTGGCAATTGCTTTTAAGAAAACTCGGAAAACTTGGGTTAATCGATATTTACAAAAGACCTCTTGACCCGCGACAATATTGCTCAATTAGCCAAAGTGTTGTTGATGTGCTTTCGACTGCAGAAAGACTTGAGAAATGGGTAGGCTAAAAATAAAATTCCTAAAGCGTATTCTAGTCTATTTCACAGTACCCGATAAGACGCCATTTCATCTCAATCCTCTTTGAGATAGCTATCCTGTCGCCTTTCTGTGCAACAATTGGGATTTTAAGGGCCATTGTTGCAGAGTCTGCCTTTATTTTTTGGACAACACCTACTGTGACCGCAGTACCAATTGAAAGCATCAGGGGCTCTCCTGGAAGAATCTCAAAGCCTACGTCAATAAGCTCCCTTTCTATCATATGGATTGTACAATCTATAGTTTTTAGGGGTTCGGGTAAAGTTCCTTTTAGACCTAGTACGTTTCCTGATAAAGAATCTGATTTTGTAAGATATGGGTCAAGCTCTGTTTTAAGTGCGATTAGGCCTCCGGGAACTGCTGACTGTGCAATCTCCTCACCATAATTAATTTCTGTTATTTTTGTGGTGACGGGTTCCCAGACATCCTGATTATGTTTCTGTGTCTTAATTCCAGGCTTTATTTCAATCTCGTCGCCGACCTTAAGCTTCCCTGAAACAAGACTGCCTCCAAGAACGCCTCCATTTATGTCTTCAATTGGAGTTCCCGGTTTATTTATGTCAAAAGAACGGGCAATAAACATCTTAACGTCCTCCTGACCCCTGTTTTTCGGCGTTGGGATGAATTCTTCTATTGCCGCGAGAAGAACATCAAGATTTGCCGCTTCGTTTGCAGCTAAGGGTATTATTGGAGCCTCAATCCCTACTTTTTTGAGGAATGCTTTTATCTGCTCGTAGTTATTCTTTGCGTCCTCAGGGGTTACGACATCAATTTTATTCTGAACGACAATAATATTTTTTAGACCCATTAGCTTTAGAGCCAATAAATGCTCTTTTGTCTGTGGTTGAGGGCACTCCTCATCTGCAGCAATAACAAGTATTACGCCGTCCATTAAGGCTGAACCAGAAAGCATTGTTGCAATAAGTGTCTCGTGACCTGGCGCATCAACAAAAGATACTTTGCGCAGTAATTTTCCGCCAGACTTATCATCAGCGCTAAATGATTCAAAACCGTCTTTTCCAGTAATGGAATATAAAGAGCAGTCAGCGTAACCCAGCCTTATTGATATTCCACGCCTAATCTCTTCGCTGTGGCGGTCTGTCCAAACACCTGAAAGTGCCTTTGTAAGTGTAGTCTTCCCGTGATCAACGTGCCCTACAAGACCTATATTGGCTTCTGCTTGTGTCATAAAAATAATTGAAGGATTATACCCTTTATTGGGTGGTTTCTCCTTCTGCCGGTGCTTCTGTAGCCTCACCCTCTGGGGGCTTTTCCAGACCAAGAAGCTTTGGGATTGAATCTTTTCCAGATTTTAGAACTACTGTGTTTATCTGCGATATGCTTTCGTCTATTACGTCGCCAACAACAGTCTTTCTCATCCTTATGCCGTGTCCGTCTGGGTTATATCCTTGGGTTCTTGTTGAAAGAAGAGCTTTTCCGCGCCCGGCTTTATGCATATCTTTTCTCATGGGGAATCCCTGTTTATCGGATCCACCACTTATCTTCACCTCATATCCTTTGAGGCCAAGTGGGGTAACATTTACCGTGTCCCCGATGTGCTTACCGAGGAAAACAGCAGCCCCCTCGTCTTTTGCTTCGAGGTTGTAGGACTTTCCGTCCTTTGTTCCAACAACTATTTTCGCTTCCATTTTATATTTCTGATTAGTGGCTTTCTGTTCTTGAGGAGAAAGCGGTTTATTTGAAGCTAAGGGTATTAAAGGATTAAAAATACTCAAAACACGTTTATTCTTATCCAAGAAGATGGAATACGCTTAATGAGCTAATCAAAAGGGAATAAAAATAGGCAATTTAAAGGACAGAAAAGGATAAGACTTATTTGGCCTTCCTTACAATCTGTGCAATATTCTTTAGAAGCTCCTCGTCCTCCCCGTTTAAGAACTTTTTGCCTTTGTTTAAAATCTCTTCGTACTGGTTAAATGTTATGTAAGTAAGGAAGTGATCGCCTTCATCAATGTTTCGGCCGACTGTTGCCCCTTCAATCGAACATGCGACCTCCATTCCCTTTGTTGCTTCTTCTACCTTCTCTTTTTTTTCCTGTAAGCCCTCTATGCGACCGATTCTTGTCCCATCGGGCTTCATAAGTGGATACCCTGGCCTTACTCTGCCTTTTAGAACTGCAATGCCGATAACTGATGGTGATGAGCGCCTAAATGTACAATTTTCAAGATAGCGAATCTCTGCTGGGAACGGGACTGAATCAAAAAGAGCCATTTCCTGCTCGCGTTTTACATCCTTCATCCATTCACCATAATCCCCAATAATCTTATAGATTACTTTGTCTGCAAGTATGCGCACTTTTGCATTTTTTGCAAAGTTTTCCATGTCTTCTGGAACCTCTGTATTAAACGCCATGATAAGACCAAACTCGGGGTTCTTTTTCCTGACGGATTCTGCCTCAATCATATCGGTTTTTGTAACTGCCCCTATATCGGCTTTTCTGACAGGAATTTTTAGTTTCTTTAGCATGCCAAGTATTGCCTCAAGACTGCCTAATGTGTCTGCGCGAACAATTATTCCCTCATCATCGTGGTCGAACTTGACAGACTCAAGCTCTGTTGTTATCTTCTCTTTTAGTTCTTTGATTGTTTCAGGACTTGTTACATATACCTGTCCGCCGGGAAGAGCATCTTCAATATCCGGGGCGACAAGTTTTACGCCTGATGCGGCATGGACTGAAGGTATGTTATCAAAGCGGTCTTTTGGGTCGCGCATCTCATCAAGGGGTTTTGGTTTAAGGAGCGCCCTCACTTTGCTTACTATGGGGCCGTTTTTACCAGAGATGACAACGGAGTCATTTCTTGATATTGTCCCGTCATAAAGTATTAAATCCAGACTAAGTCCCAGGCCCTTTGTCTCCTTGACTTCAAGAATGCTCGCCTTGCCAGGTCCTGATACTTCAATCTGCAGGTTCTTCTCAAGATACTTTTGGGAAAGCCCTGAAAGAAGCATAAGGGCCTCGCCCATGCCTTCCCCTGTTTTGGCTGAAATCGGAATTATTGAAACCTGTTTTGTGAAATCATCAACTCGGTCGAATCTCTCTGCATACACATTCATTTCAGAAAGCTTTCCGATAAGTTCATAAATCTTTTTGTCAAGTTCTTTCTTTACAAAATCCTGTTGTTCCTTAATAGACTTTCCAAAAGAATATTGACCTGTGTTTTTCCATCCCATAAGAAGGTCGCATTTGTTTGCACATATTATAAATGGTGTTTTGTAGTTCTTAAGAATCTCTAGAGCTTCAATTGTCTGAGGCTTAAATCCATCGCGAATATCAATTACAAGAACGGCCATATCAGCGATACTGCCCCCTCTTTTCCTTAGATTTGTAAACGCCTCGTGCCCTGGCGTGTCAACAAAAAGGAGACCGGGAATCTTCATAGTAACACCCATTGACTTAAGAAGCGGACCACATACCTTTTCTACGGTATCTAATGGGATTTCAGTAGCACCAATGTGCTGGGTTATACCTCCAGCTTCCCTTGCCGCAACAGAGCCTTCCCTGACTTTGTCAAGAAAACTCGTCTTCCCGTGGTCGACGTGACCCAAGACTGAGATTATCGGCTGGCGTATCATTTTCCTCGCATATTTGAAAGACTCTGCAAAAAAAGTATTAATGGGGTATTTTTAGGGACAAAACACTAAACTAAAAAGAAAACGAATGGATAAAGGTAAACTCATAGAACATATGATAAAGGAGGGCGAGCTAAAAAGTATCGCTGTCGAAAAGGCATTCATGAATGTTGAGCGAGGGAATTTTATCCCCGATGACCAAAAACTAATGACCTATTTTGATGTTCCCCTCTCAATATCATGCGGACAGACAATATCCGCACCATCTGCAATAGCAAAAATGCTTGAACTTGCCGAACTAAAAAAGGGATTAAAGGTTCTTGAGATTGGGACTGGCTCAGGTTATAATACTGCGCTCATCTGTGAGATTATCGGCGAGGAAAATGTAACAACTATAGAGCGTTACCCCGACCTTGCAAAATTCGCAAAAGAAAACCTAAGGAAAAACGGTTATTCCAAAATAGAAATCATTTGCGGGGACGGTAGCTTAGGATTTCCAGATAACGCCCCTTATGACCGGATAATTTCAACAGCGGCCTCACCTCAGATACCGTTCACCTGGATAGATCAAATAAAGAACATGGGACTTATCATCGCCCCGATAGGTGGCCATCACCTTTACCAAGAACTAATGACCGCAAGAAAAAGCAGTAACGGGAAAATCAATAAGCTATCGCATGGCTCATGTGTCTTTGTGCCACTAATCGGTGATTTGGGTTTTCCTGAGTACTCAGAAAATCTACATCCAAAAGGCTCCGGTGAGGAGAAGATAGAGGATAAAGATAAGTAAGAAACCCATAATCGTTATTGCGGCAACACGTGGCGAGAACTCATGCTTTATCTCTTCTTCAAATGAGTCGTCATTGATTACTACTTCTTTCTTTTTTGTTCTTGCCATTTTTCCTTTAGATTTGAGTTATAATATCTCTGTTGCGCATCGCCATGCCGCAAAATGTGCGTCGCGGGGACATTTGCCATTGCCAACGGCTATTGCGTCACCTTCTTCTGGTTTAAATATTGAGTCTATTAACTTAAAATCTCGTAATGAGTTTTGGGAAAGACTAAGCTTGCCTTCATTTGGGGCAAGTAAATCCCCATTTTCAAAAGTCAAAAAGATTGCTGAATTTTGCTTTCTTTCGGTAAGTTTTGAGGCTTTTTTCGCAGCACCTTTTATAGATATTGCATAAGCAAAATTCCCTTCACAAAAATCTAGCTTGACATCCTTGCAACGAAGAAGTTTTTTCATCCGAGCATATGTCTTTTTACCGCGGGAGTTAAGCTTCCTCCCTTCGGGACAAGACTCAACGAGATTCAGCTCTGCAAGCCTTTGAAGTATCGTTCGTATGCTGCCTTCGCCAAGTCCTGTTTCAACAACAAGTGCCTTTCGTCCTATCGGCTCCTTTCTTGAGATTATGTAAAAGACCCAGTTGATATGCGCTTCACAAAACCGCTCGGGTGCTCCTGCTTTTGCCATTTAACTAGTTACAAATATATTTAGTTCTTCTTTTTGCGGCAAAGTAAAGTAAAAGGAAATAGGATTTTTGCGCGAAGGAAACTCCTGATTTCCGCGCGCAAAAAACTAGTCAAAAATAAGAAGTCTTAGTACTTCTCAAGGTATGTGTTTACTTCCCAGTCTGTTACTGCAAGACGGAAAGACTCCCACTCCGCATTCTTTGCAGCCAAATACTGCTCGAATGAATGTTCACCCAAGCATTCCCTCATAAGACTACTGCCTGAAAGCTCATCTATAGCATCACCAAGTGAGGCGGGAAGTGTGTTTATACCCATTGCGACTAAGTCTGATGGGGTCTTTTCATACATATCGTCTTCAATTGGTGTTGGCGCATCAAGACCTTCTTTTATCCCTGCAAGACCAGCTTTTAGCATTACAGCAAAAGCAAGATATGGGTTTGCTGTCGGGTCTGGACAGCGAAGTTCACAACGAGTGGCTTTCTCCCTACCGACAGAGTATCTTGGAACCCTGATAAGAGCGCTTCTATTCTTCTGTCCCCAACAGAGGTAAACCGGCGCCTCATAACCTGGAACAAGCCTTTTATAAGAATTTACTGTGGGTGCAAGTATTGCAGACATCTCCTTAACATACTTTAGTTGGCCTGCAACAAATTTTCTTGCAATATCTGAAAGCTTCATTGGGTCGTTTGCATCAAAGAAAACATTCTCGCCATCTTTATTAAAGAAACTCTGGTGTACGTGCATCCCAGAACCGTTTATTCTGCCAATCGGTTTTGGCATGAATGTCGCATAAGTGCCATGCATCGTTGCAATCGCCTTAAAGGCGTATTTCATAGTAAGGGTGTTATCTGCCTGTGTTAAAGCAGGACCATACCTGAAGTCTATTTCATGTTGACCTTCTGCAACTTCGTGGTGGCTCATCTCAACAGTGACCCCCATTTGTTCAACAGCATTTATCATGTCACGGCGAACGCCATATGCAAGATCCATTGAAAGGTCAAAATAACCTCCATTGTCATGAGGTGCTTGAACAATTTTACCGTCTGCATCTCGTGCAAATAAGAAGAATTCAAGCTCTGGTCCAACATTATATGTAAGACCCATCTCTTCAGCCTCTTTCATAACTTTCTTTAATATGTATCGTGGGTCGCCTTCAAAGGGCTTGCCATCAGGCATATATACGTCACAAATAAGGCGCGCAGAATTTCCTGATTCTGAAATTTTCCATGGAATTACACTATAAGTACTAGGGTCTGGCTTAAGGTACATGTCGCTCTCACAGATTCTTGTAAATCCTTCAATTGAAGAGCCGTCAAACCATGTTCCTTTCTCCAATGATTCTGCAAGATGGGTTGCGGGGATAGTCACACTCTTGACAGTTCCAAAAAGATCTGTAAACTGCAAATCCACAAACTTTACGTTATCATTCCTTGTTTTTTCTAATACGGCTTGCGCCTCTGCACTTAAGCTATCCATTTTATTAAAAAATCTTTATTTTTATTCCCAAGAGGGTAAACTTACCGCTATATTAGTAGTGTAACAAATAAAAAGGTTTCGTTTTTTTGAACATCATTTCAAAATAGATAGACAATATTGAGAATATCCTCAAAATGGGCACAAAAATAGAGAATCTGGACCTAAAGATCCTAAAGGAGCTTCAACGAGACGGGCGCGTGAGCTTTCGTGACATAGCAGAAAAGCTGGGTGTTGCTGAAGGAACCATATACAACCACGTCTCAAAGCTTGAAGAGAAAGGAATCATAAAACGGTTTATGGCTGATATAGATTTTACTAAACTTGGTTATGATCTCATTGTCGCAATAGGTGTCATGGTTGAGGGTGGAAGCCTGCCCCAGATTGAAGAGAATATCGGAAAATCGCCAAATGTCACTGCAGTATATGATGTTACAGGAGAGTATGATGCGATTGTCATAGCACGCTTCTCTGAACGCTCAGAACTTAATGATTTTGTAAAGGGTCTTCTTTCGATTGCCGGAGTCAAAAGGACTAATACCATGATGATTCTTAATGTCATGAAAGATACACACGGCGTCGAACTTTAAAGATAAAAAAATTGGGTGACAAAGATTTGTTGCGCACCCTTTTAATAAATTATTTCTTGGATTTTGTCTTCTTTGCGGGTGCTGCTGGAACTGCCTTCTTTTTTACTCCCATAAATGTCAGGAGTCCAAGACACCACGCAGCTGCAAGCGCGTTAATGATATTAAGTGCGCCAGACACTCCAGTCGAGGGATTTGCAAATCCGCCAGCTGCAAGAAGCGCGGGGGCTCGCGTGAATTCGAGTCGTCAGAGAAAACTGGTGAGCAAAAAAGGAAAAAACGTTAGATTGTTTATTTTGCTTGGTTTTGGAAGCCTTTTTGGCTTCCTCTTTTTTCTTTTTACTTTTATTTTGTTACTCTTTCTAAACTTTCAGATTAATCAATATGGAAATTGATATTTTTGAGGTATTTGCTGCGATATCTGAAAATCCGCCTTTGGTGCATCACATAACAAACTGGGTGACGATTTATGACTGCGCGCAAATCTGCCGCTGCGCAGGCGCACTTCCAGTTATGGCTCACGCAAAAGAAGAAGCAGGGGACATGACAAACGTTGCAAACGCAATTGTTCTTAACATTGGAACGCTTACCCCGGAGCTTGTTGATGCCATGATACTTGCAGGAGAAGTTGCAAACAAAAATGGCATCCCTGTTGTTCTTGATGCAGTCGGTGCGGGCGCAACGCCATTAAGGACAGATTCCTGCAGAAAGATTCTTGATAAAATTAAGGTGGATGTAATTAAGGGTAATCTTGGTGAAATCGCAACACTTAGCGGTCTTGGTGGAAAAGTAAGGGGTGTTGAGAGTGTGGGTGCTGATGCGAAGGGAACTACAATTGCAGAATCGCTTGCAAAAAAGGAAAATGCCACCGTAGTCATAACAGGGGGGGTGGATGTAATCTCTGATGGAAAAAGAACTTTTGAAGTTGCTAATGGAACTCCTATGATGTCAAAAGTCGTTGGTACTGGATGCATGGCAGGAACCCTTATCGGAGCATTTTGTGCTGTTGAAAAAGACTACACGAAAGCTGCAACTTGCGCTCTTTCATGTTATGGTATCGCAGGAGAACTCGCAGCAAGAAAAAGCTCGTCTCCCATGGAATTTAAAACACAGCTTTTTGACTCGCTTTTTTCACTTAACAAAGATTGTGGTATTGAGCCAAAAATAAAACAGGTCAGATGAAAAAAATAGCTGGATTTTATTTTATAACGGACTCGGAATTGAGTAAAACCGGCATTGAAAATGACGTTAGGGGCGCAATAGATGGCGGAGCATCTTGTGTCCAATACCGTGAGAAGAATAAGCCATATAACGAAATGCTTAAGGAAGTCCTTGTCCTAAAAGAAATCTGCAGGGGTAAAGTTCCCTTGATTATAAATGACAACCTTTCCCTCGCAAAAGAAACTGATGTGGATGGAATTCACCTTGGGCAAGATGACAACGATATCTATCATGCACGAAAAGCGCTCGACGATGACAAAATAATTGGCATCAGCACCCACTCTGTAAAAGAGGCTTTGGCGGCAGAAAAAGCTGGGGCAAATTACATCGGTTTTGGCCCTGTGTTTCAAACTTCAACAAAAGCTGATGCGGGAACTCCGTTAGGACTTGGCGCACTACGGGAAGTTTGCGAGGCTGTAAATATCCCGGTTGCTGCAATTGGCGGGATAAATCCTGACAACGCAGAATCTGTTATAATCACGGGAGCAGACTGCCTTTGTGCAATCTCTGCAAGTATTGGCAATGACACAAAACTCCGCGTAATAAACCTAGTTCGTCTCTTTTATCCAAAGAGAAGATAATTTCATAAAGAAATGGCACGTGTAGTTGACGAGACTTTTGAGGCGCTTTTTGCGATAACCGATATCAGGCAGCTCCTTAGGGAGACAAAACCAGATTACTCCTTAAACAAGGAGCAAATGGCTCTTTTAGAGAAAAAACTTGAACGCGCAAGAGTGGCTCTTGAAAGAATCGAAGAGGACTTTAGGGAGACAAGTAAGAAATGAACCCGATAGGCACACTTCCCGTAAGAGAACGGGAAGAGGAAGCCATAAATCTTCAGCCGATTCAGGCGGCAGGAAGACTCACATCCGATGCCATGAAAGCACTCATTGCTTATGGTGACGGATATTCTGCATGTGACTTGTGCCTTAAGCCGTTTCGTCTTGATACTATTAAAAAACCTGATATCGCTCAGTTCCACACCGATGTAGCAGACTGGTTGGGCGTCGACCAGATAAGAATAATGCCTGGAGCGCGCAGGGCTTTTCAGGCAGTATGTTTAAGCCTCCTTTCAAAAGGGGACACCGCACTTATTACCCAGTTTGGGCATTACACAATAGGTCTTTCAGTTGAGCAGGCAGGAGCCACCTGGCGCGAGATACCTGCTGATGAAACAAATCACATCACGCCTGATGCTACAGCAGAGAAAATAGAGCTTGTAAAAAAGGAGACTGGTTCCGTCCCAAAGCTCATAAACGTTGCGCATTTTGACTACCAACTGGCTAACGAACATGATATAAAAGGGATCATCAAGGTCGCTCACGAATACGATGTTCCAGTACTTTATAATGGTGCTTACACAATTGGTGTCATGCCAGTAAACCACAAGGATTTTGGCGCGGATTTCTATGTCGCCTCAGGCCACAAGTCTATGGCGGCTCCAGCCCCAACTGGCGTTCTTGGAATGAATGATGAATGGGCAGAAAAAGTCTTTAGGACGACTGACGCGACCGGGGACGTTACCGGACGAAAGTTTGGAGTAAAGGAAGTCCAGCTTTTAGGCTGCACAGTCATGGGCGGCCCGCTTTTTGCTATGATGGCGTCTTTCCCCCACGTCAAGGAACGTGTTAAACACTGGGACACTGAACTTGAAAACGCTCGCTGGTTTGTTGACCAAATGTTAAAAATTGAAGGGACTTCAGTTGTTTCTGAGATGCCAAGAAAGCACACGATAACAAAGATAAAGACTGACGGCTTTAACAAGATTGCAGATACGCACAAGAAAAGGGGGTTTTTCCTGACTAAAGCACTCTCATCGCGTAAGATAACGGGGCCGTTTCCCGGCGCAACGCGCGAGTGGAAGTTCTCAACTTACGGCCTAACACGAAAACAGGTAGAATACACCGCTAACGCGTTTAAGGAAATTGCTCTTGAGAACGGGCTTAATGTTTCTGACTAAATTTTTAGGAAAGAGCTTACTTTTTATGTTGCCGTCTTTTTGCTTTTCTCTCAGCAGAAATCTTTTTTAGCTTCTTTGCTTTACCGCCGTCTTTCCTTAGGGTTTTTCTGAGTTTAGCACCCTTTGCACGCCAGACTATGACATTTTCCAGATTTGCCGCTTCATCGTGGGCCAGCTTTTCTGTATGGACAACGGAGCGCTTGATTGCTTCGTATTTACGTACGTCCTGTAAGGTTCGCGGGTTCTGTTCTTTAAAGCTTTGAGACTCTTTTGCCTTGGCTATTTTTGCATCTAACCAGTCGGCATGCGATTGATTTCCTCTAGATTGGTTTGCTTGATGTTTTTGAAGTCTGCGCAATTCTTTTAAGGGGACTCCGTCCACTTCGGTTTTTGGACCGATTCCTAATTCTTTTGCAGGCTTAAACTTTTTTGGGTTTCTTTGGCGTTTTCTCTCGGCAGAAATATTTTTTAATTTCTCGGCCTTTTTACCTCCAGCCTTCAGATCTGCACGCAATTTGCTTGCTCTTGTGCGCCAAACCCTGACCTGGCCGACAACTTCATTTAATGCTCCAGCTTCATTTCTGGCCCCCCTGGCAAGTCTGTTCGCATCCCTTGCAAGTGATGTATTCTCCCGGTAGTTCCCAACTCCTGCCGCCAGTTCATAATTCAAACCCTTTTGTTGATGTTTTTGTGCTTCTTTTCTTTTGGACTTGATTAAGCGATGTATTTGCTTAACTGAGATATCGGTGATATCTATTTCTGGGCCAAGGTTTGGTTTTTTGCTAGGCATCTTAATTGCTGAAAAGTTGTATATGATAATTAATTTCAAAAGAATAAAAACACTAAAGGTAAAACGCTCGCTCTTGATTTATTATTAATGAAAAGTAAGAAAATCTTACTTTCTTTTCTTGGAGATTGCCTTTAAGCGGTCCGCCTCAAAACCACCCTCGCGTAAAGTTTGCCTCAATGGAGCCCCCCTTGTACGCCACATAACTTTATGTCCTGCTTCTGCTGCCCTATTAGAAAACTTTTTTACTTGACCGCGCGCTGTCCACATTGTATTTATGTGCCGATTATACTCCGTGCGCGCACCATAATCGCTGCCCCCTTCTATTACGGCATTCACTCCTTTTTTCTTAACCATCCGATAAGCTTTTTCATCAGCTACATTAGCTAGACGTTCATGCTCCTTGGCTAATTTAAGGTTACGTTTTTGAACTCTGCTTAGTTGATTTACTTTTAATCGTTCTACTTTTACCTTAGACCCACCGTCTCGCAAAAATTGTCTAGTGGGTGCTCCGTATGTGCGCCAAGTGTGTGCCCAGTTATACTTAGCGGCTTCATCTGCAGAGAAATTCCGGTTCTTAGTTTCTACTGTTACTAAATCATTATATTTGACATAATCAGGATGTTCCTTGTTTATACGCGCAATATTGCGGGCGTTCTTATATGCTTCAATCCTTTGTTCAGCAACACCTGTGCGCTTAATAAAATGTTTTTTAGCAGTTGTTAACTGTTTGGCAGACATATCCTTAAGCTCTGTATGCAAATTGACTCCTTTGGGTTTTGTTGGAAACTTCGCAAGTTTTGGGTGATATCCTCTGGGTCTTGTGGGCATTTTAAGTTGTAATCTAAGATTTGGTCTAAAAAGATAAAAATGCCAGAAAGTAAGAAAATCTTACTTTTTGTTTTTAGAAATGATGCGTTTTGCTTTTCTTTTCTGCGAGATTTTATTTAGTTTCTCCGATTTGGGGCCACCGTCTTTTATTGCTTGCTTTATGTCTGCCCCTTTAGTGCGCCACATGAGTTTAAATCTTACTTTTGCGAGCTCTTCGGTATGAATATTTTGAGCTTTTTTGGTTGCGATAAAGTTGATTTTGTGTGCACGATAAACTTCCTTGGTTGTTGTTTTAGCTTTCCCAGAGGGCATTTGTATGTATTTTTTAAAAAGTGCTATTGCAACATCTTTATGTGTCTTTTTAGGTTCCTGACATGCAACAAGCCATTTCTTGCGTTTTTTTTCGTTTTTGCGCAGTTCATTCAACTCTTTTTTTAGGTCTTTTGCCCTCTTATTATATTCTAATGATTTATCAGCATGTACGTTTTTAGCCTCTGTGCTTATTTGCAACGAATCAACATAGCTATTATAATTTTTGTCACCTTCTTTCGTGCTTTTGATTGCTTTTTTGAGTGCAACTAGATTCTTTTGATGTGCTTTACTAAGGCCCATGTAATATTTTCTGCCGGCAATGGCCTGTTTTACTGAAATTGTAGAATTAACATTAGTAGCAGCGTTAAACCCCTTTGGTTTCTTTGCCAAGTTGGTGAATTTTTCTCTAGGCTTTTTTACTGATTTTGAAACCATTTTTAATTAGCATGCCTGACTAGGATAAGCAATAGACTTAAGAGTAAAGAGATAAAAATCCTAAAAAGTAAGAAAATCTTACTTTCTCGGAAATACCCGAGGAGTATTGTCGGGTTACTTTGTAACCCAACGTAATAGAAATTTAAAAAGTAAGAAAATCTTACTTTATCGGAAATACCCGATGAGTATGGTCGGGTTACTTTGTAACCCAACATAATAGAAATTTAAAAGGTAAGAAAATCTTACTTTTTCGTTCTCCTTGATTTTTTTCTCATATTTGAAATAAGTTTTAGTCTAAATGCCCCAATCCCACCTTTTTTCATTTTAGTCTTAAGCTTAGATCCGCGCGTGCGCCAGATAATTGCAGTCTCGTAATCTGCCCTTCTATTATTGAGGTATTTAGTGTAGGCTCCCTTTGATTGCTTGATTTGTCCGTCATAATCTTTTCTTCTGTACTTTAGCTCGCTTAAATTCAGCTTGTTAACATCAAGACCCTCTCTTAACTTTACTAATTCGGATTCTGCAAGCCGCCGTCCCTGTTTACCCTCTTTTATGTCTGCCCGAGATGATCTAAGTTCTTCCTGCTTACTGGCAATTTTCCGAAGTTCCTCGACATGTTTTATTCTACTACGAACCTCAGCTTCTGGCATTCCATTAATCTCTTCTTTTCTCAAGTCACCAAGAGGTGCAATTTGGAGTTGGTATGGTTCTCTGTGAGGTGGGCGTTTGATTTTAAACCATCCCAAAGAGGGCTTTTCCTGTTTTGTGGGCATTTAGTTATAATCGATAGGGGTTAAGGCTAAAGGAATAAAAAATTCAAAAGTAAGAATTTCTTACTTATTTCTTTAGGTTCCTGGAAAAGTAAGAAAATCTTACTTTTTGTTTTTAGAAATGAGGACCGTGCGTTTTGCTTTTCTTTTCTGCGAGATTTTATTTAGTTTCTCCGATTTGGGGCCGCCGTCTTTTATTGCTTGCTTTATGTCAGCTCCGCGAGTACGCCACATGAATGCATGATTAAATTTCGCCGCTTCTCCAGCAGCTTTTTTCGCTTCGTCTTGTCCTGCCGTCCTCAACTGGCTATATCTAGTAAACAAAGGACCCTCCTTGCGTGCATCAGCTACATTACGAGCTTTCTCATATGCATTGACCCTCTTTATATTTGCTTTGTTAAGTGCGTTGTAATAGTTTCTAGCCAGTTTTACTTGTCTTGTGGACATATCCTTAAGTTTAGCATCCGGATTAACTCCAATTGGTTGTTCCGGCAACTTGATGGATTTTGGTCTGTAGCTATTACGTCCCCCTCGCTTGCCCACACCAGTACCCTGATGACTAAACTCCATTGCACCTCGTGGGCGCGACCTTGACGTTCTGCCTGGAACAAACTCAAACTGGATTCCATATTGACTCGCAGCAGTAGACTTAATTTCTCCGTGCGATCTCGTAGGTCTTGGCATTTTAAGTTATATACTAGAATTCATTCTAAAAAGATAAAAATAAAGAAAAATGGGGATTTCTCCCCAGTTAGTCCTAGACGCAACACGCCCCACATGAACTGTGTCCACAGGTGCTTGCCGAAAGGTCTGTACTTATCCAACAAACGCCAGTGCAGGTGCTTGTCGTAGACTTTGCGACATAACAGGTTCCTCCAAGAAGTCCAGCTTCCGTTGGACACCCTTCCTCAGATACTGTAGAGTCACTGCCATCCATCGAATATGTGCAACCACAGTTTTTCATCTTTTGGATTGCCTGTTCCTCTGGCGTGGGGCTTGGTGGGTTTGGCATTGTGCACATCTCGTTTGAGTCGTGCCCGCAACCCGTTCCATCAGATTCTACCCAGCACTTGCCGTCGCATGATTCTTTTGTCATTACCCATTGGCTGCCCTGCTTTTCTGTGTAAACGTCACTTGCTTCCGAGTCATACCAGCAGCCACAGTTTTCCATAGCGTCATTTGCTTCAGACTTTGTAAGCTCTGTTGGCTCAGGAGGTTCTGGGGGGTTTGGCATTGTGCACATCTCGTTTGAGTCGTGCCCGCAACCAGTATCATCAGTTCCTACCCAGCATTTTCCGCCGCATGATTCTTTTGTCATTACCCACTGGCTGCCCTGCTTTTCTGTGTATACTCCGTTGGCATACGGGTCATACCAGCAGCCGCAGTCTTTCATTGCGGCATTTGCCTGGGATTCGGTCAGGTCTGTTGTCGGTGTGGGTGTCGGGGTTGGAGTGGGTGTTGGCGTCGGAGTCGGTGCGGGGGCTGGAGAACCACCCATAAGGACTACGGCCGCTATTATCGCAAGCACTATCACTACAACGCCAATAATTACTAATTGTTGTGTATCTAATGTCATTTTTGATTTGCTTAAAAGCATAAAATCTTATGGCAGATTTGATTTAAATGAGAATGCCTAAGGAAGAATAAGATAATTGCAATAAGAAAAAGAATAAAATAAAAAAAGAAAATATTTGGGGAGTCACCTCCCCTTAGCTACTTAGAGACAACACGCCCCACATGAACTATGTCCGCAAGTGCTTGACGAAAGGTCAGTGCTTACCCAGCAGACGCCTGAACATGTGCTTGATGTAGACTCTGCAACCCAGCACTCGCCACCAAGAAGTTTTGCTTCAGTTGGACAACTCTTCTTTGAAACTGTTGAGTCGCTTCCAGTCATAGAATAGCTGCAACCGCAGTTCTTCATCATCTCGATTGCTTTTTCCTTGTCTGTTGGCTCAGGTGGATCTGGCATTGTGCACATCTCGTTTGAGTCGTGTCCGCAGTTGTAAGCATCTGTGTCTATCCAACACTTTCCGCCACAATTCTCTTTGGTCATAACCCACTGGTTGCTCTTCTTCTTTGTAGACACATCACTTGCACTTGGATCATACCAGCAACCGCAGTTTACCATTCTCCTATCTGCTTCATCCTGGTCAATTGTGCAATCAGCCTTTGTGATATGCGTCTTTCCAGAGTATAGGTTTATTCTACATTCACCCTTACAACTGTCATGCGTTATAACAAGGTCGTCGCCATCATATCTTGTGTGGCTTTTACTGCTACCTGCATCAAACGGGCATCCATTGTCTTCAAGGCGCCTGACAGCCGTACTCTTTGACATCTTACACTGTGGGTCGCCTGGAATCTGTGTGTCACCAGTGTTCACATTGATTTTACACTGTTCCTGGCAATTCTCCTCTTTCATAATATAGTAGTCTCCACTGCGGTAGACGTCAACATCACTGTCTGAAGGGTCAAATGGACAACCTGCAGCTTCCATTTTTGAAACCGCCTGGCTTCTTGTTAATGGGCCTTCTTTACATGCTGGACCGCCTGCATCAACGTGGACATATCCTGTGTTCTTGTTACAGGTACACTGTCCATTACAGCCTGTCTTTTGCATGACATACTGGTCAGCACTCCATGTTACTGAGACACCAGTGTCGCCGTAATTATAGAAACATCCGCCGGATTTCATCTTATCGATACATTCCTGCTGTGTGAGCCCTGGAGTTAGTCCCGTGCACATCTCGTTAACATCATGTCCGCAACCCGAACCGTCAAGATTTACCCAGCATTTTCCACCACATCCGGATTTCGAGATAATCCATTGGTTACCTTCTTGGGCTATCGACTCGTCTGGGTCTGATAAATCATACCAGCAACCACATGCCACCATTGCCGATGTTGCTTCAGACTTTGTTAAGTCCTGTGTCGGAGTTGGCGTTGAACCGCAGTCTGCAGTTATATCAATGTTGCCTGACTTTTCGTTGATTGCACATGAACCGGTGCAACCTTCTTTTGTCATCGTCAATACGTCACCTGAAATCGAGACTGAGACGCCTTCCTCACTTTGTGAGTATGGGCATGTTGAACTTTCAAGTCTAGATATCGCTTCACTTGGTGTCAGTTCGCTACTTGATGAACCGCCGCTTAGTAAAACAACTGCTGCGATTACAACAACTAGGACTACTACCACTAAAATCACTATTTGTTTAGAATTGTTTGAATCCATTTTGGATTGATTAATAATATCCCCGATAATAGTTATGGAATTTCTTATTTAAATGCAAATAATCAAAGTAAAGGCAATGCTTGAGATAAAGAATTTGTCTGTCGGTATTGAAGATAAAAAGATACTGGAGGACATTAACATCAAGGTAGGTTCGGGCGAGACTTATATGATATTTGGCCCCAACGGCAGCGGCAAGACTACATTATTAAGGGCTATTCTCGGCTATCCAAAATATGATGTGCTCAATGGAAAAATAGAACTTAATGGAAAAGAACTTACAACGTTACCAATAGACAAAAGAGTAAAACTTGGTCTTGGAATGGGGTTCCAGCATCCCCCTGAGATAAAGGGGATAACGCTTCTTGATATGCTTAAGATTTGCGAAGGTAAAGGTCCTGAAGACGATTTATCAAACGATGCAAAAAACCTGATAAAAAAATTAAATATGTCAGATTTCCTTGAAAGGGATGTCAATCGAGGTTTTTCCGGAGGGGAAAGGAAGCGCTCAGAAGTCCTTCAACTGCTTCTTATGAAACCGCACCTGATGCTTCTTGACGAGCCGGACTCAGGCGTTGATGTAGAAAGCCTTGCACTAATCGGAAAGACTATAAATGATTACATCAAAAAAGAAGATGCCTCGGCGATGATAGTCACTCATCAGGGAAAAGTCATGGATTATATTGCGGCAAGCCACGCATGCGTCCTTATCGGTGGAAAGTCTTATTGTTACAAAGGACCAAAGGGCATAATGAAGGATATCGAAGAGCGTGGATATCGTGCATGCGTCAACTGCCCTTTGCGAAAGGAGGATGATAACTGTGGAACGTAAAGACAAGTCGTCAGACATCCTCTCAGACCTTCCAGAGGAGATATTAAAGGCGGCGGCAAAGGTCGGTGTGACTAGAGAAGATAAGTCAAATGATAGGGCCGGGACCTACTTCCAGCTTGATGAAAACAGGATAGATGCTGCAATAAACAAACGCATGGAAGGTCTCATTGAGATAATGCCTATTGAAGAGGCTCTCAAAAAATACGCCTGGCTTAAAGATTATTCCTGGAATCTTGTTCCAAAGGATAAAGACGAATTCACAAAAGAGGTCGCAAAAAACGGCAAAGGCGGTTACTTCATGAGAATACTAAAAGACGCTGATGTGACATTTCCCCTACAATCATGCCTTATGGTTTCTGACGGTGAACGCCAGCGCGTCCATAATATAATAATAGCTGAGGAGGGTTCTAACTCGCGAATAATCACCGGTTGTGCCAAACATCCGCACGCGCAAAATGGCGAACATCTTGGAATCTCGGAATTATATGTCAAAAAGGGCGCAAAACTTCATTTTACTATGATTCATGACTGGGCACAAGGGACAAAAGTCCGCCCAAGAAGCGTGACAAATATTGAAGATGGTGGGGAATTCATTTCAGACTATATATCTCTTGCACCTGTAGCAGACATACAGATGTACCCAAAAGCCGTCTGTAAGGGAAAAGGATCGCGCGCTGCACTCAATTCCATACTTCTTGCAAAAGGCAAAAGCAATCTTGATATTGGAAGCGAGATTGTGCTTTCTGGAAAGGGCTCGCAAGGTGAAATAGTATCACGCTCAATTGCAAAAGATGAGGCTACACTTATTGTCAGGGGGCGCCTAGTTGGCAAGTCTAAAGAATGCACGGGGCATTTGGAGTGTCAGAGCCTTAACCTGGGGGAAGCAAATATCCATGCTATCCCTGAGCTAAAGGTTGTTACAGAAGGTGCAGAACTTTCACACGAGGCCGCAGTTGGCAAGATATCTGATGTCGAACTTGTCTACCTCATGTCGCGCGGCTTAAGCGAAGATGAAGCAACGGCAACAATTGCACGAGGTTTTTTAGATGCAAAAATACTTGGTCTTCCAGAAGAACTTGAGGCGAGAATTAAAAAACTGGTCGACGAGGCGGCTATTGGAAACTAGACCGGCTAGTTCTTATCTCTTGGAAACAAGTTTTTTACTTCCAAAGGCATGAGTTCTTTGTGTTTATCCACAGGTATTTTTCTAGGGGAAATTGGCTCTCCATAGGTACCCATGTGTCTCCGTGACATTTTAGATCCAGAAATCACTATGTCTGACCCCTCATGTTTAAAAGTTATGCTTCGTATGAGTTGTTCTCGGGGCAACCATTGTTCATGACTTATTTTCATCCCTGTGGGTGATTTTCTCCAGGTGAGCTTGTCTCCTGCAGGCATCGATTTTTTATATTCCCGTAGCATCTGCCTTAAATTAGGCATGAAGGGATGTTCCTTGTTCGTAGAACTCTTTCTAACTGGATTTTTCCTGGCGGGCATTGCCATATACTTACCCTTAAAAAGATAAAAGTTGCGGCCTAAAAAAGAATCGCCCTTTTATTCTCGTATGGGTAATATATTCCTTCTTTTTGTTAGGCCAAAAGCCAACGCAAAAGATACTTCAAATATAACCTTCACCACAAAATGGATAAAGGCATCTTTGAGGTGCGCATTCACGGAAGAGGCGGACAAGGTGGAAAAACCGCTGCACAATTCATTGCAGAATCGGCAATGGATGAAGATAAGTTTGTGCAGGCATTTCCCGAGTATGGCCCTGAACGTAGTGGAGCACCTGTAACTGCATATGCGCGTATATCGGACGAAAAAATCCGTTTATACCAGCCAGTCCGCAACCCGGACGTAGTGCTTGTGATTGATCCGACACTTATCGGTCCGATAAGTGTCAGCGATGGAATGGATGAAAACGGGATTCTTATTATAAATTCACCAAAGAGTCCTGACGAGATGAAAAAAGAGACTGGCTTTAAAGGTAAGGTTTACACCGTTGATGCCACAAAAATCTCCCTTGAAGCTACAGGCGCCAATAAGCCCAATTTACCAATACTTGGAGCCCTAGTCAAAGCAACAGGAATCATCTCTATTGAGGCTCTTGAAGAAAAGACACGTCAGAAATTCGAAAAGAAGCTGGGCAAAGAAAAAACCCAGGCGACAGTCGATGCCATAAAAAGTGCTTATGACGGGGTAAAAGGAAACTGATTAACAATGGCTGAGAAAAAAGGTTGGAAAGATATCCCAATCGGGGGTATAATCGATAAGCCGCCTACATCTGTAAACAATAAAACAGGGGCATGGCGCGCGTTTAGGCCAGTTTGGGATGAAGAAAAATGCATTAACTGTATGATGTGTGTTGCATTATGTCCAGACATGGCAATTCCGGTTAAAGACGGGAAAAGAAAGGAGACGGATTTTGATTACTGCAAAGGCTGTGGTATATGTAAGGCGATTTGCCCGGTAAAGTGTATCAAAATGGAAGAAGAAAGTAAGTTTAGAAAATGAACAAGGCAAAACCACTTACAGGTGCAGGCGCTGTCGCGCAGGCAATGAGGCAGATTAACCCTGATGTTGTTGCGGCATACCCAATAACACCCCAGACTCCGATTGTCGAAGGCTTTGCAAAGTTTGTTGCAGATGGGATTGTTAAAACAGAGATGATAAGGGTGGAATCAGAACATTCTGCTCTTTCTGCTGTTGTTGGTTCAGCATTTGCAGGAGCAAGAACGATGACTGCGACATCTTCGGCTGGTCTTGCTTTGATGTATGAGATTTTAGGTGTTGCTTCAGGTCTTAGAGCGCCAATTGTCATGCCAATAGCAAACAGAGCTCTTTCTTCGCCACTTAATATTCACTGTGACCATTCGGACACCATGGGTTGTAGGGACATGGGCTGGCTGCAGATTTATGCTGAAGACGCTCAGGAGTCTTATGAGAACACGCTTCTTGCGATGCGTCTTGCTGAGCATCCGGATATCCTAACACCGATAATGCCTTGTATGGACGGCTTTATCACAAGCCACGGTGTTGAGAACGTTATTATACATAGTGACGAAGCAGTAAGAGATTTTATTGGGGAATATAAGTTCCCCTACAACCTCCTTGATGTTGAGCATCCAATAACTGTCGGTGCAATTGAACTCACGGATTATCTCTTTGAGACAAAACGTCAGCAGGTGGAATCAATCAGCAAAGTGCCTGATGTCTTGCCAAAGATAGCTTGCGAGCTTGCGAGAATAACTGAAAACGAGTTTGACGTCGTTGAGGAGTATCACACAGATGATGCAGATGCGATAATTGTTGTTATGAGTTCGGCTGCTGGAACGACAAAGACTGTTGTTGATAAAATGAGAAAAGAAGGCAAAAAGGTTGGCCTCCTAAAACTCAGGATGTTTAGACCATTTCCTTACGAGCGCATTGCAAAAGGACTTGTGGGAGCAAAGGCGGTTGCTGTTCTTGATCGTGCGGCAAGCTACGGAGCTGACGCACCAATATTTACAGACGTTAAGTGTTCGCTTTATGCGAGCTCAGAAAAGCCAAAAATCCAAAGTTATGTCTTTGGTATCGGCGGCCGCGAGCTTTATGACGACCACATAGAAAAAGTGTTTGACGACCTCCTTGCGGGAAAAGTTACCGGTAAGGAAGAATACATCAACTTAAGAGAATGAACTACAAAGAATTTGCAGCTAAGGAATGTAGGCTAGCACCTGGTCACAGGCTCTGTGGAGGTTGTGTCGCGCCAGTTGTTGTAAAAACGGTACTTGGGGCAACAGACAAGCCAGTTGTTGCAGCAAACGCAACAGGATGTCTTGAAGTTTCAACGACAATCTATCCTGACTCTGCATGGAAGATACCATGGATACACAGCGCCTTTGAAAACGCCTCAGCAACAATATCTGGAGTTGAGACTGCTTACCGCTCGCTTAAAAAGCAGGGTAAGATTGATAAGGACATAAAGTTTGTGTGTTTTGGTGGTGACGGCGGGACCTATGATATTGGACTTCAGTCGCTTTCAGGAGCTCTTGAGCGTGGACACGACTTCCTTTATGTGTGTTACGACAACGAAGCTTACATGAACACAGGAAACCAGCGTTCCAGTTCAACGCCATTTGGTGCATCTACGACAACAGCACCGGCCGGCAAAGTGATTCAGGGTAAAACAGAATGGAAAAAGGATCTTCTTAAGATTGCTGTTGCCCACCACATACCGTATGCTGCGAGTGCTGCTGTTGGAAACTGGCTTGATTTTGTGAATAAGGCTGAGAAGGCATTTACAATAGAAGGGCCAAAGGTGCTTCTTGTAAATTCGCCATGTACAACACTTTGGGGCTTTGCAAATGATAGTGCAATAGACTTATCAAAGTTGCTTGTAGAAACTGGCGCATGGCCGCTTTATGAAGTCGTTGACGGCAAGTACAAGCTTACGTACAAGCCTAAGGAGAGAAAGCCTATTCTTGAGTACTTAAAGACCCAGGCACGCTTTAAGCACCTCCTTAAGCCGGAAAACGCGCACATTGTCGAGAAGATTCAAAAGCATGTTGATTCTGACTGGGCAGAGATGCTCAGGCTTTGTGGCGAGAGCGAGTAATTTTACTCGCTTCTTATTTTCTTTTTATTTTTTAATATTTTTTATTCTTCTAGCTTTGGCTCGCTAAAACAGAACACTAAAAAAATAATGCAGATAATTCTACCCTTACGCTAAGAATAAAAAGAGGCTTAATGGGACTTAATATGGATTTAACAACTTTTTACGTCGTGAAACCCTTGTGCGACAAGAGTGTCATAATCGATTGAACCCTTCTCTGTTAGAGTCGCACGTACAGGCTTTATCTCTGCAAGAATCTTTTTTGTCGCAACTGACGGATCAGAAACAATCACTTTTAGCTTCTTTTGCGGGAAGCTGATGTTTGCCCTCACGACCTCAGGTATAAGCAGTACTTTATACTGTAAGAAGGCGGCATGCGACGCGCTTTCAAGACCATTTAATGAAAACTCCTCTATTGTAACCTTCTCAAAAGGCTCAGTCCCGTATCTTCCCTTGTGAGTCATTTTATAGTTTAAAGTTGTCTTTTATGTCAAGGTAGGCCTTCTTATAAACATCACCTGCTTCAAGAGGTGCTGGCTTGCGCTTATACTTTCCATCGAGTATCTTCTTTCCTGTTTGTTTCTCCCATTCCTCAGCGGGGATGGCATATTGAGCCTGTACTTTATCCCTATATATCTCGGGAAGCACGTTAAACGCACAGAAAGGGATTATTCTCCCGTCAGGCATCGCATAGTGGATGCAACAACGCTCAACGCGCTCAACATCATAATTATACGGATCCTGGAAGTGCATCATGCCAATAAACATCGACTTGCGATGAAGCTCTCCAATTGCATGATAATTGTGCTTGACAAGGGCATTGAAAAGTAGCTTATTAAGTGAGAAGCCTTCTGGCTGCTTGTCCTTTTCTATGAACTTTCCCAGGTTGCGATATACTTTGATTCCAGTCCACACTTTACTTTTGCCACGACGTTCTTCTGCCATCTCTTCAAGATATTCTAAAAGACCGTCAACATCTACAAAACTGGGCAATGTGACGAGTTTGCCGTCATCGCCTTTTATTATGTAGGTTGCCATACCACATGCAAAGTGAGTTGAAAGTGTATACTGGGGTTTTCCAGTTATTGCTTCAACAAAATCGGTTATTGGTGCCACTGAAGGGACTGGGAAGAAATCATCTTTTGTGATAACTCCATTTGTTTGCTCTTCAATATTTGCGATGACTTTTGGTATAGTTATTCTTTGTGCATCACGCTCTTTTTGTGGCATCCTTCCGACTAAAGAGACTGGCTGGAAGTTTATTCCCTTGATGACATCAAGGTTGTTTAAGCCGAAATTGACTATGTCTCCCGTTTCATGGTCGTTTATGCCTTTAATCATTGTCGGGACAAGTACAATTCCCATGCCGCATTTTCTACAGTTTTCAATCGCATAAGGGGCTTCCCAGTGGTTTTTGGGGTTTGACTTCTTACTTACTCCGTCAAAACTCATATATACGGTGTTTGAGCCAGCTTCGCGAAGCGCTGCGGGGAGTTCTGGTTTAAATGCGAAATTTATGGCATCAGTGTTTATCTGAACGTGGTCGATGCCTTCTTCTTTCATTATCTTGACCATGTCAACAAGGTCTTCTCTCATAGTGGGCTCGCCACCCGTTATCTGAACTGCCTTACATGGAACGGGCTTTTCTGAGGCAAGGTTCTTTGCCATAGCGCGTATCTGTTCAAGAGTCGGTTCATATACGGGTTGGCCTTCTTTAGCGTAAAAGAAGCAGTACCAGCAGGAAAGGTCGCATCTGTTTGTCGCGACAATATTAGCTAATGCCGTGTGGCTTTTATGTCGTGTGCATATACCGCAATCATATGGGCAATTTGCGCCGGTAGACTCTAAATTTGGGTTCTTTTGAAATACGGGTGATGACGCATACTTGCGAGCTCTTTCATAAAGCTCAACGTCCTCCCAGTATTTTTCGACATACTCCCCATGTTCCGGGCAGGTCTTTTTCATCCAGACAATACCGTCTTTTGCAAAAACGTGAGCTTCTATTGGACGTTTGCACTCAGGGCAAAGCGAAGTTGTTGTGTGTGGCAGGGAATCGCCATATTTTTTTGATTCCGTTTTCTGTGATTTTGTCATGATTATTGTCACCTCATAAACATTTAATGATTATTAAAAGTTGTAAATTTATATGCTTGAAGTATATAAACTTAGTGGTTTTGATATGGTTAAAAAATCATCTGAAGATGCTGTGGGTAAGATAGAAGAAAGGATTCTTGAGAGTTTTGCCGCCGTAGCAGAAACCATAGGTTACTCGCCACTCCATGGCAAGATAATCGCAGTCCTCCTCATACGCAATGCCCCAACAAGCTTAAACGATGTCGCGCTTGAAACGGGTTATTCGAGTTCCATGATATCCCTCTCCTTTGACTTCTTGGAAATAATGGAGGTCATAACAAAAATAAAGAAGCCTGGCGACCGTAAATTGTATGTAAAGCTCAATGGAGATCTTCTTGGGATATTAAAAAAGGCAATAGTGATTAGAGTAAAAAAGGCACTTTCAAGTTCCCTTGAGGAATTCGGAGAAAGTAAAGAATCGCTGTGCGAGATTAACGATGAGGATAAGATTCGCCTTGAGCAGGCCATAAACACAATGGAACATGAAATCGGCAGGCTCAGTTATTATGTCGCTATGCTTGATAAGATAGAACTGCCGTAATCAAGCTAATTCTTGGAAAAAGCTGCTTGCAAAGGCTAATTTTTAATAAAATAAGAAAAAGCGTTAGCCCGAGTAAAGTCTCGGGCTATTTGTTTAATAAAATAAAAAAAGCGACCTTATTGGGTCGCCGCGTCACTGATTAATTGCTCGATTACTGCTCTGAAATCTGCTTCTTCAGCCGCAAGGTCATTTTTCGACTCGTAAGCGGATCCAACACGGTAATACTTGCAACCAAAGACGAATGTCGGAATTGAGCCTCTGTCGTTGAATTGCTTAAACACTGCAAGTTCTGATTCAGGGACTTCTGTTTCGACTTCTTCTGTTATACTATCGTCCCCGGTGTCAACTTCCCAGTGGTGAGCAACAATCTTGCCTGCATCAACATATTCAGACATAACCTCATCAAAGGTCTCTTTTATCCAAGAGCAATGTGGGCACCATGTGGTCGTATAAAGTCTCATTACAGGCTTTTCACCTTCTACACAGACCGCATAATCAAATGCCTTAAACGAACCTATTCCTTCAACCTGCTTTGGAGGCATTGTACCTGCAAGAACTTTTGCTATTGCATCTTCAAATGTCTCATAAGGCTGTGCTCCTGAAATGAACCATCCATCCTTACCACCAACAAAGATTGCCGGAGTTCCTGAAACGCCAAGTTCTGCTGCGAGTGTTATATCTTCCTGGACTTCGTCTTCTTTGGAGTTTGACTTCAGACATGTTGAGAACTCATCTACATTAAGTCCTTCAATTGTTGCCGCCATCTTTTGAATGTCTTCGACTGAAAGGCTTGTTTGGTTGTCAAACATCAAGTCGTGAAGCTCCCAGAACTTGCCCTGATCTTCGGCGCATTCTCCAGCTTCTGCTGCGTCCTGTGCCTTCTCGTGGAATGACAATGGATAATTGATGTATTCAAACGAAATCTTATCGCCATAGTTCTTCTCAAGCTCATCCATAGTATCGGCAAACCTTCTGCTGTATCCACACTCAAAATCGCTAAAGACCATTATATTTACTTTGTCATCTTCTGCAGTCTCATTTTTAACAGGAATTACAATGGGCTCCTGTGTGGAATCATTCACTACGGGCGTTACCTTTTTTACAGCCTCGCTTGGCGCACTAAGTAGTACAATTGCTGCGACCAGAACTAAGACGCAAACAAGCGCTGCGACCAAAAAGACTGGATTTGAGCATGCCTTGACTGGGCATTCTGTCTTTTTGGGAGTTTCTTCGATTTTTGTCTTAGAAACTTTTTGAGTATCTACACTCCTCTTGGGTGCAGATTTCTTCTTTTTTGTAACCATTTTACTTATAACTTATTATATTGTTTTTGAGTGTTAGGGGAGATTTTATTCTCCCGATGTTATTTCAACAAGTTTTTTACAAGTTTCATCATCACCCACGCAATAGTATTCGACGCTTAATGAATCGCCAAACAGCTTATCAAGCTCTTCGACAAGCGCCCTTTGTGCAAGTGAAGCCTCCGAATCCGGGGAGTAGAAAGCTTGGAGCACACTTGTATTATCAGATGGGACACATGACATCTCGCCAGTCTTATACAAGTTTGATATTATGTATTCATTTGGTATCTGTGCTCCAACAACAGTTCCATCCTCCGCCCGAGTTATGCCAAGTGATTGGCAAATCTCTTTTGGCTCGGCATTGTTGTAAAGGCAAGTCAATGTTACAAGAACCTGGAACTCTGTTCCAGATGGCACTTCACCCCGTAACTCTGCAAGGGCAAGAGTCTTTCTTATGCCAGCTTGGCAATTCCAGATAAGTCTTGGTACTGTTGTCACATTATATGACAATGCAAGCTCTGTATCATACGCATCAAACTTCATCTGACTCTCTTCTGCAAGCTCATAGGAGTATCTGAATTCATCAAACTCCACACGGTCCACGTATACTATAATTCCCTTGGCAGTATCCTCCTTAGGTATTGTCACAGCTTTTTGTACTATTACTTCAGAAGGGAGTGGAAGCCTGTGGTAATAATTCTTACCGTCTGGTGCTGTGACTGTAGTCTTTATGTAGCCCTGAGCTATCTCAATGGAATATGGCAACAGAGAGCCACTGCAGTTAAGTACGTCTGGCATGTCCACCATATAGCGTGCGCGCTTTGTGCCATTGAGTAACTTATCAACGAGATAGAATCCCACATAATTATCATTAAAGAGCTTTGCACACTTCTGATAATCATTGGGTGCTATTTGCATCAGGAACTCTGATGGGCTCCACTGCAAATTGCCGTTAAGACCGACTTTTAAGGCCTTTGATTCCGGCGACATGAGAACCATGAATTTATTTGACCCTGTGTCTGTAGCAAAGGTGACAAGATAATTGTCTCCGTTTTCTGTGACGCTTCCTGTTAACTGGTCAATTGTTATATTAAGGTTTGATTCGATTGAATCCATAACACTTTTTGTCTGTGCAAGAGCAGCTCCTATGAGTTCTGCGTCATTTGTTTCACTGGCAATTGTCTTGCTGGTGTCTGTCATCACAAAAGCTACTGCGCCGATAACGATTATTAATCCAATGATAATAAATGCATAAACACCCATCATCGAATTTCCTTCGGATTTTTCCTTAGTCGGAGTCGTAGCTACTTCTTTTGAAACCTCTTTTGGCGAACTGACTGCAACCTTGGTCGCAGGCTCTGCCTCAGCGGAGGTATTATCGATTTGAACGTCCTTTTTAGGGTCGCTCTTCTTTTTAGCAGCCATTTTCAAGAATGATTTTGTAGCGTTACAAATAGTAATCAGCCGACTAATTTGTAGTTCCTAATATAAATATTAGCTTCAAGTTGTTTCGGAGTTATTAGCTAATCAAGTTCTTCTTTTAAGAGTGATATTATCTCGCCTGCCCGGGCGCGTCCCTTCATCTCCCGCATTACTTGACCCATAAGGAAATTAAGCGCGCCGAGGTTGCCTGAATTGTAATCCTCAACTGCTTTTTTATTCTTTTCTATTACACTTTTGACTGCGGCTTTAAGCGCACTCTCGTCCTTTACGACAGCAAGACCTTCATCAGTTACAATCTTTACAGGGGACTCGCCCGAATCCATTATTCGCTCAAGGAGCTTTTTGGCAATGGAGTCTGTTATTGCATCTTTCCTTAAAAGTTCCATTAATTCTACAAAAAGCGGGACACTAAGCTTTGTTTCAGATAATGTCTTTTCTTTGTAATTAAGTTGAGCAAGGACTTCTTCAGCCATCCATTTCGCGCAAAGCTCTGGGTCGGTTTCCTTAAGTTTAAGTGCTTCTTCAAAGAACAAAGCTACTTCCTTATCATTTGTTATGACTTTTGCATACTTACCTGATATACCATAGGTTTCCTTAAACCTTGCGCGCATATCCTGAGGTGTCTCGGGCCCTTCTCCAAGTGCATCAAGCAATGCTTCATCAAGCATTATCGGAGGAAGGTCTGGATCTGGGATGTATCTGTAATCCTCGGCATTCTCCTTTTTCCTCATTAGATAGGTTTCACCTTTTTCGTCGTCCCATCCACGCGTCTCCTGTTCGACAAGACCACCCGAATTTACTATTTCGTCTTGAGCACTTATCTCATATTCTATTGCGCGTGCAATCGAGCGAATAGAATTTACGTTTTTTATCTCCCGGCGCGGTCCCCCCTTTATTGATACATTAACATCAGCACGGATTATCCCGTCACCTTCAAGGATAAGTTCGGAGTACTCAAGCATCGATACCAATTCTTTCATAAAAGCGCGCGCATGCTCGGAGCTCTTTAAATCAGGTGCAGTCACTATCTCGACTAAGGGGACTCCTGAACGATTATAATCCACCTGCCCTTTTGTTAGATTGAACTGGCCCGGATCCTCTTCAAGATGCGCCTCCCATATGCCAACATCTGGAAAGCTTCCGTCTTCAAAAGAGAACTTGCCGTCTTTTCCAATGGGTTCAGAGGTTATCTGGTATCCCTTAGGGAGGTCAGGGTAATTGTAATGCTTTCTTTTCAGGAAAATCTTTTCTGTTGGAAGCTTGCAGTTAAGGAGCTTTGATATTATTATTACAGACTCAAGCGCGCGCTTGTTCACGGGCTTTGGTTTAATCCCAGGCATCGCCGTACATATCTCGCAGACTAAGGAATTGGGCTCTGTTGTATCATGATAATCCGTTGGGCAATCGCAAAAGAGCTTACGCTCAGTTTTTAGCGGCGCGTGTATCTCAAGACCTATTTTTACGTCCATTTAAAAACAGCCAAAAAGCCCGTTAATAGACTTGTATTGGAACCCAAAAATTGAAGCTGAGCATTAATAAACCTACTATTATCAAAAACGCATTTGCAAAATTGCCGTCTGATGCTATGCACTTTAGTCCGTATCTCTTTTTTGAGAAGGGGAAAAGAAGCGGGACTCCGGCATGGGTTGTCGCATCAAGAAGTATGTGGGACATAAAACCAATAAAGAGTGCCATAGCAATTATGACTGATGAAAACAGATAAAATACCGCTAAGGAAAGTAGTATCGCAACAAAGGGAGAATGTGAAAACCATGCGCGATGCGAAATGTTCCGGTCAAAATCCGGTAGAACTGCGATAAGCGCTCCTAATGCAAGGGGCAATGGATGAAGTGTGAGAAAAGAGACTGAACCCAGTCCACATGCAAGATGAGCAGTTCTTAACATGAATAATATACAGCCTTGGGTCTTAAGGGTGTTTCGTGTCTTTGAGCGCTAATCGGTGGTTAATCTGTGGTTAATTACTCTTTTAGAAACTTGATAAGGTCTTTTGGCTAACATCATAATAATTGTCGTTTGCCTCGCGACCAAAGACCGGATGTCCATACATGCCGCCGCCGCCTGAAATGTACTTTATTTTCCCAGTCCTAAATTCTTCGATTATCTCGGCCAGTTTCTTGTTTGATTCAGATATTTTGGTCAAAGGCACGTTAAGGAGTATTTCAGATTCGTTGCCAAGCTTTTGAGTCAATTCGTTCCACGCGCTTTGGACTTTTAGGCTTGTTAAGGTTTTAACACCTATTGCCATCCCCAGACATTCTGCTAAAGGTACAGTCTTTATGTAAGGCGGCCTGTACGAAGGGTGTTTTGTCTCGTTTCCACCAGAAAGTTCAAATACTCGTTCTACGACTCCTTTTTTTATTATTCCGCCACATTCAGGACAACGCCTTTTCATTTGCTGGGCGTCTTTTGGATGAAACTTAAGGTAACATCGTGTGCACGCCGTCTCATGGTATTTTCCTTCGCGCGGGTCAAGACCCACATTAAGTATTATTTTCCGCCCACCTTCTCGTAGGATAGCTTTTTTTATCTCGTCAAAGGACAAGTCATCAATCTTCAGGCGATTAAACTCCCGCCCTATTCTATGTGGGTGCGGACTGTGGGCATCACTATTTGAAAGGAATGTTAAGTCTTTTAATTCTGTAATGGTGTCTGCCATATCGCAGTCTGCGGAAAGTCCAAGTTCAAGAAAGGATATATGTTTTAAAGCCTCGCCATAGCAATCCTTTAACGAGTCATGCGCCTTATAAACTGAAGTCCAGGGGGTAAATGCGTGACAGGGTCCGATTAACGCCCCGCATTCGTTTGCAAGCTCTGCTATCTGCTCGCCTGAAAGCCTTAGGTGTGGGCGTCCTTCAGTATCTATGTCCTTAGAATCTTTTTTTATGCGCTCTCTAAAGTCTATTGCGCTTGACAGCTCCGGAAATAAAAGAAGATGGTGCACGCGCCTGTCATCTTCGACTTCTGCCGTTATAAGAAATCGTGTGGGTGAATCTCCATAAGAGTATACTCCTGAGTCGTTATCAGGAACCAGAGTCTCTTTGATATGTGCAATCCAGTTTGGGTTTGTAGCATCGCCGGTTCCAATGACGTCAAGACCTTTGCCCTCGCATCCTTTTGCCAGGCTGGGGATATCCATATCTCGTGAACAGCCTCCAGAATATTTGGAGTGTATATGGAAATCTATATTTGCCTCTTGCATTCTTTTTTTGTTTACTTTTCTGTTGAGTATAAGCTTTCCTACCGTATATAACGGTCAACGTCCTCATCAGAGCTGACTTGTCCGCCGGCCAGTGCCATCTGAAGAGCATGCTCCTGCTCATCTTGCATCTGCTTTATCTTTGAGAGTTCTTCTTCAGTCTTTTTAGCCTTCTTCTTAAGGTCGCGCATGTCGACCTCGATTCCAACAACCTTTGAAAGTTTCTCGAGGAGCACTTTTGCAGCTTTGGCATCAACCACTTGTCCCAGTGTTTCGGCCATAAGACAAACTCCGTCAAGCTCGCGAAGGGCGCCAAGACCTAAAAGGAGACCTGATGCGCCAAATATTCCACCGCCTTCTCTTCCTGTGAACTTAAGTTTGAATTCCTTATGTGACTCAATCAGCTTTGCGTTGTTTGCCGCGGCAAATACTGCAGGGCGCTTGACTACCTTTCCTATGCCAAGACCTCCAAGAGTGTAAATCACCTTAGGCTTGAATTCTTCTAGAACGTCAAGAATCTTTCCTGCAATCTCATACTGCGACTCTGGAGTCATCCCCTGAAAGTCCCCTGCTATTATTATGAAATCCTGACCATTCTCATTAAAGTGATGAAACTCATTTTTCACCTGGTGAACGATGCCTTTCTTGTCGGTTATTACCTGAGGTGGAAAATATGGGGAATATATCTCACAAAAAGGTGTTGTTTTCTTTTTTGACAAAAGATGGTCAACAGCTATTTTTCCAACAAGCCCTATGCCTGGAAGCCCTTCTATTACTATGGGGTCTTTTAACTCCGGTTTTGAATTGAATATGACTTGGGTTTCTTTCATTTTAAGCAGTTTTTATTTGGTTTATTCTGAGTTATGTGCATTATTGCTTTTCAGTCTCTTTATCCATCCTGCGGTAGGCGCCGTATTTGTCTTCAGGACTGTATCTTGGAGGCTCTGAATTAGCGGTGCGCTCGTTGCATTTTGGGCAAAACCCTTTTAGAGTATAAAGGGAGCATGCAGGACACCACTTTATTAGGGTTTTCATTTGCTTTTTTAAAGAATTTTAAGGAATAAAAAACTATGCTTTGGCCTTGAGCTTCTTATTGAATTCAAATGTCGCATGGTTCTTGTTTGCAACCTTTTCTATTGTCTCATAACAGGCTTTCATCGACTTTTCTGCCGACTTGTAATCCTCTGCGGTGATATCAATCCGGTAGTTTGGAGGTGCGATATAACTTAGCTTGCCTTCGATTCCTTCCGAGAAAGTGTCTTTTCCTGCAAGAAGTGCAGACTTCACCCCAACAACGCCATTAGGTTCTGAGGAATGCAACGTGACAAAGCCCTTTATTGAAACAAGAGTGGGTGTTATGTTCTCACAAATAGCGGTCACAAACTTTGTTCGTAATCCTTCGTCCTTTATGTATTTTTTAAAATCTTCTTTTTCATTTGCAACAGCAGCAAAGGCGTCATAGATAGAATCATAATCTTCCAGGAGGTTGTCCCCTAGCATCGCTTCAAGATCCTTTCTTGCCACCTCGTTTTCCTTGGCAAAGTGCTCAATGAGCTTTTCAATCCTTATCTCAAGCTTGAATTCTTTTAGTTTGTTCCTGCGCTCGTTATCGTTTACTACTTTTAGGCTAAGGTCGATATGCTCACGCTCAGGGTTGACGCGCAATACTTTAAGGACAGCCTTCTGCCCTTCTTTTAGGTAATCACGAGGATTTTTAACCCATTTACGGGAAAACTCCTTTATGCTCACCATACCTTGCTTATTGCCATACTCGTCAAGGTGTACAAAGGCGCCGTAGCTAAGAACGCTTTCAACTGTTGCTACTACAAGCTCGCCTTTGTCGGGATAATCGCCCTCTTCAGAAGACATTGTTAAAATGACCTCTTGACTTCTCCTTCGACTTTTGCAGCGCCTCCAGTAGGTGAAACAAGAGTCTTGTCGCACACAAGGCATTTAACAACAGTCGCGGAGCGGTCGAATGTGACCTGCGTATTGCCGCAGTTCTTGCACTCGACTTTAATGAATTTGCTTTTAGTTTCCATTTTTTAGATTTAATTTATAGTGAGGATATTGATATTAAGTCCGTGATCAACAAGTTCAAGGAAATCCTTAATGGTGATTTTGTTATTAGGATTATTAAAATCCTTAAAGTTCTTTGTGCTCATTGGGGATGCAGATGTTACTGTAGAGCCTTTTGGTATCTGGGAGAGTCTTAATTGTGCCGCGCGCTCCCTTAGGGCAATAATTGGTGAATATCCACCTGATGAATCTGTGTGTTCTCTTGTATGCGGGAACTCCTTGACTGTGTAACCGAGCATTGATAATGTTTCGCGCGGCTCGTCCATTATTTTCTCGTATCTTGCAAGGAAACTTGGGTCGTGGTAATATACTGAGCCTCGTCCCCTAAAACCATGATTATCCATCACGCGTATCTTGTCATAAAGTACCTGGCTTATGTGTGCTACATCAATGTAGGGATAATGCTCGAGCATGACATGATAACAACGTGGGCATCCAACTATTGCAAGACTATATTTTTCCAACATTGGACGAGATTCTTCTGCGATGTCATCAATTCGCTTCTCATCACGCCCAAAATACTCGCACCCACATGAAAAATCAAAGACGTCAGGCTTTATTCCTACTTTATTTAATACTTTGACACCAAGGTATGCTTCTTCATTACCACACTCGGAGCACCCCATGTGCAACATAACCCTTTGGCTCTTGCGCTTGCTAAGTATCGGAAACATATTTAAAATAAGGAATCGTGCCTTGAAATCTAAGGAAAAGGCACAAAAACTAAAAATAAGGAAATTACTTTACGAGAACGCCGTTTACAACGCCATCCTGACTTGGACGGGAAGTAATTTTTGTCTTGCCAAGTTCAGTTTCAACAACACCGCCCATACTAAGCACGCTTTCACGTTTAAAGTCCTTGTTTGCAGGGTTGTCTTCTACTGCCACTATCTTGACTTTTTTTGTCTTGCCGGCATCTGAAACATTAACATATGAGACTTTAGTTGCAATTGTTTTCTCGCCGCCGCCACGTACAGGGATATTCTTTCTCTCCTCTATTTCAGAGACTTTTGTCTTTACAGGGTCTGATCCAAGCTCCTGTTTTGTCTTCTTTCTCCTCACAAGCTTTGAGGACCTTCCTTGGAATTGTGCCATTTTAAATTGATTTTTGAGTTTATATTAAAATTACTCGTGAAAATGCGGATAATTTGAAGCTTCTTATATAAATACTGTATACTCGCTTTTAGGGGCAAGCTGGATAGTTTTAGAGATTTTTAAGTAATCCACATTAATTATTAGTAAGGATGATATGTAAAAGTATGAGGAAAGGGGGGAATATCGGCATGTTAATAGTTCTTTTCTGTTTGATACTTGTGGTTGGAATGGGCCTGAGCTATATCCTTGGCTTCTGGAATCCTGATACAGGTAATGCTGAGGGGGACTTTGTGGATTCTGGGCTTAGTGCCGGATACGTGTGGACTGCAGATACGCCCGCTGCAGGCTCAAGTCCAAAAGGTCCTGAAACAATGATAGTTACAATACGCTCCAAAAGCAACCCTTGTGGGAATAAACTTTGCGCGCCCGTTTATTTAGGGACTAATGACATGACACTTGAATATCCAAGTTCATTTGGCAGTTTTGCAGGGGGGGAGGAAGTAAGCGCTCTTGGAACAATTAATGGGGACAAGATAGTTTCTGAAGAAGTCTCCTTGTTACTAGAAATGGAGGTTATGGAATGAATAATAATATCTTAAAGGCCGGGTTTTTGATATTAACTGTCTTTGCACTTCTTTCGCTAGCTCAGGGTGTAGCCAATCCAAAAGTCATAAGTTTCACTGTTACAAATGATGTGGGGGACAGTATAACATTCCCGGCAGAAGGTGCATTCGAACCTATAGAACTTAACGCCAGTGATACTTATTGCGTCACAGCAGTAGTAGAAAACACTGGGGACTCTGATGTGGGTGTTGGAAAAGGTCGTGTCTTTTGCCACCCTTGGATTTTGCCACAATATATGTCAGTTGCTAGTCAGCCATTTAGTGTTCCTATCCGTGCAGGGTCCAATATTATGACAGAGGAGTTCTGTGGGGTCGTAAGAAGTGATGCTGTAGAAGGTACTTATAATATGTACTGTGCAGTATGGGATTATGACTCAGGGGGGCCAACAGGCACACTTTATGAACATAATTCAATAAAAATTGGGCCAAATCCTGATGAGATTAACTTGAAATTTTTATGGAACAAATTAACGTACACCCCAGTTGATTCCATAATAGGTTCTACTATTGATGTGGATAAATTTGAAAACTTCAAGGCTGAGATAAAAATCCAGAATCTCGGGGAGGGTGCAAATGAGGTCGTGATGAAATGTAATACTGGACCAAATTTGGCACTTGAAACAATAGACGATTTTGCAATACCTGGCAACAGCGATTATATCAAAGAGGTCACTTGGTTAAAAGAAAATCAGCGACTCGATGATTCAAGGGCAAGTTTTTGTTGTTATCTTTACAGAAAAGATACTGGCGGATATATCTCTGGTGTGGGTTACTGGCCATTTATGGCAAGCGGAAGCAAGACTACGATTTTAATCTATTCGGGCCTGGGTTTTGATAAAAGCGATTACCTTCCGGGCGAATCAGGAAAGTTTAGTGTAAAAATAGGAAATATGGGGTTTGAGCCATACTCTGGAGAAAGTATTGCTACAGTGAATATTGTGCAAAACGGAAAAACACTTGCCACAGGAACAGTACCTTTTGGAACTGAGCTTGGAGTGGGTCGGCAAACAGAATTAGAATTTCCATTCACAATACCACGAGATGCGGCATGGATGAGCGATATTGACTTTTGTCTTGATTTTGATATAAAGGATTTAGATGGCAATAGTTTTGATACTGTTGATCTCCTTGGGACAAACGGGGTGACCCCGCTTAACTTAAACAAAGATTACTGCAGAACAACAACACTTTCAAAACCTGAAGCCATGGAGTGTGTTATGACGTCATCATATACTGCAAACTGCAGCCTGGCTAATGAGACTGACGACTATGTGATTATAACGGTTCCGGACGGTTTTGAAGAAGGCAAAATAGATAAAATCGAATATGAACCTGGCGCGCGAACTACACATATATTCTCAACAGACAAAAAGTCAGTCGTGTTTCTTTACCCGGATAAAGACAATCTAGTTTCTGTATTCTTTAGTAAGGTGGCTTTAAACGCCCCGTCGGGGGAATTATCTGCACTCATTATTGCAGTAATCCTCTCAGTCCTTGTGGTCTTTTTTTATAAGCCCGGAAAAAAGAATTAGCCAGACAAGAACTATTACACCTAAAAAAACTGCCTGGCCAAAATTCCAGATGAAGTCGTGTAATGCGTACATGCCTGAAAACTCCCAAATTCTTGCGATATGATATAAGGAGGCAATCCGTAGTAAGTTCTCTATTAGTATCAATGCGACAAAAGCTAGAAGGGGGAATGCTATTTCTTTAATCGGTTTTGTTCGCGCTATAAGGGCGACAATCAGAAATATAATTACTTCACGAAATGCAACACATAGAGGGATAAGATTCACTTGTAGCTCGAGGTCGGTATAAAATAGGCTTGATTCAAAAACAGCCACAGGAAGGCCCCATGCCACCTGGAGTAAGTACACGGCTTTTGCTTGCAGTCTTGTTACAGGTTCAAGTAGCAAAGAATCCTCTAGTATTGGGTCGATAAGAAGTCCGTAAATTAAGATTAATGCAAGGAGGATAGCTATTGTCTTTATGTCTTTACTCACAATTTTATCCATGATAAAAATGCAAAAGGATTACAACTTTTTCTCTGCATATACTGCTTCCAGTAACGAAAAGCAATCCTTCATTAGTTCAGATTCTGTGCCATCATATGTGCCGTTGACACTTATTGCGGCAACGTGGCCGCCGCCTGTACCGTCAAGTATTTCAGCTAGCCTTGGTGCATAGTCTTTTGCAAAGTTTAACTTAGTCTTCTTAATGAAGGTATTGTTGGCGCGAACAGAAACCCGTGCCTCCTTATCAGAATCCACGCTGCAGACAAATGATACATCAGCACCAATCTTCACAAGAGAACGAGCCGCGCTTGCTTCAAAGGAACCAACATGTGAAAGTCCCACTATCCATTCGTCAAGCCTCTGCATTTCAAGCCTTGATGCCGCTTTTAAGTGTGCAATCTTTCTTGAGGGTTCAGTTGGTATAGTTATAAAAGAAAGAACTTCGGGATAGGTCATCTTGCATTTATCAAGAAGGTCGGCAACCGTCCTTAGGGTCTCAGGACGTGCAAACTGAAGGTGCGCTGTATCTGTGACGATACCTGTAATCAAAGCGAGACATGATTCCTTTGTAAATTCAAAACCTTCTTCTTCTAAAAGAGCATATATTATCTCGGATGCACTTGTTATAGTCTCATCAAATATCCCCTCTTTTGCCATGTTCTTTAAGTCGTCATCAGGTATGTGATGATCGGCTACAAAGATATTGCCTGAAAAATCCCTTACATTAACTGGGGCAAGCTGAGAAAAAGAACAGGTGTCAACAATAAAAAGAGTATCTACTCCATCAAGACGGGGATTTATTTCAATTTTGTGTCCCAGTTTTTTCAGAAGGTTTCGCGCCAGGGCATTCACACCACCAGCAGCGGCAATTTTAGCATCTACGCCTTTTGATTTAAGGAAATCATATGCGCCAATGCCTGAACCTATTGCGTCGGGATCTGCGTTAAGGTGACATAATATTACGACCTTTCCACCAGATTCTACGACGCTTGAAAGAAGCGTCATCTACGCGCCGGTAGGTCCGGTGCTAGCACCCATCGCTGCCGAGAGGTCTTTTGATATCTCCTGGAGCTTAGCTGCAAGCTTTGTTTCCTGTGAAGAAAGTAACACAAGGCGCTTATCAACAGTACTAAGTTCAGAATCTATTTGCGACTTTGCATCTATAAGATCAACTTTAATCAAAAGAGGACCTACGGATTTATAAACGTCGCTTTTTGCACCCTCTAGCGCTTTTTTCGCAGCTTCTGCCTCGGCTTTTCCAAGCTCCATTTGTTGCTTTTGGACCGAAACCATCTGAAGCTGTTCACGAAGCGTTTGATAATTCGCGAGCTTTTGCTCCATTTCTTTTGGGATTTGTGGTTGCATTTCAATCAATATTTAATTTATTGGCTATTTTGAAACGCACGACATTAAAATGAAATGGGTATTTGACTATTTTAGGAGCATTGTCGATAATTGACAACTATGCTTTTTTATTGTGCGCGACGTTTAATAAGAAGATAAAAATGGTAAAGAAAAAGGGAATGGATGCTAGTATGGTCTCAGCAATAATCCTTCTTGTGGCAATTATCTGCGCAGTTCTTTTAGGCACTACCTACTATCTCGCTTATGAGGACACGCTCACTTCAGTTGTTGTTGCATTCCTTCTTTTTGTCGCAATAGATTCAGGGCTTTCTGCTATTCTTAACGCCCCAAGCTGGATAATTCCTTTTATCCGCTAAGTTTTTTCTATAGGAAGTCTATGGCTTTTTCGGATTGAATATTATCGTGTGCGCTTTTGTCATATCGTCGACTGAGAACTTAATTCCTTCCCTGTCCATCCCCGAATCTTTGTCACCTCCAAACGGGAAGTTTCCAAGACCGTGGGCTGGTGCTGCATTGATATTGACAGTTCCGTCTTCAAGGCGTAGCCCCGCATCAATTGCCTTATTGATATCGTTTGTGAAAACAGAGGCATCAAGGCCGTACTCGCTCTTGTTTGAAAGCTCAATCATTTCTTCATAACCTGAAACAGACATTATTGCTGCAACCGGACCAAAGGTCTCTTCCCATGCGATTTTCATCTTTGGAGTAACGCCTGAAAGCACAGTTGGCACGTAATATAATTTCCCAAAACTTGTTTCGCGTTTTCCTCCGCAAAGGACTTTTGCACCCTTCTTTTTAGCATCGGCAACAAGGCTTTCAACTTTTGCTATAGCACGCTCGTTTATCAGGGGCCCTATCTTTGTCTTCTCATCAAGCGGGTCGCCCATAGTGTAGCCTTTTGCCTCCTTAAGGATTAGCTTTGTGAGTTTGGCGGCAACACTCTTATCAACCAGTATCCGCGATATGGCATCGCACCTTTGACCTGAGAACTTAAAGGCTCCGGATGCGCATTGTTTTGCCGCAAGTTCAAGGTCGGCATCGGCAAGAACGAGTGCCGGGCTCTTTCCTCCAAGCTCAAGATGAAGCTTTTGCATGCTGGCATTCTTTGCAATGGCCTTTCCGACTCTAGTACTGCCAGTAAATGATATCATGTCAATATCTGGATGTGATGAAAGATAGTCTCCTATCTCAGCACCCGGACCTGTTATCACGTTAAGTGCGCCTGAAGGGAGTCCTGCCAGTTCAAGAATCTCTGCTAAAAAGAGTAGTGCAAGCGGGTCATCAGATGCCGGCTTTGCAATAACCGAGTTTCCCGCAGCTAAGGCCGGGGCAATCTTTGCTGATGCAATAAAAAGAGGATAGTTAAAGGGACATATGGCAAGTACTACGCCAATTGGCTGGCGGATTACCATGCCAATCTTTTCCTTGTGCCAGGGAACTGTATCACCAAGAAGGCTTTCTCCCGTTATCTGCTTTGCTTCCTCAGCCGCATAAAGAAACCTTTCTGCTGTAGCTTCAATCTCGCCCTTTGCAACAGAATAAGGCTTTCCAGCATCAAGACAGATGGTTTCAATGAGCTCTTCAGAAAACTCATATATCAACTCGCCTGCGTTCCGTAGGATTTCAGCGCGGTCGACAGCAGGCATCGTGCCTATTGTCTTTTTGGCGGCAACTGCCGCCTTGACTGCCTTTTCTGCGTCCTTCTTAGTTCCTTTCTGGACCTTTGCAATCACTTCTCCGTCAATCGGCGAAACAACAGGCATCAGCTCTTTTGAAGATGATGCCACCCATTTGCCCCCTATCAGCATCTTAAATACTGAGTCGGTAGCTTCTCCTTCAGTTGGCATTTTGGTTGATAATAAATTATAATAAACCTGATTTTATTTCTTCTCTAGAGCTTCTATTTCAGAAATGAGTTTTTTTAGGTCGCCGTCATTTAGCCCATGAGCCATAGCACCCTGTTCAAGAGATTCCATTGCCGCAAGCGGGCAGGAAATGCAATGAAAGCCCCATTTTGAAAGTACTGGCTCGGCTTCAGGATATACTGCAAGAATCTCGCTTATTGTCATTTGTGGAGTAATAGCCATTTTATTTCCTAATTCTTATAATTCTAGGGTTAAAAAGAAGGGACTAACAACGCAAATGAGATCTGATAGACTAAAAAAGGGAGCGGATACTGCGCCACACCGGGCGCTGCTTAGGGCAAGCGGACTATGTGATGAGGACTTCAAAAAGCCCTTTATTGGGGTTGCAAATTCATATAACGATATAATACCCGGGCACATTCACCTAAACCGCCTTACTGCGGAAGTCAAGCGCGGGATAAAAGACGCAGGAGGAGTCCCTCTGGAATGGGGCGTTCCGGGAATCTGTGACGGGATTGCAATGCATGTTGAAATGCGCCTTTCCCTCCCTTCACGCGAACATATCGCTGATAATGTTGAACTCATGACGCTTTCACACTCACTTGACGGCTGGGTCGGTGTCACCAATTGTGATAAGATAACACCCGGCATGCTCATGGCCGCAGGACGACTTGACATCCCCGCAATAATGATTACGGGGGGAGCTATGATGCCGGGAACTGTCAACGGTAAAAAAACCGACTTAATCGGTGTCTTCGAAGAGGTTGGAAAAGTCCTTGCGGGAAAAGATCCTGAAGAAAGTCTCAAAGCCTTTGAATGCTCGGCATGTCCAGGAGCCGGAAGTTGTGCCGGACTTTTTACTGCAAACACAATGGCCTGCATGACTGAAGTTCTTGGTATGAGCCTTACTGGATGCGCAACATGTCCTGCGATATCAAAGAAGAAACTTCTGTATGCCTATGAAACTGGAAAAAGGATTGTAGAGCTTGTTAAAGAAGGAATAACCCCAAGAGGCATAATGACAGAGTCCGCATTCAAAAACGCTGTCATGGTCGACATGGCAATTGGCGGGAGCACAAACACGACACTTCACTTACCTGCAATCGCTAAGGAATGTGGCATAAGCCTCCCATTAACTTACTTTGATGAAATCGCAAAAAAGACGCCTAACATCTGCCACTTGTCTCCAGCAGGAAATCATTTCATAGTTGATCTTGATAACGCTGGGGGAATACCTGCAGTCTTAAATCGCCTAAAGGATCGTTTAGAGGAAAGTCCTACTGTCAATGGTAGAGGGATAATCGAAATCGCTAAAGGTGGGAAAGTCTTTGACGCTGATGTAATCCGCCCGCTTGACAAACCGTATTATAAAGAAGGTGGGATTGCAGTTCTTACAGGCAACCTTGCCGATGAATCAGTAATCAAACAAACTGCAGTCGAGCCAGAGGCGCTCCATCTCAAAGGTCCGGCAAAGGTCTTTGAACACGAGGACGATATCATTGATGCAGTCGAAAATGGCAATATCAAAGAAGGCGATATCCTAGTCCTAAGGTACATGGGTCCAGCAGGCGCGCCAGGTATGCCTGAGATGCTTACGCCAACAGCGGTCATAATGGGTGCCGGCTTTAAGAAGGTAGGAATATTGACCGACGGAAGGTTCTCAGGAGGAACACGAGGTCCGTGCATCGGACACATTGCCCCAGAAGCGTTTAAGGGGGGGGCACTTGCGGCAGTAAAAGACGGAGATATCATTGAAATCGACATACCAAAGCGCATACTTCGTGTCGAACTAAGCGACGTTGAAATTGCAGAAAGGCTAAAAACTGCAAAGGCTCCAAAACGCAACATAACACCAATGATGAAACGCTTCCGTGATTACGCTCTTTCTGAGATGTAATGTACTAAGCAATATTCATTCGAAATTTATTACTTTTAGATTCCAGTTCTTAAGCTCTAAAATCGGCACTTGGCAAGGTGTTGGAATATGTCCCTGTTGTGCTTGGAAATCCGTCTGGGCCTGCCAAGTTCCAGAGTTTATTATCGTCACTCCACGGTAGTTTGAATAGCCATTCTTGTGGACGTGCCCGCAGTGCATAATATCGGGAACATCTTCCATTACCATATAATCGCGCTCTTCGGGGGCTATCTGGTCTTTTGTACCATAAATTGGGGCGTAATGCCTTTTCTTTAAATATTCTTTCTGGGCAATTTCAGGTTTATCATAAGAGAGTCCGGGGATAGTTGATATAAGGCCGTCCATTGATGTACCGTGATAAAGCTGAACATCAATGCCATGAGCTTTTACGCGTCCTGGACTTCCGATAAGATGGAAATTAGGCAGGTCGCAAAGAGGACTAAGAAGATCTTTTAATGAGGGTTGAGGCTCAACTCTGCGCACCGCGTCGTGGTTTCCGGGAATCATGACAACTTCTATGTAAGACGGTATGTTTGTCAGGAGTTTTGCGAGATAATCATATTGTTTGTAAATATCTGGTATTGAGAGTTCTTTTTCCTGAGACGGATATATCCCGATACCGTCAACGGCGTCCCCTGCAATAAAAAGATATTTTACCCCGCTTGCAAGCTCCCTGCTTTTTTCAGGACCCCCCATATTAAGCCACGAAATAAATTTTCTGAATTCACGGTCTTTAAAGAGGAAAGACCCGACATGTATATCCGAAATAAACGCTATTGATATGTCATCTTCTACTACCTGACGCGGCTTTGTAACAGGGATATCCGGCTCTATTATCTCTTTTGCAAATATTATCATGCCGCGATTTCTCTGAAGCGTTCCAGTTATGCCGACAACTTCATCGTTTGTCAGCGTAAATCCTCCGGGAGGCTCCTCGCCTATAAAGACTGCCATCACGCTCCCAGTCATATCCTCAAGCTCAAGCATAAGCTTTCCGTTCTTTGAACGCCTCATCTCCCGAATCATACCAATTATCTTAACGTCAGTACGGGCAGTTGATTCCAAATCCCCTATTTGAACAGTATCTTTTAGGTTGACGCGCTCTGAAAGAATCTTGCTTAGGCGCTTGTAACGGTCTGAAAAAAGCGATACGAAATTCTCAATTTTGCCTTCTGAAGTCGAGTTGCCAGTTATATCAAGAGAATCGTCAATTGTAAGCTCTGACTCTATTTTTGAGGCGCGGGCGTTACTCCCTTTTCTAACGACAAAATGAAACTCCTGGGCGGGTTTTGTATCATCTGTTGAAAACTCTTCGACAAATTCGCGTGAGATTATAAACATTTCACGTTTCTTGGCAGTCTTTGCTATTTGCTCTAACTCTACCTCGTTTTCAGCTATGGCATCTATTGCTTCACTTGACGCCAAAAGTCCCTGTTTTACAAAAAATAATGCAATCTCTTTTCGCCTGTCTTCTAAGATTGGCCCCTTTTGCGTGCTGATGCTAACTTCAGGCATATTTTCAGCTTCGCACTCGCAATTAAGTTCTCCCCCATCCACAGTTTTTCATTTTGAAGGATAATGCTATTAAATCGGGCCTGGGGAGAGCCTAAATTTATAGGCATTTAAATATTTTTACTTTTGTAAATAGTCTATGGTAATAGCTTCGACATATATGTCACCGCTTGTCGCACTTTTGATAACAGCTTTTGGAGCATATCTTTTTAGCATTGCAAAAAAATACAAAGAGACTCCTGCTTGGATGTATGCTTACACGTTTGTAGGTATAATCGCAGTTCTTTGGGGACTTACAATGCTCTTTGCACCCTATGAGGCTGGTTTATCTGGAGTCGCTGCCGCATTTGGCATCTGCGCTTTCGGCACATATTATTCTAAAGGTAACGTTCAGGCAGTTCTTGGTGCAGCAAGCTTCCTGATATTCCTTATTATGATTAGTCCTGCACTATAAAATTGAGCAGGGCGCATTATTCTACATCTTTACTTAGTATTAGGTCTGTTTTTCAAAACTAAATCTTTTTATATAAGTAACCACTAAATAGTGGTAACAAGTAAGAACCACTATAAGATGATGCCTGGAGCCGAAGTAGGACTTGTCATTGGAATGTGTCTTTTTTTTTGGGGGGCCATTACAAAGGAGCAGGATAAGCAGCTTGCGCTTTGTTTTGCCGGTCTTGGCTTATCACTTTTCTCACTTTGGGGAGTTGCCGCTGTTGCTGCAGCCCCCCCCGAAATGCTTCCAGCTTTAACGCTCCTTTTTGGAGTGAGCAGCTTTTACACTAAAGGAAACACGCAGATGATGTGCATACTCATGGTATTTATCATGATATGGCCAGTTATGCTTTATGTCTAAAAATGGAACCTATGCTTATATTGCTCGGGCTTTTCCTCGTTGCTGCCATATGGCGCAATAAAGAGCTCTCGGACGACCCTGAAGGGAAAAACACAGGAGTATTTACATTCTTTGTTATCATGTCAATCTTGCTAATCTGCAGGGGTGCCGGATTCGTCCTGCCTCTTGCAAATACTAATAACACGGGGCTTTTCCCACTTGTTCCCGCGTTAGTGGTTTTTGCGGCAATACGCTCTACGGCAAATGGGCCTGTAAAGATGTATGCTACAATTGGCGGATTGTCAGTGCTTTGTTTTATGATACTTAACTTTGTTTAAGCTGTAAATGGAACCTATGCTTGTAATCTTGGGAATTTTTCTTGTTGCAGCATTATGGCGCAATAAGGATCTTGCCGATGCTACAAGTGGTAACAATAAAGAAATCTTTACATTCCTTGTAATACTATCAATCATACTTATCTGCAGAGGTACAGGGTTCATCTTGTCTCTTGCAAAGACAAACAAGTCTGGGCTTGGAATACTCGTACCTATATCACTAGTTTTTGCTGCAATAGGGGCAACTGCTAATGGTCCTGTAAAGACTTATGCAACAATAGCGGGGGTATCCTTACTTTCTTTTATGATACTTAACTTTGTTTAAGTATCTCGAGAATATTATTTTTGAGGAAGTAAGAAAATCTTACTTTATTCCGAAATACCCGATGAGTATGGTCGGGTTACTTTGTAACCCAACGTAATAGAAATTTAAAGGTAAGATTTTCTTACTTAGCTTATTTTTAGATTTTTTCGGTCTTCATGCCTGTTTTTCTTCTGAATGCGAAGACAACAATTAATACTGCGGCAATTATGGCTGTTACAAGAAGCAATACTGACCTTGTGGCCGACCCAGTAATCCAATCAACAAAGTCGCGGGCGGCGTCTGCAACAGACCCAAGCACACCTGCGCTGTCTGAGTCTTGTGTGCTAGCTCCCTTATTATCAACCTGTAAAAGAACATAATTCCCAGCGTATCCAGTTTTGTCAGCCATTACAGCCCACTTGCCCTTCTCATAGAGCCTAAATCCTTCCTCATATTGGACTATACGCCCGCCTGGGGCAATAAACTGGATTGTGGCACCCTCAATAATGTTTCCATACTCATCATACACAGTAACATTTACATCCTCACCCACAAAGTCGGCTCCATCGACAACAATCTCAAGCTCGCTGTCTGTTGCGTCGATGTCACAGGTATCAACCATCTGGTCACTTCCCTTGCAGTCTCCATTGTCACATGAACACTTGCACATCCGAGTCTTAAGGCCGCCCTTGCACTTACTCCACTTTGAGCATTTCCAATCGGCGTCACAGCCCGTCTTTCCTTTACTGCAAGTCTCATCATAAGTAAATTTACAGTTTCCTTCAACACAGCTCGGAATAAAGCACTCTTCTGCAGGACAATCGCTTGCTACTTTGCAGTCACAAACAAAGTCTCCCGGGACGCACGCCCCGCCCGAACACTTATCACCTTCTGTGCAGACATCACCGTCATCACAAGCATTTTGTGTCAGGACCTCAGTACACACGCCAAGCTCGCAGACAAGGTCAATACACGGGTCACTTGATTCTCCGCAGGTGTTTCCCGAGAATAGCTCAATGACACATTCTCCATCGACACACGCAACGCTTGTACATGGGTTGCCGTCATCTTCACAGGTCACACCCTCGCAAGCATCACATTCCTGCTCGGTTTCATGCTCACCAGTACACTGGGATTCCTTTGAACACGCGCATGAACACTCACGCGTCTGTAAACCTCCAGTACACACGCCCCACTCCTCACAAGACCAAGCTTTAGAGCAAGTGGGTGCGGGACATGATATTGATACACTTGCTTCTGCGTTTTTTGTTATAGCATTAGGCGTGTCTGAGATCACATTGACGCTTCTTGTTACGCCTGTTTCTGGACAAGAGACACCTTGGGCCCAATTGGATGTACCATAAGAATGTGCGGCAATAGTCTTATGGGAACTGCTGGTCCATGAGGGGTTTATGAGTACCTCAATGTCCAAGTTCCCATGGTTTGATATGTTTAAGACCCAATTCACGACGCCACTTTCTAGTACACTGCTTGGAACTGCCCTAAATTCTATTGTAAAGTTTGGGGGTGAATAACCCGGGCACTGTGTGTCATTGCTTAAGTTCTGCCAGATAAGGGTGGGGTTACCTGCATTATCACAAAAACTGTCCCATGGCGGAAAACTCCATGTAGAAATTGGCAAATTTGTGATTGTATAAAAATAATATGCGTTTGTTTCTGCACTGCAGTTTTCGTTTCCACTATCATAACAGAAACTCGCATTGTCTCCAGTATGATTTAACCAGTAAGAGTCATTGATTGTTGAGGATGAAAGTAATCTTCCCACAAGGCCCCCTGTGGCGCTGTTTCCAGTGACGCTTCCTGTTGCGTAAGAATTTAAGATTGTTGACCAGTCTATTACGTACCCTGCTAGGCCTCCTGTGTCCTGGTTTCCATTGACATTTCCCAGGGAATATGAATCCGAGAGTGTTGAGCCATCATATAAAGCTCCAATCAGGCCACCTGTCCGGTCATTTCCTGTGACATTTTTTGTGGAGTATGAGTTCGAGAGTGTTGACTGGTGCATACGTCCACTGAGGCCGCCTGTGTATTCTTCTCCTGTGACGTTTCCTAAAGTATATGAAGTTAGGACTGAACTCCTGTACACATCTCCCGTGAGGCCACCTGTGTATTCTTCTCCCGTGACTGTTCCTGATGTATATGAATTTAAGATTGTTGAATCTCCTAAAGACCCTGCGATGCCTCCTGTGCTCCTATTACCATTAACTTCTCCTGTTACAGAGGAATTTGATATTATGCTATTGCCATAGGCAATCCCTATTATGCCGCCTGTGTCTTGATATCCTGTAGTGTTTCCTGTTATAGAAGAGTTTGATACTACTGAATTTGTAAATAAATATCCTACAAAGCCGCCTGTATAACTACTTCCGGTGATGCTCCCCGTTACAGATGAGTTCGAGATTGTTGAATAGTAATCTAATTTTCCTGTAATACCGCCTGTGTAAACGGTTCCGGTGACAGTTCCCGTTACAGATGAGTTCGAGATTGTTGAATTGTAATCTGTTTCTCCTGTGAGGCCGCCTATATAACTGTTTCCGATGACAGTCCCTGTTACAGATGAGTTTGAGATTGTTGACCGGTTTAATCTTCCTGTAAAGCCCCCTACACGGTCGTCTCCTGTGACATTAACCTGCAGGTCTAGATTAGAGACGCTACTGTTATCGAGATATCCAAAAAGTCCTATGAAATTCCCGGACGGACGATTTATAAAAAGACTGGTTATCGTGTAATTTGCTCCGTTAAAGTTTCCTGTGAAAGGTTCTGATTCGTTGCCTATGGGGTTCCATCCAAGGCCTGTTATGTAACTCGCATCACAAAGCGAGAAATTTATGTCGTTATCCAGTTCATAGTCCCATGAAGCTTGTGTTCTTGTTAGATTCAGGTCGTCGCATGAACATATTGGATGTGGACTTATGCTGTCGTTCCAACAGTCCGTTACCGAGTCGCCCATCAAGCCTGAAACGGGTTCTGTGTCATTGCCAGTTTCGTTTTCGGTTTCGTTTCCAGTCTCGGTTACGGCGTAAGTTCCTGTTTCGTTTTCGGTTTCATCTCCAGTCTCGTTTGATTCTGGAGAAGTGACAAAATACTCGAATAACTCATCATCACCTATTGCAAGGCCTTGGGGTGACTCTGATACTTTAACGGTATCTTCAGGGAGGATTATGTCTGGGAGGCTAAAGAACAATGCAAAAGCTATAATAAGTACGGCTGCTATTAACACTATTGCGATTTTGTGGACCATCTGCTTTTGGGATTGTATGTTAAATGGTATACTAGGTATACTTGTTATTATTACTGAAGGCTTAAAAACTTTGTTTGTTTGAATGAAAAATCACCTTAAACGCAAACATAAACAAGGCTTATGTGGGGAAAATAGAGCTTTATTTTCCTTTATATCACCCGAGCTTCCAAAATATCCCAAAATGTCTAATCTTGTTGTTATTGGTGGGGTGACACTTGATTCAACTTGCTCAGTAAGGGACGCTAAAGCAGACTTTACCCTAGCCGATTCCCTTTGTGAAAGCTTAGGGGGAATGGCATATAACACTGCCATTGCAAGTTCACAACTGGGCACGCGGACAAAACTCCTTGCGTCTGCAGGTCCCGATTTACCTCCAATCAAAAACCGGCGAAACCTCGTCTATGACTTCTGTGAAAGTGCTACGCCGACGTCCCACTGTTTCATGTTCCATGACGGCGAAAAGGAGCGCATATGTTTTTATCCTGGCTCGTATAATGAGATTGATGAGAATCGGGCTAAGCGCGCAATAGAACAGGCTGATTGGGTTCATTTTGCAGGAGTATGTCCGGTTTTTGAGGAACTTGTGAACTTTTCTGATACCGAAAGCAAGATAATAAGCGCATGCCCCGGCTATGATATCCATCACAACGACCCAAAAAGCTCAATCTTACGGGAACTTGTTCAAAAAAGCGATTATCTCATACTTAACACCGATGAAGCAAAACATCTGGGATTGCCCCTTGATTCCATTGTAAATGCGGGCGTTATTGTAACAATGGGTAAAAACGGCTCAGTCCTTGTTGAAAAAGAAGGGCGAACACAAGTAAAGGCTTATGAAGTTGAAGTAAAAAGCCCTTTTGGGGCAGGGGACGTTTTTGTAGGTACCTTTATTGCTGCAATGGCTAGTGATGAGGCAAAAAATGACGCTACTATCGCAACAAAACTCGCAAGCGCCGCAGCTTCTTTTGCAGTAGAACAAGAAACAACAATCCCAGAACTCAACTGGGATGAAATCAAAAAGCGGGCAAAAAAACTTTAATCAGTTCCTTTTCTTACGCTAGTGATTACTTGCCTTCAAGTATTTCTTTGGCACGACCCATGCGCACATTGCCTTCTTTTATTAGCTGGTTTGCGACGCGCTCGATATCTTCACCTTCGGCTCCCGCCATAACAACTATATTTCTTGCATGAAGGGCCATGTGTCCCTTTTGGATGCCTTCATCTGAAAGCGCGCGCACAGCAGCAAAGTTCTGTGCAAGGCCGACTGCGGCAAATACTCCTGCCATCTCGCGGGCGTTCTCACAGCCCAGAATCTTCTGGCATATCTGGAACTCTGGGTGAACCTTGGTCGCACCACCAATTGTTGCAACGGCCATTGGGAGTTCTATTTCCCCGACTATGTTGCCCTTCTCGTCCTTATAGTAACGCGTAAGGGGTTTGTAATGGTCCATTGCGGCATAAACATGCGCTCCAGCCTCAATTGCCCTGTGATCCTGTCCTGTTGCAAGGGCGACTGCCGCAATTCCGTTCATTATCCCCTTATTGTGTGTTGATGCGCGGAATATGTCGTTTTCTGCAAAAGCATAAGCTTTAAGGATATTATCAACAACCTCGCCCCCGCCAATAAGCTCCTTTGGGAAGATTACCTTTGCCTTTGCGATTCGGTATATTGCAAGATTTGATATTATCTTAAGTAGTGTGCGCCCACCTGATATCTCTTCAAGGAGCGAAGATATGGCTTCGGCCATTGTATTAACGGCATTTGCGCCCATCGCGTCCCTGACATCAACCATTAGATGTACACGAAGCATTTTACCTTCGCTTGTATCAAGGACTTTTACTGTGATATCACGAGGACCACCGCCAAACTTTACAAGTATTGAGTCCTGTGCTTTTGCAAGTTCAAGAAGTTCGTCTTTCCTTGCAACTATGCGTTCTGCTGCTTCTTCTGGGTCTGGAACATCAACAATCTGAATCTGACCTATCATGATGGGGTCTGTAGTCTCGGCACTAAATCCTCCGGCTTCTCTTGCCATTCTTGCCGCGTTTGACGCTGCCGCAACAACAGAAGATTCTTCAGTTGCCATTGGAATAAGATAATCTTTCCCGTTTATCTGAAAGTTTGTTGCAATGCCAAGCGGAATCATGATGCTTCCTATGACATTTTCAATCATTATATCGACTTTTGATTGCTCAAGGGCACCGCAATCACCAATCATTTTTGCTTCCTCGTCACTTAAGCCTGCAAAGTTCTTGACGAGTTTTAGCCTCTCTTCTGGCGGGAGTTTATGGAATCCCGATATCCTAGACGTCTTTTCCATTTTAGAGTATTTTTATGGGTGAAATTACCCTTGCCTTTTTTGTCGCGATAATTTGAGTCTCTGGTTAAAAATATCAAAAATCAAACAATTTAGGAAAAGGATATTGCTGCTGCTGCCATCTTAAGCTCCCTTAGGCTGGCATTTATTGACGCACGGAGCGAACCGATATCGCCCGAACTAAAGTGTAGAACTACACAAGTCCCCTTAAGTTCTAGACTTACCTGACATCGCGCCTTGGGTCTTTTTGAGAGGCTTATTGCCAAGTAGACAATATTTGCATCCTTAGGACTAGACATGCGACAACAAAGGCTTGCTTCCATTTTAAAGGGGATAGCAGTTTTAAAGCCTTTTAGCAAAAAAGATTTACTCTTATTCTGCCTCAAGGACTTTTACGCTGTTTGCACCTTTCTTGACAAGTATGCGCGTACTGCAATACGGACAAGCAACCTTTTGTACGTGACGATCTTCAACAACCTTCCCGCACTTTTGACATACGAATTCACCCATCTTAATTATTCTGCAGTGTATGCTTTTCCTGTGAATTTGCCGCAGCGCGGGCATTCGAATATTCCGCTTCCAATGCGCTTTGCGACACCATCACACTTTGGACATTTCTGCTCTGCCCTTTGTTTTCTCTCGACTTCAGCTATCCTCGCACGAATCTTACGACCATACCTAGGACCCGTCTTTCCGCCGAGCTTTTTTGTCTTCTCACTCATTTTTCATTAAAAAAATCGCTCTTGTTTTGCAGATGAATGTTATTAAAGCTTTACTTCTTTACTAACTTTTCAAGATCCTTGTGCTTCTTCATCGCAAGATTAATAAGCTCTATTACCTCTTTTGATGAGAATGCTCCAATTCCACCTTTCTGCATAGCATGAATCGCTTTTCCACTTGTGGTTACAGTTAGACGTGCGTCGGTCGCATATTCCTCATCAGTACAAGGGTCAATCATTATTGTCTCTCCAATCTTAACAAAAGTGCATGAAATCGGAAGCTTAGTTAAGGGCATATCCATGCTCTTTTCGAGTTTTACTTCCTCAGTCTTTTTGTTATAAGTTGGAATCCAAGCTGATTTTAGCGCGGCGACTGCTGCAATTGAACCTGCATCAAGGAGATTACCCTCATCGTTTATGATATGGATATCGATTGATACCATCCATACTTTCTCACCAGGCACAATGCAAAGCTTGTCAAGCTCAATCATGTTTGATTCACGAATACCCCTGTCAATTACTCTTGCGAGCTCTATTGCGTTCTCACCAGGACGGCCAGCCTCAAACTCAGGGGACGCTATCGGGCAAAGTTCTGCCCCTGTCATCATGACTCCTGAATCCGGTCTGTCTGAATATGGTGTTGCTAATATAACCTTTATTCCGCAAAGGACCTCTGTGCCACCTAGTTTTACCCAAGCGCTGCCTTCTGCCTTATCCGAAATAACATTTGTCGTTATTGATATCTCGCGGGCCTCATCAAGCTTCCTGCCGTCAACACGACGACCTTCTGCTGCAAGCCTTGCGATAAAATGTTTTTTTAGTTCTTTGTCTATGTTCATCTTGATACCTCAAATTACTTTTATTTTTTAGTTCTTCTCGTACTTTGCCTTGAGTGCTGCCTTTTGAAGCTCATAGACCTTTTTTGCACCCTTAAGGGCAAGTCCCTGTGCTTTTTCGAACTCTTCTTTTGTGAAGTCGCCGTCAAGCTGCAAAAGTACTATCTCGTCTTTTTCAGGTACGTATGCAATCGGCAAATCGCCGTCCCCAAAGTTGTCTTCTGGCTGGTCAAGGTCAAGAACTATTTCACCCTCGACTTTACCTGCTGCGCATCCTGCAACAAGGTCTTTCATTGGAATTCCTGCGTCTGCAAGTGCAACTGCGCCTGCTGTGAGAGCCGCAATCCTTGTTCCTGCGTCTGCCTGGAGTACTTCCATAAAGACATCAATTCCGCTTGTCGGGAATTCGTTTAGCATGACAACACGCTCAAAAGCCTCTCTTATGACCATGGAGATTTCTGTGCTCCTACGGTCAGGGCCCGGCCTCTTCCTGTCTGGAACAGAAAACGGCGCCATGTTGTAGCGACACCTGAGAGTTGCCTGCGTGTTTTGCTGCAAGTGCTTTGGATGAAGCTCACGCGGACCATAAACTGCCGCAATAACCTTATTCTTGCCCCATTCAAGGTAACATGAGCCATCGGCTCTGTTGATGACGCCCGCTTCAATCTTAATCGGCCTCATTTCATCAAACTTTCTTCCATCAAGTCTTTTTCCCTTTGTAATCAAAGGTACATTGGATTTTCCGCCCATTTTCTTTATTTGTTAATTAATTTGATTTTTTGTCTTTTCCTTCTAGCACGTCCATGCCATCGTTCAGGTAATTAGCTATGCGATCTGTAAGGCCTGTTGTGTGTGATTCGGACTCAATTTTCCTTATTGCGCTTATTACAAGGTTCGTGTTTTCCTCCGGACCGTCTATCCAGATTATACCATTTTGACCAACGACAATCCTGCAATTTGTGATGTCACGCATCATGTTAAGCATGGATTTCTTGCTCCCGATTACGCGGGGAATCTTTTTTGCATTGACTGTGATTACACGGCCTCCTTTTAGTCTGCGCGGACCGTCTGCATATGCATTTTTGATTTCATCAACGCGGCTTATTTTAACGGAGAGTATATCGCCCTCGCGAAAAATCCTCCTGATATCAAAAGACCCGTCATCATCACGCCTTTTCTCGTGGTTAAGGTATGCTGTATATGCGGGAGAATATGTGATTAACCAGCCAGTTCTTACAATATCAGTTACGAGACCCACTATCATATCGCCTTCTTTTGGAGTATATTGACCTGCAAAAGGTATTATTGAAGTCTTTCCGCCCTTCTCGTTCTTAAGTCCGAATACGCTGGCTTTCTGTTTTTTTTCATCGACGTATGTAAAGTCGCCTTTTCCTGCACGACCTAAGTCCTCACCAGGCGTGACGACTCCGCTCCTTAGTTCAAGTTTCTCTTCTTTTGCCATTTCTTATTCCTTTAGGACTCTTGTCTCTGCATTACCGTGAGTAAATGAATTAAGTTCTGAATAAAGCTTGTCCTGAAGACCAGCTGGGAGCTCTATTACTGCTACAAGCGACCCGTCTTTTTGCCACTCTTCCTTTTTGACATTGTAGTTATGGAGATGGTTATATGCCTTTGGCGCGTAATCTGCATCAATCCTTACTGCAATATTCAGCTTTTCAATCTTAATCGGGAGTATCGGACGAATAGCCTTTATCGCATCTTCCACTTGTGTCTCAAGATTCTTGTGGGCATCAAATGAGAAACGAGCCTGCTCTAGCGCGTTTGATATGCGCTCTGGAGGATGTGGATGCATGGTCTGCGGGTCAACAGCATCCCGGCATATTGCCTGAATTACCTTCTGGCGCCTTTGGTCAACCATGGCCTTTCTTTGTTCGGTTGTAAGCTGAATCTCGCCATCTTTTAGAATCTTTGCTGCGACTTCGCGAATATCATCTGTTCCAAAAGATTTTTTTATTGTTTCAGGAGATGCTTTATCGCCCTTGTGTGCATCCTTGAAAATCTCGTCTATCTCAAGGACTTCAGAAATGTCTATGTCGTCTCCCGACTTAAAGGCTTCTGCCTTTTTTGGGTCTGCAAGAATCTCAAAGTGGTCGCCGGCTTTTGAATACCTGGCTATAACACTATTATCTAATGACATTTTGTTTTTAGGACTTTGCTTTCAGTGTGGCCTCAATCTTATCTGAATCGAGCTGCTCGAATTTCTTGTCCTTTTCTTCGATTATCGCGATATTGACGTTTTTAGGATTGAATTTTGCCGAAGACACTTGTTTTAACGCGTCTATTGCAAGCTTTATTGCAGCCTCGCGCGTCAAGTCCTTCTTGTAGTTTTTTTCAAAGAATTTCTCTACTTCTTTTTTGCCTGAACCTATGGCTGTTGCAAGATACTGGGTGTATGCCCCAGAGGGGTCTGTCTCATAAAGCTGCGTTCCGTGAGAGTTTATCCCTGCAATAAGAAGCGCACAGCCAAAAGGCCTGATGCCTCCGTACTGTGTGTAAATCTGAGAAGTGTTTGATATCTTTCTTGTCATCTCGGAAACTGAAATCGCCTCGTCATAAGCAATTCTGTTTCTCTGCGCTTCAAGGCGGCAGTCCTCGACCATTCGGCGCGCGTCAGCAATAAGTCCTGATGATGCTGCACCAATATGCTCATCAATCTGATAGATTTTCTCTATTGACTCTGGAACAAGGAAGGGATAATCTATATTTTTATCAACGGCCAAAAGGACTCCGTCCTTATAAACCATTCCAATCGCAGTCGTTCCTCGCTTTACTGCTTCGCGAGCGTATTCTACTTGAAAAATTCTTCCGTCAGGGCTAAAAACGGTAATCGCCCTGTCATATGCGACTTGGCCACCTGGATACATCTTTTATTCTCCTATAATCGTGATTAAATGAAATGATGATTACTGAAATGAAACTAAGCCCATAAAACTAGAAGCGAGCGCTTATTTTGAATCCTGGAGTATAAAAAAGGCAAATAAAGTACAATATGATAAATTTATGTAATCAATGCACTTCTATTTCCGTCTTCTTCTCATCTTTTCCAGATGTTTCTTATGTATCTCGTTTAGATGTTTCTTATGGAATTCTTTCACCAGTCCCGAAGTGGGGAAATGCCCCCTGCGCAAAAGCATTCGCTGGTAAGCCGGGATTCTGCGATCTGGGACGCCCTTGACTTTTAATGCATGTTGTAGTACCTTGGCATGCGACCATTTCTTTGGTATTTCGTTTCTAAGTGCTAGATAAAGGCCTAGATTTTTCGGCCTAATCCCATTTCTGTTTAACACAAACTTAACGTCCTTGACAATATGTTTTGGGTCATGGCCTGCCTCGGCTGTAGCTTTAAGTGTGGGGGTTATTGCAACAAAGTGTTCATGTGTGATTTGTCTATGGTATAAAGCATTACCAAGTTCCTCAGCAACTCCCTTTGGGTCATGGCCCGCCTCGGCTGTAGCTTTAAGTGTGGGGGTTACTGTAGCCAAATCGTTCCAGACAAACATGCCACAAGGCGACCCTCCAAGTCCCTCACTCAGGAGATTGTGTGTATTGTAGCCGGCTTTGGCTGTTGCTTCCAAGACAGGAGCTATTAGAGTAAGATTCTTATCGGTGAGTTGTCTCGAATCCAAATATCTTCTAAAAGCTCGGGTGAGATCCTTTGGGTTTTGGCCTGCTTTGGCTGTTGCCTCCAAACTCGTTCTTATCGCTTCTGCGGATTTTGCAAAGTTCTCATGAGTGATTGCTTTTGAGTTTAAACCTGTTCTAAGGGTGTCGGCGAGGTTTTCAGGGTTGTGGCCAGCCTTGGCTGTTAATTCAAGTGAGGGAGCCATTAGCTCAAGTTCCCGGTGAGTTAATGCTTTTGAGTATAACTCCCATTTGAGAGTTCTGAGGAGATTGTGAGGGTTGTGGCCTGCTTTGGCTGTTGCATTTAATGTAGCCAACATATTTGAAAGAGCAGTTTTGGAGACTTTGTTCTTATCTAAAATATTAGCGAAATCTTTATCGTGTTCACCAATTTCTTTTAGTAATTGCTCCCGAGTCTGTTTGGGCATATTGCTTTTTCGTTTATAACTTCTCAGGCTTCATTAATGTCTTTTTCCTTGTGGCAAAAAAGCCTATCACGACAACAAGCCCGACTATTGTTACAAGAAGCAGGACTGATCGCGCTCCGGACTCTGTGACCCATTCAAAGAAGTCGCCTACTGCGTCTGCAACAGAACCCAGTACACCTGTTGCACTTG
>CAZUDQ010000007.1:0-86178 GCA_964619365.1 uncultured archaeon
GGCATTTTAACCCACCTAAAAAGTTAAAGCGGTAAGGCATATAAAGGTTTTGGGCAAAAATATGCGGCACCCACTAATTGCAGGTACTGAGGCGTGTTTTGAAGAAATCAGCTTACCTTATGTCAATTACATTGCCCTGTTGGGGTTGTTGTGGATAATATACTTGCTGGGAGGGTTGTTTGGGTCTTCTTAGACGCTTTATTATGAGAATAACTATCACTAAGAAAATTAAACCACCTACTGCGCCGATAATCAAAAATGGGTCGATATCGGGAAGTGTATTAATGTTTGTATTTTGAGAGGTTCCTGGTGTTGCAGGGGTTGTTCCAGTGCTTGTTCCAGGGGTTCCTGTAGTTCCAGCACCTCCGGAGGGTGTAATTACACTACAATCACCGCATGAAGTAACTTCACTATCTTCGCAATAATTGTTGTTGTTACAGTAATCAGTTTTCTTTGCTCCAGTTGTGATTACGGATGTTTTCATATAACCGTTTTGCATAGTCTCTTCGCTGTAATAATCGTCATTAGTTACTGTAACTGAATCACTGCTTTCATAGTTGTCAATAGTTATTGTAGCAGTCATCCCGTATTCATCTGGCGCTACTTCAACATATACATAACCTGGCTCATCGCCCATTATTCCATAGGTCTCATAGTTTAAGGATGGGTCCGTGAAGGTATAAGATACCTTGTATAATGCATCTTCAGGAGCGTCAATCTTGACAAACGAGCCTTCTGCTAAAGGTTTATTCTCCCTTTGCGGGCGAAGATAGTTACTTGCCGTTCCAATTTCATCCTCCCCTACTGTATAGACTTGGTAAGGGCGACTCATGTTTTCTCCGGCGGGCGTTCCGATGTCAATATAGGCCTCATCAGCTTCCCATATTCCGTTTGACTCCTTGTCGCCATCCCTGAGCTTGTCCCAAAATGGTTCGTTTAAATCATACTTCCCGTTGCCTTCATTAGTATCTTTGAATAAACCGTGAGCAACAAAGACCTTATCTATCTCGCTAGAATACTCAGGCCATTTCTTTTTCAAATCGTCGTAAACTTGCCCAATCGTAGTGTAAGGCTTGCTCATTAGCATATCCCAGAGATCTTGGTAATATAATGAAAGCTGTTCTCCGTCAGGATTATCGTCTACCAAGTCCCAAAGCATAGTGGCAAATGCAAATTCCTCATAATCCCCCCAATTCATCCAAGGATTATAATTCATTTCCATACGCCACAGATTACCATAAATGCCGTTTGTGTCCCCATCAAGTTTCATAGAGATAATATTCGGCCAGAATTCGGCAAATCCTTCTTTGAAGCTATCTCCGGTTTTAGTGTTTTTGAATCCTGCGTGATTCTCGTCTACAGCAGGTCGCATAGTTACAAAGGAGGCACCATACTTGTTGTGCTGCGTGGCGTGGAACAATTCGTGCCAGACACAATTCTCTGGGCACTGGGAATTAGTGCGTTTACTGTATTTGGGAGACATTGCTATATATTCTTTGCCAGTGCCGCCATAGCTATAAAAAGCACTTTTGGTTCTTGAAGAATAGATAAGAATGTATATTGGTAGTGAATTGCCAGGACCTGAAAAATCATAACCTAGGTCTTTCTGTATGAATGTAATTGCACGCTCTGCGTCATAGTATATCTTGCTTGCGTCCCAATGGGTGTCATAAGGCTTAAGCGCAGTATCATAGACGAGATTGCTTTGTCCTTTTTTGAAGTTAATATCCACAGGTTCTTTCTTTGGCAACTTGAATGGTTTTGTCTCAACTAAATATATTGATTGTGCTTTTTTATCATCCCAAAATATTCGGAGTCTGTCATCCTTGTCCCTTAGTTCTACGTTTAGGATTGCCTCTATGTCGCCATAGACCACACCGGGGTCATTGGATGAATAATCTATTTCATATTCCCCATATTCGTCTGTGAAAGTGTTACCAATTACTGAAAAGCTAGTTGTAGCACCTACTTTTCTGGTCGCTAGTAATACGTAAACATTCTTTAGAGGCTCGCCATCCCCAGATAATACTGTTCCACTGACTACCCGATAACAGGCATCAGTCTCACTGCAGTCGCCGTCAGCACAGTCAATGAATCCATCGTCATCGTCATCCAGTTTGTTGTCGCATATCTCAAGAGTCTCTGAGACCACACATCCAATTTCATCTGAAATCGGATCATCAGTATCACAAGTCTCTCCGGCAGCACACCCACAATCAGTAGTACAACTAGAGCAAGTTTCTGCTTCATTGCAAGTCCCATCCCCACAGAACCCTGGTTCAAGGACCGGGGCAACCGTCTCTGGTTCGTAATGGATATAAGCTACCGTAAGACCATCGACAGTATTCCAATCTGGTACTGGAGTACCATCATCATTGAGATCGCCTATCAATCCGTAATATGGGTACTGTGTACTCGCAGGGTAACTTTCCAAGTGAGACCCAGTACAATCAAATTTTACCTTAAAACTTAGATGCATAAAATCGGCAGTTTTTGCAAGGTCTGGATCTAGTTTGATTTCATTCTCATCACATTTAGTGAGATATATGGGATTCAATCCGTTAGGAATTGAATAGTGTATACAAGCTTGTTTTGTGTTTGCTGTGCATGAATGAATCTCTTCCTCCCCTTTTATTTCGTGAATATTTTTTATTCCAAAGGTTAGATTCCCCCCAGTATTATAGGAAATGTCATAATCATAGGAGGGTAGCGAGCTAGAACTGTCATCAAAGTAAGAACTTACTCCAGCAGGACATAATTGAGGTAACTTGAGGGCATCCCCTGGAGTGACGGCATCTCCTTTAATATAGAGATTACCTTCAAATTGCAATAGACCTCGCGCAGGTAGCAGAAACTTTTGGGTATATGACCCCTGATCGCCTTCTGGGCAAAAGAGGTCCAGTTTACCGCCAGTATACATGGCTGAAGATAAAGGAAGAAAAGATAAAATTATAAGCAAGACAAGTAATCGTTTCATCTTGCTTAAGTTAGGTTAAGAGGCTTAAAAATTCAGTCTCCAGTTCCTCTTGAGAATAAAAATAATTGAGACTAAGCTAAGAGATTAAGGATTATGAGCGGACCTGCGCGGGATGTTAAGAAGTTAATCCTTTAGCTATGCTTCTTGACATAAGCTGGGTATGGCCGATGCTAAGTCAATTAGAATGAGGACGGACCTGCGCGGGATGTTGAGATATACGTTTCCTTAATACCCATGACCTCGACATAGACGGGGCTGCTTGAGTTTCTTTTTGGAGAATGAAAGCGGACCCGGCGGGATTCGAACCCGCGATCTACAGCTTAGAAGGCTGTCGCCCTATCCTGACTAGGCTACGGGCCCGTATAGTTTGATTAAACGCGTATAAAAGGCTTAAGATAAGGCTAGCGCTGGGACTTAGGTACTTGGCACTTAGAATCTACTCATCAGAAAGCTTTCCGCCTGCGGCATAATCCTCTTTTTCCATCTCGCGAAAGATTATGCGGACAGCATCGGGAGAACAAACTGCAATCTCAGAGATGTCCTTTGTTATGGCAGTTGCCATCTTTGCTTTCTGCTCACGCGTGCGACCCTTAAACATCTCGATTTGGACTATTGGCATTTTTAGAAAAGTTAGAAAGTGGGCCTGGCCAGATGGCAAAGTGGACAATTACGCTAGTGCGTATGACCTTGCCAGTCGCCGGGACCACGAGATTAAGTTTAGATAAAATAGGTGGGCCTGGCCAGATTTGAACTGGCGACCTCCACCATGTCAAGGTGGCGTCATAACCGAGCTAGACCACAGGCCCAACAAAAGTAAGAAAATCTTACTTTTCTAAGGAAGTAAGAAAATCTTATTTTACTCTTCCCTCGGATATCCGAGGCTTCTTATTTTGAGAATATGCATATAAAAAAGCCTCCTTAGACAGGAAGCATGCTCCTTGCTATCATTATCGAGACTTCAAAGACTATTGTTCCGATAAGAATCATTGTCAGGGAATAGAATATAAGACCGCGCCATACGCGCACTCCCCGTACAAAAGAAAGCATGAGTCCGGATATTACCGATTCGATGACTAGATACACCCAGAAGATGTTTATATCCATTCCCGGCATTGAAAACGGGTGCTCTGCCAGAGCAGCGCCTGTTGACTTTACAACAACGCTTCCTATCTCTGTTACAAAGCCAAAGATGAGGGGGGCGACAATTGCGCCTGCCATGAAGATAAACACAACATAAAGAACGGTTTTACTGCGCCTTTCCCTTTGGATTCTTGCCATCTGGCGCTCGTCTGATGCTACTGCGTCAAGAATGTCAGCCAGTTCGCCTCCAGCTTTCCTGCCGTCAATAATTATCTTAAATATTCGTTTTAGTGGAATGACACTTATCCTGCCTGCAAGATTATCAAGAGCCTCCTCAAATGAAAACCCGCCTTCCATGTCGTTTAAGGCTATTTTAAGCTCATCAATTAAATCGCCTTTTTGAATCTTTGTAAGGTCGATTAGCGCCTGCTCGATTGTTGCCCCTGCCCTAAGGGATGTTGCAAGTTCTTCAAAGACATCAGGAATTGCTTCTTCAATTCCAGTATCACGACGCTCCTTCATGATATAAGGGAAACCTATCATTAAAATCGGGACTATTATTACTGCCATTAGAGCTACGTTGGGGCTCACTGGAAAGAGTATGAATAAAGCAAATCCTATTCCAATTCCCAAAAGTGCACCGAGTAGTATCCATACTGCTGCTGGGACATGAATCTTGCTTTTCTCAAGATAGTCTGAGTATCCCATCTTTTGACTTTCAGTCTTTTTCTTCTTCTCTTTTTTGGCCATTTACACTCTTGGTTCCATCATTTTAACAATCCAGGCAATCATAAGCATCATTACAGGGAAGATGACAAGAATCATCATCATAAGCATGGGCTTTTCTATTGACATTGTCCCACCCATCGCACCAACTGACTGGGCAACGCCGACAATTGAGAAAACACCTATGACAACAGGTCCGACGATTCCTCCGATAAGGTAGATTATCGCAAATGCGTTTAGCTTCTCGACAAAGTCTGTTACTTTCATCCTCATCTCGAATGTGAGGTCGTCAGCTATCTGGTTGATTATTGATGAGACGTCACCACCCATCTGAAGGGCGCGCCTTACGTGGATTGTGACTCTTGTAAAGGAGTGTGAATTAATTCTGTCTGAAGCGTCTTCTAAAGCCTCTGATAAGTTCTCGCCGCTGTTAACATCCCATACCACAGTATCAAACTCCCGTGACAAGGCGCCATAATCTGCTTTTGCAACTGAGTTTATGGTGTCAAAGATACTTATTCCTGCGTTAAGAAGGGCTGACATGTGCCGCAAAGCAAAGGGAAGCTGTTTATCCACTTCGCGCGCTTCGCCGCCTCCGCTAAGACTTGGCGCAACAAATATCAAAACTGAGATTAAAAGAAGGGAGACTATCCAGGCAATTATCGAAAGAACTATATCCTGGCCCATTATCATATAGGTGGCAAATAGTACCACAAGAGAAATGAGGAGTCCGATTCCCACTGCAAACGCGGCATATTCCCTTGGAAGAAGAGGTATTCCCGCCTTTTCAAGCGACTTTTTCAGGGATGCTTTTTTTGAACCGGAAAGAGCTTTTCCAAGAAGATTAAAGGGTGGGATGTTTCCAATTTTATAGAGTGAATATATACCAGTTATCTTTTCACCTGAAAGTTCGCGTTCATCAACAGCCCCCATTTGTCCGCGCACTTCGTTTCTTATTGTGTCTATCCTTTCGTGTTTCTTAAAGCCTTTAAACTTCCTTTTTTGTGTTGGGACATCCTTTTCCTCTTTTATCTGATCAAAAACATCATCAATCGAAGAGACATTTTTTCGTGAGGGCGCGGCAATCAAATCAATTTTTGACTCAGAGCGGTCTTTTATCTTGTCCTTCCATTCGGCTTCTATTTCCTCAGCTGAGGGGAGACTCTCTTTTTGCCCGGAATCCTTTGTTTGGGCACCTGTAATAAGCTCTTTTAGCTCCTTTGTCTTTTGTTTTTTATCAGAACTTTCCTTCTTTGTTAGTTTGGGAGCCTGTGCTATTTGTTTAGGTTCTGCTTTGGCTAAAACTGGTTCGTTGGGGCTTGTTTTTTTGCTTGTGTCTTTAGAAATTAACTCTGATAAGCCGTCCTTTTCAGAAAGAAGGCTCTTAATATCCTTTTTGTCTTTTTTATCTGGCATTTCAAGAGTATTTTCTATCTTCAGGTGCGCTCATAATATTTATGTATGAGGGTTGAAAAAGGAGTTATAGTAACCATCTTTTTCTTCTGTGCCTCGGTTAGGAGTCGAGCGCGGGTCTTTATTTCTGTTTCCAGTTTTGCTTCGGATATGCCAGAGTATCTACTTATAAGTTTTAGGCAACGCGAATTAGCTTCCACTCTTACGAGCTTGTCCTTTGTTGAATCCCACTCGTATATAATCCTTGCTTCAGGTATTTTTTTGCCTGATATCTCTGCAATCTCTGTAACGCGCCTGACCATACCCACCCCAGGTATGTTCATCCTGTTTAATATGACAATTAGATTAAGGGCCGTTGCCATTTGTTCTGGAACATTCATCGGAGGACTCATAAGACGCACAAGAGTTTCATCAGCACTGTTTGCGTGAATCGTTCCCATTGACCCCTGGTGACCGGTGTTCATTGCAGTAAATAGTGTGAAGGCCTCGTCGTGACGAACTTCACCTACAATTATCCTGTCCGGACGCATTCTAAGGGAGTTTTTGAGAAGAGCGTCCATCTTTATTTCGCCAGTCCCTTCGATTGATGGGGGCCTTGTCTCAAGACGCACCCAGTGCCTTAATGGAAGCTGAAGTTCTGCAGTATCTTCGATTGTAAGGACACGTTCTGTCGGGCGAATGAACATTGCCATTGAGTTAAGGAATGTTGTTTTACCTGAACCTGTTCCTCCTGAAATAAGGATGTTGCAAGGATATGCCCTCATCCCTTCTACTGTTAACCAAAGGTAGGCTGCAGCTTCAGGAGATATAGTTCCAAAATCAAGCATGGAAATCATGGTATACGGGTCTTCACGGAATTTTCTTATGGTAAGACTTGGTCCGTCAACTGATGCAGGAGGGATTGTCGCATTGACACGGTCTCCTGAAGGCAAACGCGCATCAAGAAGTGGCGTATTGACATCGATTCTTCTTGCAACATCACGAGCTATCCTTTCGATAACATTATCCACATACACGTCATCAGAAACCGTGATGTTTGTTATTAGCATACCATATTTCCTGTGGAAAACATAGGTTATCCTGTGGGGTGGGACAACCATTATCTCTTCAAGCTGGTCGTCGTCAAGAAGGTAGTCAAAAAGTCCGTAACCGCCCATCTCTCGTGAGATTATATCTGCATAGGCCTCCTTCTTGTTATCACTCACCTTTATTGATGAGCTTTTTGATATCATCTCATAAATCTTCTCGTTAAGCAGTTGTTTACGCTCGGCAGGGTTTGCTGAGAGCTGTCTGACATCAATAATTTTTGTTGCAATCTTTTGAACCGCAGAAATAACGTTTTTGTCTGCTAGAGTCAGGTGCGGTATGTTGACACGATAAACTGGAAGGTCAGCTCCGGTATCAACAATCGTCACATTATTATAAGAATCAATTACCTTTTCGTTGGCTCCTTCTTTAGTGGAAAGAAGTCCCATAAGCCCGGCTGCGGCATCAGGAACAGGTAGTGTTCCTTCTTTTTTTACTTCCTGCAAGCTAGCCTCTTCTTTTTTGGGCTTTTCCTCTTCTGCGGCCCCCCTAGAGTCCCCAAGAATTTTTTTAAGGTCTAAATCAGACATTTTGGCTTTACGCTAGAACTTATGGAATAGAAAAGAAAAGGAGAAAAGAAAATCGCACTTTAAAGCTCTGCTAAAATAGACTCGACAAGTTCAGCTCCAACGCGCTCTTGGGCGTCAATTGTCTGGGCACCTATGTGCGGAGTAAAGATTATATTGTCAAGTGTCAGTAAAGGCGAATCTCCCGGCGGTTCTGTGACAAAGACATCAAGGCACGCGCCCCCTATCTTTTTGTCCTTAAGTGCAGAATACAAGGCATCCTCGTCGATTATCCCGCCACGTGAGATGTTGATTATTATTGCTGAATCCTTCATTATGGCAAGTTCGTCTTTTCCTATAAGCCCGCGTGTCGCGTCAAGAAGCGGGACGTGGATTGAAACTATATCAGAACGCTTAAGGAGCTCGGGAAGTTCACATAACTCTACGCCAAGTGCTACTGCGTCCTCCTTTTTGACAAAGGGATCATAAGCTAAGACTTCACAATTAAAGCCGCCTAAAAGACCGTTTACAAGGCGTCCTATATGTCCAAACCCGACAATTCCCCAGGTCTTGCCGGATATTTCCCTTCCGCGCAGTGCTTTTTTCTCCCAAGAGCCGGCTTTTGTTGTGGCATCTGCTTTTGGTATTCCCCTAAATGATGAAAGTGCAAGGCCAAGAGTCAACTCGGCTACAGAAAGAAGATTTGCTGTTGGCGTGTTTATAACTTTTATTCCAAGCCCCTTTGCAGCGTCGCGGTCAACGTTGTCAAGTCCTACCCCTGCGCGACCTATGATTTTTAAGCTTCCCTTGGAGGCTTCCATTAGTTCACGCGTGACCTTTGTTCGGCTCCTTATAACTAAGACATCAAAGCCTGTGATTTTTCCTAAAAGGTCGCTTGGCTCCCAATCAAGGAATTCTTCCACCTCGTTTTCTGCCAAAAGCGCACTGATTGCATCAGCACTTATCTTATCAGTTATGAGTATCTTTGCCATTTTACACACAAGTCAAAAATAATTTAAAAGAAAATAAAGACTTATTTCTTTGCGCGGGGTGCCTTCTTTTTCACAGGCGCACGTGCAGGCATTTTTGGGGGCATGTCAGGATAATCCCTTATGTCCTCCTCAATTGGGAAGATTGTCCTGTCGGAGCGATATAATGCAAGTCCTATTACAAGGAAGCCTAACCACAAGAAAAGCGAGCCTATGGGTGCCATGATAAGGCCGAATATATCACCTATTTCAATATACGGATAAAATGCTGTTGCCTGTGTTAAGATAACATTTAAGTCATAAGCACTTGCGAGTACAAAAAATGCGCTTGCAAACGTAAAAAGCGCCCCGAACATCTTTAGGAGATGAACGTATCTGTTTCCAACCTTAAGCAAAAGCATTCTGTGAACCATTCTTATCGTAATTTTATTTTTTAACGGGGGTTTTAGAGTCTTTTGAACCTCCGCTTTTTATCTGTATGACTAACGCCGCTGCTAATAAAAATGCGATGAATACAAAGAGTCCGCCGCCGCTTTCAGGCATCCAAGGAACTTCTGCAAGAATGTTCGAATCTTTGTTGGCAAAGGTTTCTGACTGGGCAGGTTCGCCCATCATGTTGCCAGGCATTCCAGTTATCGCATTGTTTATGTTCGGAGCAAGAGTCATTCCGTCGCCATAGCTTGGGTCCCTTGGGATGTCCATGCCGTTATAAAATGTCCAAAGTCCTGTATTTGGGTCAAATGCGGCAACGCCTGTTGCGCCGCGCAGTTTCTCGACAGCTTCTGAGTCAAAAGTCTCAATGTCGTTTACGACATTTCCGTTCTCGTCTGTGTGCACTGCTTTTAAGGTGGGGTTGCCTTCGGCGTCAAGCCCTATCTCCAAGAGTTTTGTCTGCTTGTCAATAGTCTTTACAGAGATTATGTTTGCCGCGACATCAATTGTTGCAATCTCTTCAGGGTCTGCGCACTCTCCGCTTTTCCTGTCGCACATCCGGATATATTTTGTACATGTCCCGCCTGAATCGTCTGCAATAAATGTCACTGTGTGACCTGTTGTCTCAAATGATGAAATTGGACCAATAGTTTGTAAGTACTGTGCAAGATTTGGGCCTAAGTCTAGCATCAGACCCTGGAAGTCACAGACATAAGGTACTTCATCCTTGTTGGAGACACCGTCGCCGTCCTCATCCTCATCGCCGTCAAGTATGCCGTCGCCATCTGAATCCGCATTAAAGGGATTAAGCCCCATTAAATACTCTATCCAATCGGGGATGCCGTCTGAATCAGAGTCTGTGTTATCCATTAGCTTGTTTGTTCCGGCCTCATCGACTCCGAATGCCGTTGCCTTGCCTGAACCAGTGATATAAAGCCATACAGTAAGCGTATCAGTTCCATCAATCCACATCAACTGCCCTTTTTCTGTGTGCAAAACTTCAACATGAAGATTTGTATCAATACCATCAAGGAGTATTGTTTTATCAAGCCGTATGTCAATGCGCTTTCCTTTGACAATTCCTGCAGGGGAGGCAAGGACAAAGTATTCTCCGTCCTTTTCTACTTGTGAACCTTCTTTTGATATGATTTTTGTTATCTCTCCAAGTTCGGCAAGCGCGCGGTCGCGCTCTGCTTCAGAGTACTGTTTGTTAAGGACACCGTTGACATACTCGACTATGCATTTTATCACTTTTGTGACATCCACACTTGAGCCATATTCGCCCGAGTGAAGTTCTGCCTTCGCGCCAGCCCCTGAAAGGTCGCTTCTAAAAAGGATGTCTTTTGATTCTGTGTTTACAGTTATCGTGCTGGCATCACTTGGTATTATCGTTCCGACTCTTGGGGAGTCGATTGCCATTCTTAGCGGGTCGTACTCTTTTGCAAGGATGGTTCGCGTCTTGTTGTTCGCGTCTTGTTTTATGATTTTAAGTATCGGTTTTACCCCATCTTCAATCATGACTGCAGTTTTGTCTTTTCCATTAGGTGCGCGGTTATCGACCATCGCACGCTCTGAAATCTTACTTGAACTTGGAAGCTGCCATGAGGTTCCTGCAAAGAATATATAACAAAGCTTCTCTACTTCAAGGGCCCCTAAAAATCCTTCTTGATACTCTCCGCGGAACCAGAATGTGTTCTTATTCATGCGCTTTGCATCCTGCTCACGCATAAGATCCTGAACTTTTTCTGCTGTTCCATTAACGCCGTCTATTATGCGCTGGAGGAAATCCTTGCCGCTTCCTGAATACGTTGTCTTTGTGCCCGCAACAAGATTTGGGTCAAGTTCTTCTTTCGTGCTGCCGTCAAGTGTAATTCCTGACATGTCAAGATCTGTTGAAATTGCGGCACCCGTTGGAGTTTTTGCAGTAACCTCGCTTACCTCGCTTACCTCGCCAGACCCGGCTGATGAGCCTTCGAGTAATGAAGAAACATTTGCGCCGCTAAATAAATCTGTTACAACAGCTGTTGCGCCGCCAGAATCATCTTTTACTGTCATGTGCACCCAATAATTAATGTCAATACAATTACTCATATGGTATGACAGATATGGTGCGGTGATAAGATCTACTAATGGAAGTGATTGTGCCACAAGACCGAATCCTGCTGAAGCGAGTAAGCTGGTGTCCCCTGCTGAGAACCCCATCTGGCAACGCTCTTCACCCGGGTCTAAGTTGATATATCCTTCAAAGGTTATCCCGTCACCCTGCTTTGTTGTTTTCGTTGCAGTCTTCTTTCCGGTGAGCTGGTTCATAAAGTCTGTTATCGCCTGAGCGCTGAATCCATTGCTTTCCCAAATCTCAGAGATTATATCAACGCCGTGAGTTGCAACGATAACGTCCTTGTTACAATTTGAGTCTGTTTCAAGTTCCGTATTGTAGCTATGTGCTGAGCCTGATGTCTTTACCAAAAGAACTCCGTTTGCAAGCGACATGTCAATTGTCCCTGCAGAAGTTACGAATTTCTCATCGCCCTTCCCAGACCTGAAAGTCCATATCATGTCTTTAACGACATTTCCATCGCCGCGACACTGGATATTTAAATCGACATCAGGGACGTCCTGGTCTCCTGAAAAACGCCACTGCATCATAGAAACCCAGTTGTTAAGGAAATCTGGGATAGCTATAAAGCTAAGGAGGTTTGCCCAGCCGTCAAGATAAGAGTTCCTGTTTGCAAGTATGTCGATATAGGGGTCGATACCGTTTAAGTAATTATCTATATTCTCCTGAGACCTTGCTTCTGGTGAGACTTTAAATATTGTTTGTTTTGAACCCACTCTGTCTGCTTCTGTGAATGCCGCGTTCTTGACTATTAAAAGCTCATATATCCCTTGCAGGACCTTTTGTTTTTTAGTAGTCGTCTGGCCCACTACCATCCGGCCCATTTTCTTAAACATCCCTTCTTCTGCGGCAGTTAGATAACCAAGTTGGCCCGCCTCTTTTGCACCAGCCGTAATCTCTTCGGCGAGTGTTTGGGCTTGTTTGGTAAAGGATCCAGCCTGACCGTTTAGAATAAGATTTATGTCGGCATCAAGACTCGTGACTCCATAAGTTTTAAGCTGTCCTGATACTGCCTTGAATGCATCATCCGAGCCACTTCCTGCCATCACTTGTGCTAGGTAAGTATTATAAAGGTTCTCTGCTGTCTCATAGGCACTTGTCCTACCCTCAAGACCTGTTGTCTTTATTTTTGTCTCAATCAATGTTAGGAACTCCGCCTTGCGTGCAGCACCTACAGAACCTCCCCCTGCCGCATCGCTAAGAAGCTTTTGTACATCGCTAATCTCGTCGCTGAATTTTATGTAGCTGTTTTTCAAAAGTGCTTGTGCCTCTACCTTTGTAATCGATCCTGCATTGACAAGTGATGCAAGTTCAGCCTTTTGCAGGGCTTCAATAGCCTCTGCATTCTTTACTGTCGCAAAGCTGTCTATTAACTGACGGGCGTTTGTGATTGCGGCTTTACTTCCCTTGTTATCAGCAAGTGTTGCAAGGTGTGTTCTGAGTTCATTTACGGATAGTGAATTCAGCTTTGCAGCTTCATCAGGTGACATACCTAGTACTCTTGCCACATCATCAAGTGCACTGGTTTTTAATTTTGCAAGCTCTGCCCCGTCGTCAAGGACTCCCAATAAATCGTCATATGCGTTTACAGGGATTGTTCCTGATGTCCTGCCCATGCTTATTGCATCATCAAAACTATTCATCTTGTTTGCAATCGAGCGTGAGAGGAATATGCTCTCGTCAGCACCAGAACCTAGTGCCTTGCTTGCAGCAGCGGCAATATCATCAGCTGTCCTTGGGACAAGTGACTTGCCCATCTTTGTGATACTGTTTGTAAGGTCTGTTACAAGACTGCTTACTTTTTGCCCGGCAGTCTTTAGCTGTGTCGGGGTTATTGGCATTGGTATGAAAAGTGAAACTGCAAAGGAAACAGGAAGGAAATTGTCATAGACTTTTTGTACGTTTGAATATATCATGGTTGAATAAGTTGTCGGCGAGAACATACCGTTTTTCTCATAGAACTCAAACCCGTTTGTCGCAAGTATCGTGTCGTGGTCAAGCCCTACAAGACTTTTTCCGAAATCAAGAGCTTGGTTTGCTGTTTCACGCAGAGTCTTGTTTGCGGTGATTTCAGGCGCACACTCACTTGCTCCTCCATCGCAATATGAAACGCGTGTTGTCTTGCCTTTTACTGCCGCAAAGTACGGTGAATCGGTTGAAGACTTAAAGAAGAACTCGTCAGGTGAAACACATCCTGCGTTATAATCATATTTTCGCATGCCATCAGGCGTCCCTATATCATTTTCCTCTATTTTGGCATCTTCTGAATTGGGGTCTGTCTTGTTGTTAAACTCAGCTGCAATCTGTTCTGGTGTTTTTGCCAGAGCCAGCTTTGTATTGGTTTCAAGTGTCGCTTTGCCCGGAGTGGAGGCAATATCTGTTCTTGTCTGGAAACCCTCGGCATAAAGGCTGTTTTTTATTGTTTTTCGCTCATCCATTGTCAAGCGCGCAATGGGACAGTCAAAAGAGCGCGTGCCGGTTAAGGACTCAGAGCCGAATGTCGTTGAGGCAGTATCATTTGCAGAAAACCCACTGGGTATTATTGCAAGAAGGAGTATTACAGAAAGGCTTAATGAGAGTAATGGACCTTTTCTAGTCATCATCACCCACCTCCCTTTTGGAAAAGAAAAACGCATATATTGCGATTATGCCCAAAAGTATAATTACATACGTTGCGACATCAGAATGAAATAGTGTCAGGTTCGTATTAATTCCAGTTTCAACAAAAACCGTGTATTCCATCAATGCGGCCATGAATGGATAAAATGCTAAGGAAATCAGGACTGAAGCAAGAATTGTCGAAAGAATCTTTTTGCCCAGGGTCGCAGAAGACATCTTGCGCACAATCTCGCATATGATAAAGACTGCCGGAAACAGTATTACAGCAAACCACAGTACCATTTCGATTATTGTCCATAGTTCGCCTGTCATTTTGGGATTTAAAAAGGGATAAGTAAATTAATCCCTTAAATTATATAAATAGTAAAAGAGTGAGCTTGGCTTAAATCTTACGGCCAGGGCTTAAATGTCTTGACCCCGGTTGCCGTGTACACAGAGGGTTCTGTTGTGACAAGAGGTATCTTATAGACTATCGCACTTGATGCAATCATTGCATTGGGAACAGAAAGCTTACTATCGCGTTTTATCTTTCCTGCCAAGCTTGCAACCTCAAAATTATCGTCCGCAAAATCAAATGCAGCAGAAAGCCAGCGGGATAGAGCTGCTTCCTCGCGCTTATTCCTGCAGAATGCATAAAGCTCTGCAATTACGCGTGGAGAGACAACTGGAGTCATCTCCCCTGAAAACACATGCTCTTCGAAAAAGGCTTTTGCTCTCGAGTTGCCAGAGAGATACTCTGCGACAACATTACTATCAAGGAGCGCCCTTTTGCTGAAGCTTTCTTTTAAGTAGTTTCTCAATTCTTTCATCTGCACTCAAACGTTCGACTTTTGCTTTCATCTCAAAGTCGTTATTCTTCCACATACCAAAGACTTCACGGGAAAGGTCGCCTAAATCCTCGACTTTCCGCATTATGATTTCCTTTCCTTCAGAATCATACTCTATATTAAGGTAATCGCCGGGGGATATCCCTGCCTTGTCGCGAATCGCCTTTGGTATGACAACAAGACTTTTCGTATTGACCTTAGAGAAGCTCATTTTGATAAGAAATCGTCATACTTAGTCAGTATGAGAATTAAAAGCTTTTTCAGGATTTACTTTCAAGCTCGGCAAGAACCTCTTTTCCAGCCTTTGTTAATTCATAAACTCGTCCAATCTTGGCTTCGGGCGTAAGGCATGTTACGAGTCCCTTTTCCTTAAACTCACTAAGAGTTCTGCTGACGTGAGATGGTCTGATATCAGTCTTATGCCCGATTTCGGTGGGAGTCATTGGCGTCCTTAACGCCAGAATGATTGCTTTTCTCTGCTTAGACCTTACGACAAATGAATACAACTGCCACTCCATATGTCTATTACACTATCAAACTACTTACCTTTTTCTACCGTAGTATTAACAATCATATAACATTTATATAATAGGAACGGCTAATCTAGCTGAAAATGGCTTCTGCAACCAAAAGAATACCAACTGGGGTCCCGGGTCTTGACAGGCTTATATCAGGCGGCGTGCCGGAAGGCTCAATTGTCCTTGTGACGGGAGCTCCGGGAACTGGAAAGACGATATTTTGCGCTCAGTTTTGCGCGGCAAACAAAAAAGAAGACGCAAGCTTTGTCTGCATTGAAGAAGAAACTGCCGACGTCCTTATACAGGCAGAGCAATTTGGAATTGGCTTAAATGGCGTCAGTATCATCTCGGCGCGTGAACTTCGCTTCGGGACAAAACAAAAACCAAACGACCTTGAAGAGAGGATAAACCTCCTTCTTGAAAAGCTTAAGGAGACCGGGGCAAAAGCGCTTGCGATAGATTCGGTTAGTTCCTTAGAAATCGTGGATTCAGATAAAACGCGCACTATAATCGAGAGGCTCATTGAAGGCCTAAAGGAGCTTGGCGCAACAGTAATCCTTACGGGTGAAGCGATTAACGGTGACTATCCCGATATGTTTACTCCCTTTCTTAGTGACGGGATAATCAAGTTATACCTTGAAGAGGGAGAAGGCAAAAGAAAGCTTACAATCCCAAAAATGCGCCTTACAGAACAAGGCGATAACACATATCTAATCAGGATTGACAAGGGCGGTTTGCGGGTTTTGTAAAAACTTACTTCCCGCAGACAAGCTCCATCACATCGCGATGGGCAAGCTTGTGATCCTTTCCTACGCGCTTCTTGCTCCTGACATCAATTGCACAGATGAACTTATCTCCAAAATCAGAGTGCAAAGTGTAAGCAAAATCTATTGCTTCAGAACCCGGCGGGAGAAGGAAAACGTCTGGAAGTATGCGCCCTTCAGAATCACAGAGTTTTGAAACGCCTCCGGGGAATATTGCAATCATGCCAAGAAGGCCGAATACCGCTTCGTTTAGAGCCTGTTGGACTCCTGTGTCCTTATGTTCCTTAAGGTACCCGCGAATCTTTTCAAGAGCCTCTTTTTGCTTATCGCTCAGATTTGCCCCTTCTTTTATCTTAAAGTCCGAGTCGCCCGGAACATATTCTATCATTCCTGCCTTTTCTGCCAGGCGAAGTGCGCGTTCGTTTTCTGCCGAGCATGGGACTATGCGATACTCTGGAAATTCTTCCTTTAGTTTCTTGAAATTCTCATATGCGCCTGGAAGGTCAAGCTTATTTGCAACAATTATCATGGGTTTTGCAATTTCCCGCAAGCTTGTTGCAAAATCAAGGAGCGCATCTTGCCCCCAAGTTGTCGCGTCTTCTCCAAGCTTGCATTTCTCCATTGCAAAAAGCACTTGGTTTTCAGTCACGCCAAGACCTGCAAACTGTGTTGTTATCTGCTCTGAGAGCTTGCCTTTTTCCAGTTTTATGCGTCGGGCGAACTTATCCCAGTTCTTCTCAAGTATGCCAAGGTACCAGTAGTCTATCTCGCGTTCTAAAAAGCGCACGGTGTCTGCCGGGTTGTGTCCGGTTACTTTCTCCCCGCAATCGTTTGTCCGGCCTGAAGCATCTATTACGTGGATTAATGCTGATGCACGTGAAAGGTCGTTTAGAAACTGGTTGCCCAGGCCCTTTCCAGTGTGCGCATCGGGGACAAGACCCGCCACATCAAGAAGTGTTATTGGAACAAACCTCTGTCCCTCTTTACACATTCCTTGTCTTGGTGTGCACTGAGTGTTAAACTCGTGACAGACACATTCTATCCTCGCGTGTCCAACGCCTTGATTTGCTCCGATTGTCGTAAACGGATAGTCTGCCATCTCAGCTCCGGCTAAGCTTGCCGCATTAAAAAAAGTACTTTTCCCCTGATTGGGTGCCCCCACGATTCCAATTAACATTGCAGGTATATTGAGCTTTTTTTTATTAAACCTTTTGTTAAAGAAGGGTAAATTTTGGTTCATAACGCCAAATTAAATTAAAATGCAACAAAATCAGATGATAATAATGATAGTAGTCCTAGTCGCGATAGTCGCATGTGTTGCGATTGCCGCCGTGATGCTGACGAGCGGGCCGAGTACTCCGCCAGTTATACCGAAAACAAACATTACAATCCCAATGGGTCCGGGTCCAGTAATACCTGAGACCCCAATTACAACAGGAAGTGATGTTGTTTGCGACGTTTCTGCAAGTATGATGGGAATGGACATAAGTTACGAACTCGCATTAAGGAAGCCCTCAAAGGCTGCAATGTCGGTTGATATGGACTTAACTATGCTTGGTGGAGAAAAAACCAGCACTACGATGATTTATGATACTGATGTGATATATGTTGAGGATCCGACATCTGGCAACTGGATAAAGATGAACCTTTCACAGGATTCAGAGCTTCTTGCACAGGCCAATATGGACTGGGACAAGCTTCTTAGTTTAGATGCAGCAGGCGTTGAGACTTACATGAAATCAGAAATAGCAAACCAGCTTTCTGCAATGGGAACGGATACTGACATGACTTATGATGTAAGTTGTAAGAGCACAAGTGTTGCAGATTCGGTATTTGAACTGCCTGCTGATGCAAATGTAGTCACTGCGGACCTTGAAGGCCTTGGGGCTAACTTAGCAGGTAACTCAAGTTGGTGTCCTGTCGGGAACTTTACAACGACTGATGAGGTCATGGGTGAAGTGTTTGTCGAAGTAGTCGGTGTTGAAACAGTAGAAGGTGTTGACACATGCCACACCAAGACGACAATAGAGACTGTTGAAGGTACTGTGGTTGTCCAAGATTGGTCTGATATGGGTGGTACAAGTATTAAGACAACTGGTGTGATGACATCGCCAAACGGAACTATAATAGACCTGAGTGCGTAAATCCAACTGATGGGGGATTTTCCCCCTTTCTTTTTATTTTTTAAAGTTCTTTTCCAATTCTTCCTTGAAATGATTGAATTTTTAGTCTTCTTGCCGGCGCTCTTTTTGCTATGGCTTGCAAACCTTTCCTTAAAGGACGAGCTTGCAAAAAAATTAACAAAGGTAACTAATGGTATTTTAGTCATACTCTGGTTCTTGGTTGGAATCCTTGCAATAAATTCCGGTCACGCACAATATGGTGTTGTTATAATAACAAGCTGTGTTCTTGCAAGCGTATTTTTTGTAAAATTCTTCAGGCAGGCGATATCCCGTTTGATTCCGATTAATCCTGACAACTGGCTGCATGCAACAGTGATAATCATCAGCATGCTTCTTTTCGGGGCGGGTTTTGGAGTCATGGCAACAAGCAGTCAGGCCGAGATAATAGACTCTGCAAGCAGTTCCGGGAATGCCGCACTTGGCGTTACTATCCAGGACTTAATCCTGATAATCGCCTCTTTTATCGGCGTTGGCTGGCTTTCAAGAAAGAGTTTTAAGGCAGCAACACTCCGCCTGGGTTTAAAGCGTCCCACAGTTAAGGAAATCGGAATCTCAATAGCTTTTGTTGGCGTGCTCTTTATGGTATTAGTTTCAAGCAGTGTTGTTTCGCGTATGTTTGTCGGGGATGACATGGGCATTCTTGAGGTAGAAGAGGATCCGACAGCGGCCATGCTTGGGGGGATAAGTATTGTTACTGCCATATTTTTCGCGCTTCTTGCAGGCATCTCTGAAGAGCTCCTTTTTCGTGGTGCGATGCAACCAAGGCTTGGAATAATATTCACTTCAATCGTATTTGTCGCACTTCACATACAGTATCCAAATCTCTTCCTTTTGGCCATACTCTTTATCATGAGTTGCGTATATGGGATAGAAAGAAAGGTCGCAGGGACGATTCCTTGTATCATAACCCATGTCACCTACGACATGATACTTCTCCTTATGGTAGCTACCGCCTAATATGAAAGCCGTGATATTTGATCTTGACGGGACGATAATCGATTCAACGCCCATATACCTTGGGGCCTATGTGGAGATTATGGAGCGCGAGCTTGGCTTGCGGCCCCAAAGGGAAAAAATAGCAAAGCAGTTCGGGAAATCCTCAAGGGATATAATGAAAAACGTCCTTTTGGACCTTGGTCTTGAACCTAGTGAAGAAGAGATGAATGATATTATCTCAAAAATAGGTGAGCGTTACCGGAAGGATATAAAAAAGGTCATAATACTTCCTGGGGCAATAGAACTCATTGACAAACTAAGGCGCCTAGATATAAAAGTCGGGCTTACAACCTCATCTAGACCTTACAAATACGGAAATCTGCTTTCTGATCTTGGAATAGAGGGACTTTTTGATGCTATAGTCACGGGAGAAGATGTCGCCCGGGCAAAACCCGACCCTGAAGGGTTTTTAATGTGCGCAAAGCTTCTTGGTGAACCGATTAAGGAAACTTGGGTGATTGAAGACTCCATATATGGAATTCAGGCGGCAAAGGCCGCCGGGATGAGAGTCCTTGCAGTCTGCACAGGACCCTTTGAAAGAAAAGAACTGAACTTAGAAAACCCGGATGTTATATCAGATAATCTTGACTGTTTTGACTATGAAACCCTAAGGAGAGTAATTTAAATAGTATTGACTTATAATTTCCCGTCTTATTTTTACAAAGAATATGAAAATGTCAGAAGAGAATCCTGCAAAAACCGCTGTTGTCGATTCTCCAAAGCGAGGTTTTGTGGCAAATAACCTGCCTATTGTGATAGGCTCCATCATAATTATCGGTTTGTTCCTTGCACTACTCCTGACTCCAAGTCCAAGAGATCTGCGAGACGAGAGAAAGGAAGTTCTTGCTATGGCTCAAATACCTGATGATGCCGTGATTTTTGTGACAAAAGAGCCAGAAACCTTAAAGATGAGCCTTTCTACAGACAAAGATGCATATGGCGAGGGGGATAATGTCATGCTTACAATAAATGTGAGTGCTCCGGAAGCTATTAACAACGCTACAATAAAGTTCTTTGGCATAAAAAACAAGATAGGGGGATGGACAGTAAAGAGAACAGAAATCATGACCCTTGCACAAGGTCCAAACTCCATTGAGACAAAAACCAATATGCCTTACTGCTCGAAATGTTCGGGAGTGACCCCCGGGAACCACAGTATATGGGCGGCAGTCTTTACAGAAGGCGGTGAGACTCAACTCATAAACACATCAGCCATAGTCGAGCTACTTGACGACTAGCTTTGTTTTCTTAAGTTTAATGGACAAGATAAAGAAGAGTCGCGCAAGAATCTTTATGATTCGTACGGCAGCCTCGGATGTAAAAACAAGAATAGAAGACAAACTTAAGAATTCTGATAAGATAGAGCTTGCTACGATTCCTGCAAACAAATATACTGAGGACTTTATTGGGCTTTATAAAGAACTTTCAGAAATCGGCAATACTGTCTGTAAAACACTTTGCATCAAAAACGAATACTTTGATAAAGACGCTTCATACTATATACGAATTCTTGAGGACAATAGGCACGAACTTTATTTCGCATCAGTCAATGTTGATTCAAAATACAATAAGAACAAATTCATACTTGAAAACATCCTCTCATGGCTTAATCGCCTTACAGACATCGCAGACAAGCTTTTAGAACTTCTTGACATAAGGACAGAAAAAAAGGAACTTACCGTCCTTTTTTCAAAGATAGACTCTTATTCTAATCTATCAGAAGAAGAAAAAGAAGAATTAAAAGGCGAATTCATATTGACCTTAAACAGGCTGAACAAGCACTAAGCCTCATTAAGCGAAAGGTCTGCCCCTATTCCACGCATAACCGAGATAAACTCCGGGAATGATACTGCAACAGATTCCCCGTTATCTATTAGCGTTTTTCCTTTAGCACGCAATCCTGCCACTGCAAACGCCATTACTATCCTATGGTCTGAAAAGCTCTCGATTTTGGCAGACTCCAGATTACGCCCTAGATTCCCAAGACCTTCTATTACCATGCCATCGCGTCGCTCTTGTATTTTCACGCCCATCTTTTGCAGGCCTTTTGTCATAGCGTTTATCCTGTCGCATTCCTTTATGCGTGCATGTTCTACATTAAATATCCTGCTTTTGCCCTCTGCAAGGGCGCACATGACAGCTGTTATCGGGAGCAAATCCGGCGTCTGAGAAAGATCGACTTCAATTCCCCTTAAGCGCTTTCCCCCAAATACTGTTGCAGTATCTGCGGTTCTTTCGATTTTAGCCCCCATCATCTCAAGGATTTCAAGGAAGTACCTGTCCCCTTGACGGGAATCGTCAAGAAGATTTCTTACAGTTACTTTTGAATCGGTAAGGGCAGCTGCGCCAAGAACAAATGCCGCACCCGAATAATCCCCTTCGACAAGGTACTCGTCAGCAGACAGGATTTGACGTCCAGGTATTGTAAATGTCTTATAATCCTCGTTTTTTAGCTCTATGCCAAACACACGTAATGCTTCAAGAGTTAAGTCGAGATATGGGCGCGATTTGAGTTCTGTTGTTATTTCGATTGTAGTTGTGTCAACATCCCTTAGGGGTGCTGCCATAAGAAGGCCTGAAATATATTGTGAACTAAGGTCTCCCCTTATCTTTATAATGTCGCCAGTAATTGGACCTTTGACGCTTATTGGTGGGCAAGCATCTTTTGAGCTTGTTGTTACTCCTACGCCCTCAAGGGCATCAAGAAGGGGGCCCATAGGTCTTTTTCTTATGGATTCATCCCCATCAAGAACGACCTTTTTGCTGCATAGTGAAAATATTGAGGTAAGAATCCTCATTGTCGTGCCGCTATTTCCAACATCTACAAAGTCTGGCGCAGTTATATCACCGCCATTGCCGGTTATATCAAGGTAATCTTCAACTTTGCTTATCTTTGCTCCAGCAAGGCGCATTGCCCCAATCGTTGATATAGGGTCAGCAGACATCAAAGGGTCTTTTACCTTGCATTCTCCATTAGAAAGCCCGGCAAGCATTATTGCCCTGTGTGTACAGCTTTTTGACGGCGGCGCTTTTACTGTGCCGTTTAATGAGTCTGTAGCTGATATCTCAAGATCCATTTTAATAAATATTTTAGCCCCAGTTAATTTGAAAAAACATAGAAAAAAGTAAATTATCATAAATCTTAATGCATGTAAGCTTTTTTATTCTTTACCCACTTAAAATAACAAGCTTATATAATAAATAAATAACACCAATAAAATGGAAGCATACCCCGGTGACCCGTACGCATATTATGGCGGCGGCGGAAAAAAGTTCAGTAGTGCAGAAGGAATTCTCCCTCTGATACTCTTGATTGTAGTCGCGTTCTTCGTATTGCAGTTTTTGGGAATAATCCCCTGCGTTGTACCTGTCGGATGCGGCGGTGGAGCAGACGTAATGGTAGTAGGAGTCCCAAGCTCAGATGTAGTGAGAACTCTATCCTCTAAAGAGGCCTCGATGGCGGGGATAAGCTATCCCATTAACTTTGACCCGGATTTCATAACTCCGGAGATGCTTGCAAACTACGATGTTGTAGTTCTTCAAGGTGACCCTGCTTTTGACATGAACACCCGTGAAGCAATAAACGAATATGTTACAAGCGGTGGAAAGCTAGTTGTTGTCGGTGACGCAGGCTCAAAGCACCCACAGTATCAGAATGTGGCAGGCTGGAGCTGGCCAGCTGGTGATGGAATCCCAGTACCTGTAAAGATTGTAGGTGAATGGGCAGGCTGGAGCGACTGGACTTATGGTGCAGATATGCTCTGGGCAGATCCAAACCACCCGATTGCACAAGGTCTAAAACAGGTTGGAGCGCACTTTGATACACCAACTCAGGTTCTTAAAGTCACATCAGACGGTAATGTCATTGCGGCAATTAAGACTAATGAGGGAACAGTTCCGGGTATAATCGAAGGCGGTGGCGGAATGGGTAAAGTTATGTACTTCGCATACGACCCAGGTACAACACCCGCAATCCTTCTTGGAACAATAAAGTACTTGTCGGGGATTTAATAATCCCTGCATCTTTTTTTATTTTTTTCTTTTAATCTTTTTCTATTGTTTTTATGCTCTCTAGCGATAGCTAATAAAGAGAAAAAGAGGATGGAAATACCAATAATCGCCGCGATTGTAATGTCGATAGCAAGCCTTGTTGTCTTTGGTATTGGCGAACAGAATTTCATCCTTCCTGAAAATAATGTCATTTCTGAAATAAATCTCGTTATCCCAGAGCCTGAACTCGAACTTGCTAAGGGGGTCTCAGTAACAATCAGCACAAGCGGAGATGACAGCACGAGTCTTGACTTAAGCGGAGGCAACGGAAGCACGGGGCCTATTGATATTATTGTAGTGGGGGTTCCCACGGTTTCAGTTGCAGATGCCCTGTCAAACAATGCTACAAAGGAGCGTGGCATACATTATCATGGTTACTTGGCACCAGCCACAATAACAGCAAGCCTTCTTGATGATTATGATGTCGTGCTTTTGCAAGGCGACCCGTATTTTGACATGAACGCAAGAACGGCAATCGGCTCTTTTGTAGAAAATGGCGGAAGCCTGATTGTAACAGAGGATACTGGCTCAAAGCATAAGGAATATAAGAATGTTGCAGGATGGAGCTGGCCTGTCGGAGAAGGAATCCCTGTTCCTGCAATGATTGTCGGAGAATGGGAAGGCATCTCTGAGATTGCAAACGCATCAGAAATAATGATAAGGGATTATAACCACCCCATTGCAAAAGGAATAAAAATAAAGGGAATTGACCTTGGTGGAAACCGCGTGTTTAAGACGGTCCCGCAGGGCTCAGGAGAGGTCATTATGATTGTCAACACAACTGAAGGCTACGTCCCTGCAGTCATTGCAAGCGGAATGAATGTTGGGGGCGCTGTAGCTTACTTTTCATACGACCCGGGCATCACACCAGGAATACTTCTTAACGCGGTCGAATGGACAAGAACTCCTTAATAACTTCTTAAATGGAAAAGGAGCTTATTGTCGGTATTGACCCTGGAACAAGCGTTGGAATATCTGCAATAGATTTAAACGGCGAGCTTGTAGATGTTTACAGCGCGCGCAATATCGGAATAGATGAAACTGTCCTTAAAATAGCTTCTTGGGGCATGCCCGTTGTTCTTGCAACAGACAAAAAGGAAATCCCTGCCTATGTGTCTAAACTGGGTTCGATTCTTGGCGTGCAAGTATTTAGTCCGGCCGAAGACCTCTTAGTCGAAAAAAAGCGTGAGCTTGCAGGAAACCTGACTACAAACGACCACGAACGGGACTCTCTTGCGGCGGCAATCTATGCATTCAATAACTTTCAGAACAAGATGCGAAGGGTGGAAAAGCAAATAGAATGTGAGCTTGAAAAAACAAAGGCGCGCGTCTTAAATGGAGAGGAAGTATCAGATATTTTTGAAAGGACTGAAGATTCTGCTTCAAAAGACAGGACATGCGAACTGGAGGCGCAGATAAAATCACTCCAAAAGAAAATAAGGGAGCTTGAGGCTGAGAACCTGCGTCTTCAAAGAAAAAACAAGGGGCCTGATGTAAAAAGGATTCTAAGGGAAGCTGGGCGTGAGGCTAGAGAACTGATGCGTCTTGTTGCAAAAGGGAAACTTGCGATAGTAAAGGAAGTACCAAGCCTTGAATATTTTGAAATCAAAAACGCAATAGAGCCCAAAACAGGGGACTTTGTCTTTGCAAGAAGTAAGAAATGGGATGGAAATGGTCTAAGGTTCCTCGAGTCCCGCAGGGTCGGGGCAATAATATCCCAGGAGAAAATAGATTCTTTAATGCCAAACTGCGTTGCAGATGATATTAACATAATACGCTGGGAAGGTCTCTTTTTTGTTTACCCAGATGACATCAAAAAGGCGTGTGGCAGAAAAAAAGAGGTAAATGCGCGAGATCTCCACGACCTGCTTGTTGACTACAAGAAGGGAAGACGATAGCAGTTCTATTGTTAAACTTTAAGATAAATTCTTACAACTCATTAGGCTTAACATATCCCCTGTATATCCTGCCCCCTGGGTGGACCGTTACAACACCTGGTGCCTTTTTTTTGTTTTTAGCAGTACTGCCACGCAAATGCAGATTGTCAATTATCCCGTCTTCTTTTAGTTTCTTTCCCACTTCACCAATAGACTCATATGCTTTTTTGGATTCTGGCAGCACGAATCCGAACCTGTGAGGCAATGGGTCACCTTTTATCCCCGTCATCTCTATCTTTGCACTTTTGGGGGAAAGCTCCCTTGCGGCACTTGCCATTTGCAAGATTACTTCATTATGTGGAATATCATGGACCTTGATGGGTTCACCTTTTTTTAGTTTTTCTTTTATTGTCCTTAGCTTTTCTGCCCGCTCTTCTTTTGGCATCTTTTCCCAGTCTTTAGCGCTCTTTGAAAAAGTATGTACTGCCTGCCTTATTGTCTTACTGCCATTGCCACCTGTTATGAATCTTTTATAAGCTCCATTATCAATTTTGCCATTAGAGTCAAATAACATAACTTTTATGGGATATACGTGATACAAGAATACTGGCTTGTCCTTTCTCCTGCTTTTCGCCTGCACAACTACTGATGAACATATCGGCATCTTAGTTGTTGCTAAGGGACGCTTATTAGCTTTCCCGACCATCTCCTCACTTATCCATCCCGGTTTAGAGAATAACGCTCTTTTTGTCTTTGCTTCAGAGCCCAGGCGAATTTTTGGCTTGAGTTTTCTGCTGACTTTCTTTTTGGGAATCGGAGACATCTTTTACTAATTTACCTGACTTACAGACTAAAACCATTAGGACTAATTTTTTAGTGTCCAAAGCAAATTATTAATGTGAATAAAAAAATCATTGTTCTGGTTTTTGCAATACTCTTGTTATGTCCCTTTGCACTTGGCAAAAGTTATTCCCTCAAAAGCGCTGATGTAAATTATGATATTCTTCCTGATGGGCGCGTCCTTGTCAAGCAGACAATAGCCTACGATTTTAACGGTGATTTCTCTTTTGCTTATCTTGATATTCCAAAAGGCTCCTGGCAGATAAAAGATGTTGTGGCTTATGATGTTTCTGGGCCAAGGAAAAAACTTGTAGTTGATACAAAAGGCGAAGGTGGATATGACAGGATAACCTGGTATTATTCTGCAAACAGCGAACCTAAGGACTTTGAGATAAGTTACACCCTAACTGGCGCAGTTACAAAATATGATGATGTGGCCGATTTCTACTGGAAGGTTTGGGGTGATGAGTGGGACCATTCCATTGGCGATCTCCTTGTCTCTGTTAATCTCCCTGGGAAAGTCAATCCAGATGAGCTTTACGCCTGGCGCCATGTTGAAGGTGAACGCTACGCTGATGCGAAATGGGGTCTCTTAGATGATAACAAGACTTATCTTTTTGAGGTCTTGGGCGTGCAAAGTAATACCTATGTTGAACTCCGACTTGCCATCCCAAGCGACATGATAACTGGAGCTTACGCAATCCAAAAATCGGGAAGCGGACTTAATGCAATAGAAGCACAGGAGGATAGCTTTGAGAAAATTGACGAATTAAACGCAGAAATATTCTCTGTTATGCTTTTTCTTTTACCGGGAGCCTTCATTCTCCTTTTTGTGGGTATCGCAGTTACTCTTTTAGGCAAGGATGACTCGGCAATTATTGTTAGAATAGCTGTTATCGTCTTAATATCTTCCTTTGTCGTCTTTATTTCAACACTTTTCAAACCAGATTATGTCTTAACTGCGATTTTTGTCGCAATTGAAATAGCTCTTTTTGTAATCTGCAACAGGCGTTTTGTGTCACACTGGAAAACCGAGAACAAAGATATATTTGAGCGTGAGATTCCGGGTGACTATGGTCCTGCCACGTTAGGTGTCCTTCTCTCCGGATGGGGACGCGCGCCAAACGTCAAATGCATGGCAGCTGACGTTCTTGACATCTGCACGCGCGGCAAGATGAAGATTGAAAAGACGGGTGAGGGCAAAAAAGATTATAGCTTAAATATAATTAATGAAAGCGGAGCAGGTCTAACGCCCAGTGAGAAGGTTCTTTTCAGGGAAATAAACCACGCGGCAAGATTTGGTTGGGAAAAGAATGGCTTTTTTAGCATGACAAAAAAGGTCGCAAGTTCCGACTCAAAAAGCCTCACCTTAAAAGAATGGGAGAAATGGCTGAAAAACGACCAAAGTAATGCCCAGTCATTCTTTAACGATTGGAAAGAAGGTGCAAGCAAATATGCTAAGTCCTTAGAACTTATCCCAAAAGGTTTTAACAAGGCAATAGCTCTTTTTATCGGTATAAGTATCGGACTTCTTTTCCTTGGAATATTTGTTTCCCCTTCATCGGTCTTTGCTATGGCCGGTACTGCAATAGCCCTGATTTTACTATTCCCTAACGCGCTTGTGACAGAAACTAAAAAGGGTGCAGAAGACAGGACTCGCTGGATGCGCCTAAGAAAGTTCCTAAAGGAGGCAAGTAACATAAAGAATATGAACGCAGACGCCGTAGTTTTATGGGAAAAATACCTCGTTTACTCAATCCCTCTTGGCGTTGCAGACAAGGTTGAGCGCACGATGGGCACAGCATTTAAAGAGTATGGAAAGAACCAAGCTTATCCTGGCGTGATATTTGCCGGAAGCGCGGCAAGCTTTGCCTCATCTTCATCATTTTCAAGCGCAATTTCAGGTTTCTCGACTTCTTTTGCTTCAAGCACAGCTACTGCTGGCGGAGCTGGCATCTCTGGTGGCGGTGGTGGGGGTGGAGGAGGCGGTGGCGGTGGCGCAGGGTAAAGGTTTTAAGCTTTTATCGTGTAAGAATAACTGATGCCAAAGCCTAGAATAACGGTTATGATGAAAAGAGCTGGAGATAAGCACTATCTTGGAAGTAAAGATATCTCTGGTGAGACCCGCATAGGTAGGAAGATGCATCCAGAAGGTATACACTTGCCGTTTTCACCAATAGCAGTAACTGGGAAGGAACGCGCCCTTCAAAGAATAAGGAAACTTAAAACAGAGGGACTCCGCAATGAATTTGAGGGACTTACGCCCGAGGATTTAGCATTGTATGAGGGGATAAGTAGGCACGCAGGGACCTTTGTTCCCACTGAAAACGGAATCAGATATCATCAAGTTTCAGAAAACCCGTCATCCCATGCAAGGCTCAATGGAAGCGAGGTCTTGCCGGGCAATCATGTGGATTTGGGGCATGGTGCAATACTCACATTCCATGGGATGAATGGTGAAGAGTTAGCTCACCTGCAGGTTCATATGCAAAAACCTATGGAAAATAAATAAGATGCCTATACCCAGAGTTCATATCTCGGCAAAGAGATTTAACGTAAGGCCAGAGTTCAATCGAGCCTTTGCCACAAGGGAGATAAAACCTGGAGAACGAGTTCCTGTCGGCAAAAGAAAAACTAAGGGCGGCATACATCTGCCGTTTTCAGACAGAGCCGAAGAATATGGTCATTTGCCAGGACAAAGGATGCTTTTACCTGTGGAAAAAGGCAGAACCTATGTGGGAATTGATCCAAAGGTGGGCACGTTTAGAAATTATGGAAAAGAATTTAGATATACCCAAAATTCAGATAATGCATCTTCGCGTGTTTATCATAACGGAAGAGGGCTTTTAGGGGGTGAGGACATCGCAGTTTCTCACGGCGACCTCCTTGAATTGCGTGATAAGGAAGGCGGCCCTCTGGTTCAAATGCATGCTGACCTCAAAGAGGAAGGACCCATAGTCACATTTTCAGGATATAAGATTACGCCTGGGGAAGAGATTCATGTAAAGGCGCATGATAGTAATTATTTTATTGACAAACATGGCGTATTGCACAGGGGTTTTAAAAAATTCGGCGAGATAAGTCATATTGTAAATGTGAGTCCTGAAGAAAAAAGTCAATTAGTCCAGTTTAAAAGACCTGAAGAGATAACTGGAAAGGAAATTAATGAGAAATTCGGGGTTACGGATATGTTTACGCCCATTATATTTCTAAACCCAAAAGATCCAGAATATAACTTAGGGTGGGAAGAATGGAAAAAGTCCATTTGGGAGCTCAGACATAAGGTTTCGCCATACTTTATGCCAAGAACTATGCTGTCTGCTGAATTCAATGAACTGGCATTAGGGCGGCTTGCGCGCATTACGGTGCCCAAGGGTTCGACAAACGATTTTGTCCTTATACGCAAAAAGGGGGAAGACGGATTTCAACGATTTTATCGTATAGGTGCTACACCCCCACCCAAGATTGGCAACATAAAGTTGCCGGATATGCCTGAGGCAAAACTACCTGACTCAAGCAATGTACGTTTACTCGGGGAAAAATAATACTGGACGGATTAACTCCCCTTCTCTTTTTTAGGAAAGGGCCACTAAATTAAATAACCTTTTAAACGATGACAACAAAATAAAATGACAGTAACAGTAGATAAGGAAAGGTGTGTGGGCTGTGGTGCCTGCGTAAGCATTTGTCCTGCCGGCGTCTTTGAGATAGTCGATGGCAAGGCCGAAGTAAAGAATCCAGACGCTTGTGTTATGTGCAAGAACTGCGAGAACTCCTGCCCTGCGGGCGCTATCAAAGTCGAGTAAAGCGTCTTTTTATTATTTTTAAAATGGACGAAGAAACTTCTAAAGTAGCTGTGGTAGAAACAGTTAGGGATGATTCAAAAGAGAAATCAGAAAGGAATTCAAAACCCGACTGGAAGAAGAAACGCCGCCAAATGGATGACAACGTCATTTATGTCGGTAAAAAGCCTGTCATGAACTATGTAATGGCAGCAATAACACAGCTTAATAAGGGTGAAAAGGAAGTCCATGTAAAGGCAAGAGGTCGAAGCATCAGTAAGGCTGTTGATGTGGTGCAACTCCTAAAGAACCGCTTTGAATGTGGTGCAGAGATATCGGGAATAGACATTGACACCGAACAAGTTGAAGCTGACGAGGGTGGCAAGATAAACGTTTCGACAATAGATATTTCGATAAAGAAATAATCTTTTCTTTTTTAAGAGGCAATGCCTTTTCCAATATGTGAAAGTTGTGCTAAGGACTGCGTCCTTTGCGCATCCTGTGAAGAAAAAGTACGAAAGGGAGAGGTTTCAGCCCTTGAAGTTCTTCTATCCCAGATTCTTGCCAAACACAAGGCAAAAGGATTTGGCGAAGTGCGGGATTTTGAAACTCGCCTTGTGATATTTGCAAGTGAAGAAGATGCTCCGGCAATAATCGGGAGAGGGGGTTATGTCGCAAAAGAACTCTCGGACAAACTAGGGAAAAGAATTATTGTAATCGTTCCTGGTTGGGATTTAAAGACTACGGTGAGTTCTATTGTACGTCCCGCAAATCTTATTGAGATGAAAATAGAGCCTAGCTGGGAAGGTGAATCTATTTTAAGGTTTATACTCGATAAACATATAGACGAACGGACAAGAAACTTCATATCAGAACTTTGCGGGGGGGCAGAGATTGATATCTTACAAAAGTAAAAATACAAAATAATATTTGCCAGTTGCCTGATAACACCCGGCAGACGCCATAACAAAAATCAAACTAAAATGAAGCGCAGCCACAATTGCGGAGACCTTAGGGAATCAGATACCGGGAAGAAAGCATTACTCCAAGGGTGGGTCAATACAAGACGTGACCACGGGGGTGTGATATTCATCGATTTAAGGGATAGGTACGGCCTTACACAGGTATGTTTTGACCCAAAAACATCAGAAACCGCACATAAGCTCGCCGAAGACCTCGGCCGCGAATATGTTATTGAAGTTGCAGGCACGGTTGCAAAGAGGCCGGGTGGGATGGAGAACCCAAAACTTGCAACAGGAAAAATTGAGCTTGACGCGAGTGAACTTAAGATACTAAATGAGGCAAAAACCCCTCCTTTTGAGCTTGACGACCGTACCGATGTAAATGAGGATTTGAGGCTCAAATACCGTTATATTGACCTTAGGCGCGAGCGCATGCAAAAAAACTTGATTCTAAGGCACGTTGTGACAAAGGCGGCGCGCGATTACCTAAGTGATAACGACTTCCTTGAAATCGAAACGCCGATACTTGGCAAGTCAACGCCAGAAGGCGCACGCGACTATCTTGTGCCAAGCAGGGTTCATCCCGGAAAATTCTATGCGCTGCCGCAATCTCCTCAGCTTTTCAAACAGCTTCTTATGGTGTCTGGCTTTGACAGGTACGTCCAGTTTGCAAAGTGCTTCAGAGATGAAGATTTACGCGCAGACCGCCAGCCTGAATTTACTCAGATAGACCTTGAGATGAGCTTTGTTGAGGTTGAAGATATCCTTGAGTTAATGGAAGGAATGATTACCCGTATCTGGAAAGACGCAAAAGGCGTTGACTTAAAGACTCCATTCCCACGTATGAAGTACGCTGAGGCTATGGCGCGCTTTGGTTCAGACAAACCTGATTTGCGCTTTGGAATGGAACTTATCGATGTTGAAGACGCCATTAAAGGCTGTGACTTCGGAGTTTTTAATAAAGCCATTGAACTGGGTGGTTGTATTCGCTGTATAAACGCCAAAGGATGCGCAAGCTTTTCAAGAAAGGACATTGACGGACTGACGAAGTTTGTTGCGATATATGGAGCAAAAGGCCTTGCCTGGATAAAAGTCTCAGAAGAAGGCAATCTCGAGTCATCAATAGTAAAATTCCTTAATGAAGATAATCAGAAGAAACTAGTAGAAGTAACTGGCGCAGAAAAAGGAGACCTGCTTCTCTTTGTCGCCGATAAGCATAAGACTGTGCATGACTCTTTAGGAGCGCTCAGATGCGAGCTTGCGCGCCGCCTTAATCTCCTGGATTCTGAGGAGTATAAGTTTGTTTGGGTTATTGACTTCCCGCTTTTTGACTGGGACGAAGATGCAGAACGCCATGTGGCAGTGCACCACCCGTTTACAGCGCCATATGAAGAAGATTTAAAGTTCCTTGAGTCTGACCCCGGGAAAGTGTGTTCAAAGGCCTATGACCTTGCCTTAAACGGAGTAGAACTCGGTGGGGGAAGCATAAGAATACATCAGAGGGATATTCAGGAAAAGATGTTTAAGGCTCTTGGGATTAGCGTAGAAGAAGCTCAGGAGAAATTCGGGTTTTTAATGAATGCTTTTACTTATGGGGCGCCACCTCACGGAGGAATCGCCTTTGGGCTTGATAGAGTAGTTGCAATACTTGCGGGTGAAGAGTCAATAAGAGAAGTCATGGCATTCCCGAAGAACAAAGCCGCCCAAAGCTTAATGGAAGAAGCTCCGGATGCAGTTTCAAACAAGCAGCTTGACGAGCTTAAAATAACCATTAAGGAAAAGAAATCCTGAGTTTTTATGGATGTGTCTAACGCCCTTGGCAAGTGGGGGATTTCCGGTGAACTCTGTGAAAAAATAGAGATTCATGGGAGTCCTGAACGAAGCGAGTGGCGTAGTGTTGTTAAGAGTGACTCTTCTGAAAAATTCCTTCTTGAAGAAATCTGGCCCTTCCAGATATCCACAAGAAAAAGAATTGCGCAAGCCCAGGAGGAACTTTCTTCAAACGGACTAAACGCCGTGTTTCCCTACCTCAAAAGTGAAGCTGGGGAATTTGTGGGGGAAGCAGATGGCAGATTCTGGATGCTTTCTCCGTTTATAGAGGGTCTAGAGCTCACGCGACCGGATTACATCTATGACGAATGGCGCGGCAAGCTTCTTTCAGATTGGTTAATTGCGCTTGGAAAAAAGAGTGATGAGGTTAGTTCTTTTGGAAAGGACGCAGTCTTTGACCTTAAAGCGTATTGCTTTAAGATTTACCGGGATGTCATGCTAAATGACCCCTACATCCTGCCGCAGGTTAGTCCCATTTTTAGCTACTTGCGAAAAGAGGATGGCTTTTTTGAGAATTACCACAAGTTGCCAACATCCTTTTGTCATGGCGACTTTCACGCACTAAATGTCATTTGGGGTGAAGAATCGATAAACGCGGTCATTGACTGGGAGTTTTGCGGATATAAGCCCGAACTTTACGATGTTGCAAACATGGTTGGATGCTTTGGGATAGAAAATCCGGCTGGTCTAAAAAAGGGTGCATGTCCTGCCTTTATTAAAAATCTCTGCGAGGGGGGCTTTGGAGAAAATGTGGGTTGGGAGAATTTTACCAAAACCGTTCTTGCACTTAGATTCGCCTGGCTTGCTGAGTGGCTAAGGAAAAAGGACAAAGAGATGACCAGTCTTGAACTTGACTACATGACTCTTTTACTTGACTCAGAAAAAGAGCTTAATTCTTCTTGGGGGATTTTAGACTAAGGGCAGAATTGACTTCGGACTCATCAAGAACGCCGTCATCAATAAGCTCTCGAACACGTTTTAGAAAATCCATTGTAAACTCTTTCATCGCGCGCCTGAACGGTTCATTTCCCTTGCTTGTATCCTTTGGGTCCTGTAAGAGAAGTACGAGCCAGTGCATTTTTTCCGGGACAAAAAGATATTTCTTCCAGCCTCGCACTTTTTCCATTCCCTCGTTAAGAACGCCTATCCTTGAAAGTTCAGATATATGCTGGATTACTGTCTTGTTAGAATATGGGAGCGCAGCTATTATATCTTGCTGGTAGACTTTTTCCTTAACGCCAAAACAGTCCTCTGAAAAAAACAGGGACAATATCTTGACATTTACTTTGGAGCCGAAAAAACCTTCAAGTAATTCGGATCTTGCCTTTGATTCTGCGGGTAAAAATACTATGCATGGAATTTCTGTCATTTTGACTTAGATATATTTTTATACTACTAACTTAAAAAACTGTGTAATAAATTACATGGTATTGTAAAAAAGTACATAGATAAAAAATGGAAACGACAGTAAGGCGGATAGTGCCATATTCACTTAAGATAACGACAGTCGGCGTCTTTGCCGCGATAACTCTTGTTTTGATGATTGTGCCCTTGCCCTCTATTGGCTACATAAATTTATCGGCAGTAATGGAAACGATTGGGGGAACTATAGGCTCAGTTTTGCTATTGGGCGCTTTAGGGGTTGTTCTTGGCTCGGTCATTTGGAATTTTGTATCGCCAAATGCGCTTTTCCTGCAACTTGGTTTTTTGCCTATGGCCGCAGGCGCGCTTTCAATAGGGCTTCTCGTACAAAAGAAGTGGATACCTGTTGTCATCTTCGGGCTTATCGTCTTTGCGCTTTTCTTCCTCTCACCGGGCGGGGCAGAAGTACCCTTGTGGACGGTTTCAGACAAGCTCGTTTCAGTATTCCTTGCAATTCCTGCCGCAATTCTTGCGGGAAAAGCCTTTGGAAAGAAACTTAATATAAAATGGCTTATTGTTGCAATCTTTCTGATATCTTTTGTCGGCTTGCAGATTGATGGAATGGTCGGAAATACGCTATTTGGCTGGTATGGGTATTCAGCAGTTGGTATGAGCGCTTCGGATGTTGCCCCTATGTTTACTGTCGGGTTTTATGTATCCATAATAGAACGAATTGTAGTCGCATTGGTCTCAACCGGAATAACCGTTCCGATTGTTATTGCAATGGATAAAAACCCTAAAACCAGGTGGATGATACAACGAAACGAGTAAGTTCAAAAACACTCGTAGGAAGGGACATTCCTGAAAAGTTAATAGATGTAAGGGAACTTTCTTTTGCTTTTGACGGGGCAAGAGAAAAGGCCCTAAAAAAAGTCTCAACCTCAGTTTTTACGGGAGATTTTGTATCAATCCTTGGAGCAAACGGCTCAGGGAAAACAACACTTGCAATGGCAATGTGCGGACTTATTCCAAACTTCTTTTTCGGCTCATTTGAGGGCGATGTCCTTGTGAAAGGAAAATCCACTCTGGGACTAAAAGTCGGCGAGATAACAAGGGATGTTGGCATACTCCTTCAGGATTATAATTCGCAGATATTTTTTCCGACACCAATGGAGGAAATGGAGTTTGTCCTTGATAATATGGGCCTACCGCAAAAAAGGGCAAAAGAAACGGCTTTGCGGCTTGGGATAAGCCATCTTTTCAAAAAGCCGTTTGCAACGATGAGTGAGGGCGAAAAACAAAAATGCGTGATAGCCTCTATTCTATGCGTCGGACCAAAAGCACTCATCCTTGATGAGCCTGCAAGCCAGCTTGATCCAAAAGAAAGGTGCGATTTGCGGGAATTATTAAAAAAACTTCATGGGGAAGGGACAACAATAGTACTTGTGACTCATGACACAGAGCTTGCCGCACTTGGCAATCGATTCATGTTTCTCTGGAAAGGAAAACTTCAGAAAGAAACCAGGGAAAGAAACTTTTTGAGCTCAGAATCTTGCGCGAAGCTTGGAGTCGAACCGCTTAATGACACGCCGGTTATAAAAAAGAAAGTAAAGCCGAAGAATCTGGGAACTGTTGCAATATTTGACGGCGTTTCTTTTAGTTTTGACGAAGCTAAGAAGGGGAAGGCTAAAGGGGAAAAGATTCTTGATGATGTGGATTTGGAGCTTAATTTGGGTGAATGCACACTGTTGCTTGGTGCAAACGGCTCAGGAAAAACCACGCTTGCAAAGCACTTAATAAAGCTTCTTGGCACACAAGAAGGCAAGCTTGAAGTATTGGGCAGGGACGTAAGTACATACAGCCAAAGGGAAATAGCAAGAAATGTCGCATACCTCTTTCAGAATCCAGAAAGACAACTTTTCAAATCCACCGTTAGAGAGGAAATAGAATTCTCACTTTCGCTTGTAGACGAAGAGCTCTCAGAAAGGGCTATTGAAAAGGTTCTATTGTTACTTGGTATAAAGGCGCTGATAAACCGTAACCCACAGGCTCTTTCCGGCGGTGAAAAACAACGTGTGGCACTTGGCGCAGCCCTTGCGACAAAACCAAAACTTGCAATACTTGATGAGCCTATGGCCTATCTTGATTATCCAGGCAGGCTTGAACTTCTTGATTACCTTTTTGCATTAAAGGAAAGCGGGGTATCCTTATTGATAATAACCCACCATCCTGAATGGTACAAGAGTCTTGTACAAAAGACTATTGTAATGGAAAGGGGCAAAGCGAAAATAAGGAAATGAAAGGCATATTCGAATTTGAGGGGGGGGAAGGAATCCTTTTTGATATGGGCCCTGGCACAAAACTTGTGCTACTACTGATAGTCTGGGCCTTTGCCTTAATCTTTGGATTCTTCGCCCAAGTTGCAGTCTTTTTTGCAATAATAATACTTGCTGCGCAGTCAGGTGTCCTTGGAAAATTTACTCACGAAACCAAATGGTTTTGGATAATGACAGTTCCCATGATACTGGTGATTCAAGTTCTTTTTACAGGAGGACAGGTTAATTCCATGGACCCCGGGATAATCTCTTTTGCACCGAATTTTTCGATGAATGCACTTGTGGCAGGACTTACTTCAGCACTCAGGCTTTTTTGCCTGTTTGGAAGCTCAGTACTTTTTTCCATGACGACAAATCCTCTCGCATTTGCAAAAAGGCTTGGGGAAGTAAAGGTATTTGGACGGGGATTGCCTCAGGGACTAATATTTCTTTTTATTTTCATAAACCGCGCAAGTGCGCTAGTCTTTGCGGATATTGAAGGCATAAGGGAAGCGCAAAAAGCGCGCGGGCTTGACCTTGGAGAAGAGTCCGTTCTTGGCAAGATAAAGGGTTATGTCGCACTCTTAATCCCACTTCTGACAATATCCTTTGAACGGGCAGAAAAACAAGCAGTCGCTCTTGAGATAAAGGGCTTTGGACTAAAAGACGTGCCCGAATAAACTTTTTACCTGCAAAATTTGCTTAAGTATTTATAGAAGCTACTGTAAGAATTAACGCGAACTTCGCGTTTTAAAAATAATCAACTAAGTAATAAAATGGCAGCCAAAAAGAAGACAACAAAAAAGTCAAGTAAGACCAAGACAAAATGTCTTGAAGAGCAGATTGCAGCAGAGTACGAAGTCGAGCCCCTTGAGCTTGAAGACGTCGTTGAGCACAACAATTTCATGGTAAGTGTTTTAACAGAAGTACTCCTTGACCGCGGTCTTGTAACAGAAGTCGAACTTAAGAACAAGATGATTGAACTCCTTGAACCTATCGCACTTCTAGAAGAAGAGATGCTTGCGGCTGAAAAGAAAGCCAAGAAAAAGAAGCCTGCAAAGAAAAAGGCTCCTGCAAAGAAGAAAGCTGCAAAGAAAAAGAAATAAGGGGCATCCCCTCATTTCATTCTTTTTTTTCTTGTTTTTTATTTCTTTAAAAAATTATTTCTTAGTACTTGTCTTTTATCCGACGCTCTTCTATTTTTGCACTTAAATTTTAGGAGACATGATGTACAAAGTAATACTCCTTAGGCATGGGGAAAGTACTTGGAACAAAGAAAATCTTTTTACTGGATGGACTGATGTTGACCTTTCTGAAAAAGGTGTCAGTGAGGCAAAAGAAGCAGGGCGCCTCTTAAAAGAAGAGGGCTACACTTTTGATTATGCATTTACTTCAACCTTAAAGCGCGCAATAAGGACTCTTTGGCTCACAATGGACGAGATGGACCTCATGTGGGTCCCGACAATCCGCGCCTGGCAGATAAACGAGCGGCATTATGGTGCGCTTCAAGGTAAGAACAAAAGCCAGGTAAAAGAGGAGTTTGGTGACGAGCAGTTTATGAAGTGGCGGCGCAGTTATGATATTCGCCCGCCGGCTCTGGAAAAGAGTGATGAACGCTGGCCCGGACACGAAGCTATGTATGCAACACTCCCGGAATCCACGCTCCCATTAACGGAATGCTTAAAGGATGTTGTGTCTCGCACGATTCCTTACTGGGAAGGCGAAATCGCACCTAAGATAAAGGAGGGAAAACAAGTGATAATCGCCGCGCACGGAAATTCTCTTCGCGCCCTTGTCAAATATCTTGACGGAGTCTCAGACGATGAGATAACGCACCTTAACATTCCAACGGGTGTTCCACTGATTTATGAGCTTGACGACGAGCTTAATGCAGTCAACCACTATTACCTCGGAGATCAGGAAGCACTCAAGGCCAAAATAGAAGTGATAAAAAACCAGGCCAATCAAAAAAAGGAGTAAAGCTTTAAAGCTTTTCACTTTCTAATTAATCCTGCAATGGGGTTTTTTTCAAGTATTCTTGGTGGTAAGGAAAAATGTGCCAGACTCTCACTTAGCGTATCTGCGAGAATGGACTTTTCAGAGCTTTCGTCCTGGATAGAGTCCAGCAAGGCCAGTCTTAAGTGCGGTGTTGAGGAAACGGCTGAGGATGTTGGCAAAAGAGCGCTTCATGCAACTGGTGATATCGAAGAGAAGATAAAATTGCTCGATGGGGAAGAAATAAAAAATAACATCCCCGAACACGCAAAGGATATTGTTAACGGCGCAAAGAGAAACTATTCAAAAACATTAAGGCGAGCCATTGCTATTGTAAGCCCCGAATCAGCCCCACTTAAGATTTCAGAAGAGATAAACTCCGCACTTTCCGAGATGAAGGCTGCAGACCTCAAATATGGCGAGCGCGTGAAATTCGGGTATCCAAGTGAAGTTCAGAAAATCAGGAAGGACTTAAACCGGCTTGTTGGAGCGTCAGACGAGCTTAACACCATGCTTGATGAAAGAAAGCGCATGCTAGTCAAAATTGGTGAGATTGAAAAGGTCTCTAAAAAGATAGAAGGAACCAGTTCTGAGATTTCCAAACTCGAGTCTGAACGAGATAATGTTAGAAAAGAGCTAAAGGCACTAGGCTCTGCTAAGAAGTCCAAGGAAGATGGAATTGATGCCGCAGAGCATAGCGACAAGGCAAGAAAGCTTGCTTCACTGGAAGCCGGGCTCACGCGGCTTAACGAGAGGAAAAGCGAACTTGAAGTCTTTGTCGCAAACATACTTAATCCGCTAAAGCGCGCCTTTAAGAAATTCGCAAGAGCGGTTTCAGAAGGAAAAGCCGAGGGGATAAATGTCGAGAGATACGCTGAAGACCCAAGTGGAACCTACCTTTGGGGCGAGCACACCCTTCCTGATCTTCTTGCACATATGCAAAAGGCAATCCAGACAGGAATAATTGACTTTGATGCAAACGAAGCTGAGAAGACAATAAGAAAAATCAGGGCGATAAGCTTTTCCTACCTTGAGAAGGCAAGGCTTGAGCATAATGAACTTGAGTCAAAGATTAGAACAAGTGAACTTGCTCTTTCAAAACTGGCTGAGGATAACGAAGTGGCACGGCTCTCAGGTGATCTTGAAGGCTTAAAATCAAAAATTGCGGGCGAAGAAAGGAAGGAATCAAAGATAACAACCGAGATTGATTCTTTAAAAGAAAGAAAAACATCGGAATTGCATTCTGTCTCCTCATTAATATCTGAGCTTACTGGCTCACCTGTTGAGATATACTAGGTTTTCTTCTTCCCCATCCAGATACCAAGCTCCTTAGCGCCGTCTTCTAACTGTCTTGGCCTCTTCCGTCCAGTTTGAGAAAGCCATCCACTATCACAAAACTCTTTTTGAAGCGTGCTTTCTGCTATCTTTGCCTTGCAGAGGAACTCCCCCAGACCACGATTACGTATTATTGAATCCCGTGGGCGGAAAACTCCGGACCAAACTGCCCACACCTTAAAAACGGTATCTGGAAAGCGCCCGCCCCCCATGTCGATTGCTAGTACATCAAAGTTCTTCTTTAGCGCCCTGACTGCATCAATAGTCTCAAAATAACGGGTATCCCCACAGACAAAGGTTACATTCTCTGGCATCTTGCCAAGCGGCCCCTTGCCGGCAAAAGCCTCCTTTGCCTGACTTGCCTTATCAACTGCAACGACTTCTTTTGCCACTTTTGCAATCTCGCGCGTGCTGGCACCTATGTGTGGGCCTATCTCAAGGACTGTGTCCCCTTCTCTGCATGTCTCTGATATGACTTTATGATAATTATCGCAATCGTAAGTTATAAGGATCATCGTTTAACTTCCACTCAACTCTAAGCTAATTTTAAAGCTTTTAGGGATAAAACTACACGCAATGGGTAAAAAGGCAGTTAATTGTGAGATATGCGGGACCGATATTAGTATGGGGCCTCTGGATAAGATAAGGGGAACTTATATAACAAACGGCAAGAAGAAATATGCTGTGTGTCCAGCTTGTCAGAAAGCTGGCGAATCAATACTCGCCAAGGAATTCGCAGGGAAAATATAACCAAGCATGACAAAAGAAATTGATGATATCGTTCGTCTGCGCGCGCAAATCGACGCAATAGATGCCGCTATGCTTGACCTGCTTGCAAAAAGGCGTGATATCGCCCTTGAGATAGCCAAAAACAAACAAACGGCGGGAAAACAAGAGGACGAAAAGCGCGTTGTTGCGATTCTTGATAACATCGAGGAGGAAGCAAACAAGCGCGGTCTTGACGGAAGAGCTGTAAGAGATATCTGGCGAAGAGTGATCATGTACATGATAGAAGAGCAGATGAAAACTCACCCGTATTAAGTAATGGACTCACCAGTAAATAAAGGGGTTCTATTTCATAACCACCAAACGGTGACAAAAAGACAAAGCTTTTTATCCCCTCACATTCAAATTCAATTACAAAAATGAAGACTCCAGCTCTATTTGCAATAATATCTATTGCTGTTTTGGCATTAAGTGGTCTTGTTGCTGCAACTTGTCCAGGCACAAGCGGAGATTGGGCAGATGACACTTATACCCACTATGACTGTGTCCTTTTGAAACCCTCAGAGGGTTATGAAATTGACTATTCTAACTTGAGTGTACACGAAGTTAATGCTATTGAAGGTGACGAACTTTACATTTACTGCACTAAGACTGATAACATTGGTACAAAAACCGAAAATCCGTTATCTAGTGCATATGTGGGTATACAGGGTTATGATGAATTTGAATTCTTAGTGTTTGACGAATCTGGAAGTACTGATAAAAACGGCATTTTTAAATTCAGTCCACCATACCCTGGAAGTTATAGGATTATAATTAATGAGTGTGATTATGATTCAATCTTAAAAGTTTCGCCCCGTCCGATAATCTGTGGAGACGATATCTGCGAAGGCGATGAACACTGGGGTACTTGCCCAGAGGACTGTGACTCAGGAGCTGATGACACTTATTGCGACATGGTCGAAGACGGAATCTGCGACCCTGACTGTGATGAGATAACAGACATAGACTGCAAAGAGGTTGTAGTAGTTGAGGAGGAAGTTGTCATAGTATCACGCGGACCGACAGGAGCCATTGTTGCAAGCGAACTGACTTTACTTGAAACAGAAGCAAATGAGGGTGGAATCCTTAGTTTCTTAAGAGGCATTGGAAGCCCTGTTGCAAAGCAGGAGGCTTCAGGCTTAATGCTCTTTTTGATGGGCTTTTTCGGCGGATAAGTGTTTTTCCGCGCGCGTCTTATATTTTACTTATAGACTTCTTTTGGGTCAAAGACTTTTTGACCTATAATCTTTAAATCGTCTAGCTTGCGGTAAAAACAGCTGGAGTAGCCCATGTGGCAGGCGCCGCCCGTTATGGAACAGATGTAAAGCAGCGCATCAGCGTCGCAGTCAACACGCGCCTCACGGACTTTCATGACGTTCCCCGACTCTTCGCCTTTTTTCCAAAGCTTGTTTTTGGATGTCGAGAAAAAATACATCTCGCCGGAGTCTTTTGTGAGATTGAATGCCTCCTTGTTTTGAAAAGCAGTCATTGCGACTTCCCCCGAGTCTTCGTTTTGAACTATAGCTAAGACTAGCTCTGTCCCGTCGATATTCCGTTTCTTTAAGTCTTTCCAGTCCATAGGTATAGTTTATCTGCTAATTGTTATAAAACCTGGGATAGAACTAAATCCTTAAGTTAAAGATTATAACTTTCTGTCCGTCAAGAATCCCATCCGAGTCCTTCTCAAATCCGGATGAGATAAAGAACTTTTGCGCACTGGAATTTTCAGCCTTGACTTTTGACACGGCCACTTTTGCGCCAAGTGCTTTTGAATAATCAAGAGTATGCTTAAGGAGCGCCTTTGCAATGCCTTTCTTGCGCAAAAACCCCTCTACACCAACGGGTCCGATTTCGATAAACGGCAGGTGCTCATAGTTTACTCCGCAAAAGCCGACTAAGAGTGAATCCTCCTCTGCAACAAACATGGAAAAGCGAGGATGAATCGACATCTGTATCAGAAAATCCGGGTTTACCGGGTACTGGAAATGCTCAAGGTTCTTGTTGCTTAGCTCGGCAAGCGCCACTGCGTCTTTTGGCAAGAATTCGCGGATAGTGTAGTCCTTAGGCATTTTAGAGCCTCATGGGGATTCCTTCTTTTGAGAGGTACTCCTTAACGTCTTTTATCGAGTATTCCCCAAAGTGGAATATTGATGCGGCAAGAGCAGCATCGGCCTTTCCTTCCTTAAGGGCTGCGGCAAGGTGTGCAGGTTCTCCCGCGCCGCCTGAAGCGATGACTGGGATTGATACGGCCTCGGATATTGCGCGCGTGAGTTCTAGGTCATAACCTGTTTTTACCCCGTCAGTATCCATTGATGTAAGGAGTATTTCGCCTGCTCCAAGCCGCTCAGCTTCCTTAGCCCATCCCAAAGCGTCAATACCAGTGTCTTCGCGCCCACCGTAAATCCAGACGTTCCATCCAGGACCTTCCTTGGGGGTTACATCGCGCCTTTTGGCATCAATTGCAACGACGATGCACTGATCGCCAAACTTCCTTGAGCCTTCACTAATTAGCTTTGGGTTCTTTATTGCAGCAGTATTTATCGAGGTTTTATCTGCTCCTGCGCGAAGGGCTCGCTCCATATCAGTTACAGTCCTAATCCCGCCGCCAAGCGTTACCGGAACAAAAACACGCTCAGTTGTGCGCTTAAGGACGTCCCACATAGCCTCACGGCGCTCGTGGCTTGCAGTAATATCAAGAAAGGTGATTTCGTCAGCGCCTTCATTATAATAGAACTCTGCGCGCTCTACAGGGTCGCCCGCGTAGCGAATCTCCTTAAACTTTACCCCCTTGACAACGCGCCCGCCAGGAACCGAAAGGTCGCAATCAAGACAAGGGATTATCCTTTTTTTAAGCATCTTAAAAACAGCGTCTATTTTTGTCCTTTTGGAGATAAAACTAAGTAATGGCAAGGCCGAAGGCTAAAAAGAGTGGGAATGCACCCAAAAAACTACAAAATCGGGCAAGAGTAGTTAGTTTGGATGGGGTATTCAGGCGCGCTGGAAAAACCGCGCCATTCAAGAACTCGTTGACCTTCAGAGAGGCACTTAGAAAAGACTTAACACGATCTGTTGATGAGATTGAGCGACATGGCAGTGTAGATCAAGAACAATTACCGATAGGTCTTGCTACATCTCTAGAAACTAAGCGAAGGATTAGGGTTGTAGAAGAGAATGCAGCCAATGATACATGGATAAAAAATATGAAAGATGGGCAACATCCTTATCGAAAAAATAAAAGGACACTCTTGCCCGAAACTGGCATAGTGAAAATAAATGGCCAGGAGCATTATACGACAGGAAAAATCATATCTATGGCGGGCTCAAATTCTCCGTTTAAATCTCCCCAAGAACTCACGGAATATATCCGAAGGCTTCGACTCCGTACAGAAAAGCTTTCAGGCGGTGAATTCCGTCCATTAGGCTTGCCAAAGCTAAATGGTGTTAAAAACTATTCCAAAGGCAAACGAAAAAACGCAGGGCTTGTTGTTGAGGGGAAAAAGGCTAAGAAATGGATTTTAAAGTTGTCCCAGGGCGTTAATCCCTTAAATTCTAAAGAGGCGCTTCCAGGTAGATGGAAAAACTCCAACGGTGAAAAATATAGTACATTAAGTCATGCCGAAAAAGGGACTAATATACCTCATGACACTATGAGGGGGGCAGTATTAAGACATTTTGACAGCACTAGAACCCTTCCGGAAGGTGTTGAGGAAGTAAACTGGGGCAAGACTAAGATTTTTTTGATATCTGACGGAAGACTTGCTTTATGGGGGGAAAGATATTCTGCCGGGATGAATCTAATAAAACCTGGAGAAAAGATTAAGGCTCAGGCTCAGTTTGTTGATGAAAACGGTAAAAAAATCTGGAAAGATGCAATTAGGCTAAGGGATACTGGTGAAGTTACTGGGGGAGTTTTAAGTAGAGATAGTGTAGCTTCTGCAATAAAGGGGGAGAGAATACCAAAAAGGTATATAGGTAGAAATAGTCTTTTTCCTAGGATGAAGTTCGTAGATAAAAAATATCTTGAAGATAGTGCAGAAAGGAAGAAAAATGGCAAACTTCCATATCATATTGAACAGAAAAATATTTCTCTTGTTTCAAAAAATTCAGGGGAAAAGTTTCGGCCCGTCTCCAATATTAAGGAACTCAGCAACGGCCACATAAAGAACTCGAAAGAATTCAATCTACTACGACGAAGAGGTAGAATACCAGATAGCGAAGTCATAGAGTATAAGGATGGAGGGAAAAGGTTAGCCATTTCAGAAAGATTTCTAAGCCTTATGACACAAAGAGATAAAAGGGGATTAACTTCAGTTCCGACAAAGGCTGAGATAGAACTGCACGGGCATGGAATGAGTGATGTTGGAAGCCCAGAATGGGCAAAGGATAACAAGGGCGCATTCAAGCAGTATATTGAATTGGAATCTGCCATAAAAGCCAATAATCTGGGACCTGCTGAACTAAAGCGAAATCTAAGGGAAAGAAACAAGCTCCTAGAGGATATGGGACTAAACTTAAACAACAATAGGCGTGACCCAGATGAAGTTATACTTCAAGGCCTGAATTTTTTAAGGGACTCTGAAAATCTAACAACTTAGTTGGAGAAAGAAAACCTCTAAGGGCCAATCCTATTTTGTTATTTAGTGCTTGTCTTTTTGAGTCTATTTTTCTTCTTTTAGAGATAAATGTACATAACAACGTTGCCCATGTTCTCAAGTAAAAATAATGAAATTTAATCGGCATAAACCTGGAATCTGGCTCAATGAAAAGGGCATTAAACATTATTCTGTTAAGGAGGCAAGCAAGGTATCAGGCGTTCCAAATACCAAGCTGAATAATAAGATCCAAGGTAGCAAGCAAAAAGAAGGGAAACTCCCGGCTAACGTCCATCAGATTCAGACGAATGGGCGTCGGTCCCTATATGTCATTAACGAAAATGAGCTCACCTTGTGGAAAAGTGAACATGAGGCAAGCATCAAGCGCTTAAAACAACGGGCTGAGAAGAAAGCTCTTGACGAAACAAAACGTAAAGATAAGTTGGTCAGAAAAGCGACTGTTTCAGGGATTCGGGCAGCATTTAAGTCAGATGCTGCGCATAATGAGCTTGCACGTACTGATAGGACCCTTTCCAAACGGTCCCTTGAAATAGCTAAGGCGCGCATTAGTTACAAGGTTCCTTCGTTTCTAAGCCCAAGAGAAATCGTCAATAGGCACCCAGGGAGCCCGGAATGGGCCGAATTACATGAAGAAAACATTCCTCGATTATTGGAAACCAATAAGAAGGTACATGAATTATCCCTCAGACTCAACAAAACGCACGATGAAAAGATTAAAGTGGAATTAAATGGGATGATGGAAAAGCAGGAAAAACTCCAGCAACATATGAATCTTTCCAGTAGTAATGAGAATCCTAGTGAGATTGCCCTCAGTGGGCTAAAAGCTCTACGAATGAAAAATAATTAAATAAGAGCAGTCTATGTTTTTTAGACCGCCCTTCAAAATATACGCTTAGTATTACTAGACTTAAGCGGGTGGAAAAGTAAATGGATAAGAAAAAGATTCTTGAGGCTCTTGCTTCGGCTGGCGTCGTTCGTTTTGGCGAATTCACTTTAGTTTCAGGTGACAAAAGTCCGATATACGTTGATATGAGGATTCTGCCATCTTATCCAAAAGAGTTTGACACTATAACCAGCGCTCTTGCCGACGAGGCAAAAGACAAAGGGACTGAAATCCTGTGTGGTATGGAAACAGCCGGGATTCCGCTTGCCGCCGCAATGGCTGTCAAAGCAAAGCTTCCCATGGTATACATCCGGAAGAAGCCAAAGGATTATGGCACAAAATCACGTATTGAAGGGATTATCGGTGAAGGTAAAAAAGCGCTTCTTGTTGACGACTTGATAACGCGCGGGACAAGTAAATTAAGCTTTATTGACCCTGTAAAGGACTCAGGAGCCGAACTTATCGGCGCAATTGTAATACTTGACCGTGAACAGGGTGGGGAAGACGTCATGATGGAAAAGGGCGTAAGCCTCTATAAGCTTGTGACGCTAAAAGAGCTTCTTTCCTATATGCTTGAGAAAAAACTAATGACGGAAAAGCAATATGAAGAAGTGATGCAATATTTAAGTTCAAATTAATTAATCGCATCTAAAAATGAAATCGGCAAGCGCTTATGTGATAGGCGGCTCGGGATATACAGGAGGGGAACTCCTGCGAATGCTTGGAGAGCATCCGAATATCGGCGAGATTTTTGTCAGCTCGCGCTCTTTAATCGGAAGGGACGCAAGCGAAATCCATCGCGGACTCCCGCCGGGACTTTCCTTTGAGGATTTCGACGCAAGTAAGGCTGACTCCTGCGACTTTGTTTTTACATGCACGCCACACACAAAGGCAATGGAATTCTCAAAAAATATAAAAAAAGCAAAGATAGTCGACCTTTCAGCAGACTTCCGTTTAAAGGACTACAAAATCTATGAGGATACATATAAGGTCAAACACAGCGCTAAAGAACTTCTCGGCGAGGCAGTATACGGCCTTCCGGAGATTCACCGAAAGGAGATAAAAAAGGCGCGCATTGTAGCAAATCCCGGCTGTCTTGCATCAGGTGCCATACTTGCGTTATATCCTCTTGCAAAAGAATTCGGGGCAACAATAGAACGTGTGGTAATAGACTCAAAGACGGGAATTTCCGGAGCTGGAAAGGAGGCAACTGATGACACTCATTTTGCATGGGTAAACGAAAATGTGCGCCCATATCAGGTCACATGTCACCGTCACGTACCTGAAATCGAGCAGGAGTGTGGCATGGGAGTCCATTTCACGCCTCACGTCGTACCTTTGACGCGCGGAATACAGACTACGCTTCATGTGTTTACCGAAGCTGATGATGTCGCGATAATTGAGGCGTATGAAAAAGCCTATGCAAACGAGCCGTTCACACGCGTGACAAAATACATACCGACGCCCCTTGAAGTGCGTGGCAGCAATAACTGCCTTGTCGGAGGGTTTGCACGGGATTGCGAGCGTTTCCTAGTCTTTTCTGCAATGGATAACCTTGTAAAAGGCGCTTCAGGCCAGGCAATCCAGAACATGAACATCATGGCTGGCTGGGATGAGACTCTAGGACTTGAGACCTGCGGACTTTGTCCATAAACTATATTAGTTAAGGTTCAAAGATAGTTGAAGCTTATTTATATAATATCCGCAGATATCTTACATGAGAAAAATAAGATGGACTCTAAATCTATCATGGCTCTTGCCTGCGTGAGCGCTCTAGTTTTTGTAATGGGTGTCTCAGCAAGCGAGGTCGAAACAAAGGTCGGGGAAGTTATAGTATATCCCCAGTCAGTGTCCTTAATCAAGGAGACAGGGACTACTGGAACGGGAACGCAGTTTTTGACAAAAGTAAACGGCAATGCATATATTGATTCCCTAAGAATAGTTGGGGCAAGTGAAATATCGATTATGACTCCGGAATGGATGAGCCAGAGTATATCTGAGCAGATTCTTAGTCAGTTAATCGGAGAGCAGGTTACTGTTGGCAACAACTCAGGGACACTTAAGTGGACAAAAAGCTCATGGGTTGGTTTGTTATCCCCAGTCGGCTTTATCTCAATGCCACTAAGTTCTGATGATATAACATCAATCGGCGAGATTGCCGAGCCAAAGAATTATAAGGATGCAAAATATGATGTAAACTGGCTTGGAAGCGCAAACAGCCCGGTTGCAATGAGCTACCTTTCAAGCGGCCTTTCATGGGAGCCAATCTATTTCCTTGACGCAACAGAAACAGGAGCCTCGCGCTTTGAGTTCTGGGCTGAAGTTGATAACACCCTAGAAGACCTTGATGCGACAATCAAGCTTGTCGGTGGTGAGATAAACGTTTACAACACTGGAAGCAACAGGGCTTCGATGGACTATGATGACGGAATGTACTACGCTGAAGCCGCAATGGCTCCAAGTCCAAAGATGGGAGGAGGCAGCGCACCTACAGTCTCGACAAGTGGAGAATATGAGGTCTATGACCTTGGCAAGCGCGCGCTTTTAAAGGATGAAAGCCGCCTGGTTTCAATCTTTGCCGGAGCTGTAAACCCAGTGCGTGAATATGTCTGGGATACCTATAGCAGCGATGTGGAGAGGAACTATAAAATTGAAAACACGGGCCGCGCGTGGCCGGCAGGTACAGTCAAAGTCTATGAGAACGGAATGCTCATGGGCGAAGACTCGATTAGCTGGACAGCAAAAGGCGCTGATGCCGATATTGTAATAGGGAACGCTCCAGACATAGTTGTCGAGAAGAAGACAGATTCTTCAAACGTCAACAAACGCGACCTTGGAAGCGATGACTACGGTTACAAAGTGACTTTAAGCATCGAGAACAACAAGGCGCAGTCGGTGATAGTCTCAGTTACAGACCACATCCCAAGTTATATCATGGAAGGCACACTAACAATTCCGGCAGAGCTCGAACAGGCTCCAGGAAACGAACTAGTTGGCAATGTGACTGTTGGGTCAGGGCAGACAAAAGAGATTGTATACACATACATGACATAAGCATCGGCTCTAAAACTTAAAGTAAGAAAATCTTACCTCGCATCATCCCCCAGATGGGTGGGGTAAGAAAATCTTACTTTAATATTTTTTTCTTTTTTACTCTTTTTCTTTTAACAAGTTTTTACATTCCTAACCCTTAGATTAAGCGCTATGGAATTCTTGGCTGTTGCAGAGGCGTTTGACAAGCTTGAGGCTACCGCATCCCGCCTGGAGATGACAGATATCCTAGCTGAGCTCTTTAGTTCTGCCCCCCCTGAAGAAGTGGGTAAGATATCTTATCTTTGCCTTGGGCATTTTGGTCCAGAATATGACGAGCGCGTCTTGGGTCTGGGGGATAAGATTATGCTCAAGGCGATTGCCATGGCAACGCACAGATTAGCTTCAGACGTCGATAAGAAGTTTAAGGAGCTTGGCGACCTGGGTCTTGTTGCAGAGGATATGATGAGTTCTGGAAAGGGCTTTTCCCTGGCTGCATTTACAGGTGAGAAAAGGGATAAGATAACTGTATCGCGGCTTTTTGCATCACTTGATAAAATTTCGAAGGCGTCCGGGCAAAAAAGCCAGGACCAAAAAATTAAGCTTATTGCAGGTCTTCTTGCAGACGCTAGTGGCACTGAAGCAAAGTATATTGTTAGAATCGGCCTTGAGACTATGCGCCTTGGAACGGCTGTCATGACCCTTCTTGATGCTCTTGCCCAGGTCTATTGCGGCGACAGAAAAGAACGTCCAAAAATAGAGTGGGCCTATAACATATCAAGTGATATCGGACTTATTGCAACGACTCTTGGGACTGGCGGCCTTAAGGCCGTTGAGAAAATAGAACCCACTGTCGGGCGCCCGATAAAGATGATGGCGGCTCAAAGGGTAACTGAGCTTGAACTCATCCCTGAAAAGATGCCAAAGTACGCAATAGAAGGGAAGTATGACGGCGAGCGGGCCCAAATCCATAAAGACGGCAGTAGTGTAAAGATATTTTCCCGAAGGCTTGATGAGATAACAGACCAGTATCCTGATGTCGTCGAGTACGTAAAATCCGGAGTCAAGGAGAAATCTGTAATTCTTGAAGGGGAGATTGTCGCAATCAAGGGTGAGAAGCTAATGCCCTTCCAGTACCTCATGCAAAGAAAACGAAAGTATGACATAAGGGAATACGTAGCTAAGATTCCTGTAAAAGTATTCCTCTTTGACGTCCTTTACGCAAAAGGCAAGAGTGTTATGGGTAAGAATTACCCCGATAGAAGAAAACTGCTTGAAGATATGGTCGTCCCTTCAAAAAACCTTGGAACTTCAATCAGAATAATTCCAAATAACCTTGAGGAAGTCCAAGACTTCTTTGAAAAAGGCCTTGCCCATGGTACTGAAGGCATAATGGCAAAGTCGCTTGGGGAGGATTCCATTTACCGTGCAGGCGCGCGTGCATGGCTTTGGATAAAATGGAAAAAAGATTATCTTGAGGGGGAAATTGATACTTTTGACCTTGTCCTGCTTGGTGCTATTAAGGGTACTGGAAAAAGGACGGGGAAATACGGAACTGTAATTGCCGCGACTTGGAACCCTGAACGTGACATCTTTGAGAGTTTCTGCAAAATTGGGACAGGCTTTACTGATGAGACGCTTGACGGCATGCCTGAGAAATTCAAGAAAATCGAGACTAAAAATAAGCCTAAAAACGTAGAATGCGAGCTTGATGCCGACATCTGGTTTGTGCCTGAGATTGTCCTTGAAGTATCTGGCGCTGAGATTACTGAGTCCCCACTTCATGCGTGTGCCAAGACCGAACTTAGAAAGGGTCTCTCGCTTCGTTTCCCACGCTTTAAGCAGTATAGGGAAAACAAGTCTGCAGAGCAGGCGACAACAACTGCTGAAGTGATATCAATGTATGAAGGTGCAAAGAATTAGGGTCTGCTCATTTTTGCCATATCCTCGTAAGTCTTAATTACCGTTCCGTGATATGGGTGCCTCATAGAATCTGCCATTAGCTCTTTTGAATGATTCTCAAGCTGTTTTTTATCGAGCGTGCTATTAAACTTCATAAATTTCTTAAATCCTCTTTCTGAAGGGAAATTGCGTCTAAGCTGTGCAAGTCTAAATGCGTTTTCAGGACCGACGTTGTGATACTTAAGAACTTCATTTGTTGTTTTTATGCTGTGAACATTATTTGCTCTTGCAACAAGCTGCAAGTCCTTTGCCGTTTTGACTTTAGGATGGCTTGCAGCGGCTTCAGTTTCTTCTGGATGATTCTGGACAATGTAACGTGTGAAATGTTCAAGGCTTGCGCCGTCTATTTTTCCACTATAAAGCTTGTGCTGCTTGCTTGCCGCATTTACCGCGTCTGCCCCCCATGAATCCTGAAGCCTTCTGACTTCCGGGTTGCTTACTACCATTGGTTTTTTCCTAAAGAAAAATCCAAAAAAGCCTCTTTTTTTAGGGGCTCTTTGTTTTGGTTTTGGCATTTGTTTTCAATTAAGTTTACAATAAAAGGGATAAAAGCTAAGCTTTTATTCAACAAGAAGCAAAATCGCAAACTTTTAAAATGGGTTCGGGGGGATATTTTTGTTCTCAATAATCACATAGCTCTTAGTTTCTCAATTCTTTGTTCTATTGGCGGGTGTGTCGCAAAAAGCGAGTTAAGGGCGCTGTGTTTTGGGTCTGCGATATAAAGGTGGGATACTGCGTCACTTACCTTTTTGTTTCCCTTGTTAAGCTTTGCTATCTTCTCTAGAGCTGAGGCGAGCCCGGGCGGGTATCTTGTTATCTTTGCTGCTGTGGCGTCAGCCAAAAACTCGCGCTTTCTTGATATTGAAAGCTGGACAAGCCTGACTACTATTGGGGCGATGACGGCAAACAATATTGCGACAAGAAGTATTATGCCATTGTCGTCACGCCTGCCGCCGCCAAATATCATCCCGCGAAGGAAGGTCTGCCCGATTATTGCAACAAGACCGACAAAGACTGCGACAAGAAGCATATAGCGGATATCGTAGTTTCCGATATGGCTCATCTCGTGGGCAAGAACACCTTCAAGCTCCTGGCGGTTTAGCTTTTCGAGCGCGCCTTTTGTAACTGCAATTGATGCATGCGCAGGGTCTCTTCCAGTAGCATATGCGTTTATGTCTTTGTCAGGTAGTATGTAGACTTTTGGAACAGGAATTCCTGAGGCCAGCGCAAGCCCTTCAACAGCATTCATCAAATAAAGGTTTTTTCCGGGTTCAGCAAGCTTTGCTTTTGTTGACCTAAGGACGACTGAATCGCCTTTGTAATAAGAGAATACAGCATCGACTATGACAAGAGCGGCAAGTATCGGCAAGATTAGGTACATCCAGCCCGGCGCAAATGCCTGGGCAATTACCCACAAAAGAATCGCAACTATGACTAGGACTATTATCACAAGAAAGATTGAATCCCTCTTGTTCTTCCCTATCTCAGTATAGAAATTTATCTTTGCTGACATCTAAACCTTGTTTTTTAACAAAAAAACTGTCCCTTAGTCGAACTTGACTTTTGGGACTGCCTTCTCGCTTTCTTCAATCTCAAAATAAGGTTGTTGAGTTCTTGAGCCTGCAAACCAAACGCCGGGGATCGTCTGAATGACGTTGTTATAATTTAGCGCCGCATCGTTGTAGAACTGGCGTGCGTATGCAATCTTGCTTTCAATGCCATCAAGCTGCTCCTGGAAAGTCCTGAAGTTCTCACTTGCCTTAAGGTCCGGATAATTTTCAGCGACTGCAAAAAGGCTTTTAAGGGCTCCTGTCAGTTGGTTGTTTGCTGCGGCTTTCTTTTCTACGGTCTGAGCGCCAAGGATTGCAGAGCGCGCTTTTGTGACTTCATAGAACACAGTCTTTTCGTGCTTAGCATAAGCCTTGACCGTCTCAACAAGATTCGGAACAAGGTCTGTCCTCTTTTTGAGTTGGACGTTAATTTGTGCCCATGCATTTTTTGTCGTGTTAAAAGACCTTACAATCTTGTTCTTGTAGTATATCACGATTAAAATCGCGATTCCTGCGATAATTAGTATCGCTATTAAGAGCCACATTATTGCGTCCATTTTATTTTTTTGATTTTTTGTTTTTAGCTTTATATGGATTTGCCTTGGCGTATTCACCCGCGGCGGCAACAAGGTTTGTCGAGACAAATTCAGAATCCGGTCTTGTTAAAAGGTAGAAATAGCTGATAAGGCCTATTATTAGCGCACCTATGCCGTCAACGACAAGATCTCCCATGGTGTCATCGTTTCCGTGCTGAAGGTCCTGGTCGAAGAATAAGTCGCCTGTGTACTCGCCAATCTCCCAGATTACACCAAATGAGATTGTAAGAAGAACAACAAATATCACCATAAGCTCCCTGCTCATCCTAAGGCTCGTGTAGCGGTTAAGGATATATACTAATGTGAATGCAAGGACTGCAATTGTCGCGCATGATGTAAAGTGGGCAATCTTGTCAAATCCTGGGATTGTTATATACCAGCCATTGACATTTCCTACCTGATGCAAATAAAGGGCAATTGTTATTACCAAGGTAAGTGCAACAGGAAGCTGCATCTTCATATCGCGCTGGACTATTGCCGGGATAAAAGTCACAAAGAGTGAGAAGAGACCCCACCCTACCCAGAACCACTCGCCAAAGAAGGCGGCGCTAGCGCAAGAGATAAGAATTAATATCTGAAGTATTACGACAATTATTCTTCCAGTCTCATTCCAGTCCATCTTAAAGTTATTTGTTTGGCAAATATAAAGGGAGCTTAAGTCTTAAATACCCACTTGTGGCTTCCTATGAAATTCACGCCAAAGACAAGAAGCATCGCCACGACTTCTGAAAGCAGGTAATTGACGTCCCATGAAAGTAGGACTGAGAATATCCCCATGTTAAGGGCAAATGTGGCGACATTAAGTGCAACATACTTTGCAAACATGCGACCGTTGCTGTTAAGCCGCGCGTCTGAAAAGCCCCATGAGTGGTTTAGTGCATAGCTAAAGACTGTCGAACATAGAAGAGAGAAGAAAAGCGGTGTTAAGCCTGAACCGAAAACAAAGTTTGTAAAAGCATAAAGGAGTATTAAGTTTAGTATTGATGCGAAGAGGCTCACAAGCCCGTACTTGACGAATTTTATGAAGTCGTGGTTCTTCCAGTTGAAGTACTTGCACTCAGGGTCAACGGCCTTGACCATATCAACAATCATATCTTTTGACTGCCCTGCGTACGGGCGCTTTCCAAATTTCATTTTGCCGGCGGCCCGATGCATGAAAATCCCTGAGGCAAGACAAACGATACCACCCAATAAAAAGAGGTACATACCGATTCCAACGCCCCAGTTAACAGTCGCATTGATTTGTCCGCCAAGCGACATGGATTCAGTTCCTCCAAAGACTCCCTTTGAAAGAATCTCCGGAATAAGATCTGCTTCAAAATCAAGCACCATGCTGTTTGAATCGGCTGGCAAAATGACTTCAAGGGATGAGAAAACAGATATTATGAGAAGAAAGATTATTATTGAAAGAACGCCGACAGAAAGGAAATGGCGCGAGAGTATCTGGCCGCTTTTTGCGACAACCACGTCAAGAAGCATGACGACAAGAAAACCTATGAATATCAGGCCAAATGGTATTGGAAAATTAAAGACTGTGACCATCCCGGTCTCACCAAGCCCGTTTACAGAAAGGCCGTTTATCCCGCCAAAAGATACCAGGTGCGCTGATTCGCCTGCCCCATAGCGCCCGCCAGTGATATTTATTGAGACGTCATACCAAGAAAGACCCACTCCCAAAAGGAGAACTGCCATTGCAATTATCCCTATTACCAAGGGTTTTTTAAAGGGATTTGAAAAGAAGAGATCGACCTGCAATCCTATTGTATAATAAATCTTTGGTATGTGATATAATTTCCACGCACAAACCGCTGATAAGAAGATGAGGAAAAATAACCATAAATTGTATAAAAACCAGTTCCAGAACTCGTATTGGGCCGACGGGACTTTCTGCTCCATTGCCCAGCCTGCCGGGTCGTCCCATGCGTCTTTATTGGTGATTATGTGTGGCGGTCCAAATGGTCCGCTCACTTCAGAAAGGGGACTCGTATCATTTAGTATTTTGCCCCAGCGCCCGCCGTATAAAAGCCATTTGTTAGAAGCATTATCTTCCTCTATAAAAAATATTTCGGCTTTTTCGGGACTTATCACGTCTCCATTTCCTGCGACCTCGTCGTTCCTTAATCCAAATTGCCCGTTATAGCTGTGAAAATAACTTGTGTGTGAGCCTTTTGCCGGATAAAGAACCGGGTTTCCATTCTGTTTTTCAACTGCGTCCCAGGCAAGCCTTTGCCCTGAATTATCCTGCATATAAGCGGCCCATACTGGTTCGCCGTTTTCGAAGAGGAATGTGACCATCTCCCAGTCTCCCTCGTGTTTTGCAACAGAGCCGTCGTCATAAGGGTAATAGAACCAATACTGGAGGGCAGTTGTTCCATTGCCATAATCGACTTTGCGCGCATAATAAGTAATTTTGGGCGTATTTGCAGAGTAGAATTCCTCGATGTCCCCCAAATCTCCAAGAACTGTCGTTATGTAATAGTCAGGCCCGGAATAAGGAGCCATTATGCTTGTTTCTATCGGAGCGCCGTCAATTATGGTCCCGTTTATGATGAGGTTGGAGTTATTAAGGGCAAAATCGATTGGAGTTGCAAAAAACGTCTCCTCCATATTATATTTTATGACAGGAGCATATTCCTCAATAGGGCTTGCAAGGATTCCTGCCGGGAGGATGAGTAAGAGCGCTACTAGCATTAATGTGACTTGTCGTTTCATGTCTGCTTTATTTTTAGTTTTTGTTATCAAAAAGTTTTAGTTTGCAGTTTAGTATAATAAAGGCAATGTCTAAAAGCCCTAAATTAAAACCCTGGAAAAAGCCCTTGCGTGCTCAGGATATATTATTCGATGCCCTTTTGGTCTTTGCTGTTGCCGTATTCATTGTTATAATCTATGCTGTTGCGATAGGGCCTTACTCGCTTTGCGTTGAAACAATAGAACTCGAGCTGCCGGGTGAGTCTTGTGTGCGCTTTGCTCTTATTGCGGATCTGCATCTTACAAGCGAGTATGCTGCCGAACATGCAAAGCACGCTGCAGAGGAGATAGCAGAGCTTTCTCCCGATTATATAATAATTGATGGGGACATAATAGATTCTGAGGAGACGGGGCTAAAATATGTGGATGTCCTTAATGAATTTCCTGCAAATAAGACTATTGTCACCCTTGGGAACCATGAATACGGGTGGGCGGCAGAAAACGAGACTCTTGCAAACGAGTTTTCAGACTGGCTTGTTGATAATGGGTTTATCCTCCTTAGAAATGAGAATATGCGAATAGAGCGAGACGAAGGCGACATCTGTCTGATTGGTGTTGATTCCCTTTGGTCTGGAAACGCGGATTTAGACAAAGCTTACGCGGGCGTCTCTAACTGTACAGAAATCCTCATTTCACATAACCCCGATATCATGTGGGAACTCGGGAATTACTCCCCGGACATTACTCTTTCAGGCCACACACATGGTACTCAGGTTTGCGTTCCTGTGATAAACTGGGGCTTTTCCCCGTCAAACATAACTGAGAACTGCAGTCGGGGCGAATATGAAATAGAAGGAAACAGACTCTACATCACTAGGGGCCTTGGAAGTACCTACCCCATAAGGTTTAACTCAAACCCTGAGATTACGATAATCGATGCTTGTTAGCGGTTTTCTTTCAGCACTTTTTTTATTATGTTCCAGCGGCGGTTCTCCTTAGACCTGTAGCTAAGCTCCCAATATAAAAAGAGGAATGCGACTGTCACCGATATCGCGCCTGAAAGCAGGTAAGGCAGAGCAAAAAGTATTGTTATTAGGATATAAACTAGTATATTTACAAGACCGACAAAAAGCAAAAGTACAAAGCGCTTGAAAAGAGGCTGGGTCCCATCCCAAAAGCGCTTTCCACCGAATCCCGCCCGCCTTGCGATAAGATATGATAATATAATTGTTATATACGCCGCAAAAAGGACTGCAAGAATCGAGTTCCCAAGAAATAATTCTGTAAAAACGACAAGAAGTATCAAGTTTGCGAGCAATGCAAAAACATACAAGTTCAACACTTTTTTGCTGTGTGTGGTTCCTTTGCCATCCTTTTTTGCCATTGCTTAGTTCTAAAGGGACGGAAAACAAAAAGAAGCGTCTTTGCTTTTATTCTTCCAAATCAAAATAAGAAAAGAAACAATGGCAAGCCAAAAGTCTAAGGAAATCGCGCTAAAGCTTGAAGGTCTCGGCAAGAAGTACGGGGACTTTGAAGCGGTTAAGGATATTGACCTCGAAGTCTATGACGGAGAAGTATTCGGCCTTCTTGGACCAAACGGCGCAGGAAAAACGACAACAATTTCAATGATTGTTACGATGCGCCGCCCGACAAGTGGCACAGCATCAGTCTACGGCCACGATATAATTCATGAGAAAGATGATGTCAGAGAGTGTTTGGGCATAGTCTTTCAGGACCAGACCCTTGATAAAGAGCTAACAGCTAGAGAGAACCTTGACATTCACGCAATGCTTTATGGCATCCCAAAAAAAGAAAGAGAGGCACGTATAAAAGAGCTTGTTAAGATTGTGAAACTTGAGGACAAACTTGATGAACGTGTAAAGAAATTCTCGGGTGGAATGAAACGAAGGCTTGAAATTGCAAGAAGCCTGATACATCAACCAAAAATAATATTTCTAGACGAACCCACAACAGGCCTTGATACACAGACTCGGGCCGCTATATGGGGTTACATAAAGACTCTTAATCAGGAAAAGGGAATAACGATAATTTTAACCACTCATTATATGGATGAAGCTGATGCCGCATGCAGCCGCTTGGCAATAATTGACCATGGCAAAATTGTTGCTATGGGCTCTCCAAAGGAGCTAAAGGATGAGCTCGGGGGGGATATCATAACTATTGAGACTGCAGATTCTGAAGAATTACGGACTGCCCTTAAAAAGATGAAATGGGCAAAATCCATTAAAGTACATGATAAGGAAATTGCAATCAAAGCTGAGAAAGGTGAAAAAAGACTTGTTGAAATTGTCAAATTGGCTGAGAAGATTGGAACAAGTATAGTCTCACTAAATCTTAGAAAGCCTACTTTAGATGATGTTTTTATCCACTACACCGGAGGGAGCATAAGGCAGCAAGCGGCAGACTCGCGTGATAATATGAAACATATGCCAATGAGGCGATAAGCATTAAGCAGACTATGGAAAAAAGACACGAACTTGAAGGCGTTTATGCCCTTTGGAAAAGGGAGATAATAAACTATTTCCGCGCGCACTCAAGGATAATCGGAAGCGTCGGGATGCCGCTATTCATATTCATAATTCTTGGTTCGGGGCTGACTGGAGTCATTGACTCAAGCGCGATTCCAGGTGGGGAAGATTACTTAACATTCCTGGCTCCAGGAATTATTGCAATGAGCCTTATGTTTGCTTCAACCATGGCTGGCGTTATTGTCATAATGGACAGGCAGTTTGGTTTCTTAAAAGAGACTCTTGTGGCGCCCATCAGACGAGTTTCTATTGTTACTGGAAAGGCTCTAGGTGGCGCTACGACCTCAATGATTCAGGGGACAATCGTTCTTTGTGTAGCTCTCCTTGTCGGGGCGAATATTGAGATTCTGGCAATAATCCCTGCAATGATATTCATGTTCCTTGTGGCAACGATGTTTGTAACTCTTGGAATAGCAATCGCCTCAACAATGGAGGATTTTCAAGGCTTCCAGCTGATTATAACTTTCCTTGTGATGCCTATGTTCTTTTTGTCAGGTGCCATGTTCCCGCTTGATTCTGCGCCTGAGGCACTGCAGATCGCCGCGTACCTTGACCCTTTGACTTATGCTGTTGAAGGCCTAAGGGACCTTTTGACAAGTGCTGAAGGACAAATACCGTTTTACATCTGTCTTGGTATAATACTTCTTTTTGATGTGATATTCTCAGCAATCGCAATCCGACAGTTTAGCAGGATAGAAGAATAAGCATCTTGGTTTATCTTCGTCTAAGGGCTAATCAAAACAGCTTCGATGAGGATGCGAACAACCCCTGAATAAAGGGTTTATGGTAGTCTAAACTGCCTAAGGCTTTTTCTGATGACAAATAGGCGAACTGAGAGGCTAACTCAAATATTCTGTAAACTTGTTGTTCTCATCAACGAGGATAACCTTGGGACTTATTGGCTCGTCAGTAAGTTCAAAAGCCATAATTATGACCGTATCGCCTACTTTAACAAGGTTTGCAGCAGCGCCGTTAAGGCAGATTACACCTGAACCTTTTTCTCCCGCGATTGCGTAAGTTTCAAGGCGGTTTCCGTTATTGATGTCTGCAATCAGGACTCGCTCGTTTTCAAGGATTCCCGTCTTTTCCATTAACTCAGAATCTATTGTTATGCTACCAATATAATCTGGCTCGGCTTGTGTGACTGTTGCCCTATGAATCTTTGCGTGGAGGATTTGTTTCATTTAAAAGAGGTTTTAGTCGTGCTCATAAAACATCTTGTCCTGCGTTTTATCAGCCTTTCTGATGTACTCAATAAGCATTGCGGCGTGTTCTTTTTCCTCGTCGCGGTTGTGCTCAAGAATCTTTTTTAGGGCTTTATCTTTTGTCACTTCAGCGCGTTCCTGGTACCAGTTTATCGCTTCAAGTTCTTCAATTAAGGACTGGCGTGCGCGCTCAAGGTCCTTTGTCTTCTCGCCTAAGTTTTCCCTGCCTTCGTGTTCTCCAGTCATTTTGATTTCGGTATAATAGAAAGTCTGGCTTATTAATCTTTTTCAGAGATATTTTGTTTAATAATTCAAAAACATTAAAGAAAGGTGGGATTTGAGTGTAAAATGAATTTGAAAAAACTTATAAAGGGGGAACCAAAGGAAAAGCCAAATTTCAAAAAGATAGCACAAAAGCAACCTTTGTGGGGTAATGCAAAAAGCATATTTGAAAACTTAATAAACTCCAAAGTATTTGTGATACATACTGTAACGGATGACAATAAGAAGCCTATTGTCTTTGTAGATCAAAATCCAAGGTCATTTGTGCCCATCTTTACTAAGGAGGGGAATGTTAAGCACTACTTGACGGATTATAAAGAGGGGATAGCAGAGAGTGCAAAACATATCTATCCAAAAGGCCTTAAGCATATCAATTTCTATTTCCCTGAGATGGATGCGAAGAAATTCTTTACTTGGGCTTCAAAAGTGGGAGTACCCAACGTTGTGATAAATCCATATACCAAGGAACCCATAAACCTAAACAAGCAAGAAATCAAGTATCTGGCAAAGGGGGATATTGCGGCAGATTACGAACCTGCATTAACTATACTGGAAAGCAAACTATCCAAGCTATTTGAAAAAACAGATTCAGTAAAAGAGGCTTTTTTCGCCGTGAGTCTAGAAGGTCCAGGTCTTTTGGAATACTCATTAATAATCATTACCAAAAAGCTCTCGGATAAAGAACTTGCTGAACTTTCTAATAAAAAAATCGGGTCAGTATTAAATGGACTCTGTAAAGACTACGCGGTAAGTGTTTCTATATTTCAGGGAGAATCGAATAGGACAGAAAAGGATGAGAAAGAAGGGAAAATCGTAAAGTTCTATTCAAAAATAGGGATTCTAACTTGAAAAAGGATGCTCCGCCAGGATGTTGAGGTGTATGTATCTGCCGTGCACATGTCCTTGACCTCGGCAAGTGCATGTTTGAGGCTACCGCTGGTATGGATTAAAACATGCTCCCGCCGGGATTCGAACCCGGGTCTTCGGCTCGAAAGGCCGAAATGATTGGCCGTGCTACACTACAGGAGCAAATGAAATTGTAGAATAGAGCCGAAAAGAAAATTCAGCCTAGCACAAGTGCGGAATTTAGAACTAGGGCATATAAAAAGCTTACGCGCTATTGACTTTACTGATAAAATAGTCAAATCGCTTTAATCTAAGGGCAAAGGGATGATTTTAGGGCAAAAAGTAATGAGTTTATCTCTTATTTTTATTACTCTAGTGTTTATATTATAAGAATAGGCAGTTAACCGATAAAATGACATCTAAAATTGAAAGAATATCTACTGGAGTGGAAGGTTTAGATAAATTGATGGAAGGAGGCATCCCAAAGGGTTCAAGTCTACTCATAAGTGGTGCACCTGGAACTGGAAAAAGCACATTAGCCAGTCAATTTATTGAAACCGGTTTACAGAATGGCGAGAAATGTTGTTATGTAAGTATTGAACAAGATCGGGATTCAATTTTAATGCAAAATCAGCGATTGGGCATATTCAAGGACAAAGAACCAGAAATACTCACATTAAAGGACTTGAAATCAGATGTTCTGAAAACCAAACCCAAAACAAGAGAGGATTTAACTAATATAATATTGGATAAAATTGAATCAATGAATCCTGACAGAGTCGTTTTGGACTCAATAAATGCATTAATGCTTGAAGATTCTCAAGACAATAGAGAAGTTAGTAGAAAAATATGTAGAAAGCTAACTGATGATTCAACTACAGCAATACTCATTGGTGAAGCTTTATCTGGTGATTATCCCGATGAGTACACTCCGTTTTTAATGGACGGCGCGATTGTGTTATATTACATCAATTTTGGACCTCAAACAGGTAGAAGTTTGTTAATCAAAAAGATGCGATTTACTGAACACAGCGAAGATATTCATCCAATAAAAATTAGTACGGGAAAGGGTTTCCAAGTAATCGGACAATAGGGTGTTGTCTAATAAACTTCATTCTGTAAGAAGCTTATCGTAGATGACTAAGGAAGTGACTGTTTGATTGTTGAACTGTACAGACCTTCCCCATTTTGATCCTATCTCTCCAAATGTGAAGAATCCAAAGAAAGGGGTATCGCCCACATCCTTTTTGAGTAATTTTAATGATTCGGGAAGATTCTCACCCAAAATTGCCTTTCTTGAAGAGCACTCAAAGGCCAGAATCACGCCCATTTTTTCTCCTTTGTGATCCCTATTTGCCTGCCTTACCGAATCCCTTAGGGCAGATTTTACATTTGAATCATCATACTGGGCAATATCGACAAATGAGTTTTCAACTAATCTGGGTATGGTCGCAAAAGAGTTGCCGTCTGGCGTAACTGCAATTGTCCTTAGATATATCTCCCCGTCAGAATCAAGCGTGGCAAATGGATTTGTGAACGTGTATTGCCAAGGATTCTTTAAGAAATCTTCCTTTTTTATGCCTAAAATTTTGCAGTATTCAGATACCGCTTCATTGTCATTTAGTTTGGTTATTATTCTTCCATCACCTGCTAGCTGCGATAGAAGTTCGATTCTTGGCGTAGCTTTGTAACCATGTTCTAGCCCGTACGAAAAATATAGGTCGGACACTGCAAATATGACGACAGCAGCCTTAGAATACACTTTGCCGTTTACAATCTGCCAACTCTCGGCGATATTTTGAGAGAGTTTTACAAAATCACTTGAAGCTGATGCCCCAAATATCGGAACGTGAGTACCTATTGCGTTAGTTATCCCATTCAAAAACTCTGTTTCTTTGCCTGGAACGGGAACTCCCTTCTCATACCTTTGTCCGTCAATAAAAAGAAGAGTAAAATACGGTGGGTTCTTTATTATGTCGGCATAGCTCTTTTTTGTATGTCTCGAAAACTGAATATACGGGTCAGTAAGTCGGTCCGAATGGATATTTTCTGTAGCCTGTGTAATTGCAATCTTTCCTTTTTCTTCAGCATCTTCACGATAATTCTCGGCAACTGCGACACTAAAATGAAGATATTTGCTTGCAATTGAGAGAACCTGAATGCTATTTGATGCGTAACCTACCTCACTACTTATCTCTCCGTCTGAAGAAACCGCCGCCCAGTTTTCAGTACCAAGTATCCTGCTAAGGCCTTTGTTTACTTTTTCGGCATCATAATTTGAAGAGAAGAAAATGAGTGAGAACGTAGGATTTTCAGAAAGTTTGTTTACTGCCTTTTTAGCAGCTTCCATGCTAGCTTCATAAGCATCCTTTAAATCACTTGAACCTATTGCTACCTTGATATTTTTTCCAGATGGTTTATTCATATTACTCAATATATATTATTTAACTTATGTACTATCTTTAAAAATGCACTTAATGGGCTATCTAATCCATAATTATAATTACTAATAGGTTTTATTGCAACGAGACTCAAATATAGCGGTTTTGATAGTGGTGAATACTATGGCGATATTAAAGTGCATTGCATGCGGGAAAACTTATGAGATAACTGACCTTCGTTACCGTTGCGACTGTGGCGAGCTTCTTGAAGTGGAGCACGATCTTGAGACGCTTAAGGAGACCTTTACTAAGGAGCTTCTTGACTCACGTCTTGGCGCCCTTAAACTGCCATATTCAAGCGGTGTATGGCGCTATAAAGAACTAATCCTTGACATTGATGACAAGTTCATCTGCTCGCGCCCTGAAGGAAACACCAATCAATACAAGTCTGAAAAAATCGCAGAGTATACTGGCCTTTCAGATTTCTCACTTAAACACGAGGGCGAAAACCCGACTGGCTCATTTAAGGACCGCGGGATGACAGGAGGCATAAGCGCAGCAAAGATGCTTGGAGCAAAGACTGTTGCCTGCGCCTCAACCGGAAACACCTCAGCTTCAATGGCCGCGTATGCCGCAATGAACGGCATGAATGGTGTTGTCTTTATCCCTGAAGGAAAAATCGCCTTTGGAAAGCTCGCTCAGGCGATAGCCTACGGTTCAAAGGTAATCCAGATAGAAGGCGACTTTGACGATGCTATGGCACTAGTCCAGGAAGCCTCCTTAGAACTTGGAATGTATCTTCTTAACTCTGTTAACCCATTTAGGATTGAGGGGCAAAAGGCAATTTCAATTGAAGCCATCCAACAAAGAGGCTGGGATGTTCCTGACTGGTTTGTCCTTCCGGGTGGAAACCTTGGTAACTCAAGTGCCATGGGCAAAGCCATGATGGAATTAAAAGAACTCGGCATAATCGATAAGGTTCCGCGAATAGCTGTTATTCAGGCGCATGGTGCAAACCCGTTCTATAAATATTTCAATAACGATTACCAGGACTTTGCTTCAGTCAAGGCCGATACTCTTGCCACAGCAATTAAGATTGGAAATCCTGTGAGCTACAAAAAACTTGAAAAAGTCATGAAATGGTGTAACGGTATTGTTGATGAAGTAAGCGAGCAGGAGATTGTTGATGCAAAGGCGATTGTTGATGCCTCAGGAATTGGAGCTGAACCTGCATCTTGCGCCACAGTTGCAGGAGCCAAAAAACTCTGCGAAAAAGGCATCATAAAGGCTGATGACTCGGTCGTAGGTATCCTTACAGGAAACCTCCTTAAAGACCCTGATGTTGTTGTCAACTATCACAAAGGCGCACTTCCCGGCCTTGAGTCAAAATACGCAAATAAGACCATTCAGATAAAGCCTGAATTAAGCGAAGTAAAGCGAGTCCTTGGCAAATGAAATACGCAATAATAATAGCAGACGGCGCAGCCGATTACAAGCTTCCTGAACTTGGGGGTAAAACTCCTCTTGAAGCGGCCAATAAGCCTGTAATAGATTCGCTAGTTAAAAGGGGCGCCATGGGTCTTGCTAAAACAGTTCCTGATGGTTACTCCCCTGGAAGTGATGTTGCAAACATGTCAATCCTTGGTTATGACCCAGATCTTTTCTTCCCAGGGGGAAGAGGAGTAATTGAGGCTGCAAGCCGTGGGATTAAAGTTGCAACTGATGAGATTCCCATGCGCGCAAATATAATCACGGTTAAGGACGGAAAGATTATTGATTATAGCGCAGACAACATAAGAGATGAAGAAAGTGCGCAATTGATGGATACTGCAAATGAGTTCCTTTCAAATGAAGAGATAAAATTTTATCCAGGTGTTAGTTACAGGAATCTTGCGGTAATTAAAGATGCTAAGTTAAGCCCTGGGGACCTTGAGTTCTTCCCACCTCACGACCACCCAAACGAGCCTGTTTCAAACTGGCTTTGTCGCGGCACAAACGAAATTGGAGACGCGTGGGCACAGAAGCTTAATGCCATAATGCTTAAGTCAATTGATTTGTTCTCGGGACACACCCTCAATCGCAAACGCATGATGGAAAAGCGCCCGCCTGCAAACATGCTTTGGTTCTGGGGACCTGGGAAAAAGAAGCGTGAGATGCCGCTGATACCGCAGCGTTTTGGTAAAGAGGGGAGTGTTATTACGGGAATCGATTTAATCCGCGGTCTTGGGCGCCTCGCAGGGCTTAAGATAAAAAATGTTCCGGGCGCAACAGCTTACTTTAACACAGACTACGAAGGAAAGGCGGACGCTGCAATAGAATGCCTTGATTCAGGAGACGATTTTGTTGTCGTGCATGTTGAAGCGCCTGATGAAGCGGGGCATGAAGGCAAGCTTGAAGAGAAGGTAAAGGCGATTGAGAACATAGATTCCCGCCTTGTATCAAGAATCATGCAAAAGATGGGAAAGGACGACTTTAGGATAGGAATACTCCCTGACCATTATACACCGATTCCATTAAGAACTCATGCTATGGGTGATGTGCCTTTTGTAATATCTGGCTCGGGAGTTGAAGCTGACTCAACAGAATCCTTTACAGAAGACTGGGCAACAAAAGGAGAATATGGAAGTATCAAAGGGTATCGCTTTATCGAAAAGCTATTTGGAAACGACTTAGATTAACTTGGACCTTACTGCCTGGATACAAGAGGCGCCAAAAGAGGCAAAAAAGGAGACTTGCGCAACCGAAGTGAAGCCTAAGGACAAAAAGGAGAGCGCAACTCCCAAAACGCACCCAGCCCCCCCTAAGGAAAAAAAGATTCCCTGGTTTGAGAAATATCGCCCGGATAAAATAGAGGATATAGTAGGCAACCCCTCTGCAGTCGAATCTGCACTTAAGTGGGCTAACGGCTGGAATGGAAAAAAGGCTCCGAAGAAAAAGGCTGTAATAATATACGGACCTTGCGGAACCGGGAAAACCTGCCTTGCAAACTGCCTTTGCGACCATTTTGGATGGGAAATTCTTGAGATGAACGCATCTGATAAGCGCAGTAAGGAGATTATAGAGCGGATTGCGGGAATCGGTTCACAGACAAAATCATTTTCAGGCGCAGGAAAGGGAATAATTGTTGAAGAAATGGAAGGGCTCTCAGGGATTGCCGACAGAGGCGCAAGCCAGGCCTTAACAAAGATAATAAAGGAGTCGCGCGTGCCTATAATCCTAACCTGTAACGACATCAAGTCAAAAAAGCTTTCTGGAATAAAACCGTATTGTGAGAAAATTCCCCTAAAACACATTTCCCTGGGGACAATAGTTAAACTTCTTGCGAAGATACTTTTTGCCGAAGGCATAAAATTCAAGGATATAAAAGTCCTTCAAAAAGTCGCCGATAATTCAGGCGGGGACCTTAGGTCTGCGCTAAACGATCTTCAGGCAATGGCCCAGGGGGAAAAAGAACTTTCCCCTGAAAGCATATTCCTAAGTGAACGCGACCGTCCAATTGATGTCTATAAGGCTATGGCCAGAATCTTTAAGGCAAAAGATTACAAAGAATGCAGGCGTGTGATGTGGAGTCTTGATACTGAACCCAGAAATTTTGGCGCCTGGCTTGATGAGAATATCCCTGTTGAGTACAAAGGAAAGACAATGGCGCGCGCTTATGATAATCTTTCGACTGCAGATATATTCTTAGGCAGGATAACAAATCGCCAGTACTGGGGTTTTTTGCGCTATGTGAATGATTTAATGACCGTTGGGATACGTTACTCAACAGAAAAGCCGAATTTTGGCTTTCCCGATTACAAATTCCCCTCGCTAATTAGCAAAATGGGGGCAACCCGCGGGACGCGTGCTAAGGACGCATCGATTGCGGGGAAAATATCACCAGTAGTCCACGCGTCAAAAAACAGGATTATTGTAGATTACATACCTCTCCTAAAGGGAGTTTATGCTCAAAATGCGCAGGCTGGGCGCGTTTTATGTGAGAAATTCGAGCTTGATGAGGAGGAAATGGAGTATCTTGAGCGCTAAATCTTATGTATTTTTATTTTTTTATACTCAAACACATTTAACTTACGTAAAATAAAATGGTTCTTGACGCGGGTTCACTTGTTCAAAGTGCGGCTGATGTAGCAATAAACATCGGGATTTTTGTTGCAGTAATCCTTATTGGGATTTTTGCAGGTTATGTGATAGGCGCACTTCTTGCAGCAATCGTCAGGCGCATTATGCGCATAAAGGAGATAAAAGAACAGATTGCGGGAAGCGAGATTCTTTCGCTTTCTTTTTGGAACAAGCTTACTGATGCCGTATCAATATATGTAAAGTGGCTCTTTGTAGCTGTCGGCCTCCGCGCTATGCTTGGCTGGGCGGCAACAGGCGAATTTGGCAATGAGTCCTTATTCGGGCTTCTTTTGCAATACGCACAGACCTTCCAGGACTTAATGGTAAATCTTGGTGTATTCATCATCTTCTCAGTTGTTGGAATCGTTGTCGGTGCGATAGTCTATAAGATAATAAAGGCGACTCTTGACTCGATGAGGGTTGAAGAGAAACTTGCAAAGCACGGACTTCAAGACGCCCTTGGGGGAATAGGCTTAACAAAGGTTCTTGCGGGAATATTCATGATATATATTATTATCGTGCTTATGGGAAGCGGTATTGACGCTGTTGCCGTGCGTGCTGGCCCCGAATTCTCAAATATCAGCCTCGTTCAGATGTTTAAGTCCTTAATCGAGCTTTACCCTGAATTTGTTCTTGGCGGTCTTATAATCATCGCCGGTGCCCTCATCGGAGACTTCCTCCAAGAAAAGATTAGGAAGAACAAGGCTTCGATTGCAACAGAGAGTACGGGCTTTATAATAAAGGGTATGGTGATTTTCTTTGCAATAGTGCTTGCCCTCCCACACTTCCAAATCCAGGAAAATGTGGACGTCTTAACAGACTCCTTTAAGATAATTGTCGCAGGCGTTGCAATCGGTCTTGCAATCGCTATGGGTCTTGGACTCTCAGAAACCTTCTCCCACTGGGGCAAGAAACTTGAAAAGAAAGTCTAAAGAATGCTTTTTCACAAGATTCGCCTTGAGGCATTCTCTTATGACACCGAGGACTTAGAAAAGGTAAAGGGTGCACTTGCCCTTCTCATACCCTTTCGGCTTGAAGATAAGAATTTTGAGATAACAAACACTACAGGGAGTTTTGGAAACAAGATAACTATTGTAGCCCTCGAATTCCAAAACAGTGGGAAGATAAGGAATATCTGCGCCCACGTCCGCGATTCTATGGGAGAAAAAGAGCTTTTAGGTTTAGATATCGGAACTTGTCTTTATCCAAATTGCGCATTTCGCCTGAGGATATCAAAGCAGGACGCGTGCCTTGGGAAAATTAAGATAGGGGACGCAGATTCTATTCTCCTTTGGGGGAAAGTTGCTGTATATCCTGCAAAGGAAGAAATAGCAAGGAAAATACTTGAAGATTTTTGGAAGAGGGGACAATAAATGAGTAAATGCAGGATTTATTGATAAAGACTAAAAATATAACGCTAAAATGATAAAAAGCGCTCTTATTCTTGCAGCAGGCGCAGGGACGCGCATGGCACCTTTAACAGAAGGTCGCCCAAAGCCACTAATCCCGGTTGCAGGAAAGCCTATAATCAAATGGACTATTGACGCCCTGCGTTCTGCAGGGATTACTGACATCTGGGTTCTTATCCGCGCGGGCGACACTAAGATTAGGGACTATTTTGGTGACTCGGTGGGGTACATAGTCCAAGAAAAGGCGCTTGGAACGGCAAACGCGATATCATGCGCCAAAGGAAAGATAACTGGAGCCTTTATCTGTGTAAACGGCGACCTTGCAGTTGAGCCTTCGATGTTTTCAGGCCTGATAAAATCCTACTCACTCTTTAAAACAAATATTGTCGCTGTAACTGAATCAAGCGACCCGAAACACTTTGGCGTCCTTGAGATTACGCCAGACATGTCTGTCTCATCAATTGAAGAAAAGCCAAAAAACCCCAAAGGCAGCTATATCAATGCGGGGGCTTATGTTTTCTCAGAAGAGATATTTAGTCTTATCGAAAAGACAAAAAAATCCCCAAGAGGGGAATTCGAGATAACTGATTCTATTATGATGGCGCCACTTCATGCCCACAGGTATGAAGGAGTCTGGCTTGACATAGGAAAACCCTGGGATCTTCTTGACGGCAACGAGTTCTACCTAAACCATCTTGTAAATCAGATAAATGGGGATGTTAGCAAGCTTGCTGTCTTTGAAGGAAATGTAGAGATTGGAAAGGGTACTAAAGTCCTTCCGGGAGTCTATATAGAAGGTCCTGTTAAAATCGGTGAGAACTGCAAGATTGGGCCAAACTGCTACCTGCGCCCGCACAGTTCGATAGGAAACAACTGCCATATTGGAAGCGCCGTTGAAATAAAAAACAGCATAATAATGGATAGCTCCAATGTTCCACATCTTTCTTATGTCGGTGATTCCATAATCGGTGAGAACTGCAATTTTGGGGCAGGTACAAATGTCGCAAATCTTCGTTTTGACGATGGCGAGGTCAAACTTAACATTCGTGGTGAAAAAGAAAGTTCTGGCAGGCGCAAATTCGGTTGTGTTGTAGGCGATAATGTAAAGACCGGGATTAATGTCTCAATAATGCCTGGTAAAAAAATATCCTCTGGAAAAAGAGTTCCGCCGTGCGCTGTTGTTTCAAAGGACCTCTAAATATTGTTTCCTTCTTATGTGTTCTTTGGTTTTGAGAGTGCGAACTCTGCATGGCAATGTGGACATTTATACTTGACGAATTTTTCTTCTCCCTGAACCGACTCTGCACATTTTGAGCAAAAGGGCTTCCCGCATGATGAACAATAAACAAGTGTCGTTCCTTTCTTACCGCAATTAGGGCAACCAGAATCTGTCCTGTTTTCGGTCTCAAACATCGCCCCGTCTGTCTCTAAATCAAAGGAATTCTCATCGAGGTTCCCAAAATCTGTTGCAAGGTCGTCGAATTCGCCAACGCCTCCCATGTCGCCTTCGGGACCCGTTCCAATTCCAAGGCTTCCAAAAGAAAGGTCGTCTTCAAAAAGCTCTATATTGTCTGAAGAGTCAAAATCACCAGAACCAATTGCTTCCTGAATATCGCCTGTTGTACTTTCTGATGAACTTGATGTTAAAGATTTTAGGCCGCTTGCTATTTCCGATATTTGCCCTTTGTTTTGCTCTTCTTTTGAGATACTACCCTTAAGCTCGCCGATAAGACCACTTAGCTTTTCCTGCTTCTCGTCCTCAAGATGCTTTTCCTTTACTTTCTGTTCTAATTCACCGATAAGTGATTTGCGCTCATTCTGTGATTTTTCGATTTCTGCCTTTAACTCATCGCGAACTCCGGGTGAATTCAAGAGCATGCGAAGCTTTTCCCTTGTAATCGTATTTTTCGTCGGAGTTTTTACTTGTTCTGCTTTCTTTTCTTCTTTTGCCGGCTTTTTGGTAGATATTCTCACAGGGGCGATGTCTGTTGTTTGTGCGGGAGGTATTATCTCAGAAAGCTCTTTTGATTCTTGGCCTGGTGGAATACCCATGAGTTTATCTTCGTTTTGGCCAAGGTCGGCTATCATAACCTTTCTTGCAACTTCAGTTATGACTTTGCTGCGGGTTTCACGCTCGCGCTTGACTGAATCGTTTATGCGCGATATGAGGCCGTCAACATCCGCGTCATGCCCTATCTCTTCACCTATTTCTTTTGTGAGTTCCTTTATCTTTTGAACTTTTGGATTGGATTTGCGCAAAGGCGAGTTTTTTGCAGATGCCATCATACTGCGGGGGATTCCAACCAAGTTGGATGGAGACGAACGCTCTGCGATGATATTGACAAGGGACGTTGCCATTATTAATGTAAAGAAAAACAGGCCTATCATGAAAAGGAGATTGCCCTCGGATTCAAAGAAAATGGGGCTTTTTCCAATTGGGGAGTATGCCGCAACAACGAGTCCAGATAGCGCAACGGCGGCAGAAAACGCATATGTCAAAAGACCAAATGCCACATAAAGTGCCCATCGCTTGGTTTTTGAGCGAAGCATTATGTCGGGGTATGCAAACTGCAAGGCAAGGGCTCCAAGAAGAGGACTTAAAATCATCACCGCCAGATATCCAAAGGGAGCCATGTCCATGACTTTATATTCTAAAAGAGCAAATTAAAACTCAAGAAAGGAGCTATCTACAGGATGACAAGAACACAAGTATCTGCAAAGCTGTTTCCAAGCGAGGATGGGGAGAGAGTAAAAAGGGCCATAAAAAACATTTTTTGTGATATAACTCTGACAAAAAAGGAGGATATCGTTTCAGGAGAATGTGAGGGTAGGGACTGCCTTTTGGATTTTAAGGAAATCTTAAAAAAGAACTGTATACAAGACAGTGCTTATTCCTTTTTTTATTCACACATCAGTGAGGAAACTCCGGCCGCGCTAGAATTTGAGTTAAATAAACAGGCAGCTTTTGCTGGGAAGATAAGCTTTGTTACTTTTGAGATAGTTCTTGGCTGCATAAAAGTCAGGATAGAAGACGAGGATATCGAATCGCTCGTCTCTTGGCTGACGCAAATGGACTAAATGCTTTCCTTATTCTATTTCGGATAAAATCCTATCTAGTGGAACCCTTTTTTGCTCCATTGTATCGCGGTCACGTATTGTAACTGTGCCGTCCTCGAGAGTGTCATAGTCGACAGTTATGCAAAAGGGTACTCCTACTTCATCGGCGCGCGCGTATCTGCGTCCTATGCTTCCTGCGTTGTCCCACTGGACAAAATAGCCCGCCTTTCTTATGATATCAAAGACTTCGCGGGCTTTTTCCGGTATTCCGTTCTTTTTGACAAGTGGGAATACGGCTGCACGATAAGGTGCAATATCCTTTGGGAAGGCAAAATATGACCTTTCTTTTTCGCCTGTATCTTCTTTATAACAGCTTTCAAGCGTACAGTAAAAGGGTCTGTCAATACCATAGGCTACCTCAACAACGTGCGGAACGAACTTGCGCCCGTCCTTAGTTACCTCCATGCTTGATTTTGAGAGATTCTGGTGTGCGGACAAGTCGTAATCTGTCCTGTCTGAGATTCCTACCATCTCAACGCGACCAAAGGAATCTGAGAGGTACTCTATGTCCCAAGTGTCACTTGAATAAAACGCCCTTTCATCACTTTTGTGCTGGCGAAGTTGCAGTTTCTCTGAAGGTATTCCCATTGCTAAAAATATCTGCCAGCTGCGGGCAATCTGATAAGCCAGGAAAGGAATCTTGACTATGCCTGAATCTAGCATTTCGCCAATTGTCATGGCTTCAGGCTCTTTTTCTGCAAGCTGTAAGGCTTCGTGCCATACCCGTACTTTCATGTCACGCACTTCATCTATGCGCTCGGCTTCCTTATGCTCTGGGTCAAGGAAAAACTGAACCTCTGCCTGCGTGAATTCCCTTAATCGTAGCATTCCTTGTCTGGGGGATATCTCGTTTCTAAAGGAGTGTCCTATCTGAAGGACGCCAAGCGGAAGGCGCTCACGTCCAGCGTTGTAAAGCCGCCTGAAAAGAAGGTATGTGGTCTGTGCAGTTTCAGGCCTGAGGTATGCCTGAATCTTATTTTTTCCAGGACCGATATATGTGCCAAACATCAGGTTGTAATCATACGGCACGCCAAGAGTACCTTTGCATTTCGGGCACACTATCCTGTTTTCGATTATGTGATTTTCAAGTTCGGGAATCTTCATCCCGTCTGTCTGAATTTTAAGGTGCTCTTCTACAAGGTGGTCGGCGCGGTAGGGTTCTCCACATTTTGTACACTCGACAAGAACGTCTGAGAAGGATTCAACGTGTCCTGAAGCGACCCAAGGCTCGCCAATGTTTACTGTTGGTGATGACACCTCAAGGCATCCGTCTTCAACCACATACTGTCTGCGAACGAGTTCTTCAATGTTTCGTTTCAGAAGAGACCCCATGGGTCCGTAATCGTAAAAACCCTTTGCCCCGCCGTATATCTCGAAACTGGGCCAAACAAATCCTCTCCTAAGCGATACATCCATAACTTTATCATTTGCCATTTTATTTATTTCGCCGACACAACGGAATTTGTGCGGCTCTAAAACTAGTGTCTAATTTTACTCACTTTCGTTAAAAACAAAGGAGAAATGGGGCTTAAGACTGCCAGACACATATCTCAAATATACCGTAACACATGTCACCAGCTTCGCCCCCGCCACCCGTTGTACAATCCCCTTGTGGATAGGTTAAAGCCGCGCTCGCACATGAGCGCCCTCCTGCCTGCTGGTCAAAGGTTGCTGAACTTGTCACCTGCGGGTTTGAGGAGATTATCGTCTCATCCATAAGTGTTGTGCCGCCGTCTAGGAATCCAAACATGAAATGCCAACCAAGATTTTGATAATACATATTCAGGAGATCTTGTATCTTGTTTCCAATAACGCTATTTTTAAGGTCAGAGTTGCCTTTTGAAAGCTCTTCGGAGACTCCCACCATAAGCGACTTGCGATATGTATCTACCGAGTCCTGGTCCTGGTCTGTTATGTGATACGTGGAGAGAAGTGAGTTCTGAGCAAGCTTTTGAGCGTAGTTGTCACGGTATATTTCAAGTGGGAGCGAGCCATAGTCGCCTGCGATGCTAAGAAGAGCAACGCCACAGGTTGCTGCGATAAGAAGCAGTATAAGACCGTCGATAATCTCCGTTTGTCCTTTCTTTCCAAAAGTCTTAAGCATCTTTGTCTTTACTTATACACATATACTTTTATGAGTGCGGGGAATATGTCCATGTCTGTTGCCCCGTCAGGCTTCATTGCAATCGGGAATCTTTTTGAAAGTGCTACTGCCGATTCTGGTGGTTTTTCTCCATCCGAATGGCATTCTGGAGAATCTGGATTCATGCATTGGGGTGGATTTACGCCTTCAAAGGGCATGCCTTGTATCTCAACGTATGTATTGACCCCATAGCTTTCTTCTATCTTTCGGATACTTAGCTCCCAGAAATCGGATGTGGACTGGAGTTCTGAAGGAGTTATCTTCGCATTATTCTTCAAAAAGACGCCAGCTGCTTCGACAAGAGCCGCTTCCATATCGATACTTGCCTTCTTTGAGTCGAACTGCTCCATTGCAAGATATATGCATGATATGAAAAACGCGATACTAAGAACTATCATTATGATTGAGGGGATATCCCCTGAAAGGGCGCTTTCTTGTCCCTTTTTGCCTATGGGTGTCATATGCCTCATGTTTCTCTATATTCCTCCTGGAAGCTCATGAAGTTTCCGCACGACTCTGATGCGTCTAACTTAACGTCTACAATATAATAAACGGCGTGCACCGTATTGCGGTATTCGTACTTGCTTTCTTTTTCTATATCAAAAGTGACGCCATCCCATACCTGCTGAGGATTGCATACTATGTCTGTCCCTCCGGTTTTATCCATCATTATGCCAAATCGTGACAAACCCATTGTGCCCTCATATGGATATTGTGCAAGTGTCAGAAGAACGACTCCCTTGTCGTTTATCGTAAGATTATAAGGAACTTCATCCCGACCTATTTCAAGAACTCGCTTCAGGTGCACTTTGCCTGAATTACTGACTCCTTTAAACCCCACTATCTCATCAATCTCTTTTGCTATGCGTGTTGCCTCAGAATCCACAATCTTCTTTGCACTTCCTGCCTCAATTGAATCCTGCAAGGACATAAAGATTCCAACAAGTGCGACAATAAATATGAACATAACAGTCTTTGTCATGATGTACTCATACATACCTTTTTGTTTCATGATTACAACTTAGATATTGTCTATTGTTATGACATCAACGCCCGTTTTCTTTATTGAGATTCCTCTTGAAGAACCAATATAAAGGGAACCTTGCATCAGCACATTTTCTGTGTCCTCGCTTGTTATTTCTCCAAGTATCTCGGACTCTAGTTTCATGTCAGAGCTTATGTCTATACACTCAAAATCGGCATAGCCCTTGCTACCGCATGACCTGTCGGCAAAAATCACCCAACAATCGTTAGGATGATTTGGACAAAACGCTTTACACCGCCCCATTCCGGATGGATTTGTCAGCTTTTGTAAATGAATGGATTTTGCGCAACCTCCAAGAGTATCTACTTCAACATTCATCGCCTCGCGGCTGTTTATGTCGCCTTGACCAACACTTGCGATTCTCTCGCGAAGTTCTACTAGTTCTGCGTCAAGCTGTTCATTACACTTCCAGCAGGTAACCTGATCATATAGGTAGAAACCAAGACTCATTGCAATACCAAGAACTACGACACTTATCATTAGCTGAAACGGGCCGCCAAGCATTCCTTTTTGCTTCTGGCTCATTTTATCACTGAAAGATATTGCAAATCAGAAAGCGTGGTTTGTATTGCCAGTCCCGGCATTGCAAGATTGTCGAGAAGGACTTCCTCGACAGTCTTTTGTGTGACTTTTGCAGACTCTTGGAAATAACTTTTGGCAACGGCAAGGGCGATTATAGCAATTATTGCCACAACAAGAAGTTTTATCAGGCCTTCGCCCTGTCCTTTTTTGCCAATAGTCATATTATAATAATATGGGACACTTATTAAAAGTGCCCCTTAATCAAGCTGCTTAAGGGTTCTTAACGTAGCATACACAATTGGTGTTTCCGCTACTGCTTGACTCACATTCTATAAGCGCTACAAACTGTGTCTTCTGTAATGCTTTTATGCTGTCTGTACTTATCTCAATGTCCGTATCACATACAACAGCGTCCCCTTCACAGTCAAAGGTAATGTCTTTTACGCCAGTTACTTTTGAAGCAAGAGCTCTTCCTGTGATAACTGCGCCCTTATCAAGGCAAATCGGGGTGCTTGGGAGCTTTAATCCTTCACCATCTTTTGCTTTTTGTATGGCATTAGTAAAACTTGTTATTGGGTTTCCTACACACTGGAGGTCTGTCACGTTAATTGATGTCAATACCGATGCAACAATAGCAAGAATCGCCATTGCGACAACAGCTGCGATAAGCAACTTGAAGGTATCGCTTTGTCCTTTTGTTTTAAAATCCATTTTTGGGTTTTTGGGTATTTAATTAATTGTTAGTATTATACGCATATAGTTTATAAATTCTTGTGTTAGCCGCCTGCCATGCCGCCCATTAGCATTTGACCGGCGTATAAGGCTCCAGTAAATACCAGGACTGCTATCGGAAGAGACTTTCCGACTGTAAGGAGCATCGCATTTTTATCATCTCCATATTTGACGCGCGCTGTAAAATAAGACAGGATAATTGCAAGTATAATTATGTAACCGGCGATTATAAGCTGGAACTCCAGGTCTGAAGCCATAAGCTGTTCGATTGGAAGAGATTCACTACCAAAAAGTCCTGTTGAGCTTGCGGCGCTGCTTGTAGTTGACGCGGTTGTCGTACCCGGAACTATCTGAACTATTACTTTTTGCAAGGAAGCGACCATGCCAAGGATTATTGGCCCTATGAATGTCGCCATGGAACTCATCATGCCCGTAACTTCATCAAGAAGCTTTCTCATAAGCTGCTTTATTCTCTGGGTGTTTCGTATCTGTTCTGAAACCGACATGAGGGAATATGATGCGACTTCAGGGCCCAAATCTATTGAGTCCACCATTATCCTAAAGGACGAATCCATGAGTCTTGAAGGCACATTTTTCATTGCGCCGTATACTGGGTCGAATATTGCTGAGCGTAACGTGAGGCCAAGTAGCATGATATTTCGTTGTATATCAGAAAAAACACCTGTTGCAAGAGGGCTTAGGGGCATAAACTTCTGCACGTAGCCTAGACAGTCTTCAAGCGGCTTTTTGTCTCCGAGGCGACTTGCCAAAAGATACATGGCATCTTTAAAGTCATCCTCCATCCTTACTACCTTGTCCTGCTCCTTTTTCTTGCCTATGGATTTTGCATATAGTAAGAAACCTAGCGGAATTGCAAAGGCAAGTGGTAGGTAATATTGTGCGAGTGTTGCCGCTGGGTAAACCTCTTTGTCAGGGTTCATTTGCAAGTAATATTTTACTTCAAGATCTGTTGGCTTAATGAGGCCTTCTGCAAAATATCCTGCAAGAATAATAAGTATTACAAGGACTATTGCTAGGGGTATTATTGGTAGTGATATTCCGCCGACTTTAAAGACTCCTTTTTTGGGCAGGCCTGGATAATCATCAGGTATTTGTGGTGGCGTGTAACCTCCAGGTCGTTTAGAAAGAATATTTCTTGCAAAAAGGAAGGTTAAAATTGGGAAGGCAAAAATGTATAAGGCAATTAGTATTGGGGCTGTTGCTATTGGCATACTGGCAAAGGCCGCGGCAACCGGAAGCATGATAAGAATCATAAGCGGCATCAAAATCGCTATATAGAAAAGATATGTTGATGGCTGCTTCATGGAACGCGCATAAGATTCCATTTTCTCTTTTGTCGACTCGAGTATGTCTTCTATTACCTTGTCATAAAGAACGCTCCTTTCGGCATCATTTGGAATGAGAACTGATGCGCGTATCATTGTTATTGCGTGTTTGAATTCCTCGCTATAAGGCTCCCATTTATATGCCATCTCATCCAGACCCTCTTCGATGCCGTCATAAAGTCCTACGCTGTTTTTCCAGATAAGTATGCGGAATTCTTCTGCTATCCTTCCTTCGCCGTGATCTGCAGCAAAGCTAACTGCAGTCTCAAGATTTGGTTTTAACCTCATCTTCATGATGAGGTAATTCATTATCTCAGGGACGTATGTGAGCGCGCGGAGTTTCTCGCTTTCTGCTGCAGATGTTGGATAACTTTGTGTGTAATACATCATCCCCCCAAGACAGCCTATCGGCAAAAGTCCAAGAATCAAAAGAAGCATAAGAGGCATTCCCCCGCTACCTTGGAGTCTTTCGTCAAGCACGCTTAATGCCAGCCCTAGATTTTCACCGCAATCCTGGGGACAGCTATCCTCGGTTTCCCCATTTGCCATGCCCATCGAGCAGTATCCGTCACCACATACTATAGTGACTGTGGGATTATCAAGAAGAGTGAATCCGACAAATGCCACGCCTGAGATTACAAGTCCTACGACAAGCCCTAATACTGCCGCAATCATTGGCATAGTCATGACAACATTTTTGTCAAGATGCCAGCCCAAGAAATCAAATGCCTCCCTATACTCTTTTGGAAGCTCTTTATTTTTTTTCTTCTTTGGTTTTTTCTTCTTATCTTTTGAATCTTCAAGACCCAAATCAAACTCTACTTCATCGGGAAGCTCGTATTCCTTTGCCTTTTTCTTTACAAAGTGCTTTTCTGTGAATGCATAAAGCCACATATAGAAATTCTCATGGCCGAGAAATCCTTTTTTCTTTTTCTTCTTTATTGCGGCAAGCGCCTTTTCTTCTGCGGCTTCAGGAGTTGTCAGTTCGCCATAAATGCTTTCGCGGAGGCTATATCTATTATTGATATCTGCTCCTTTTTTCCTTTCCCCCTCCGTTGGGCTCATTCCGTTTTTATGGGGCGATTTTTTCCAGTCAGACTTTTCTTGCCTGCTGGCGCTTGGGTTAAAGGGGAAAGATGATTACTTTTTCTTCTTGAGCTCGAGATCTGCCATCTGCGAGTAAAAGCCATACATCATCTGCTCGACATAGCGCCTGCGCATATTATAATAAATGGCAAGGATTATTGCTGCGACAATGAGGATGAATATTGGGAACTGGACTGCCCAGAAACTTGATACTTCTGTTCCAAGGACTGTTGGAACGTCAGCTGGCATTGCAACCGAGAAGAAATTCACAAGCAAGAGTAAGAATGCTGATGCCAAAAGCAGGAATATAAAGAGAAACTCGTTACCCCACGAATTAAGGTACTCAAGAAGCATTAAGGGCTGCGCTTTTTCTGCGCGCACCATAAATTCCTTGTTTTCAAACGCCGCCTGCATAGCTGGCAGTTCCTTGGAGTCTTTTTTAGCTTCCATTTTATTCTTCTTTAAGATTATTGGGTGATTAATAAAAAGGCTGGAAACTATAGTTGTTTTTGAGAGAAAACTAAGGGGTTAGAAGAAATCGATAAAAATCATTAAAAGAAAAACATAAAAAAGTCCCCTCCGTTACCGAAGGGGCGTTTTTGCCTTTTGTAAATTGCTTACAAAAAAGCTTTTTTCGTGCCTTTATCCAAAGAGCGCGCCAAGTCCTGCTGCGGCATCCTCTTCAGCCTTTGCATTGTCCTCTGCAGAAGTGTCCTCTGCCGCGGGAGCGGCTTTGTCACCTGCAGCAGGGGCTGCGGCTGTTGGGGCTGCGACTGCAACTGCAGCGGCCTTTTCAACTGCTTCATCGATGTTTACACCATCAAGGGATGCGACAAGAGCCTTTATCTTAGCCTCGTCAACCGATGTGCCTGAGGCTGTAATGACCTTTTTGAGGGTCGCCTCATCAATTGCCTGACCTGCTGAGTGGAGCAGCAATGCACCATATACGTATTCCATTTTATTTTATTTTGCTTATTTTAGCTTGATTCTGGGGCTTCGCCCTCAGATTTAGCGTCATTACTTGATTCCGCGGGGGTCGCCTGAGTCTCCTCGGGCTTATCCCCTGTAGTGTCTTCTGTTTTTTCCTCAGAAGGAGTCTCTTCTTTTTTCTCTTCTGCAACCGGAGCAGGCGCGGATGCACCTGGCTCATAGTTTGCGGCTTTTGCAACTGAGTTTGCCTCGCGAGTACCTTTCTCAAGGAAGTAGTCGACTGTCTCATCATTGATGATTTCAGCCTCTATTGCAAGGTTTCTTGCCCAGGTTGCAGCCTTTGTCAAGAGTATTGGCATTGTCTGCTTTGTCGGATATGCAACCTCGACTGCAAGATTCTGAGCCTTGCGAGCTGCATCGACAAATTGTGCGAATGTCGTTTCTGTATCTATGTTAAGAGTGTCTGAAGAGTAAATCATTCCGTCTTCAAGCGCTACACGGATATTCACTCCGATTTCCATCGGGAATATCTCAAGCTGCGTTAGGACGTTTGCAAGTTGTGAACTGAAAACTTCGCCTTCTTTTATGACTGGCGAGTCTGCAACAATCACAATTATCGGTCCTTGTATCTTTGCTTTTATGCCCACAGCCTGAAGGTCTCCGATTATTGGGCCTGGTTTAAAAGATGTATCTCCTGCTGGAACGATTAAGTCCATTGGAGCTTTCTGACCTGCCTTTGCAGGTGCGTTAACACGGCTTGAATAGAACTTCTGATAAAGCTTAAAGGGGTTATCATTCGAAAAGATGAATGCGGTTGGCCCGTCGATTGACTCAAGAAGATCTGTTGCACCCGGGCGACTGCTCTTTTTAATAGCCATCTTCGCAAGGGTGTTTTTTGTCACCTTCATGTCAAGGTCATCCCTTACTTTTGCACGAATCTCTGCCATCTGGCGAGAAGGCATACCTAAAATTGAAGCTACTGCAACGACTTTGCTCTCGTTTATCTTCTTTGTCAGCTCCTCGACTGCCTTATATTTCCACTTAGCTGGCATTTTACTTGCTAATCAACTTGACCGCAGGACCCATGGTCTGCTTAATCATTACTGTCTTTATGTTATTTTCCCTTGTTGGAAGCTTCTCAACAAGCGCGTTATATACTGCTACGGTGTTTGCCGCGAGCTGGGAGTCTGCCATATCCTCTGTTCCTATTGAACAGGAAATAGTCTGAGGTGTATTCCCCTTGCTCTTAAGTGTTATTGTATTTTTGAATCTTGTTACCATCGGCGTAGGATCTGCTGCCGGTGGAAGTGGCTGAGGCATTTTTCCTCTTGTAGAAAGGTACTTACCCCATCCCTTACCGATTTCAACCATAAGGTTTGCCTGGGCGATGAAAAAGTCCATTGACTCAGCAACCTTCCTCATCTCCTTTGGCGTCTTCTTTATCTCTTTGTCTGTTATCTTAAGGTCGGCATTCTTTGCCTTGCCCAAGAAATCAGTGTCCCCGAAAAGACCTACTTTTAGGTCCTTGCCACGACCCTGCGGCAAGATTACTTTTAGGTCTATTCTATTTGAGGGGTTCTTGAAATCAATATTTTGCAGATTGAAGACTAAGTCTACAGACTGCTTGAATTTGCGCTTTGGTGTGTTTCGCACCTGCGCCATTGCTGTTAGAACATCTTGTTCGTTCATCTTGTTAATGTGATATCAAAAGAACTACTGCAACTAAGACAGTAAGCGCTTAGTTTGCAACACATAGTATAAAAAGCTTTCGTGAAAATAATAAAAAAGAAAAGAAATAATGGAGGAAGATTATTCCTCCTTCTTTTCATCTTCTGCCGTTTCAGCTTCGGGAGTTTCTCCTTCTGCGTCAACTTTTCCAGCTTCTGCCTTTTCAGCGTCTGCTTCTGCCTTTTCAGCTTCTGCGGCTTCCAAATCAGCGAGTTCGCCTGCGTGCTCAAGCTTGGCATCCTCTAGTTCTGAATCCATAAGCTTTTGTTTTTCTGCTGAAACTTCGGTTTTGCCTCCGTAGATTGCATCGTCGAATTTTCCTGCGTTTACAGCCTTTATCGCGTCGGCAGGTTCCATCCCTTCTACAAGGACTCCAAGAGATGTGCATGAACCGATTATGGTTTTGGCCGCACTCTTTAAGTCACTGCAATTAAGGGAATCAATCTTCATTGTTGATACTTTTATAATCTGCTCAATAGCAAGATTTCCTACCTTATCAACTTTTGGATTTCCTGAGAGCTTATCAATGCCCATCTCCTTTTTTACAAGCTGTGAAACCGGTGGTGATCCTGTCTTTATCTCAAAGGCTTTTGTCGCAATGTCGATTGTGACTTCGACAGGGACTTTCATGCCCGCAAAATCTTTTGTCTTCTCGTTTATTGCGGCAATTACTTGCCCTACGTTTATCCCTGTTGGTCCTAGTGCAGGTCCAAGGGGGGGTCCGGCTGATGCCTTGCCCGCCTCGACAAGCACGTTTATTTTTTGTGCCATTTTTTCTAAGGAAGTTTGCGAAGTCCGAGAAAGGTTTCCTAAGCTTTCTTTGAGACTATTATCTCAGGGTCGTCATCGTCGTCCCCTCCGAAGTAATTAGCATCTTCTTCAGCTGCCTTTTCTTCGTCGATATCGTCTTCATTTTCTGCTTTGGAGACCTCACTGTCCTCCTCTTTTGAATCTGATTTTTTCTCCTCTTTCTTTGGCTTTATAGGTTCCTCATAGGTATCCTTTGCCAGGAAAAGGTCTTCTTCCTCTTCATCATCATCGTCCATTTTAAGCGCAGGAAGCGGACCTTCGCCTATCATTGGCCCGACAATCTTTTTCGCTTTTTCCTTGGCACGTGAAGCTTCTGCGGTTTCCTGAGTGACACGGTCAACAACCTTTATGTGCATACCTTTTGCAGTAACGGGTATTGGTACTGTCGCCTCGATAAGTTCGACTGTGACTTCTTCTTTGCCGCTATCAATTCTGATGACTTTTGCTTTCTCACCCTTAAACGGTCCTGCGATAAGTTCGACCATATCGCCTTTTGAAACGTCAAGAACTGCAGACTTTGGTTCAAGGAGGTGCTTTACTTCTTTTTCAAATTCAAGCTCGCCTTTGACAAAACCTTTTGTGTGGGGCACACCCTGAACAAGGAGAATCGCATCTCCGAGGTCGCGTGCCTCCATGAAAACATATCCTTTAATCGGGGCAGGGTGGAATAAACCATATACACCAGGACCTTCTCCGCCGGTTCTCTTTGCGTATTCTATTTCGCCTATAGCTTTCTGGTAAAGCATATCAACAACTGAGTCTTCCTGAGTTGTCGTTGTCCTTAGGAGGTAAAAATGCGATTCTTCTTCCATTTTGTTTGATAATATTATAGTTAATTAACTGTGTGAGTAAGTAATAGCGCCTTAGAGTATTCCTGAAAGGAGCGATTTTACGAGTATGAACACGAGACCTATTGTCCCTAAGATGACTATACCTATTGCAGTTATCTTTGCGACGTCGTCGTACTCCATGCGCGTCGGCTTCTTTGAGAGTTTTAGTATGCGCTTTGCCTCAGTTGGAAAATGCGCCAAGATTTGTAGCGTGCTTTCAGTCATCGTTCTTAGATAGTGAACCCTAAGCTAGTAGATTCAATGGAATTTAGCGGTATATGGTATAAAAATAAAACTCATGTGTTACGAGAGAACAAGAAAAATAATTATAAAATAAAAAAGTTTTTCCGGCGACAAAACAGCCGCCGGGTTTTTGCTGCTCTTGAAATTAGATATACTCTACATCAAGGTCAACAGGTTGCTTTTTTGAGTGATGGCCGCCCAAGTCCATGTCAGGGGATGACCTGACGCCTGAGACGACAAGCATTACCTGAACAACGTTCTTTGAGAGGTTCTCATCAATCTGAGCTCCCCAGAGAATATTCGAGTCTGGCGATATCTTGCCTGAGAGATACTCAACGGCAGCTTCAGCTTCCTGTAAGGTCATATCGGGGCCGCCGATAACGTTTACGAGAGCGCGGTCTGCAGTTGAAACATCAGTGTCAAGCAGCGGGCTCTGGAGTGCTTCTTCGATTGCCTCGATTGCACGGTTCTCAGAGAATGTTTCGCTGGTTGATTCGCCCATTCCAATAACTGCTGTACCGCCGTTTGAAAGGACTGTTCTAAGGTCTGCAAAGTCAAGGTTTACAAGACCTGGCTTTGTCACCATCTCTGTTGTCCCCTTAAGCGAGTTTGCAAGAAGCTCATCAGCGACCTTAAATGCCGCGTTAAGTGGCAAGTCTGGAACGATGCTAAGAAGCTTATCATTCGGTATTACAATTACTGTGTCTGTGTTCTTCCTTAGTTTTGCAAGAGCTTCTTCGGCATTCTGCCAGCGCGTTTTTCCTTCCACATGGAAGGGTGCTGTGACAATTGCCACTGTGACGGAACCTGAATCTTTTGCGACTTCTGCAATGACAGGTGCCGCGCCGGATCCTGTTCCTCCACCAAGTCCGCATGTGATAAATGTAAGGTCGCTTCCCTGAAGGGCTGCTGCAATCTCATCAAGACTCTCTTTTGCTGAACTTTCTCCAACCGTTGGGTCAGAGCCTGCGCCAAGACCGCCTGTAAGCTCTGCGCCAAGAAGAACTTTCTTGTCAGATACTGCATACAAAAGATCCTGAGCATCAGTGTTCATGGTTACTGTCTCAGAGCCGTCTACCCCCATCTCAGTAAGGCGAGTTACAGTGTTGCATCCTGCACCACCTACGCCAACTACCTTAATTGATGTTTTAAGACCATCAATGAGCCTCATTAGCTGCTCATCTGTCTCACTTAATTGTCCCCCTTCAAAGCGCATTGACTTGTCTGCCGCACTCTTAACTATTTTTCTCATTTTAACTTACCACCGTTATCATTAAAGTCGGAGCGATTTTGCAAATACACTTTCACCCTCCACTAAAAAGTGGTATGTGCGCTAGTTGCCCCAACACAGCGTGAAATTAAATGAAGAGAGTTAAAAAACCTTACTCTTGGATATACTAGTATGGTATAACTCTTGGGATATGTTCTTCCCTAAAAATAAGCCCCATATGGGCTGAGCTTAATTCACGAGGGAAAAGGGGAACTGAGGGGGGTCATTTAGTTATACTATGCCAGTATTACTAAGCTCAAAATACTGTATTTGATAATGGGACAGAGATTGGATGAATTACTGCTTGTTTTTTTAGGTCGCAATCGGCAAAATATGTGACAACGATAAAATGCCAAGTGCAAGAGAAATAGAGTTTTTGGGGCTTATTGAAAAGATGCCCTTTGGCGATGCCGTCACAAAATCAGGGATGGGTGATGGCGCCTACTCTGCAGCCCACGCTCTAGCTCAAGAAGGCTTAATCAACCTTTCAGAAAAAGTTTCAGAAATAGTCTCATTGGGACCTGAAGGAGAAACTTATGCAAAAGAAGGTCTGCCAGAAAGGCGCGCCATTTCCTCGGCAAAGAATGGCGAGATAGAAATCAGGTCGCTTGGCAAAGAGACTCCAATTGTCCTTTCCTGGATTAAAAGAAAGGGGTGGGGGGATATTGCCGGCGGGAAAATCGTTCTTAACAAAAGTGATAAAGACATGGGAAGGGGTGATGATGAAAAAGTCCTTGAAATCTTGCTTGACGGTCCAAAGCCCTTATCTGAACTGGCAAATCTAAAAGAAGGAATAAATCTTCTTCTGGCTCGCCAAAACAACATCACGATAAAAGAGGAAAAAACCTTCTCTGCCAAGATAACCCCTGCTGGCAAAAAGCTCCTTTCGGGCGGCAAAATACCTGAGTCGGGTGTTGGCGAACTCACTCATGATATGCTTATGGCGGGAAGCTTGCAAGGTAAATCATTCAGACGCTACGGAATAAGGGAGGCTGAAGAAGTATATCCCGCAAAGCCTCATCCACTCAGGCTTGCAATAGATAAGATAAGAAAGATATATTTTGAGATGGGTTTTGAAGAGGTGACGGGCGACTTTGTCGAATCTGCCTTCTGGAACTTTGACGCCCTTTTTCAGCCACAAGACCACCCCGCACGGGATATGGCCGATACATTCTACCTTTCAAACATCAGCCATGAGGTGCCGGGGAAAGAAGCAAAAGAAGTCTCAAAGATGCATGAGAACGGAGGAGACCTTAACTCTCGTGGATGGGGGTACAAATGGGATCCTGCGGTTGCGGCTCAAAGCATCCTTAGGACGCACACTACAACGCTTTCTGCTAGAGGCCTTGGAAAAATGGACGCTTCAGAGCTTCCAAAAAAGTTATTTTCAGTAGGGCGCGTATTCAGGAACGAGACTCTTGATTACAAACACTTAGCAGAGTTCCACCAAGTAGAAGGAATAGTTATTGGAAAAGAAGGCGAAGAGCCTAATTTCAGGAATCTTCTCTGGTATCTAAAGAAGTTCTACAACAAACTTGGCTTTGAGAAGGTGCGCTTCCGACCTGCTTACTTCCCATATACTGAGATGAGCTGTGAACCTGAAGTATATTTTAAGGAAAGAAAGGAGTGGGTAGAGCTTGGAGGTTCCGGGATACTCAGGCCTGAAGTTGTAAAACCACTTCTTGGAATTGACGTTCCTGTCCTTGCATGGGGCCTTGGAATAGAGCGCGCAGTCATGTTAAGGATGGGGGTAAGCGACCTTAGAACATTCTACAAAAACGACCTTGACTGGCTAAGAAAGTATTCTGTCAGAAACGTTATCTAAGAATAAGCTTAGAGTTTCTCTGGTTTCACTCCCGTTTTTCTCCTGGATGCAAAGACTATAATCAATATGGCTGCGATTATTACTGCAATA
>CAZUDQ010000008.1:0-53696 GCA_964619365.1 uncultured archaeon
TGTCAATAGCAAAAAACGGCCAGGATCCAAGGCATCTTATTCGGGGCGCCGGGAGTTTAATTAAATCAAGGAGAGTTAGTGACAAAGACTTCCAAGAATATATGGAACTCCATAAAGTCATGCCAAAAGAGTACTCACATGCAGACGTTTTAGAACATGCCTCCAAGGTCAATAAAAAAATCCCAAATAGCGAGATAATAGAATACCAAAGACGGCTTTTAAACGAAGGCCATTTCCCATCAAAAGGGTTAATTGAAAATATGCATAAAATCAAGCTAAAAGACGCTCAGGCGAAGCGAAAGATTCAGAGGGAAAAAAGAAAAATCATTCGCCCTAAACAAAGGAAGCGATAACGGTTTTAATCCTTTAGTACCCAAATTAAACTATGCAAAAAAAGAGTCGCACGCCTGCAAAAACGCATCTTAAGCCAAAACCACTCAGGGAAAGGCATCTTAATCAAATATCCCTCCATTCTAAAAAGCTTTCAAAACAGTTACAAAAATCAGCGTCTACAAAAACACTTAAGCATACGGCAAACGCACTTAGCGCGACTGCAGAAGCTGGACATAATCCAGCTGATCTGGCCAATAAAGCAAGCAAATTGTTTCAATTAAAAAAAGTCAGTGACAAAGACTTCCGTGGGTACATGGAGCTTCACAGGGTAATTCCCAAAAGGTATTCACATGCAGAAGTATTAGATAACAGCATAGACATGATAAGGAATCCCAAAAATATTAAAGACTTTAGTGAAACCCCAGTCCCAGTTGTACTAAAGTACCAAAAAACGATTTTAGAAAGGGGTCACCTTCCAACAAAAGAACTTACTGAGCATGCATTGGGCCTTGATACGAATTTCGTCCGAAAACATCCCCCATCCCTTATTGATAAATGGTATCAAGATAGTCAAAATGGGCGAAAGAAATTAGTTTCTCCAAAAAGGAAACACAAGTAAACCCTTCTTGCGTTATTTTTATAGGAGTATGCGCAAAATATCCGCTTAAACCTTATGGGAATAGCATTCTTGGTTCTGATTAATAATATACTTTAGGCCAACTTTCAACTCTAAAAATCTCTTGAGCGATTAAACATGCATAGGAGATCACCCTAGCTAATTAGGGAACCTATAATGGACGGAACCCAAAACCACCAAAAAACAGGGACTACAACAGTCGCACTGAAATGTACAGACGGCGTTATTCTTGCTGCTGACCGCAGGGCAACGATGGGGAATTTTATCTCTAATACAGACGCACGGAAAGTTTTGCAGATAGATGATAACATCGCCGCAACAATCGCAGGGGGCGTGGGTGATGCACAAAATGTCATGCGCTTACTTTCTGCCGAAGCCAAGCTTTTTCGCATGAACCGCAAAAAGGCAATGACAGTCAAAGCCGCAGCAACACTCATGTCAAACATGCTTAATGGAAACCGATACTACCCGTATCTTGTTATGAGTATTGTTGGTGGGGTAGATATCGAGCCAAGGATATTTTCAATTGACCCTGTAGGAGGTCTTATGGAAGAGGATTATATCTCAACAGGTTCTGGTTCTCCAATAGCATATGGTGTGCTTGAGAGTGAGTACACTAAGGAAAGACCAGTTGATGAGATGTTAAAAATCGCGGCAAAGGCTATTAGAGTTGCACAACTCAGAGACTCTGCGTCAGGAAACGGAGTTACCCTGACAGCAATAACAATGAAAGATGGATTTAAGAAATACTCGGATGCCGAGATAGCAAAAATCCTCATATAAATCTATTCTAATATTTTTACCAAACCATTAGTTCGGGAAACATAATGTCAATGCTAGTAGACATACAGGAACAGGTAAAAGAATTCTTACCTAAAGAAACAAAAGTAACCAACATAACGGCAGAAGGGCCAAAAATAGTTTTGACAACAGAGCGCCTTGACCTTTTCATTGACCATCCTGAGATTACAAAGGACCTTGCAAAGCACATAAAAAAGCGAATCCTAATACGCCCAACCGCATCAAGTCTTTCAGACCCGATAGAGGCCTCGGACATGATTCAGAAGATTGCAGGGGAGGAAAGCGGCATATCAAATATCTATTTTAATCCTTACCAGAAGGAAGTTATGATTGAGGCGGCAAAGCTGGGTAATGTCATAGGTCCGTCTGGCGAGAACATAAGAAAGATAATAAAAGCGACAGGATGGACACCGATTCTTGAACGCACAACACCAATTAAAAGTAATATTTTAACATCACTTAGAAAGACTCTTTGGGATAAGAAAGTGTGTCGCAGGAGAAAGGATTTCCTTGAAGACCTTGGTGCGCGCATATACTCTAAAGCAGACTACACCTGCGACTGGATAAGGGTAACTCCAATGGGTGGCGCCTCTCAAGTCGGAAGGTCATGCTTCCTCTTACAGACTCCAAATACAAATGTTCTTCTTGACTGCGGGATAAACGTTGCGACTTCAGACCCAAAACTCATGTTCCCGGATTTGCGCGCAATGCAGCTTACTATGGACGACCTTGATGCCGTCATTCTCTCCCACGCGCACCTTGACCATTGTGGATTCATACCTTATCTATACAGATATGGTTTCTCAGGACCGATTTACACGACAAAGCCGACAAGAGATATCATGGCGCTCCTCCAGCTTGACGCCGTTGAGATTTCTATGAAAGAGGCAAAAGAGCTTCCATATTCTAGTATGGATATCAAAAATGTTATCGAGCACGTTGTTCCCTTAGAATATAATGAGGTCGCAGACATAAGCCCGGACATGAGACTTACCCTTTATAACGCAGGACACATATTAGGTTCTTCTGAAGTTCATCTCCACATCGGAGACAGTCTTTATAACGTACTGTACACAGGTGATATGAAGTTTGGCGAGACGCGCCTACTTAACGCGGCAGACTATTACTTCCCACGCCTTGAGACGCTTATCATGGAGTCGACATACGGCGGTAAGAAATGTACTCAGCCGAAAAGAAAAGAGGCCGAAGAATTCTTAATAGACACGATAAAGGAGACTGTAAAGCGTGGCGGAAAGGTTCTTGTTCCGGTCTTTGGTGTTGGACGAAGCCAGGAAGTCCTTGTCACACTTGACGAATACCGGAATGAAATAGGTGATATTCCAGTCTATATTGACGGCATGGTTTATGAGGCAACAGCTATCCATACTGCCTACCCAGAATACCTTAAGCGCAGGCTAAACACAATGATTCTCAGGGGCGCAAACCCTTTCATGACAAAAAACGTCTCAAAAGTCGATGCCAAGACACGAATCGATCTTGCCGAAAGCAACGAGCCATGTATCATAATAACCCCTTCTGGAATGCTTACAGGAGGACCTTCAGTAGAATACTTCAAACGTATGGCTGGAGACGAAAAGAGCACGATAGTCTTTGTAGGATATCAGTCTGAAGGGTCACTTGGACGCCGTGTCCAAAAAGGATTAAGAGAAGTTGCTATAACAGAGAACGGCAAACCCGTAAATATTGGGGTCAAGATTAATGTTGTGACAGTCGAAGGTTTCTCAGGTCACGCAGACCGCAGACAGCTTATGGGATATGTCAAGCGACTTCACCCAAGGCCAGAGCGCATACTTTGTGTGCACGGTGAAGCGAAGAAGTGTATGGATCTTGCAAAAAGCATCAATAAGACCTTCCACATAGAGACAAGAGTACCACAGAACCTTGATACGATTCGCCTTTTGTAAACCAGTATCCGGCGCATTTTTCTTTTTTTGCACATATACATAAATTAGGCAATAATGGAAATTGATCCCTGGAAAGCAGGCGCTATAACAGATTACGCAAGACTTTTCTCCCAGTTTGGGATTTCCCCAATGGAGCCTTTTAAGAAAAAATATTCTGATAATAGATACATCAGGCGAAATATCATTTTTGGGCACAGGGATTTTGGACGAATTGATTCTGCGATAACTGCCAAGAAACCTTTTATAATGATGACAGGGCTTATGCCCTCAGGAAGGTTTCATTTCGGCCACAAGATGGTGGCTGATGAGATAATCTGGTTGCAGGAAAACGGCGCACATACTTACATTGCCGCAGCGGACATCGAGTCACTCATAATGCGCGGGGTTTCTACAAAAGACGCAAAAAAGATTGCAGTCGAAGAATACCTGACAAACTATATAGCACTAGGCCTTGACCCGGAAAAACTCAATTTCTGGTTCCAGTCAGCATATAAGATTCCATACTATCGGCTTGCTGATGAAGCGTCTGCTAAGGTTACATTAAACGAGCTTAAGGCAATATATGGCACAATAAGTCCCGGAAAGATGACATCTGTCATGAAACAAGTTGCCGATATTCTTCATACCCAGCTTCCAGACTTTGATGGTAAAATGGCATCAATTGTCCCGGTGGGAGCTGATCAGGATCCACACATCAGATTAACACGCGATATCGCCGCGCGCTTTAAGGGAACCTACGATTTCATATCGCCTTCAGCCACATTCCACAGATTCATGGAAGGCCTTCAGGGTGGAAAGATGTCTTCATCCGACCCAAAAAGCCACATTGCACTTTTAGAAGACCCAAGTTCTGCTAAGAAAAAAATTATGTCCTGCACAACAGGGGGACGCCCCACTCTTGAAGAGCAAAAGAAGCTTGGCGGAAAACCTGATGAATGCTCGGCGTATAAATTCATGTTATATCATCTTGAAGATGATGACAAGAAGCTTGCAAAATGGCGCGAAGAATGCGAGTGTGGCGTGCGACGTTGCGGAGACTGTAAGAAAGAATGCGCCGAGGCTCTTGAAAAGTTCCTGCTCGCGCATCAGGAAAAAGCAAAAGAAGCCCGCGAGATAGCAAAAAATATCGCCGAAGAATCAATTGTAAACTAAAAAATTTAAAATGAGAATAGTCTTTGCCCTTGGCGGCTCGATTGTCGTTCCGGATAATGTAGATACCGAGTTTGTTTCAAATTTTGCAGAGTTTGCAAAAGGTCTTTTGGCAGAGAATCAGCTTGCAATAATCGTAGGTGGCGGAAAGAATGCAAGGCGCGCAATAGAACTACTAAAAAAGCATGGGGCAAATGATGTTGACTGCGACTATGCAGGAATTGACGCCTCGCGTGAAAACGCACAGACTATTGCAAATGCAATGGGTGTCCCTTCACCCGCACTCGGTACCCTTAAACCTGCAAAGAGGTTCTTTGACGAGAACGGAATTGTAATAATGGGTGGGACTGAACCAGGACACTCAACTGATGCTGTTGCAGCGCTTCTTGCAGAGTACATTGGAGCCGACCTTTTGATAAAAACAACTGACGTTAAAGGTATATATGATTCTGACCCAGCCAAGAACAAATCAGCAAAACTACTAAAAGAATTGAGTGTTGCCGAACTTGAAAAGATGGTAAGCAGTCTTTCGCAGGGTGCCGGCAACTACAGGCTTTTTGACCTCCTTGCAGTAAAGATTCTTGAACGCTCAGGCACAAAATGCATTGCCCTTGACGGCCACGATTTAAAAAATATGAAAGCGGCAATCCAAGGCAAGTCATTTGTCGGAACGACAATAATCCCTGTAAAAAAATAGCTTCCATTAGAATGTCTTCTTTTTCTGAAAGCGTCTACGAAGTCGTTTCAAAAATCCCGGCGGGTACGACCATGACTTATAAGGAAGTAGCAGTTGTCGCAGGCTCCCCCAAAGCATGTCGGGCTGTCGGAAACATACTTAACAAGAATAAGAATCCTGGATGCAGGCCAGGTCAGATACCATGCCACAGGGTCATTAGAAGTGATGGAAAAACCGGCGGGTACGCATTTGGTTCTGAAACAAAAGAGAAAATGTTAAAAGAGGAAGCCAAATAAGACTCAAGTGACCCATTTTTATCTCCAGAGCTGAAAATAAGCGACAATGAACGGAGCCGAGGCCCTTATCAGGGGTATGGAAAAAGAAGACGTTAAGGAAATCTTTGGTATTCTTGGTGGTTCTATAATGGATGTTTATGACGTTTTATACGACAAAACAAACATTAAACATATTACATGCAGGCATGAGCAGGTCGCAATCTTTGCTTCAGCAGGATACGCTCAAGCAAGTGGGAAGACAGGTACATGTATGGCAACCTCAGGTCCCGGGGCATGTAACCTTGTCACAGGTATCGCAGATGCTCAGTTTGATTCACGCCCGGTTGTTGCAATCACAGGCCAAGTCGCATCAACAGCAATAGGAAATGATTCTTTTCAAGAGGCCGATATGGTTGGGATAACAATGCCCATAACAAAACATAACTATTTTCTTAAAGATCCAAATGATGTCCCAAGAGTTGTTAAAGAAGCCTATTATATAGCAAGTTCTGGACGTCCAGGTCCTGTTATTATAGATTTCCCAAGTGATATCCAAAAGGCGAAATGTACTGCAGAATTCCCAAAGAAAGTTTCGCTTGAAGGATACAATCCAGTTTATAAGCCCCATCAAAAGCAGATAAGCTCAGCAATAAAGGAGCTTATGAATGCAAAATGCCCCCTTATTCTTGCAGGCGGCGGCGTTATAATATCAAATGCATCACCCGAACTAAAAAAATTCGCAGAACTTATGGCAATTCCTGTCAGCACAACTTCAATGGGCAAGGGATGCCTTCCTGAAGACCACCCACTTGCTTTGGGCATGGTTGGTATGCATGGAAATAAGTGGACGAATATTGCAATACAGGAAGCCGATGTCATTCTTGCCATAGGGATACGATTCAGTGACAGGATAACTGGAAACCTCAAGCACTTTGCGCCGAATGCAAAGATGATTCATGCTGATATCGACCCAAGTGAAATAGGAAAAAATGTTCCTGTTGATATACCAATTGTCGGTGATGCAAAAGAAGTCTTAGCGGCATTATACCAAACAGCAGCTATTGCGGCAAAGGCAGAAAACGAACGTGCAAACAAGCATACTGAGTGGGGCAACAAAATGGCTGCACTTAAGAAAGAGTTTAAACAAGAAATGGATTATGACAATGTTCCCATCAAACCGCAAAAGATAATCCATGAAGTTCAAAAGATAATCGATGCGGACCCGAAGAATACCATTCTTACAACAGAAGTCGGAAGAAACCAGCTTTGGACCATGCATTATATGAACATAAGGTCTCCCAGGAATTGGATAACTTCAGGCGGTCTTGGTTGCATGGGGGCAGGATTCCCACTTGCCATTGGTGCCCGAATAGCACGCCCAGAAGCAAATGTTCTTAACATGGCAGGCGATGGCTCTTTCCAGATGACAATGCAGGATTTGTCAACATGCATGGCAAATGACGCGCCAGTCGTTAACGTAATCTTTAATGATGAGTCCTTAGGAAATGTTCGCATGTGGCAAAAGCTCTTCTTTGACGGACGTTACTCTGAAACTGACCTTACACATAACCCAGATTTTGAGAAAATAGCAGAAGCTTATGGTGCGTGGGGTAAGAAAATTGAGCGGCCAGGAGAAATTGGCGACGCCTTAAAAGAGGCCATAGCATCTGGAAAAGCAGCAATACTTGACATAAGAGTTGACCGCGATGAGTGTGTTTTCCCAATGTGCCCACCTGGAGGAATAATCCACGAAATGATAGATTAATCAAAAATGGACACAAATAACAATCAAGAACTTCATCACATAACGGCTATTGTCGAAAACAGGCCAGGGGTTATGCAACGCGTTGCAAGCATGTTTTCAAGACGCGGATTTAATATGGACAATCTCTCTGTCGGCCCGACAGACGACCCAAAATACTCCCGCATGACAATAACAGTCAAAGGCGATCCTAGTATCCTTGAGCAAGTTGTTAAGCAGTTAAACAAGCTTATACCTATCATAAAGGTTAGGGAATTGCCCCTTTTTGAAAGTATTGAACGCGAGTTGGGCCTAATTAAAGTCAAGGCGCAAAAACCTGAAGCCAGAAATGAGATAACCCAATACGTTGAAGTCTACCATGGGACTATTGTTGATGTCACACAGGATTCAATGATAATCGAAGTTACAGGCGACCCCGAAAAGCTCAATTCATTTGTTAAGCTTATGGCCCCATACGGCATTCGCGAAATAGCAAGAACCGGTGTTACTGCGATGCACAGAGGACAAAAAGCAGCAAGTGATTCTGTAAAGCAATAAATCCTATTATTCTGAGATATCCTTTGCCATATCCCCCGGCGCGCTATTGCCCGATTCCTGGAGATAGAACTCGTTTATTGCGGCAAGGACGCTATTGTAGTCAAGAATTTCATTTTGGACAAGATTCCTCAGCACTTCTCGTCTTTTGCTCATTTCCAAAACAAGTTTTTTCTTTGGCATTATGAGTTTTCTTGCAAGTTTGTCAAGATAGGCCGCACCGGTTGCTGTCCCTTTACCACCTTCCTCAACCTTGCCCCAGGTAAAGACTTCGCCTAACAAAATGTTGTCGCCTTCAACCCCACCAATGCTCGATACTTCAGTAATCCTTCTTACCGGACATCCACCAACATTGAATATGCTGCATACAACAATAAGGTCAAGGTTTGAGACAATAGCAGTAGGAACGCCCATGGGCGGACTCTTAAGCTTCCTTATTATGTCTCTTCCGCTGTTTCCGTGGATTGTTCCCATGCTGCTGTGCCCGACATTCATGGCATCAAAAATTGAAAGCGCCTCTTCGCCGCGTATCTCACCAACAACAATCCTTGTCGGCCTCATGCGGAGTGTGTTTTTGACAAGGTCTTTCATGGAATAGCCCTCTTGAACAACAAGAGGCACCCAATTGCTTCTCCCAGATAGTCTTATCTCAGGAGTATCCTCTATTGTAATTACCCTGTTCTCTGGTGGTGAAAGCATCAAAAGAGCGTTTAAAAGTGCGGTTTTCCCTGAACCTATCATCCCCCCGATAACAATATTTGCAGGTGCAATTCCCATTCCGTCTACAGAAAGCCAAAGCATCGCCGCAAGATCCAGGTCAAGAGTTCCCGCATCAATAAGCTGGGTTATTGTCAACATATCCGTCTTTTGCTTTCTTATAGTTATCGTAGGTCCGTGTATTGCAACGGGGTCTGTTGTGATATTGACGCGACTGCCATCAATTGTCGAAAGGTCGATAATCGGTGCAATCTCCTTTTCATGAAGCCAGCAGATTTTGTTTATTATCTTAAAGATTTCCTCTTTTTTGTGAAATACAAGATTTGTTGAGCACATGCCATATTTTTTGTGGAAGACATAGACTGGCAAATTTGTGCCGTTTACCATAATCTCTTCAAGGTCATAATCCCCCATTAAGCGTGAGAGCTCGCCATATCCCATAACGCGGTTTACAATTTCAGCAAGAACCGCTTCCCTATTCTGGGTCTCCGGGATTTTTCTTTTGAAGTATTCATAAAGCGCGCGCCTTCGTATTGCGATATCAGGTTCCTTTCTGATTCCTTCAAGCTCAACCTGCGTAAATGTCCGCTCAGCACTTCCAAGAATCTTTTTTTCTTCCTCGTTGAATTCAAAAGGCTCTATTAGGTATTTGTAAGTACCATCTTCATTCAAATCGATTTTTGCCGTGCCGTAGGCGCTCCCAGATTCCATTTGTGTTTATATTTTTTCCGTCCAGTCGGTTTTTTATTAGTCTCGCACTTAAATCTACCAAATAGCGAATAAAAACGCCAAAACAACGTCTTTTCAAGATGACCACAAAAGAACCGATAACGACATTAGATATGAGTATCCTTGATGCGAATTCTGCATGGTTTGGTGTTCCCGCATCTGAACTGATGGAAAATGCGGGTCGGGCAACAGCAAAAGAAGCTAACAAGTTCAAGGGTAAGATTGTTGTCCTTTGCGGTCCTGGAAACAATGGCGGCGATGCGTTTGTCTCGTGCAGGTACCTTAAATCAAAACCAAAGATATTTTACTTAAAGCGCCCCAAAGGGGTTGAGGCGCTTGATAATTTTAACCGCGCAAAAAACTATTTTCCTAAACCTCTTGCTGGTTCAGGGCTAAAAGAATGCCTTGATGCGATATCCGGAGCCGGCGTCATAATCGATGGGCTTTTTGGGACTGGAGTAAAAGGAAAGATTGCACCGCCACTAGCAAAAATCATAACAGCAGTCAACTCTTCTAGAAAAAAAGGCGCAAAGGTACTTGCCGTTGATATTCCTTCAGGAATGGACCCAGATTCTGGAAAAGCGTCTAACGTTTCAATAGAAGCTGACGTGACTGTAACCATGCACGCGCCAAAAAAAGGACTCATTAAGGCAAAGAATGCCGGCAAGATAGTAATTGCGGATATCGGAATTCCAAAGGAAGCAAAAACCTGTGTGGGCGCAGGCGACTTTAAGCATCTCTTAAAAGAGCGAGACGAAAAGACACACAAAGGCGAGTCAGGCCGCGTTCTTGTGATAGGTGGGAATGAGAACTATACTGGGGCCCCGTATTTTTCTGCAATGGCGGCACTTAAGGCAGGTTGTGACCTTAGCTACGTTGCGGCACCAAAAAATGTTGCGTCAAGAATCGCCCAGATGGCTCCAGATTTAATAACTATTCCTTTGCAAAGCGAAGAGCACATTGGTCCGCATGATGTGCCAAAAGCCCTTGGTGCGAAGTTTGATGCGATATGTATAGGAAACGGCCTGGGTGATTCTAAGGAGTCCTTAGAGGCTGCGCGCCAGGCAATAGCTGCCTTAGACGGGAGAATACCTCTTGTGATTGACGGAGACGCCCTAAAGGCAATTGATGCAAATACCGTTAAGAAACTTTCAAAGACAACGATTTTAACACCGCACGCAGGAGAGTTTAAGGGCTTATTTGGCAAGACGGCGACTAAGGCTGCAGTCTGCGCACAGGCAAAAAAATCTAAATGCACAATAGTCCTAAAAGGCGCAACAGATATTATCGCGCAGGGTGATTATATCAAACTGAACAAGTCTGGAAACCCTTATATGGCAAAAGGAGGGACTGGTGACATTCTTGCAGGAGCCGCCACAGGTTTTCTTGCTCAAGGGATAAGTGCTTTTTGGGCTGGAGCTTTTGCCACTCTCATAACAGGAGTTGCAGGCGATCTTGCATACATCAAAGAAGGGCGCGCGATGACGGCTTCAGACTGCCTTTCCCAAATGGGTACTGCTCAAAAAGCCCTAAATGGCAAAAGCGCTTTTTTCTATCCGCGCTCAAAATAATAAAAATGGCAAAACTACCACTAAGCGCGTTTGATAAGTTCCTAAAAGATGCCGGAGCAAGCAGAAGTTCAGAGAAAGCAAAAATCGTCATGCGGGAAGCCGTTGAGGATTATGCAGAGGCTCTTGCAGGCGCATCTGTCGCCCTTTCAAAACATGCCGGAAGAAAGACTGTAAAGTCCGAAGACGTGAAGCTTGCTGCAAAATAAGCTTTAAGCAATACCTCCGAACACAACACCCCCAAGCCACGCGCACCCGCAAAATATCAGGCAGGATAATATAATTGCAAGTCCGATTGATAGTCTTTTTGCAGCAGAGAAGTTACCGTTTAAAAGATATACTGCAAAATTCGATAAGATTATTGCCGATTCAATAATGTATATCCCAATTACCAATGTCGAGATTTCTATTGGAAGCATTCCCCCGCTTGAGAAACCAACGGCCTGACTGCTTTGGGAACTGGAAAGAAGGGTCTCTGATATTATAGCACTCATTGAAGCGATAAGGCCTCCGACAAGGGGCGCGACAAAAAGAGCGATGACTTTCATTGATGAGGCCACCTGCCCAAGCCCACGCTCGATTTCATCCTCAGTTTCCTTAATGAGAACCATTTGATCAGAGATTCTTAATGCGACTTGAGATATTGCGTGAGGGCCCTTTTGCGAGACTGCAAGAATGGTTTCACACGCGCTTGTTATGGCATCTGAATGAAGTTGGGACACAGTTCCCTGCCCACCCAAAAGAGCGTCCCGGATACTAACTCCAAAAGAACTGGCATAAGCCGTAGCAGGAAAAAATATAGTATCTTCCATTTCAGCCATTGCCCTTTCAAGAGATTTCCCCTGAGATGTGAGTATCGAAAGCTTCCTTAGGCTTTCAGGGAACTGCGATTCAATAGCTTTTGTCTTTTTTGCAAGAAGCAACGCTTTTCTTGCAGGCAGAATCAGGATTATACTAACGATAACACTAGGTGCCCATAAAAGAGGAAGCAGAGCAAGAGCGCCCTCAAACATATTGAGTATGAAGGGAATCAGACACAAGGTCCCTAAAAACACAGCCAGAAGAACAATCATAAACGAAGGACGGATGCATTTAATTGATGGTGGGGCAAGACCGATTGGTCTGAGTCCTGAAACAATATGCACCCCGAAAAGAAGGAAAACCGGTATTATCACGCAATAAAGTATTGCAAACATCCCTTCTCCAAAGTCTATTCCCATAAGCGACATGAAAGGAATCAGTGCGACCATAACCAAAGGAACGATTACGCCAAAAGTAAAAAGTGCCATGACAGGCGAGACCATCTTTCTTGCTTGTCTTCTTGCCCTAAGGGAAATTCCGGAAAGAAGGTTTGATGAGGCTTTGTCAAGCGTTTTTTGGCGTGAGACTTCGTCTTTTTCAAGCGTTGATGAATACAAAAGCCCTATTGCTGCTCCGAATTCAGGGTAGTCAGGAAAAATCTTTGCTATTTTAAATATTGCAGACTTAGCGTTGCTGTGCCCTGTCCTGATGTCATTTATAGACTCAATAAGGAGACGTCCCAGTTCCCCTTTTGCATGCTTTGCACAAAAGACAAGTGCGTCTTCAAGGTTTGGGTTTACCCGAAGGCTCATAACAAGATAAGCAAAGACCGATAGTATCTCTCTTGAGGCCTCCTTTTTCTTTGAGGAGGCAAGCATTATTAAATATCTTTCAAACCAAACGTAGCAAAGCGGTCCGAGTAAAAAAAGCATGACAGAAAGTATGCTAAAACCCCACAAAGAAAAGATGAGGAAAAAAGCAAGAAGACTTAAGACAAAGCAAATTATGCCAGTTACAATGGCGGCAGATTCTATTTCCTTTGGCGCGACAGGAATCTTAAGAAAAGAACTGGCATCAAGGAGCTTGTTTTCGATACTCTTTTTTGGCCTTTGATTGATAAGCGAACCGAACTTATTGCAGAGTAAAATATACGTACCGCTCATTTTGATAAGCACTGCATGGATAAATTAGAAACCTGTCTTTCGAAATCCTGGTTTATTTGTTGTAGCCGGCTATTACTCAAAAGATTTTTACCGCCATTTTTTGCAAGACTAACGGCTTTTAAGTAAGCCTCTCCACGCTGCAAGGCTTCGTTTAATAAATCGGAAACCTCAAGACCGCGCTTTGCAGATATTTTTGAGAAGACCTGCGAATCTTCACAGTTTTTCATTACAAGCCCGCCTTTTTTCGCGTCGAATTTAAAGAGGGTTCTAAAGACGTTTTCTGTGTCAGTTCCCTCCCAGTCTTTTCTTACTTCTGCGATTTCGACAACGCGCCTTTTTGGGGCAGGATCCCCTTGCGATTTTGACATCTCGCATATGATGACAATATCTGTTGCTTTAAATGACTGTGGCGGGATTTTAAGGCTGTAGATGAGTCTTTCAAAAAGTGCCCGCGTGCTTTTTGCATGTATCGTTCCAAGAACACAATTCCCCGAGCCGCCTATGTTCATTGCTTCATATAACACTGCAGCCTCAGGACCTCTTACTTCTCCCATCACAATTGCCGAGTCCCCCATTCTAAGGAGACTTCGTATAGCAGAATCTGAAGATGATTCAAAAGAGGACTCAGAGGTTGAAGGTCTGACACGCATCCTTTGAATTTTGAAATCAAGTTCGGAGATAAGAGCCGGGACTGGAAGCTCAAAAGTGTCTTCAAGAGTAAGGATTCTGTTCTTTTTTGGCAGTGTTGCAATGAGTGCAGATAGAAGTGAGGTCTTACCACTCCCACGGTCTCCGCAGACAAGGACTGTTGTATCCTCGCGCACAATTGTTGCAAGAAAGCCTGCAGCCTCAGAACTAATCATCCCGTTGTCTATAAACTTAAGAAGGCTCCAGGGATCCTTTGCACTTTTTCTAAAGGCAAAGGCGGCACCATCAGGGCTTATCGGCGGCCCCGTAACATTTACCCTTACTTTTAATTCTGGTAAATCCATGTCCAGAATGGGGGTTGCCTGGGAAAACGGGCGCCCGCTTTTAAGCCTGAATTTTGATATGACCGATTCGATAAAGTCCTCGTTTAGATATACGTTTGTCTCACAGTCACCAAACTCCCTATGCTTTACAACGAGTGGATTTTTCTCGACTGGCGAATTTATGTAAAGGTCGGTTATGTTGGGGTCGCTAAGGATGTTTTCAATAAGTCCAAAACCAACAGTCGAACGTATGAGCGCTCTTGTCATTGCCAAACTCTCATCATTGCCAAAACCATGGAGTGCAGACAGCTTTAACATCTCTTCAGAACACATGCGTCTAAAGGTGTTCTCATCAATGTTCCCTTTTTTTGACTTAAGGCGAAAGAGCGCCTCTTTTATCACGACAAGCTTCTCTTTTGAAAAGCGGTATTCATCAGGCGTTATCACATATTTCTCATAGTTGTTCTCCCCTTCTATTCTGACCTGCCCCCCTTCTATGCCATAATCCATTAAGCAAGCCTCACCATCACTAATGTCAAATGATAATCTGGCGCCTGAAAAGAATGGCTCAAGAGAATAACCTGGAAGCTCACCTTTGCCGATTGCAGTTTTTGATATCTTATCTACCGCGTTATCACATGCTCCAAGCGCCCGGCGCTCGCAGTCAAGACAGGCTTTTTTAGGGACGCCTGAAACCTTGATGTCAGGGTTCTCCTCACAAACTATTCCTTTTGAAAGCAACTCGAATGGGCGTCTAAGGAAGGCTTTCCTTATTGACCTTAACTGAGCCTCGTGTTCCTTGCCGCATTCGCCGCATTCTTCCGGAAAATCCAAAAGAAAGGGCTCGCATGCTAAGTGCAAATCAAGAAGAGCTTCGCACGCTTTTTTGTCAAATTCTTTTCGCACAAGACCATCGTTAAGAGAAAGTTGTGCACAATTGTTTTCCCAGATGATTTTTGCGCAGTTAGACAAACAGTCAGGGTCGCTTAAATCTGATTTATGGGAACAGCCCTCACAGTTTATTCGAACACCGGATTTTTCTGAAATAATAAAAGTCCCTCCCGATTTTTGACAGTTGGGAGCAAGCTCTTTTTTTGCTTTTTTTAATGAGAGTGAGAATTTCTTTTTTCGTTTTACCTTTATGTTTTTTGGCAACGCCTGAGCCAAAGCATTCTTTTGACTTTTAAAATTAGCGACCCTTCCTTTAGGTCCATAAGCCCCATTATTTTCCATTTCAAAGACTAGGATAGTCATGTTGGAGAAGGCAAGACTAACAAAGGATATTTCTAAGGAAAACGACTTATAGTTATTGGAGGATAATATTATTGCCGGAGGATAAGTTCTAGCCAACCCAAACGCATAAGACTCTTACAACTTTAAATAAACCTTGCATTAAATATAATGAGTGTGCGATGAAGTCCGCACAGGCAATACTCGCCAAAACCGCTTTTTTCAGCTGATGACTTCTACAAGAAATAGTTAAGGCGGGCTAAATGAACTTATTACTACTTGTTGGGATTGGCGGATTCATCGGGGCGATTTTAAGGTATTCTGCAAGCGGATTTATACAAAATGGAATGGTATCTTTTCCGCTGGGGACACTAGGGGTTAATGTCATAGGAAGCTTCTTTTTGGGTTTTGTAATGTATGCCTCAGAATATCAGGGCATTTTCTCAGAGGAGACGCGGGTCTTTTTGACTTTGGGAATACTCGGAGCATTTACCACAATGTCAACATTTAGCTACGAGTCATTTAAACTATTGGAAAACAACGAATTCATACTCCTAAGCATCAATATAATCGGGACACTAATGCTGACAATCGGCGCTATTTATTTAGGGCGCTTAGTAGTATTGGCGTTGTGGAGCTAACGAAAATGAAAAAAGAATCTGAAGCAATCTTGTTAAGGATATTCATCGGGGAAGCAGACAGATACGGGGGAAAGCCACTCTACAAGCATATAATTGAATTATGCAGAAAAGAGGGTCTTGCAGGAGTCACAGTCATAAAGGGCATTGAGGGCTTTGGAAAAACAAGTCATTTTCACACAACATCAATTTTAAGCCTGTCAACAGACCTCCCCATTCTAATTGAAATCGTAGACAAGAAAGAGAACATAGAACGCATCAAAGAAAAGCTGGACAAGATAATCAGGAAAGGCCTCATAACAGAAGAAAAAGTAAAGATATTCATGTATAAGGCAAACGAGGATTAGCAAAAAATAATAAAAGGGCCGAGCCCGGGATTTGAACCCGGGTCGCCGGATCCACAGTCCAGCAGGATAACCAAGCTACCCTAACCCGGCCAGCAAAAGGCGACGCAAGAAACAAAATGCCTTAAGAAGCGGCTTATTTTTCAAACTATATAATAAAAACAAACAATTAATATTATTAATTAAATAATTTATATTATCTTTTCAAAAGATTACTAGATATTAAAATGCCAGCACCACATTCAATGAAGAAAAAGCCAATACCGCATTGTGTATCGAGAAATACAGCACACAGGGAGCGATTTGAGATACACCCACAAATGCGTTTTCTGCATGAGCATGATTTTAAGCCAGAGCTAAAGGAGGGGCCCGCATGGACAGAGCAATATCCAGGTGGAGAAGAATTAACCCATCACAATGTTTATGTTACCAGTAAAGGCCATGACGAACCATTACTCAAGCCCGATGGAAGCCTAATTAATTTAGAAGAAGATAGGGTGGCCACGATACATACAAAAGAAGGCAAGGAAGAAATATACCGCATACCAGGCCTTACCCGAATTACTTTTAGGAAACAGAAAAGTAATTATTAAAATAACAGATATCTTACGGTCTTTTTGCCGAAAGCTTTTTATACTCCACTCTACAAATATCCCCACGCGTTTCTTCGCGTAGGCGTTTTGCCTCTTTTACAAAAAGAGTACTTTTCGTCGGTTTAGGATTCAACCCTTTTTATAGGTTGTACTTCTAAATTAGGTCCGAATAACTGGTCTCTGCGCAACTGCGCGAAATGACCACACTTATTCCTGTGTCGTCAAAGCAAAGCATACGTTAAGCTTTCCACTTTTTCGGCGCAACACTCATGAGGAGATACAACCGGCGTTAAGCCGATTCAATCTGATGTGGTGGAGAAAGTACGTGATACCTTTTTTAATAAAGTGTGAACAATAACAACCAGCCAAAAACAATCAACTCAAGTTGATCCTGCTTGAGGCTGCCGCTATTGGAATCCGATTAAGCCATGCAAGTCTCAAGGAGCTTGTCTCCTTGGCGAACTGCTCAGTAACACGTGGACAATCTGCCCTAGTGCGGGGGATAATCTCGGGAAACTGAGGATAATACCCCATAATTCTCTTATACTGGAATGTTTTGAGAATGAAAGCTCCGGCACGCTAGGATGAGTCTGCGGTCGATTAGCTTGTAGGCGGTGTAATGGACCACCTAGGCAATAATCGATAAGGGTCGTGGGAGCGATTGCCCTGAGACGGAATCTGAGACACTATTCCGAGCCTTACGGGGTACAGCAGGCGCGAAACCTTTACAATGCACGCAAGTGTGATAAGGGGATTCCAAGTGCATATATACCATATATGCTTTTTTCTAGTCTAAAACGCTAGTAGAATAAGGGGTGGGTAAGACCAGTGCCAGCCGCCGCGGTAAAACTGGCATCCCAAGTGGCAGTCACCATTACTGGGCTTAAAGCGTTCGTAGCTCGTTTGATAAGTCTCTGCTGAAATCCTACGGCTTAACCGTAGGGCTTGGTGGAGAAACTATTAGACTTGAGGATGGGAGAGGTCGGGGGTACTTCTGGGGTAAGGGTGAAATCTTATAATCCTAGAAGGACCAACAGTGGCGAAGGCGCCCGACATGAACATGCCTGACAGTGAGGAACGAGAGCCAAGGTCGCGAAACGGATTAGATACCCGTGTAGTCTTGGCCGTAAACGATGCTGACTAGGTAGAGCGTGCGCTACGAGCGCATGCTATGCCGAAGGGAAACCGTTAAGTCAGCCGCCTGGGGAGTACGTCCGCAAGGATGAAACTTAAAGGAATTGGCGGGGGAGCACTACAAGGGGTGGAAGCTGCGGTTTAATTAGATTAAACGCTGGACATCTCACCGGAGGCGACAGCAGGATGAAGGCCAGACTGAAGGTCTTGCCGGACGCGCTGAGAGGAGGTGCATGGCCGTCGTCAGCTCGTGCCGTAAGGTGTTAGGTTAAGTCCTAAAACGAGCGAGACCCACATCTTTATTTGCTACTTGTTCTTCCGAGAATAAGGCACAATAAAGAGACTGCCCGCGATAAGTGGGAGGAAGGTGTGGACAACGATAGGTCCGCATGCCCCAAATCTTCCGGGCTACACGCGTCTTACAATGACTGGTACAATGAGTTGCGACCCCGAAAGGGGGAGCCAATCTCGAAAGCCAGCCCTAGTTCGGATCGAGGGTTGCAACCCACCCTCGTGAAGCTGGAATCCCTAGTAATCGCTGCTCATTATACAGCGATGAATACGTCCCTGCTCCTTGCACACACTGTCCGTCACTCCAACCAAGCTAGGTCCAGGTAAGGATGTGTCCCTTGATACATTCAAATCCGGGTTTAGTGAGGGGGGGGAAGTCGTAGCAAGGTAGCCGTAGGGGAATCTGCGGCTGGATCACCTCCTTACATATAATACTATATGAATCTCTGTACTTATCCACCACTTCACTCTTATAATTTTACAGGCAACTGTAAATTTCAATAAGAAATACTATGAACTTCCCGACACTTAGAGCCATATCGGGAAGGGAAGCAACTATGGTTTCATTTGTAAACCGATGATGTTGTGCTTGGAAGTCCGTAATTTGGTGCTACTCTGTATGGTGGATGCCTTGGCTTCAGAGCTTATGAAGGACGTGGCAAGCTGCGAAAAGCTTCGGGTAGGCGCATGCAGCCTTTGAACCGAAGATGTCCTAATTGCTCCGACAAGGATCGGGAAACGCGGTGAATTGAAGCATCTTAGTAACCGCAGGAAAAGAAATCAAAAGAGATGTCGTTAGTAAAGGCGATCGAAAGCGACATAGCGCGAACTGAATCCCAAGCAGTAATGCTTGGGACATGTGGGTTGACCTTTTACGAGCTTGATATGTTAGTTAAACACTCTGGAAAGTGTGGCCAAAGAGGGTGATAGCCCCGTAGATAAATCATATTAAGCCGATTGAAGGTATCAAGAGTAAGGCGAGTTGGATATCTCGTCTGAAGATAGGAGGCATTTGCTTCTAACGCTAAATACTACTGAAGACCGATAGCGTAATAACAGCGCGAGTGAAAGGTGAAAAGGATCCGTAATAGGATATGAAAAGAGCCTGAAACCATGCAGATACGGGATGGCATTGCACGCCTGGGCCTGTCAGAAGGAAACTATGACAGGATGCGACGTGTTTTGCCGTTCGTCTCGAAACATGAGGCAAGGAGTGTACCTATTTGGCGAGCAGAAATGCATAGGGAAACCGAAAAGTCCGCAGCTAATTTATTAGTGAGGGACATGGTTGGTAGCCATTAGTCAGGTGGGTACGACCTGAAACGTTGCGATCTAATCCTGGGCAAGGTGAAGTCCCACGTCTGTGGGATGGAGGCCTGATAGAGGTATTGAGCTCAGTTCATTCTCGTGACCTGGGATTAGGGGTGAAATGCTAATCGAGCAACGTAATAGCGGGTTCCTCTTGAAAGGAGCCTCAGCTCCGCCTCACGCGAGGTAGTTAAGGATGTAGAGCACTGATTGGAGAGCAAGGGAGGGGAACCTCCCACTTTCCTGTCAAACTCCGAATTCTTTAACGCCGTAGACCGTGGGAGTGGGGGCGCCGGGGTAAGCCTGGCGTCCGAGAGGGAAACAACCCTGACGAGAGCTAAGGTCCCTAAGAACTGGTTAAGTGTAAAGGGAGGGGTGTTTAGTCTAAAACAACGGGTAGGTTGGCTTAGAAGCAGCCATCCTCAAAGGAGTTCGTAACAGATCACCCGTCGAGACTGCATGCCCCGAAAATAATCGGGACTAAACCAGTCACCGAGACTCTCGAACCGTCTGACAAGACGGTTTAGTAAGGAGGTGTCTTGCGGGGGTAGAAGCATTTCCATGCGGAAATGTGGACCCCGTTGGAATAAGAATCTTGCCGGAAGTAGCAGCAAATTGGGGTGAGAATCCCCAACATCTTAAGGGCTAGGGTTCCTCATCAATGATTATCAGATGAGGGTTAGTCGATCCTAAGGTTACGCGCAATTCGTAGTAACCGAAAGGGAAACAGGTTAATATTCCTGTACTATCGATTGGAGCGGCGACGCTAGCTTGGCTTCAGACGCATTGGGATAAGCATAAACTAAGCAGAGAACCGCTGTGGAGTACTGTAATAGTGAGAAACAGCAAAAACTGTGAAGGCCTTCGGGTTGTCTTATTCCTGGTGCCCCTGAAAATGGAGCCATTGAATCCATTGTTAATCGTACCGAGAACTGACACTGGTGCCCCTGGCTGAAAAGGCTAAGATGTATTAGGACAATTTACTCAAGGGAACTCGGCAAATTGGCCCCGAAACTTCGGGAAAAGGGGTGTCAGCCATACAGTAGAAAACTGTTGTTTGGCTGATTGCAATAACACGGTGGGTCCGACTGTTTACTAAAAACGTAGCCGATTGCTAAGCGGAAACGCCTTATACAATCGGTGACTTCTGCCCAGTGCAGGTATCTCAAACTCCTTTTCAAGGGAACGAAGGACCTGTAAACGGCGGGGGTAACTATGACCCTCTTAAGGTAACGTAATACCTTGTCGCTTAATTGGCGACTTGCATGAACGAAGTAACGAGACTCACACTGTCCCTGAGTAGAACCTAGTGAAACAACAATCCGTGTGAGCACGCACGGGACTTCCAATGGGGCGCGAAGACCCCGTGGAGCTTTACCGCATCCTATTGTTGATGTATGGTTTTGATTGCAGAGCGTAGGTAGGAGCTTTCGAAGGCCGGTTTCCGGATCGGCTGGAGGCAAACATGTAACACTACCCTTTTAAAACTGTACTTCTAACCTTTGGGGACATCAGTAGGTGGGCGGTTTGGCTGGGGCGGTACTCCGTTGAAAAGATATCGACGGAGTCCAATGGTAGGCTCAGACGGTTTAGAAATCCGTCATAGAGGATAAAGCTATAAGCCTGCTTGATTGTGCCATGATCAATAAGTGGCGCAAATGGGAAACCATGGCTTAACGAACCCCAGTACCTTATAAATGAAGGTCTGGGCTGTCAGAAAAGCTACCCCGGGGATAATGGAATTGTCTCAGCTAAGAGTCCATATCGACGCTGAGGCTTGTTACTTCGCTGTCGGCTCGTGTCATCCTGGCCCTGCAGCAGGGGCCAAGGGTAAGGTTGTTCGCCTATTAAAGACACACGTGAGCTGGGTTTAGAACGTCGCGAGACAGTTTGGAGGCACCTGTTGGAAGTGTTGGTCGTCTGAGGGGAAGGATCTTCTAGTACGAGAGGAACGAAGAACCGAGGCCTCTGGTCAGCAGCTGTTGCATAGCACGCTGCTCAGCTACGCCTTAAGGGATAAGGGCTGAAAGCATCTAAGCTCGAAGCCTGCCCTAAAAAGAGACGATCTATGCTCCCCTAGAAGAGGGGTTTGATAGGACGGGAGTGCGCGCAAGAAGGCAACGACTTGTTTAGCTCGCCGTTACTAATCGCTATATCCATCTTACGGATATAAAACCCAAGCACAACATCATCATTTACTCTTTTCTTAAGATTATTTGATGCAAATTTGGCTCAAAAATCTTAATATTCTTTATATCATAGCATTAGCTTTTTTAGCCTAATGCAAGAAAACTTCCAAGCACAACACCGGTTCTAAATAAGATTTTCTTACCCACATAACTATTATATGGTTATATTAGGTTAGTTCTGGGTAAGATTTTCTTATTTTTAACAATTTAATCTCAATTATTAATATCGGGAGCGGTCCATGCGGATACCCGGGGTGATTTTTCACTTCCGGAGGAAGCTGGTACACCATAAAATGGCAGGGAGGTAACTCCTACACAGAGATGTGTGCTCTATCACAGAAACGAAGCAGTTCCTAATGAATACGATGATAGATTCTTGAGGTTCTTTGGAATACTGCATGAAACGGATTCATCTGCCAGGTGCAAGGCAATTTTGCCGCTTAGTCGAATGCCGCACGTGTTTAGCCTATTTACGACGGGAATTTTCCCTGAAGGGCTCGTACAGAATACCAGCTAAGGACCGGACCCGATATTCATTCTTTATAGTCTTTTAACCCAATTCTTTCTAACAATTTAAAACAAATGCCTAGTGAATCAGAGATACGAGCAGTTCAGGAAGCCTTTAATGCAAACGGCTTTGAGATATACCTTGTTGATGGCCTTAGACGCTATTTTGACTTTATCGCAAAGCGTGAGGATGCCTCATTTATAATTAAATGCCTGCGCAACATAGATAATCTTGGCGATGAGGCGGGCTGTGAACTCTTAAAACTTGCAAACGCCTTTTTGGCTCAGCCATTACTTATTGGAGAACTCGCAGGAATATCACGATTAGAGGACGGTTTAGTATATTCAAGGCATCAGATACCCTCATTAACCATCACGACGGCAAAAGCGATAATAAACGGCGATTGCATATCTAAATTCACCTCACGCGGAAGGACGCTTGTAGGTATTGAAGGCTCCACTCTTCGTGAGATGAGAACCAAACGCGGAATGAGTCGTGAAGAGCTTGCAAAGGCGCTCTCCTGCTCCGGACAGACAATATACCGCATGGAAAAGCAAAACCGTGCAGAAGAGGAGATGTTCGAGCGCGTTCTTAACTTTTTTGGAAAAGAAATACAGGTTCCCGCAATCCAGATAACAGACGGCAAGACAGAAAACGAGCATGAACTCTCAGACCCCATCAAAAAAAGGATAGTAGGGGAATATCTTCGCCTCAAGCTTGAAAATACTGCGTTTTCAAACCCTCTGGATTTTGCACTTGACGAAAGGCTGCTTTTTACTCCGGTTTCAAGAACAGAATCAGAACTTAGAAGCAAACAAAAAATAGCAAAGAGTCTGGAGACTGCACTAGACTGCAAAACAGTTCATATAACAAAAGAAAAAAAGACAAGGCGACTTCTTGCAATCTCCTTTGACGAGCTCCACGCCATAGCATCAAAAGAAGAGATTCTCGAGAAGATTGATTAAAGCTTTTTAAACCTTCTTATAGCTTTTTATAGACAGACAAACTAATACCACCTTGCAAATCCAAGAGAACAGTATTTGCATATATGAAGACTTTTTCGACTAAATAAAAGCTAATTTATAAAATGGCTGGACAACAGATACCAGTAGTCCTTCTTCCTGAGGGCTACACTAGGACACAAGGAAGAGACGCTCAGAGAATGAACATCATGGCAGCAAAACTGGTTGCCGAAGCCGTGCGCTCAACGCTTGGCCCAAAAGGCATGGACAAGATGCTAGTTGATGATCTTGGTGATGTAGTCATAACAAATGACGGCGCAACAATTGTTGATGAGATGAAAATCGAACATCCAGCAGCAAAGATGATAGTAGAAGTCGCAAAGACTCAGGACGAAGAAGTTGGCGACGGAACGACAACAGCAGTTATCCTTGCAGGAGAACTTCTTAAGAACGCTGAAACACTCCTTGATGCGGGAATCCACCCCTCAGTAATTGTTAGGGGATACAGAATGTCTGCTGCAAAGTCAATGGATATTCTTGATTCAATCGCAACAAAGGTTACTGTAAACGATAAAAAAGTCCTTACTGAAATCGCGCAGACGGCAATGACTGGAAAGGGTGCAGAATCACACAAAGAATACCTTTCAGAGCTTGCAGTAAACGCTGTGCTTCAGGTGGCAGGACCCGATGGAGAAATTGACGTTGATAACGTAAAGATTGAAAAGAAACAGGGTGCAGGTGTCAGGGACACCGAGTTTGTAAACGGAGTAATAATCGATAAGGAGATAGTCCACGACGGCATGCCAAAGGTTGTCAAGGACGCAAAAATCGCCCTTATAGACTCAGCTCTTGAAGTAAGCAAGACAGAGACTGACGCAGAAATAAGAATAACGTCCCCCGACCAGCTTCAGGCATTCCTTGACCAGGAAGAAAAGATGCTAAAAACCATGGTTGACAAGATTGTTGATTCAGGTGCAAACGTCCTTATATGTCAAAAAGGCATTGATGACGTGGCTCAGCATTACCTTTCAAGAAAGGGGATTGTTGCCGCTCGCCGTGCAAAGAAAAGCGACATGGAAGCCCTTGCAAAAGCAACAGGCGCACGCGTCGTAACAAATGTTGATGACTTAGGTCCAGCAGAGCTTGGCCACGCAGGCAAAGTCGAAGAGAAAAAAATCTCAGGCGATAAGATGCTTTTTGTCGAGGATTGCAAAGACCCAAAGGCAGTAAGCATCCTTGTTCGTGGTGGAACAGAGCATGTCGTTGATGAAGCCGCGCGCGCATTTAATGATGCCATAGGCGGTGTTGCATCTGCAATCGAAGTAGGAAAGGTCGTAACCGGAGGCGGAGCGGCAGAAATCGAAATATCAAAAGGGCTTCGCGAGTATGCTGAGTCAATAGGTGGCCGTGAGCAACTTGCAATAAACGCATTTGCTGACTCTGTCGAGATAATCCCAAGGACTCTGGCTGAAAGCGCAGGTGTTGATGCAATTGATGTTCTCGTTGAACTTCGTTCAAAACACGATGGGCAAGAAGGTAAGATGATAGGCTTTAATGTGATGGACAACAAAGTCGAAAACCTTTGGAATAAAGGCGTTGTCGAGCCGCAGAAAATAAAGACACAGGCAATAAAGTCTGCTGCCGAGGCTGTGGAGCTGATACTTCGTATTGACGATGTAATTGCTTCATCCTCAAAAGGTGGTGGTCAAATGATGCCCCCTGACATGGGCGGAATGGGCGGTATGCCAGGCATGATGTAATAAGGCTAGCTTAAAACTAGCCTTACTTTTTTTATTTTCTTTTTTCTTCCTTTTTTAAGTAACAATTCTCAAAATAAGCAAATTCTAGTAAACAAAATGCCTTCACTTAAAACCTCACAGGCTTCAAATCCCCTTGCAGGAGCGGGTATCGTGCGTTATTTCAATGATGACGAGGGCGTAAAGATTGAGCCGACAATTTTTATCGGAATCACAGTTGCCTTTATTATCATTGAGCTTGCACTAAATCTTTTTATGTAAAACAAGTCAGATGACTATTATTAAATAACAGTCTAGCTTTTGCTTTTTTAGCTTATAACTAAAATAATAAACTAGAATGGATTTTAAAGAGCCCAAAATTATTCTTGCAATAATATGTATAATTGGTCTATTGATTGTACTCGCAATTGTGTTGACCCAACCAAAAACTGAAAACGAACCCCAAACAAACCTCACGGTTAAGATATGTGGCGACGGCAATTGTATAAGTCCTGAAACCTGCGAGACTTGTCCAGAGGACTGTGGCGAGTGTGAAGAAGTCACGAGCCTAAACACAGAGCTTCTAAAAAGATGCCCAGACAATGGGCCGTTAGCTTACAAACTGGCAATAGAATCAGGGGAAGGTGATATTTGTGGATGTATTACTGATGCAACACAAAGGAATTCCTGTCTTGATTCAGTAACTAACAAGAACAGTTTTGAAACGGCGATTAATTCTCTTGATGTTTCAGCATGCGACTCCTTAACTGGAATTGCAAAAGAAAGCTGCGTTAATATTGTTTCTCAGGGTGCCGGAACAAGTACGCCTGAGAACTTAACCGAGTTTATTGCGATGCAGATGTATGAAGAAGGCAACCTTGAAGGTGCAATACCTATTCTTGAATCCATTTTAACTAACGACCCCAACGCCTCTTGGGCAAAAGTGCTTCTTGCAAACTCGTATGCGAGCCTTGGCTGGACTCAGTCAAATAAACAGTATGTGGCAAAAGCAGACGAGATGGCAAAAGAGCTTCTCGAAGAGAATCCAGAAAGTGCGACTGCAAACAGACTAATGGCATATGTCCTTGAAGCGAAAGGCGACCCGGAAGCTGCAGTAGCAAGCTACACTAAGGCAATAGAGGCAAGCCCGGATTTCACTCAAGCTTATATTGGGCGCTCGCATGCATATTCTGTTCTTGCAGAATACGACAAGGCTCTTGCTGATTTAGATAAAGCAAAGTCCCTTGACACTGCAGGCGACTTCCCAGTAATTGACTCAAGGCTTTGCGGTATCGAGTCACAGTTCTTTGATTTGCAGGATAAGGCAGTAATCGACTGTAGCAATGTTTTATCCAGTGAAAAGTCAACGTCTGAGGCAAAGTTCGCAGCGTATCTTGAGCTTGGCGACTTATACACCTTAGCTGGAATGTATGATAATGCACGCGCAAGCTATGATACAGCCCTTGCATATGGAATAGAAGACGCAGCAGCATATTCTGGTATTGCACACCTTGAAAACGTGCTGGGTAATTATGACGCAGCAATAACCGCAGCGCAAGGCGCAATAAACGATAATCCTACAAAGACTGTTGCCTACGTAGAACTTGCCTTAGCACAATTTGGCAAAGGCGACTATTCTGCAGCGATAAAAGCCGCAAACGACGGACTCGCAGTAAGCCTTGCTGACCAGTCACTAATTGGCATGTCTAAATTCACGGTACCTGCGCAGTTGTATTCTATACTTGCAGACGCGTATAGCGCATCAGGTGACTCCAACAAGGCTGCCCTTTATGCGAGTATGATTGATAGTGAACTTGCAAAATTAGACCAAGCTTAAAAAATGAAAACAAGACAAGACCTTTCCGGAGCAATTAAGTTCAGCGTATTTGTAGTAGCCCTTATCGCAGCAATTTCTTTTGTTTCGGCTCTTGATGTCGATTTGGCACCGGAGTCCATTCTTACTGGAGAAACACTTACCTGCACAGGGGACAACCCGTTTGGTCTTCCAGAACTAGGAGAAAAGATAGAATTTGATATTGAGTGGCTAAGAAGTCAGAGTCAAACAAGCGGCTTTACAGTTTTTAAAGTCTTAAGCGGTGATGTAATCAGCAACCCATATTATAATGTTTGGATTAGCTCAAACGAGATTACAACGACTTTAAGTGGAAGCGATACGAGCATCCCTTCCTACGTAAAATGCAGGATAACTATGAGAGATATCCCCTTTTCGGCAGTTACTGAAGAAGAATCTGAAGTAATTGAGTACACTGGAGAATCAAATGCGGCTGGAATAAGTCTGGGGACACGCAGTGGAAATTTCATACTATACGGTTCGCCAAAAGCAATAGTTTATTTTGGCGATAATGGAAACCCTGTATGCGAGCTTGCAAACGGTCAGCTCTCAGACGCCAACGGTGGTCAGCTCACCTACACCTTTGATTGGTACGGGCGATACAATTACCGTGAAGGCTATGACCAGTGGTCATGGACATGGCATCTGATAGTCTCATCAAGTGGATATTCTTTCGTAAACATACTCCCGACAGTAATGAACTATGTTGCCGTAAAATGCGATATAACTGTAAGCTCGCCAGCTGGTGGGACACTCACCTACAATTCAGGCGAGCTAATCCTTGGTTCATCAGATGAGGTTACCCAAGAAACGCCCACAGCATATGTTTCCCCGCTTGTCAACGGCAATTCAGTTTATGATGGCATGGATATAAGTGCATTTGCCGAACTCTCAATGGATTATGGTGTGACGCCCGGATTTGAATGTACCTGGACAAAAAACGGAGAGGTTCTCTCAGCAGAAAACTGTGAGATATCTTCAAGCCAAACAACAGTTGGAGATGAATGGAGCGTCACAGTAAAATCCTGTGTGTCAGGATACTGCAGTCAATACTCAGACCCGATAAGTTTTACTATAATAGAAGACCCGGCACTCACTCAAGGGGCCGCGCAGACATTAGAGATAACAGACTTAGATTGGATTCATCACTCAGTATATGTTTCGACATGTGGACGGCACGGTGTAAGTGGTGGACATTGGGCAGATACATGCACTGGTGCAAGATATTGTTATAACGGGGATCGTGAAGGTAGTGTATCCATTGATGTGGGTGAAGTCAATGAGTATGACACCCCAGAAATAGGTACAGATTCGTACTGCTACTATATTGAAAGCGTAAATGAATGGACGCCGTGCAGTCCTGATGCACAATCGATTCACGTAAAATATGCAACAGATGTAAATTGGGCGCTGACTCCGGTGAGTCTCATGCCAGGGGGCATTTGCCAAAATCAGGTTGATGTCGTTCCATGGTGCAATAACCAGCCAACTAGACCCCAAATATCAGTTGAGCCAAACGGCATTTGTACTCAGCAGGAATTCTCCTGCCTAGTGACAGAAGAAAGCGTAGATTTAGACAATGCGTTCTGCCCAGTTGATAACCCAGAATGCCAAGACGATATAATATACGACTATAGATGGGAGTCAAGAAAGGATGGAACTAGCGAGCTTATTCAAATGAATCAATATGCGAGCCTTAATAATCCAACATTGACTCATACCATTTCTCCACAAGTCGGTGAATCTGGAACTTGGATATCTAATGTCCAGGCAAAAGACCCTTACCCAAGCGATGGGGGTATAAGTCTAATTGTATATAGCAACACAGCCGAAGTCTTTGACTGCATAAACTGTACTTCAAACGGCGTATGCGACCCCTCACTTTGTCCCGCAGAAATGGAATTTGAGTGTATAGAAGACGAGAATGAGGCGATATGCTATTGTTACCAGGTTCTTGATTGCACAGTAGAAACTTATGATCCAGATACCGGAACACTCAGTGGTTATGTGTGCGATCCTTCTTTATGCAACACGGCATTACCCTACTGTACCGATGTAAGTGGTTCTTGTATTTGCAGTTCATCTTGTTCAGCAGGACACCAAGCATGTTCAAGTGATGCAGACTGCCCAGCAGGAACGCCAGACTGCAGAGATGACGGCTGTTGTTATGAATTCACAGAGTGCGAGAATGTAAGCGCACCTGGAGCCTGCGCGACAAAAGATGATTGCAATTCCAAACTGGGCTCAAGCGGAGTAAACTGGAGATGCGAAGAGAATATAACTACTTCAGGTGGAAGCATTAATCCTGATGACTGTGAGAATTGTGTTTGCAGACAGATACTGCCCTCATGTAATCTAGGCGATGGCATACGTCTTACAGGAGAGACATGCGATTCTGACAATGACTGTCCAGACGGCGGGTTTTGCAGTCCGGAAACTTGCCAGTGTGTCTGCGAAGCACCAACAGAATGTCAGGCATCAAGTTCAAGTTGTTCGATATATGATGATTGCGAGAGCGCTTTTGGCTCAGGGTGGAAATGCTCTGAAGTAATTGATGGTGGAGTTACAACCTGTGATTGTATCCAGACAACACCAGACATAATGTGTGGCAATGGGGTCCTAGACTCAGGCGAAGATTGCGAGGCAAGCTCTGATTGTACTATAGCAGGACAAATATGCACAAGCTCATGCCAGTGCAGAACAGAATGTTCCAACGCGAGCGATTCATGTGATGCGACTTTATGTGCGAGCAATCCGGATGGCAATGCATGCGTCCCAGACGGCGATTCCTGTTACTGCAATGAATGCCCAGTTACTGATTTCCAGGACTGCATTTCAAGTGCGGAATGTGCCGTCGGACAAAGTTGTGAAGGTGGCATATGCTCAAACACAAAGGTCCTAGACTCAGATACAAACTCAGGTTGCAGGGCTGAAGCTGTTGGCAGTGGATACGCATGCACAGCACACAAGAATGCAAACAAAGAAGTAAATGGGGACAACACCAGGGGGTATTGTTTCCCAGTAGATTATGGCGTTTGCACAACAACACTTAATCCCGGTGCGTGTAACGAGGAATACTTAGGGCAGGTCGCCTGTGATTTCATCTTGACTCAAGCTGACCGCAAAGTAAATTCCCAAATAGCGTTTACTGAGATGTCAACAGTGACTAATAACAAGAAGAATGAGAGTATCAACTGGAACTTTGACGTAGACTTTAAGAATGGTTGTGTGGGCACATCTGAAAGCTTTGGAAACCTCAACGTAGACCTTGGTGATGGAAGTGTAAATGCCGGAGCAGTCTCATTTGAAGTTCCACGTGGATATGTTTGTCAGTATGACATAGTTATGACTGCTAAAAACACAGTTCCAGTAACCCAAACTTGTTACGCGTTTAGTACTGATAGCGCACTTATTCCTGGTGAGAGCGTGCCTGAACTTCCAGCGATAACTCATCCGCTTGGAATGTACTCGACAAGTCCGGCAGACGCCGCAGAAGCATACACCAAAGCATTTATCGCAGTAGATAATTGTCCGGGAGCTGAGGATTCCCTTACGGGCGCAGCAGCGTTCCTCAGGTCGTGTAATGAAGGTGGGGCAAACGCAGACCTTTCATGTCGCCTTGCGCAGTACTACTCACAGCGCGCAGAAGAGGATATGAACTTTGGCAGGTGTTAAATCCTGTCAAACTAGTTTCTTTTTTCTTTATTTTCCATCAATCTAGTTAGTGAAAAGCAAAAATACCCCCAATATCGACGAAAAAGACCTGAAGATACTAAGAATCCTTCAAACAGACTCGCGAACGCCGTTTCTTGAGATTGCACGGAAGATAGGTGTTTCTGGTGCGACAATCCATGAGCGTGTAAGGGCACTACGGGAATCTGGAGTCATAAATGGGTTTTCTATAAACTTAGACTATCATCACCTAGGTTACGACATAACGGCAATAGTTGAGGTCACGCTTGAACATCCTGTAAAGACAACAGATCCGCTAAGCGTACAACTTGAAAAGATTCCTGAAGTTGTAGAGGCTCATCATATGACAGGCGATACGGATATGTTACTTATGATTCGTGCCCGCAGCATAGATGAGTTAAGAGATCTTCTAAAAGAAAAGCTTCAGCATCTTCCGGGTGTAAGGCGCCTTTCAACAAGTGTTGTTCTAGATTCACCGGTCATGAGGCAGGGTCCGCTTTTCTAAAGGCTCCTAGGATTTTGATGCCAGTTTGATGTCATCGGCCGTAACAGTCTTTCTGTCGGCGTGTTTTGCAAGGGCTATTGCATCCTCTGTTAGCTCCTCTATTTTATCCTTTAAAATAGCGCACATAAGATTTAGCGCATCGGCATCAACTCGCTCCGCACCAGTTTCTTTCATTATTTCAAGGATAGGCTCTTGTGGTATTTCCATTGCCTTATTTTGAGCATGCTATAATAAATAAAAGATTTGAAAAACTAACTTTTTTGAAGGTTTTTAGTTACAAGTTTCAAATTATGGGGCGTAAGATTTTAAAGTGACCAAGCTAAGCAAGGATTATCTCAAGAAAGAATTTGGCAAGAAGGCTGAGCATTACTACAAAGTAGACATGTTTGATGAGGAAGGATACGAGCGAAAAATATGTTCTAATTGCGGCCGCGCCTTTTGGACTTGCGACTCTGGACGCGAGCTTTGCTCTGACTCAACCTGCGTTGACTATGGATTTATCAACAATACCATAACAAAAGGCAAGTGGGATTATATCGAGACTTGGGAGCTATTTAAGAAATTCTTTGAGTCGCGAGGGCACACGCCGATTGACAGGTATCCTGTTGTTGACCGCTGGCGCCCCGACCTCTATTTTACAATAGCGTCAATCCAGGACTTCCAGAGGCTTGATGGCAAGAACATGAATTTTCTCTATCCAGCTAACCCACTTATAGTCCCGCAGGTGTGCCTGCGTTTCCCCGATATCCAGAATGTTGGAATAACTGGACGTCACTTAACATCATTTGTCATGTCAGGACAGCATTCATTTAATCATCCTAATGAGCCTGGGGCATACTTTAAAAACCAGTGCCTGCGAAACAACTTTGATTTCCTGAGTGGGACCATGGGCATTCCAAAAGAAGAGCTTGTCTACCAGGAGGATGTGTGGGCAATGCCCGATTTCTCAGCCTTTGGGCCTTGCATGGAAACCTTCTCACAAGGTCTCGAGCTTGTAAATTCTGTTTTCATGCAGTTCCAGACAGACGGCACAGACTACGGTTTCCGTGAGCTTGACATGAAGGTAATCGATGTTGGATGGGGCCACGAGCGCCTTGTGTGGTTCTCGAATGGGACTCCTGCAAGCTACGATTCACTTTTCGGCCCGGTATGCGACAACTTAAAGAAGATTGCAGGGATAAAAACAGACCCTGAGCTCTTTGCAAAGTATTCAAAAATCGCAGGAAGCCTTGATATGACTGAAACCCGCGACCTTGAAAAGGCTCGCGCAAAAGTCGCAGAAAGAGTAGGAGTATCAGTAAAGGAGCTAAAAGAGGAAATTGAACCCTTAACTGCAATATACGCAATTGCCGACCACACAAGGACGCTTCTTTTTGCAACAGCTGACGGAGGAATACCATCAAATGTCGGAGGCGGTTATAACCTAAGAGTAATCCTAAGGCGCGCACTAGGATTTATTGATGAGTTTGACCTGGATTTTGACTTAACTGAGATTGCAGGCTGGCACGCAAAGTACCTTAAACCGATGTTCCCAGAATTAACTGAAGGTCTGGCACCCTTCCAAAAGATAATCGGAATCGAAGAGGGAAAGTACGCTCAAAGCAAGACAAAGGCTCGCTCAACAATAAAATCCATGATAGAGCGTGGCGAGAAACTGGATTCAGAATCACTTTTAACATTATATGAATCCCAGGGGATAACTCCTGAGGAGATAAAGAAGTTCAAACCGGATCTTGTTGTGCCCTCAGGCTTCTACGAACAGATAACAGAACGCCATTCAAGCCTAAAAGAGGACAATTCAAAGACTATTCCGATAGACCCGAACTGCTCGACAGAAAAACTGTGTTACTGCTCCGAGCTTGAGTTTGAAGGGACTGTAATCAAGATAATAGATGATATGGTCATTCTTGACAGGACAGCGTTCTATGCGACAAGCGGCGGACAAGTCCATGACCTAGGCACCTTAAAGGGAATTGAAGTAACTGAGGTCATAAAACAGGGGAATGTAATCTTGCATAAGGTAAAAGACGCATCATCCTTTGTGATGGGTGAAGTTGTGAAAGGAATTGTAGATTGTGAGCGCAGGCGCCAGCTTTCACAGAACCACACGGCAGTCCACATAATAAACGGCGCTGCCAGACAGGTTCTAGGAAGTCACGTATGGCAGGCGGGCTCAGAGGTTCGCCCAGAAAAAGCAAGACTGGATATAACCCATCACTCCGCGATATCCAAAGAAGAGCTAAAGCAAATCGAGGAGATTGCAAATAAAATAGTCAAAGAAGCAATCCCAATAGATAAATCCATCCTTCCAAGAAAAGATGCCGAGGAAACGTATGGATTCAGAGTATATCAGGGCGGTGCCATACCCCAAAAGGAATTGAGGATAACTAAGATTGGCGATTTTGATGTTGAGGCATGTGGCGGGACGCACTGCGATAACACATCAGAGCTTGTAAAAATAAAGATTCTTAAAGTTTCAAAGATTCAGGATGGCGCAGTTAGGCTTGAATTTGTCGCCGGAAACGCTGCAGAGTCTGCATGCGAAGAAGCAAAAGAGTGCTACATCAGTTCTGTTGAGTCGTTAGCAGGACTAGTTTCTGCAGATTTAAGCACAAACTTCTCGGAAAAAGAAATGGAAACTGCAGCCAAGGCGCTTTCAGTGCCAATTGACCAGCTACCTTTGACAATAGAACGGTTTGTCTCAGAATGGAATAAATACGGAGCGGGTATGCAGTCTCTTGGCGGGCAAAAAGCAGAAAGTTCCTTAGACTCGGCAAAATCACTTTCCGAAGCCTGCGAAATACTTTTTTCAGAATGGAAAAAGCGCCAGAAGGAAATGAAGTCTCTGGCGTCAGAGCGCATAAAAGAAGAGATTTTGGCAATACCGGCAGATGAGCCAAAGATTCGCGGCATGTTTTTTGGAATGCGCCTAAAAGACTTAGAAGAAGACCCGACAACACCTCTTGAGGCAACTATGGGAAAAGTAATGGCTGTTGCCAAAAAATAGAAATGGAATACGATTTTAAAAAGACCGAGGCAAAGTGGAGGTCTGAGTGGGACAACAAAGAGGCGTTCGCGTCAGAACCAGATTCCACAAAAAAGAAGTTCTATATCACAGTCGCATACCCTTACCCCTCTGGAGGAATGCATGTCGGACACGCAAGAACTTACACAGTCCCAGATATCTTTGCAAGATACAAGCGCATGAAAGGCTTTAACGTTCTTTTTCCGATGGCATGGCACGTTACCGGAACCCCAATAGTCGGAGCCGTAAAACGCTTAAAAGACGGCGAGGAAAAACAGCTTAAGGTCCTTAAAGAGACTTATGGCATGACGGATGCCGAGCTTTCAAAGATTGATACACCTATGGACTATGCACGTTATTTTATTGATAACCATTATATCCCTTCAATGCGCTCCATGGGTTATTGCATTGACTGGCGCCGCCAGTTCACAACAAACGACGCGCATTACAATAAGTTCATAACATGGCAGTATGAAAGTCTCCACAAAAAGGGTCTTGTGCGCGAAGGAAAGCACCCTGTGCGCTATTGCACCTCATGTAAAAATCCTGTAACAACTCACGACCTTCTTGAAGGAGAATCTGCAGAGATGCAGGAATGGACGCTCCTTAAATTCCCGCTTGTTGGAAGTTCAGATTTACTTATCGCAGCAACACTTCGCCCAGAGACTATGTATGGGCAGACAAACATGTGGGTAAACCCAGAGCTAAGCTATGTTCGCACAAAAGTAACTACTCCTGGCGGAAAAGAAGAGAGCTGGATAATAAGTAGGGACTGTGCAGAAAAGCTCCCGTTCCAGGATTATTCTGTTGAGATAACAGGCGAAATAAAAGGTAAGGAACTCTGTGGAAAAGTATGTGAGGCCCCAGCAATCGGCCGTGAGATACCAATCCTCCCATCAAGCTTTCCTGATCCAAAGGTTGCAACAGGACTTGTCACAAGTGTGCCATCTGACGCGCCATACGACTTTATCGCACTAAAAGAACTCAAGGAAAACCCAGAGAGCCTAAAAGACTTTGGAATCGAGCCTGAAACGCTAAACTCAATAGATGTGATACCTATACTTTCAACAAAGAAGTTTGGAGCTTGCGCAGCAGAAAAGATATGCTCCCAGATGGGAATAAATTCATTATCGCAAAAAGACAAGCTTGATATTGCAACAAAAGAAGTATACAAGGAAGGATTCCACACAGGGGTCATGTCCAAAAATTCTGGCCCTTATGGGGGAAAGCCGGTTACCGTGGCAAAAGAGATGATGCGCGAGGACTTCTTAAAAAAAGGGGTAGCAGAGCTAATAAATGATTTTTCTGAACCCGTTGTCTGTCGCTGTGGCGCAAAGGTTCTTGTATCAAATGCAGACTCATGGTTCCTTAGGTACTCTGAACCAGAATGGAAAATACTCTCAAAAAACTGCGTAGATGCGCTTAATTGCATACCTGAAACCACGCGCCCAGAGTATTATCACACAATAGACTGGCTAAACGACTGGCCGTGCATAAGGAATTTTGGTCTTGGAACAAAACTCCCGTTTGATGAGCGTTTTATAATCGAGCCACTTTCAGATTCAACAGTATACATGGCGTTTTATACGCTTTCTCACATCTTAAAAGACTTGCCGCCAGAGTCCCTAAAGCCTGAACTCTTTGATTACGTATTTAATGAAGTTGGCGACCCTAAAACAATCGCAGATTCGTGTGGCCTTTCTGAGGAAACTCTAAAGTCGCTTCGAGAATCTTTCTCCTACTGGTATCCGCTTGACTGGCGCGGAACCGCATCAGAGCTGATAGGAAACCACCTAACATTTATGATATTCCATCACACGGCTCTTTTCCATAAAGCACAGTGGCCAAAAGGGATAGTGTGCTTTGGAATGGGTCTTTTAGAGGGCGCCAAAATGTCCTCTTCAAAAGGAAACGTAGTTCTCCTAAAAGAAGCGATTGATAAGTTTGGCGCTGATGTCGTGCGATTATTCTTGATGAGTAATGCAGAACCTTGGCAGGACTTTGACTGGCGCGAAAAAGAAGTTATAGGTGCCCAAAAAGCCCTCAATAAATTTTATAATTTGGCTTCTGAAATCATCTTGAAAAAGGACGCTGGCAGTGAGTCTGCAATCGACGCGTGGCTTCTTTCACGTTGGCAGGAGACAAAAAAAGAAGTGGGGACTGCTCTTGACTCCTTCCAGACTAGAAAAGCCCTCCAAACTGGCTTCTTTGAAGTATTCAAACTCCTTAATTGGTATGAGCGGCGTGGCGGTACTAACAATAAACTGCGTCTGGAGATTCTTGACGAGTGGGTGCGCATGATAGCGCCATTTACTCCATACGTTTCAGAAGAAATATGGTCTATGATGGGAAAGAAAGGCTTTGTACTTGACGCACCCTATCCGGTTTGTGATGATTCATTAATAGACAAGAAAGCAGAAGCCGCAGAAGACATAATAGAATCGCTTCTTGAGGATATCGCAAAGATAGGAGAAATAACAAAAAAGGCGCCAAGTAAGATATCATTTTATCTACCAGAATCTTGGAAGTACGAACTATTTGAAAAGGTTTCACAGGGCGCTCAAATACCCGACTTGATGAAAGATGACAAGTTTAGGGTCCATGGGAAACAGGTCGTAAAACTCTTTCGCAAAGCAAAGGAATTGAATTTCGATTCTGGGTGGGATGTTTCAGATGACAAAAAGGTTATAGAATCTGCGGTCCCATTTCTTAAATCAGAGCTTTCATGCGAAATCGAAATCGATCCAAAAGAAGACCCACAGGAAAAGCGCAAGTTCGCAGTTCCAAAGAAAGCTGCGATATTTATCGAGTAAGATGAGAATAGCTTGCCTTGGTGCGGTTCTAATGGACCAGATAGCACGGGTAGAGCGGTTTCCAGGACTTGATGATGAAGTCTTTGTCTCAGACTTAAAGCTTATGCCCGGGGGGTCTGCCGCAAACACCGCAGTCCTCTTGTCTCGCTTGGGATTTAATGTATCCTTTTTTAGTAAAGTCGGAAATGATGCTATCGGCGAGTCTTTACTCGCAGATTTTGAAGAAGAAGGCGTTGATGCATCAGGCATCGCGCGTTCACATTTTAGTACAGGAACCGTTTTTGTTGCAGTGCGCCCAGATGGGGAGCGAATGATGTTTGCGCATTCCGGAGCATCAAATGACATTGACCCCGAGTTCATTGATAATATGCAAACTGGCGAGTGCACACACCTCTTTCTTTCAGGCCTTGAAAACATAGCTGCATTAACGCGCGCGGCGCGAATTTTTAATGGAAAAGTAATATTAAATCCCGGTGCTCTTGTCGCAGACAAAAAGGAAGGGGCACGTGAACTTTTAAAATATGTCGATATCCTTATCTGCTCAAAAGAAGAAGCAGAAAAGCTTTCATGCGCGGGTGAACGTGATACTAAGGAACTTGCATCAAAACTTCATGATTTGGGTCCCGGGGCAGTTGTTATAACATCCGGGCAAAAGGACAGTTTCGCATCTGAAAAAGACGGCATGACAGCCAAAGAGAAGACTTTTAAAGTTGATGTCGTTGACACGACAGGTGCCGGCGATGCGTTTTGTGCAGGATTTCTCTCAAAATACCTAAGCGGCGCAGAACTTAAGGATTCAGTTAAATTCGGCAACCTTGTAGCATCAAGGATAATATCAAATCTTGGTGCAAGAAACGGAATAAAAAAAGGAGAAGACCTTTAAACTAGTACTTCTTTCCCCTTTGTTTTGATATGTCAAATTCTGCAGTATCAGCAACTGCCATTACTGACATAACACCTGCCTGAATGGGGTCAGTTACAATAAGGTCGCAAGCGTCTTTTGCCGAACCTGCCATATTAAGGGAAATTACAACTATTCCCATGTCGCGAACTTCCTTTACAGCATCTGTTATTTTTCCACCCATCATTGAACCTGCAAGGACTAGAGCCTCCACTCTTGGAAGTCTTCCTGCGGCACGGACTGCTTTTTCGAGTTTCTCTTCACTAGTAAGTGCTATTGTATCAATAGATATGTTTTCTCCGCGGATATTATGACGGTCAGCCTCAGATATGGCGCCTTTTGCCACTTCAGCGACTTGTGCCCCCCCACCAATTACAATTATCCTTTTTCCGTAAATCTCAGTGAATGTGGGAACTGGTTTTACCTTTAAGACATCCTTTATTACAACAAGGGCGCTTTGAGCTTTCTTTTCATCTATACCCTCAAGCTCGAGATAGATTTTTGCCTTGCCATTGCGTTTCTCACCAGTTTCTATATGACTAATATTCGCATTTCCATTAGCAATTACCTGAGTAATCTCAAAAAGAACACCCGGGATGTCCTTTGCTGTTATGTCAAATGCCACGACTGCGCTGTTTTTTGTCATTTTTTGATTATAATCTCGCCTTAAGTGAGTCCCCTGCCGTCTTTAGGTCTTCTTTTGCAATTGTAAGTGCAGGAACCATTCTTATGATATTTTCGCCAGTCACATTTACTAGTATGTAATCCTCCCTTCGCATATCCTCCATTATCCTCTTTGCAGAATCCGCATCTTTTGCAGGAACACCAATCATAAGTCCAAGACCGCGCGCGTCATTAAAACCAAGTTCTCTTCTGAAATATTCGCCTAGTTCTCCTGCGCGCTTTGCAAGACCTTCCTTTTTGATTGTGCGAACGGTTGCAAGAGCACTTGCACATGCAAGTGGATTTCCTCCAAATGTCGAACCGTGGTCACCAGGGTCAATCTCTTCGGCACATTTACCAGTTATTAATGTAACTCCCATCGGAAAGCCGTTTGCAACACCTTTTGCAGTACTTATGATATCAGGCGTAAAGCCCATCTGTTCACATGCAAAGTAGGTTCCTGTCCTGCCGTTACCGCTTTGGACTTCGTCAGCAACCATCACAACATCATTCTCATTGCAAATCTTCCTAACTTCAGAAAAATATTTTCTTGATTCCTCTAAGTTCTCCCTTGGGAATATTATGCCACCTTCACCCTGAATAGGTTCAACGAATACTGCTGCGGTGTTGCTTGTTATACTGCCCTGAAGGGATTCTAAATCACCATATACAGCCACCTTGGTATTTGGTATGAGTGGGCGGAAAGGATCCTGAATCTTCTTTTTGTCAGTTATTGAAAGCGAGCCCATAGTCCTTCCATGAAAGGAGTTTGACATAGTGACAATATCGGTCTTTTTTGTGAATTTGCGCGCGACTTTTATTGCGGCCTCATTGCTCTCTGCCCCAGAGTTACAAAAGAAACATTTAGTCTCAACCATAGGTGAAAGCATTGCCATTTCCTTTGCCAGTTCGTCCTGAATGGGGATGTAAAAAAGGTTTGAAACGTGTATAAGTTCTTTTGCCTGTTTTGTGATTGCATCCACCTGTGCCGGATGGCAATGCCCAAGGGGGACTGAAGCAATTCCCGCAATCATGTCTAAATATTTATTGCCTGCTATATCCCAGACATAGCTTCCTTCCCCTTTTACAAGCGCCAGGTCATAGCGTCCGTAACTATTAAGGACAAACTCCTTGTCGAGTTCCTTTATTTCACTAAAATCCATTTCAAATTTCAAGAATCTTTTTGTTTTATTCGGTAACCATAGTCCCGATACCGTTATCTGTAAGGATTTCAAGGAGTATCGCGTGGGATGTGCGCCCGTCAATCATATGCACACTCTTTACTCCACCATTGACTGCATCAATTACTCCTTTGACCTTTGGTATCATTCCACCTTCAATCTCGTCCCACTTAAGCTTCTTTTTAAGCTCTTTTGTTGTTATCTTTGAGATAAGGGTTTTTTCGTCCTTTGCGTCTTCAAGAAGACCGGGAACATCAGTTAAGAATATTAGTTTTTGGGCACCCATCGCCTTTGCGATTCCTGCCGCAAGCTCGTCAGCGTTGATATTTACCGCAGCTCCATTCTCATCAAGACCTATTGGCTGGATAATCGGAGTGTAATCATCGTCTAAAAAGTCTTTTATGACCTTTGTGTTAACAGAGTCCATTTTCCCAACATTTCCAAGTTTCTCAACACGCTTTGCAAGAACCATTTTCCCGCTTTTTGCAGTTGTTCCTATGGATTTGCAGCCAAGACCCTCAAGCTCTTCGACAAGTTCGCCATTGAGCTTGCCAAGTGCCATTCTTACGATGCCAAGCGTGTCATCGTTTGTGTGGCGCAGACCGTCAACAAATTTCGTCTCCACTCCAAGTTTTTCTGAAAGCCCTGAGATATCTTTGCCGCCACCGTGGATTATGATTATTTGAATGCCAACGCATTTTAGGAGTGCTATATCTTCAAGAAGGCTTTTTCGGGCGCTTCTATTATTAAGCATGCTGCCACCTATCTTTATTACAAACGTTTTTCCTGAGAACTTTTTTATATATGGTATCGCTTCAATCAGCGTCTCGACAGTGTCCATCATACCTTAGTTATATTCTGCATTGATTTTGACATAATCAAAAGATAAATCCCCCGACCAGGCAAGAGCGCTTTCTTTACCAAGGCCCAAATCAACAATTATCCTGATTTTCTCAACCTTTTTTATCTCTTCCCCAAGCCCCACTTTATCAAAGGTTTCAGCCGAACCCGCAAATAAAAGGGTTTTTTCCCCAGCGACATCATACCAAATCCTGAGTTTTTTCTCGTCCATTTCTGCCCCGCAGTATCCGGCCGCAGCTGCAACTCGCCCCCAATTGGGGTTGTTGCCAAATACCGAAGTCTTGACAAGATATGAGTCGGCAATGGCACGAGCGACAAGGCGCGCATCCTTTTTTGTATTGGCTCCAGTCACTTCGACTTCAACTAGAGTCGTTACGCCTTCACCGTCGGCAATTAGCATTCCTGCCATTTCCTTGCAAAATATATCTAATGCGCTTTCAAACTTCTTTTCGCCAGTCTTCTGTTCAGAGGTCGAAACAAGGAGTACTGTATCATTAGTACTCATGTCGTTATCGATTCCCATCATGTTAAAAGTATTGTCCACAGCGCGCTTTAGGCATCCTTTGGGCATCACGGCATCAGTTGCGATAAAACAAAGCATCGTCGCCATATTCGGGTGAATCATACCAGCACCTTTTGCAATCCCTGCAATCTTAAACCCATCAAATTCAAGGCATAGTTCCTTGGCTTTTGTGTCAGTTGTCATTATTGCCTTTGCAGCCTCAAGTGACTTGTCCCCGAGCTTGCTTACAGCTTCCCCAATCTGTCCTTTGACAAGACTTGTATCAAGGTATTTTCCGATGATACCTGTAGATGCCACAGCGACATTGTCTGCAGAGAAGTTAAGGAGTTCTGCCACGCGCCATGCCATGCTTTTTGCATCGCGCATACCCTGCTCGCCCGTTGAGCAGTTGGCGTTTCCAGAGTTTGCAACAACTGCGCGAATTCCCTTATCAAGAGTTTCCTTTGTAAGTTTGACTGGGGCCGCACAAATCTTGTTTGTTGTAAAGACGCCCTGTGCATTACAAACCTTGTCAAATACAAGGAGGGCAAGGCCGAACTTGCCTTCTTTTAGACCTGCAGTCTTAAGTCCCTTGATGTTGTCAAGGCCGCCATCCAGAGTTTTCATCGTTTAATTTAACCGCCCTTATTTGCAAATCCAAGAAAAAAAGCGTCCTTAAGAAGAACTAATGGGCATCAAGCCTTTTTATGCGGTAGCTTCTTATCCTACAATCCTTTTTGAAACAATAAAAATTCTAAATAAGGTTTTTATACACTTCCCCTCAAATAAGCCCACTTTCTCTTTAGGGCAGACGGGTTCTTACTCATGTAAGTAAGCGACTAACCTGCACCGAGCGCAAGATAAAAGTACCAAATAGGTTCTTGTTTTGAGCATTACGGTGCCTTAAATGATAAAGTTCATGCTCAAAATATAAAATAAAAATTCGACAAAATGGCACGAATGCACGCACGCAAAAAAGGCAAGAGTGGAAGCTCAAAACCGATTAAGTCGGAGTCCGACAAGTGGCTTGAATACAATAACGAAGAGATAACAAAGTTTATTGTAGAGCTAGCTAAAGACGACAAGGGAGCCTCCCAAATAGGGACAATCCTTCGCGACCAGTATGGAGTAGCAGACGTAAAAGCAATAACTGGAAAGAAGATAACAACGATTCTTGAGGAAAACAAGCTTGCAGGCGAACTCCCTGAAGGATTCGAAAACCTCCTTAGGCGAGCGCTTAAGCTAAGAAAACACCTTGAGAAAAATCCGCACGACAATTCAAACAATCGCGGATTCCAGCTCACCGAGTCAAAGATAAAGAGGCAGATAAAATACTACAAGGGGAAAGGCACTATGGAGCCCGACTTCTACTACAGGGCAGACCAGATTGAGCTCCTTTTAAGGTAAACCAAGCTTTCATGTCAGGCAAGATGATAGAGCGGCTTTCTCTAAAAGTGAAAATCGAAGATGAGGTGACTGAATTTGATTCAGCCCTTATTGACCAGTTCACAAAAGATGTTGACGCATTTCTTGCCTCAAAAAAAAAGCCAGATAAATCCCTAAAATGATTGACATAAAACTCATCAGGGAGGACCCAGAAGTGCTCCGGGCAAATATTGCCCGTCGTGGTGAAGATACAGGCATTGTATTGCGTGCAAAATCGCTTGATGAAGAGTGGCGTGCAGCTCTTCAGGAAGCAGAAGCTTTACGCTCCGAGCGCAACAAGGCAACAGCCCAGATATCTGTTGCAAAGCGTGAAGGAAAAGACGCAAGTGATGCAATCGCCTCTATGAAGTCAATCCCTGGGGAGATAAAGGACTGCGAAGAGCGCGTCGAATCTCTTAAAACAGAGCTTGACGCACTAATGCTTGAAATACCAAACATTCTCCATGAGTCTGTGCCAAGCGGAGAAGGTGAGGAAGGCAATATCATACTAAGGGAAATCGGAGAGAAAAAGGAATTTAGCTTTACTCCGCGCGACCACATAGACCTTGGCGAGCTCTGCGACCTAATCGAGCTTGAACGGGCGGCAAAAGTCTCAGGCGCAAGGTTCTATTACCTTAAAAACGAGCTTGTCGAGCTCGAATTTGCCTTAGTGCAATATGTCCTTTCAATTCTTGTCAAGCGGGGATTTACTCTTTTTACGACTCCTGCCCTTATAAAGGAAGAAGTCATGGAGGGCGCAGGCTACCTTCCAACAGGACGTGACTCAATCTACATGATAGAAGGCGAGAAGCTATGTCTTGTCGGAACAAGCGAGCAGGCCCTAGCCGGTCTTCACATGGACGAGATTCTTGATGCAAACAAGCTCCCCTTAAGATACTGTGGCTTTTCACCGTGCTTTAGAACGGAAGCAGGGTCACACGGGCGCGACTCAAAAGGAATATTCAGGGTACACCAGTTTGACAAAGTCGAGATGTTCATATTTTCAGACCCGGAGAAGAGCTGGGAGGAACACGACTTCTTAATTGAAACGGCTGAAGAAATCTGGAAAGGCCTTAAGATACCTTACCGCGTTGTTAACATCTGCACAGGAGATATAGGCAATGTCGCGGCAAAAAAATACGACATTGAGGCATGGCTCCCCGGGCAGGGAAAATACCGCGAAGTAGTTTCATGCTCAAACTGCACAGACTATCAGGCAAGAAGGCTTAAGATACGCTGTCGCGCAGATACTTCAGAGAAGACTGAATTTGCACACACACTTAATTCAACGGCATGTGCCATATCGCGCGCGCTTGTTGCAATAATGGAAAACTATCAGGAAGAAGACGGTTCAATCGTGATGCCAGAGGCACTGCGCCCATTCCTCAGGTTTGATAAAATCGAAGCAAAACCAAAAGTAGAATAACTCTAAAACCAATAAAATGGCAAAACCGGCAAAAAAGTCAAAGGCAAAGTCCGTTGACAAATGGAAGCTAAAAAAGAAGTACGAGGTCATCGCACCCGACATTTTTAATAATGTTATGATTGGCCCCATATTCGCTAAGGACGAGGAGACTCTCCTTGGTCGTACAGTTGAAACGACAATGAGCAAGCTTGTGGGCTCAAACCAGCACCACATAAAAGTCATGCTTACAGTAGACGGAACACAGGGCTTTAATGCAAAGACCTCAGTTAAGACAGTCGAACTCTCAAGAGCCTACATATCATCACAGACAGGCCCTGGTGGAAACATAGTCGAAAACGTATTTCGTGCAAAGACAAAAGACGAAAAAGACGTTGTGATAAAAACAGTGATGTTTACCCGCGGAAAGGCAACAACAGAACAGAAAAAAGCCCTCCGTGCACTCTCTGAAGAGATGGTAATCGAAGAATGCGCAAAGTCCGATTGCGACAAGCTTATTCAGGAAGTGGTATTCGGAAAAATGGGTTCAGCAATATTCGGCAAGGCTCGAAAAGTCCTGCCAGTTGGCCGTGTAGAAGTAAGGAAGCTGGAAATAGCTAAATAAAATAAAGGAGATTAATAAGATGGGCAGAGTTAAAACAAAAAACATCAAAAGAACGGCAAAAGCGTTGATAGTTGAATATCCAGAAGACTTCTCAGAGAACTTTTCTGAAAATAAGCTCAAAGTAGACGAGTTTACAACAGTCCAGTCAAAGCTGGTTCGCAATAAGATTGCAGGTGCAATTGTCGCAGAAAAGAAAAAAGTCATAGACTAAATTTCTAAAAATATCTTGGGACATAAGGAGGCATATTTTATTTTCCCGCCTCTATTCTTGCCGGTTTTTAATTCTAAATGTATCCAATTCTAATCAGATTTCAGATTAAATAAATAGCCTTAATGAAACAACCTTTAATCCGACCTTTTATTATTTGCTTTCAAAAATAGCTAAGTATGGACGGGTTACTCATTATATCAATAACTGCTATTCTCCACTCTCTTTACATAATCAGCCCGGCGTATTGTGCCAACGCCTTTGCAGTATTTGGCGGCGGGACACCAATAGACTTTGGCAGGACCTGGAAAGGAAAAGCAATCCTTGGTCCAGGCAAAAGCTGGCGCGGCCTTGTAATTGGGGTTATTGCAGGGACTCTTTTTGGCCTTTTGTGGTTCTATCTTTCACAAAGCGGCCCACTCTCAGAAACTTACTATGGATTTAACTTCCAGATAACTCAGCCATACTTTGGTTTTGTCTTAGGCTTTGGCGCGCTTCTTGGCGACCTTGCCGGAAGTTTTATCAAGCGAAGACTAGGGAAGAAACGGGGGGCGCATGTTCCGGGACTCGACCAGCTAGATTTGCTTCTGGGAGCGCTCGTATTGGGTTATATATTCATAACGCCGTTTCTTGCCTGGCAGGAAGTTATAATACTAATTGCAATAACGATAATATTCCATGTTATCGGGAACAGGATAGCCTTCCTTGTAAAAAAGAAAGATGTGCCGTGGTAAACCGCATTATAACATTAATTGTTTTATAATACCTTTTCATGACGAACTGCGTTACCGGCAATTGTTCTTTTCCAGCCATACCTTGGCATGAACTTCCCCGTCGTTTCAGGCGCAAAGTCGGCAGAGAGTCTTGTTATCCCATCACGTTTTGCAGCATCCTCTAAAACAGTTGTCATAAAATGGCTCAGCCCATGGCGCCGGTAATTGTATTCCCTAACCTTACCTTCAAAGATGTCTGGTGAGGACATAAACCACTTTGTGAGATTAGTTTTAGATAGATTCATGTCCTGAATGACGCCCTTTTCTAAAAATTTGGGAAGATGTTTTATTAATCCAGAATAAATCTCATCATTAGGCTTGTTTAAAAGTTCGCCTATCCCGTCAAATTTACCTTCCTTGAGGTATTCTAATGCCTTTTGCTTACGCCCCTCGTCCTGATTTCCTTTCGAGTTTTCTTTTCTTCTAACTTCATCGTATACCGAGATGCCCCGAAGATAGCCTTTACGATGGAAGTCCAAGAAACCAACGTTAGTTTCTTTCCCCCGCCATACCGAGCCTAACTTGTAATTATCATAACCCACCTTACGTTTGCCATCACGCTTTAGCCTCAAAACCAAAGGACGCTCTTTTCTAACAGGATCCCTTACTACCGCAATAGCCTTGCCCTTTTTAGTTTTTAGGGGCACCTCATGGATATGTCCGCCATGTTCTACTCGTAAAACGCGCCCGTTTGTCGTAACAGCACCTTCTGGCAAAAGAAGATGGGCTATCTTTTTGTTCTTCTTGATTGCCGGCTTTTCTGCACGGTTTTTTGTCCAGGACTTAAAGCGTCTCATAAATTATTTAATCGATAATTAGATAAAAAGTATTAATCACCATAATCCTTTCTCTAGTAAGATATAAAGAAAATCCCGGATTTAAGCAAGCCAGACTTCAGTAATAAAGCCCAGATAAACTCTAATCTTTTTATACCCATACCTTCAAATAAACCGCTTTTTCTTTAGGAGTGCATATCTAATTTTGCAATTCGATTGAAAAGCTTGCAAGCTTAACGACACTCTTTTAAGTGGGGACGCTCGCTTTTACAATAGAGATTAGTTGGCCGTCGAATCAAATGTTTTTGCGCAAAAGTATTGTGCAAATAGGACTCGACATCATATTCAAACATAAAAAATATATAAAATGGGAAACGGTGAATTTTCCGCAAAGAAGCTTGAGGACACCCGCAAGCACTTTAGATGGTACGATGAGTCTTACATGAGGCGTGAAAGGAAGCTTAAAGAGAGGCACGACCCTCTTGAGGGTAGAAGCCAGGCAAGAGGAATAGTCCTCGAAAAAGTGGGGATAGAAGCCAAACAGCCAAACTCTGCTATCAGAAAGTGTGTAAAAGTCCAATTAATCTTTAATGGTCACTTAATCACGGCCTTTACCCCTGGAAATCACGCAATCACATTCATTGACGAGCACGACGAAGTACTAATCGAAGGTATCGGAGGACGAAAGGGACGTTCATATGGTGATATCCCCGGTGTCAGATACAAAGTAATCCAGGTAAACGGACAGTCCTTAGACCAGCTTGTCAGAGGCAAGGCAGAAAAAGCCAGAAAGTAAAGATGGAAGACATAAAACTATTCGGACGATGGGATTTTAACGTTGAGGTTCTTGATGCAGGACTAGAGAGTTATATTAACTTGACTCCAATCCTTGTGCCAAATTCAGGCGGAAAGCATTCAAAGAAACGCTTTTGGAAGGCTGAAAAGTGCAATATCGTCGAGCGTCTTACAAACAAGATAATGCGTGGTTCTGTCGGTTCAAAGAAATTTGCCGGAAAGTACATGCGCGGTGCTGGTGCTACGGGTAAAAAGGCCCTTGCAACAAGGATTGTTGAAAGTTCATTTGAGATAATTGAACAGCGCACCGGAAAGAATCCGGTACAGGTTTTTATTGACGCCCTTCAGAACGCAGCTCCTCGTGAAGAGACAACAACAATCATCTATGGTGGTGTTCACTATCACCAGGCAGTTGATGTTGCGCCACAGCGAAGAGTTGACCTTGCTATAAAGAACCTTGTTGTTGCAGCATACGGCAACTCTTTTAACAAAAAGAACACAATCCAGAAGTGTCTTGCAGATGAGATTATTGAGGCGTCAAAAAACGACACGAAGTCCTTTGCAATAAAGAAGAAAGAAGAGCTTGAGAGGATTGCGCAGTCAGCGCGATAATCTCTTTTTTATTTCATTTTAAACCAAACCATAAAAACAAGATTAAGATGGGTCGTAGAGAACAGATGGTAGAGAAAGTCACAGGACTTATGAAGAAAAAAGACGTAATTCGTAACATGGGTATTGCCGCTCACATCGACCACGGCAAGACGACCCTTTCAGACAACCTTCTTTCAGGATGCGGAATAATCTCAGAAGAGCTTTCAGGAAAGCAGTGTTTCATGGACTATGACGAGCAGGAGCAGGCCCGTGGTATCACGATTAACGCAGCAAACGTATCTATGGTGCACACTTATGGAGATACAGAGTACCTTATCAACATGATTGATACTCCAGGCCACGTTGATTTCTCTGGGGACGTAACAAGAGCAATGCGCGCAGTTGACGGCGCAATTATCGTTGTTTGCGCAGTTGAAGGTGTCATGCCCCAGACAAAAACTGTACTCTCTCAGGCTCTAAAAGAGAAAGTAAAACCCTTAATATTTATTAATAAAGTAGACCGCATGATTAACGAGCTTAAGCTCACACCAGAAGCCATGCAGGAGCGCTTTGTTAAAATCATAAAGGAAGTCAATGTCCTAATCAAACAAATGGCGCCCCCGGAGTTTGCTGATGACTGGGTTTGCGGAATTGCTGAAGGAAAGGTGGCTTTCGGTTCAGCTTACCACAACTGGGCAACCTCAGTTCCCTTCATGAAAAAAGCAGGATTCGGATTTAAGGAGATTATTGAATACTGCAATAACGAGCAGCAGCGCGAGCTTGCAAAAAAGACTCCGCTTCACGCAGTACTTCTCGATATGGTTGTTAAGCATCTCCCTTCACCTGACATAGCTCAGAAATACCGTGTCCCAAACATCTGGAACGGAGACGAGAGTTCTGAAATCGGACAGTCTATGCAAAACTGCGACGACGACGGAAAAGTCGCAATGATGGTGACAAAAATCATTATTGACCCCCAGGCCGGCGAAATCACAACTGGAAGAATATTCTCAGGAACACTTAAGCGTGGTATGGAAGTATACTCTGCCGGCGCAAAAAAGAAGCTAAGGGTTCAGCAGCTTGGTGTTTACATGGGCGCAGACAGAGTAAACGTTGACGAGCTTGACGCAGGTAACATCGCAGCAATCATCGGTCTTAAGGACACATTTGCCGGAGACACACTTTCAGAAGTTGAGGACATGATACCTTTCGAAGCAATCAAGCACTTTTCAGAGCCTGTTGTCACAAAGGCAATCGAGCCGAAAAACCCGGCAGACTTACCAAAGCTTATTGAAGTCATGCGTTCACTTTCAAAGGCAGACCCGACGCTCCAGGTTACAATTGATGAAGAAACGGGCGAATATCTTATTGCAGGAATGGGCGAGCTTCATCTTGAAATTACAGAATACAGGATAAGAAACGAGCGAGGTGTTGATATCAGTTCATCAAACCCGATTGTCGTATATCGTGAGACTGTTGCAGGTAAATCTCCTGAAGAGCATGGGAGAAGCCCAAACAAGCACAACGATTTCTTCCTTACAGTGGAGAAAATGTCTGATGAGTTGTATCAGGCCTTATGTGACGGCAAGTTCTCTGAAGGAAGATTAAAGGACTCAAAAGCCTTCTGGCAGGATCTTACAGAATACGGTATTGAAAAAGAGATTGCAAAGAAAGTGCGTGATATCTACTCTGGCAACATGTTTATTGATGCAACAAAAGGTGTCCAGCACCTTGACGAGGTACTCGAGCTTGTGCTTGACGCCTTTGAAGACGTCATGAAAAGAGGTCCTCTTTCAAATGAGCCAGCCACAAAAGTTCTTGTAAAACTAGTTGACGTCAAGCTTCACGAGGACGCAGTCCACAGGGGTCCGGCACAGATTTACCCTGCAGTCAGAAACCCGATTAAGCGCGGTATGATTGCGGCACAGTCGGGTCTTCTTGAGCCAAAGCAGAATATCTATATCCAGACGCCATCAACTTATATGGGCAACGCCAGCCGCGACATCCAGTCAAGACGTGGAGTCATTATCGACATGCGCCAGGAAGGCGAGCAGAGTTTCATTGACGGGAAAGTACCTGTCGCAGAAATGTTTGGATTTGCCGGAGACATCCGCTCTGCAACTGAAGGAAACGTCCTTTGGTCTACTGAAAACGCAGGCTTTGAGCTGGTCCCAAGGGAGCTTCAAACCGATCTTGTCGCAGGCATAAGGAAAAGAAAAGGTCTTAATCCAAAGGCACCAACGGCTGCAGACTTCGAGGAATAAATTTTATTTTTTAAATAAAACACACAAAACAAAAACAAATAAAATGGCTGCAAAACTACCGCACATAAACCTCGTGACGATTGGTCACGTAGACGCAGGTAAGTCAACGACTGTCGGTCGTCTCCTCTTCGAGCACGGAGAGGTTGACGAACAGGCAATCAGGAACAACAAGATAGAGGCAGACAAGCTCGGTAAGAGTACTTTCGAGTTTGCCTTTGTCATGGACACCCTAAAGGAAGAAAGAGAGCGTGGTGTTACAATCGATGTCGCACACAAGAAGTTTACAACAAACAAGTATTACTTCACGATAATCGACGCACCAGGACACAGAGACTTTGTTAAGAACATGATTACAGGTACTTCACAGGCTGATGCCGCAGTACTTGTTGTCTCAGCAACAGACACAGAAGTCCAGCCACAGACGCGTGAACACGCGTTCCTTGCAAGGACACTAGGTGTTAAGCAGCTTATTGTAGACATCAACAAGATGGATGCAGTAAACTACGACGAGGCAAAGTACAACAACGTCAAAAAGCTCATCGAAGGACTTCTTAAGTCAATCGGCTTTAAGGCAGACTCAGTTCCCTTTATAGCAACTTCAGCATTCAAGGGCGACAACATTCTTAAAAAGTCAGAGAACATGACTTGGTACACAGGAAAGACGCTTATTGATTCATTAAACGATCTTACACCCCCTGCATCACTTGATGACAAGCCCCTTAGGCTTCCGATTCAGGATGTCTACTCCATAACAGGAGCAGGAACAGTCCCAGTCGGTCGTGTTGAGACGGGTATCCTCAAGCCAAACCAGAAGGTTATCTTTAAGCCAAGTGGAGCTGTAGGTGAAATCAAGTCAGTCGAGATGCACCACGAGCAGATTACAGAAGCACATTCAGGTGACAACGTTGGTTTCAACGTCCGTGGTGTCGGTAAAAACGACATCAGGCGCGGAGATGTTTGCGGTGACGTAAGTAACCCCCCGACAGTAGCAGAGGAGTTTACGGCACAGATTATTGTCTTGAACCACCCAAGCGTACTTGCACCAGGTTACACACCAGTCTTCCACTGCCACACGGCACAGGTCGCATGCACAGTTACTGCGATTAACAAGAAGATTAACCCTGCAACCGGTGAAGTAGTTGCTGAGAACCCCGACTTTATCAAGACGGGCGACGCTGCAATAATCACTGTCAGGCCGACGACCCCAATGTGTGTCGAGAAGGCAAGCGATTTCCCACCACTCGGGCGCTTTGCAATCCGTGACATGGGTCAGACGGTTGCTGCCGGTATGATCACCGACGTTAAGGCAAAGGTGTAAAAACCTTTAGCCACTTTTTATTTTTAGATTTCGCCTGCGTTTTTTCGCGGGCAATTCATTTTTAACATATCATCAAAATTCATGGGCTCTTAAGTAACCCTTCTTTAAGGGGTTGGGAGTCCACCCTCTTTTGGGAAAGTGCATCATTGCCTTTTGTTTTTGGCAAAAAAGCGTTTCCCAACTCACGCTAAAATCAAAAACCAAAATGAAACTACAAAAAGCAAAGATAAAACTCATCGGGCGCGATAAGGAAAAGCTTGATGACATATGCACGCAGATAATCGAGATAGCAAAAAAAGCTGATGTTGATGTATCTGGAATAATTCGAATACCGACAAAGAAGCTAAAGCTCACGACCCTAAAGTCCCCGGACGGCGAAGGAAAGGCCACCTGGGAACACTGGGAAATGAGAATCCATAAGCGCCTTGTAATGGTTGCCGCTGACGAAAAAGCACTTCGTCGCGTTATGAGGATTCAAATCCCAAAGGACGTTCACGTCGAAATCAGGCTCTAAAGTAAGAGCCTCAGTTTCTTTATTTTATTAAGATGGGTGATTCAAACGATTCTCCCGTCTCTTCTGATTCTTTTTCAAAAGTTTATTCCCTAGTTCGCGCTCTTGAGAAAAAGGGACCGATTCATGACCGTTCGGGCAAAGACTACGCACCAGGAGAACTCGTTTCTGCAATAAAAGAGTATGAGGACTACTGTAAGAAAGTCAAAGCAGGCGAGCTTGTTTTTGACAAAAAAGAGCATACGCGCCTTCTAAAAAAGATAACTACAAGGGAAGGCATAAGGGACACAGTTATCTCTGCAGGCAATATTGCCTGACAATTAGAATTTCCCACACACAAACCTGATTATCTGGTGAGTATGGTAAGGGGATTTTAGCTTTGGGCGCCCAACCTTAAGAATTTTAAAGCCCGCCTTTTCAAGAAGCCCCCTGAGTTCGTCCTCAGAGTAATAAGCATAGTATCTTTCAATATTGTAACGGTGGTCAAACTCAAAACTTTCTCCTTTCCCTTCCTTTACACTGAGATAGAGTATGCCTCCATTCTTTAGCGCCCGCTTCGCATTTTCCAAGGCGATTGGCGCGTCTTTTTTCTCGATACTAAGAAGTGCTGCAGAAAACCAGGCGCCGTCAAACGATTCTTCCTCAAGTTTTAAATAAAGCATGTTCATGACTTTAAATTCGGCGTTGGGCGCGACTTCTTTTGCCTTTTCTACCATCTTTTCTGAGAGATCAATACCTAAAACATCAAAACCCAAATCCGAAAAGAACTTAGCATCGCGCCCGGAGCCACAGCCAATATCAATGATTTTCTTTCCTTTAAGAAGCGAGGCAAATTCCATTCTTGTCGCTATTTGCGGAGCTTCTAAGTCCCTTGTTTTATCGTGATACGCATCGACAGTCGCATCGTAGCCCGCAATATTCTTTTTGATAACTTCCATTCGTATTATCTATTAGGGACTAAGCTTGAAAAATCTTTTTAACGCACATTAGTGCCTTTTTATATTAAGTATAACTAACTATATCACAAAATATAACTCTATATCATATTTCAATGACAAAGACAATCACCCGAGCAAGAAAGGCAGGAGGCTCTCTTATCCTAACAATCCCCAAAGAACTCAGATCCGCTCTAGGAATTGAGGAGGGGCAACTTGTGGAAGTCGATATTGCAGCAGCGCATGTCGATTTTTTTGGAGCTATACCCAAGCTAGATCCGTACATATAAAAAACCCAACCCGATTAAACCCAACCAATAATGCCCGAAAGGTATGTGCTTGATGCTCATGCCTGGGTCGAGTACCTTAGGGGAAGCTCGCCTGGGCGGCGCGTCAAAGAGGCAATAGATGAGGGAGAAGCCTTCACGTCCCCAATAACCCTAGCCCAGGTTTTAGAGCACGCATCGCGCTCAAAAGCAGATTTAAGTATAGTCTCAAAGGCGATAACTACAATGTCAGATATCGTCGAAGTTGATTCAGAACTGGCAATAATCGTAGCACAAAAGTCTGCCAAGTCAAAAAAGAGCGCGGCATTTGAAGCCATCTATGTCGAAGCGACGGCAAAGAAGCTGGGTGCGCATATTCTTTCAGGAGACAAGTCAAAGACTTCGGCAAGGACAATTTCAATCCTGAAAATCAAGTAAATAATTGGTCGTTTTTTATTACACAGCCTCAAAATAAGCCGCATTTGCTCAAAGGTAGTCTTTATGGCAATTGGGCAAAACATTTCATTCCTTTTCATGCCGAGGTGGCAGAATCTGGCTAATGCGCTGGACTTGAGATCCAGTGGGCTTCATCGCCCGTCTGGGTTCAAATCCCAGCCTCGGCGTCTCACTTTATATTGGATAATGCTTGACACCAAGGCTTATGTCAAAGTCATAAGTCCGGCATTTGCCCTCCACCTTGCCACCCAGCCTCGGCGTCTTAATCTATATTAGCTTAGTCTCGACTTGAGGCATTAGGCAAGGTCATGTGCATAAACGACGCATCCACCTTGCCACCCAGCCTCGGCGTCTTAATCTATATTAGCTTAGTCTCGACTT
>CAZUDQ010000009.1:0-31934 GCA_964619365.1 uncultured archaeon
AGCTACTTGTCCATGAAGGGACGACAATGAGGTTTGCAGCACTTGCGCCTATATTATTTATGGTTAGAGTCCAGGTTGTGCTGCCTGTTTCTTTGATAATGCTCGGATTTGCGCTAAAACTTATTGTGAAGTTTGTTGTGTTTGTTACAGGTGAGTAACCGCCACAATCTGATTCGTTTACTAGGTCTTGCCAGGCAAGGGGCTGGTAGCCGTCGCCGTCGCAGAAATTGTCCCACGGCGGGAAGTACCACTGGAGTATAGGCTCGTGTGATATGTAGAAGAAGTAGTGCACGTCATCTTTTTCAGTACAATTCTCGTTTCCGCCCGGATAACATGAGCTTGCGTTATCACCTGTGTGATTTAACCAGTAAGCGTTTGATATTATCGAATCTGGGGCTAATGAACCTATGAACCCCCCTATGTGCAAGGTTCCGGTTATGTTTCCTGTGGAATATGAGTTATTGATTATTGAGCCTACAGATATTTCTCCAGCAAGACCTCCCACGTATTGATTCCCTATTATGTTTCCTATTGCATATGTGCTATTGACTATTGATTCTCCGCTTATCTGTCCGGTGAGACCTCCAGTATTGTTTTCTCCACTTATGTTTCCAGTGGCGTAAGAATCTGAGATATTTGAACTCGAGCTTATGAGTCCTGCGAGGCCTCCAGTATTGTTTTCTCCAACGACATTTCCTGATGCATATGATGCGGAGATTGATGAACTAGTATACAAAAGTCCGGTGAGGCCCCCTGTGTTAAAGGTTCCTGTAACGCTTCCTGTTGCAGAAGAATTAGAGATTGTTGAATTCACTTCTACATATCCAGTGAGACCTCCGGTATTGTTTATTCCCAATACGTTTCCTGTTGAATGTGAATTATTAATTGTTGAATTATATCCGAGCCATGAGGTGAGGCCACCTGTGTAACTTTCTCCTATGACAATACCACTTGCGTTACAGTTTAAGATTCTTGAATTCGAGTATGAAATTGCTGTGAGGCCGCCGGTTCTTGACTCTCCTGTGACGTTTCCTGTCGAATATGAATTTAAAATCGATGAATTTATGTATAAAATTCCCACCAGGCCGCCTGCGATATTGTCTCCCGTGACGTTTCCTGTGGAGTAAGAGTTATTTATGATTGAATTTACCTCCACCCATCCCACTAGTCCTCCGATGTAGTAACCCATTCCTGTGACGTTTCCTGTGGAATATGAGTTATTTATGATTGAATTTGCCTCTGCCCAACCCGCTAGACCTCCTGTACGCCCCCCATGTTCTCCAGTTCCTATAACCGTTGCTGTTGAGTAAGAATTTAGTATTATACTGCTTTTTAAGTCTCCTGCGAGGCCGCCTATGTACATATGCCCTCCTGAGACTGTTCCTGTTGCAGAAGAATTAAATATTGTTGAATTTTCTAAATATCCTGCGAGGCCGCCCACATTGGTGTAGCCACCAGTTATGTTTGCTGTTGAGTATGAGTTATTGATTATTGAATTTGATTCAATCCATCCTGCGAGGCCGCCCACACAATTTCCATCTGCAAATACATTTCCTGTCGAGTATGAATTTAGAATTACACTTCTATTTATGTATCCTGCGAGGCCGCCGGTTCCTGCGCGAGTAGTACTAGACCCTGTTCTTGTAATATTTCCCGTTGAGTATGAGTTTGAAATTATCCCACTAGCCTCAATCCACCCCACCAGTCCACCTGCCCTGTATTCTCCAGTGACTGTTGCTGTTGAGTAAGAGTTGTTGATTGTTGATACTTCATAAGCGTATCCTGCAAGACCGCCTGCGCCGGAGCTGCCATGAACATTATCTTCCCCATATATTTCCCCCCCTGAGTGCGAATTTGAAATTGTTCCGGCAAAATACCCTGTGAGGCCGCCCGTATAATATCCTGTACTTGAAACAATTGATGTTGAAGAAGAGTTTATTATTGTCCCACCAAGATACCCTGTTATGCCACCCACGCCACCAGTTCCATTAATAATTCCAGTTGTATGTGTATTTGAGATTTCTGAGCTTGAGTACACAGATCCTGCAAGAATCCCGGAATACGCGTCCCCTGTAACCTCGGCCGAAATTATGTTCAGATTGCTTATGTTTGAGCCGACAATACGTCCAAACAGACCTATGTAATCTTCAGTTGAGCGATTTATGTAAAGGCCTGTTATCGTATGATTGGCGCCATCAAAATTTCCTATAAACGGTAGGAATAGTGAATATTGCAATTTGCCTATCGGCAACCATCCATCATCCACATTATATGGGTCAATATCAAGATCTATGTCTGCTGTTAAGGTATAATTGCAGATTAGGCAAAGTCTTGACGCATTAAGATCCGCGGCATCAGTGATTTGACAGGGATTTATTAAGCTTCCGTCACCACTCATGCTATTTGGACACCCAGATGCGGGAGACTCTGGAGTTTGTAATGTTGGATAATAACTGCCGGAATTTGAAGAATTCCAAATATTTGTAAAGTCCCATGAAGATTCGGGATCATTTGAATATGTAAAGAAATATGACTCTGAAGAAACTGCCGTGCAGTAATAATCCCCATTATAATAACAAAACTTTGCATCGTCTCCGCTACGGTTTAACCAGTAGCAATCTGAGATTGATGAGATACTGTATATGCGTCCCGCGAGGCCGCCGGTGGAGTGTCCTGTTCCCGAGGTGTTTCCTGTGATGAATCCTGTTGCGTATGAGTCTGAGATTGAACCCGAGCTTGTGAATCCTGCGAGGCCGCCTGTGTATATGTCTCCAGTAACATCCCCTATTGCGTATGAATTTATGTTTGCACCACTAGAGTATCCCACGAGGCCTCCTGTGTTAGATGTTCCTGTGATGTCCCCTATTGCATAGGAGTTTGAGATCGTGCCGCCGGAGTATCCCACGAGGCCTCCGGTATTGGAGTTTCCTGTGATATCCGCTGTTGCATAGGAACTTAATATAGAAGGTCTATTATATGAATCTCCATAAGAATATCCCACGAGGCCTCCTGTACTCTCGTCTCCTGAAACAATTCCTGTTGAATGTGAGTTGTTGATTACTGAGAATTGTATATAACCTGCGAGGCCTCCTGTGTATCTGTCTCCTGAGGCTGTTCCTGTGGCATAGGAATTCAAGATTGTCGATTGAGTCATATAACCTATGAGGCCGCCTGTTTCATTAATTCCCAGGACGTTTCCGCTTGCATAAGAATTGGAAACTCTTACATTGTTGGCTCCGCCGATTAGGCCACCAATAGATTCATTTCCTAAGACATTTCCATTTGCATAAGAATTAGAGATGCTTCCACCGCCAGCCCCCCCGATGAGGCCGCCTGTGTAATCATCCCCTGTGACGGTTCCTGTTGCATAAGAGTTTATAATTATCCCCAAACCTGCCCCCACAAGGCCGCCTGTGTTCCCATCTCCCGTGACAGTTCCTGTGGCATAGGAGTTTGAGATTATGCCGCCAAATCCAAACAGGCCGCCGCCAGCAAGACCTCCCGTGCCTGATACCCCCGTGACGGTTGCCGTAGAATATGAATCTATAACTGTACAAGAATCCCAGGCGTGCCCAAGGAGGCCACCAGTTGTAGCATTTCCTGTGACGATTCCTGTTGTATACGAACTCACTATCATCGAATTATCTTCGAGGCATCCCGCTAGACCTCCGGTATAGTCATCTCCTGACGTTGTCCCAGTTGCATATGAATTTGAGATTAAACTTTCATCCAGATATCCCGCAAGTCCTCCTGTATAATACCCGGTTCCCGTAACCGTTCCTGTTACATATGAATCTAGTATTGCTGAACCTAAATCCAATCTTCCGGCAAGGGCCCCCGTATCCTCATTTCCTGTAACATCGACTGAGAGTAATCTTATATTATTTAAATCTGCATTGCTAACGGCTGCAAAAAGACCTACATCTTCCTCAGTTGGCCGATTTATAAAAAGATTACTTATTGTGTAATTATTCCCATCAAGATTTCCTTTGAATGGATTTGAGTAATATACTCCGATTGGGGTCCAGCCTTCCCCTGTTGTATAACTTGCATCGCAGGCCGAGAAGTCTATGTCATTTTGTAACTCATACTTCCAAGAAAGCTCGGTTCTGATTCTGTTAAGATCATCACATGAGCAGATTGGGTGCGGACTTGTTCCGGCGTTCCAACAATCGACTGTCGAGCTTCCCATAAGTCCCGAGCCATGGATATTGGCATCTACAGTCTCGTTTGACTCTGGGGGCGTCAGGAAATATTCATATATATCTTCATCGCCAATTGCAAGACCCAGGGGGGAGTCTGGTGCATTAAAGCCCTCTTCATACGAAGTTAATGCACTAAATGACACGGCAAATACCGCAATAATGACTGATATATTTAATGTTACTGTGATTTTTGAGACCATGTTGCCCTAAACTTACATTTAAATTTAAGGGTTTAAGGGATAAAAAAGCTGCACTAAGTTCTTATCAAATCTTATAGGTGTATGGGGGGTTTATTGAATAATCATATCGTTGACTAAAAGTGCGATACTGGATAATACCCGACAAAAGTTTTAATGCATCGCTACTCAAATTCACGGGTTGATTATTTAACAATGAATCTTGACGGGACTTCAATCATTATAAAAAAGAGGGCGAATAACCCCATTTTACGGGAAGATGTTGACGCGCTTCGCTCTAATGTCTCTTTGGCACTTGAAAAGCGTGAAAAGTCCCTGGCAAAAGAAAAAGAATTATCAAAAGAGGTTGAAGAAATCAAGAAAAAGAGTATAAAAAATCTTGAGGATTTAGTTTTTGGCGCTGCAAAATCGCTGAGGGAATCAGGCAGGGATGCCTTTATTGCAAAAAGGCCGCTTGATGTCGCCGAGTATATTCGAGGCATTGTAGAAAAGGAAGCTCTTGGGCTTGTCCCCTCACCCCAAACGATAGAGTCTGAAGTCATGCAGGCATTTTTCGTATCAAACGGTATCAGAATCCTTTCAGAAAAATATGCTGGTATAAAGGGCGGGACACCGATGTTGCACCCTTATTTGCCGTATCCAAATAGTGAAGAAAAAGCAGACAGCTCCGAAGGTCTGCGTTTTGCCATAGTATCCGCATGCATCCTTGATTCAGGCGGATTTGGCTATTTTGAGGAAGAGGAAATTAAGGCTCTGGAAAACTGTAAAGATTCTTTTGTTATTGTCAGCGCAGACCGCGTATTTGGAAAGGAGGATGCGGCAAAAGTCGCCAGGCTTCTTGAACTCTCTTCAGGCGAGATGATAAAGACAAAAAAGGTCGAACTCCCTAAACAGGTGATAATACTTGATAACGGGCGTCTTAACGTTGCAAGAAGCGAGCGTGCAGGCGTCTTAAAGTGCATAGGATGCTATGCCTGTTCCATATATGATCCCGTATTTCTTACGATAGGAAGCATTTATGGCTCGCCCCAGATGGGGGAAATTGGTGTTGTCTCTGCAGGATACCAAAGCGGGCTTAAGACTGCAGTTTCCCGTGGACTCTGGTTATCCCCACTTTCAAAGCGTTCTGAATCCGAGTGTCCAGTAAATGTTCCCCTGACCGCAGTTCTGGTGCAGATGCGCCAGAAAGCCGAATTAAACGGGCTTTAATATGTTTTTTGCCCAAAACCAATAGAATTTATTAGCTTCATATTCTTAGCTGAGCTCACGCGTTTTTATAGATAGGCATATAAATAATATCAGTTTATTTGTCACCGACTGGTGATAACAAAAAATGGAAACAATCGGAACAGGTTTTAGGACTGTTGGAGATAAGCTCATCGTCCGTTTATCAAGCGTGCCCAAAGAAGGCAGTAAGGTTTACCTTGATGACGAAACAGAGATTGGCAAACTCGTTGACATAATCGGTCCTGTTAAAAGCCCGTTTGGCGTTGTTGTGACAAAATGTGGGAATGAGTGCTTGGGGAAGACAATACTCGCATAAAAAAATAAAAGCCAAAATGGATTCCGAATACAGCATAAGAATAGGCGTCGGCGCTCCAGAAGCTGCCGTACTCTCGGTTGATAAGGAGATTTTCAGACAAGCAACTCTCCTTGACCTTGATGATGACATCATGCATGAAGCTGATGGGAAATACAACGAAGCTGTGAGAAAAGGCTATACCAAATACAAACAGGATGATAAGGTTATAACCGCCCTTCTTTATGTTTCCTGCAGAATGAATATGGTACCTTTAACACTCCATAAAATCTGTGATACCCTTAGAATAGACTACCGCTCGATAAATAAGGTATATCGCTACCTCATCAAAAAGATGCAATTACACATACCTTCGACAAACGCAAAAGAATATATTGAGAAATTTGCTGTCGAGCTTCGTTTACCTAAAACGGTTCTTGATCGTGCCGAAAGTATGCTTATTGATCCTCGTGTTGCAACTGCAGTATCCGGAAAAGGTCCTGCGGGCGTTGCAGCAGCAAGCTTGTGTGTAGCTGGTGAAATGGAGGATGAGATAATAGACCATAAAGGTATCTCTGAATTATCAGGAGTCACCTGCGTCACAATCAGAAATCGCTGCCGTGAGCTTGAGTCCAATCTTGGACTTAATCGTCTTGCAGCGGCGATTTAGTTTTTCCTTCTTTTATTCTTCTTTCTTATTTTCTTTTTATTCTTGTTTTTATCCCTATTTTTATTCTTCCTTCTTATTCGCGAGCCTTCAAAATAGGCAATGAAGGAGTATTTATCTAGCCTTGATATCAGTTTTCTTTGTAGTGAACTCGGCTCGCGCCTTGCAGGGGCAAGGATCGATAAGGTTTATGAGATAGGGGAACGGGAAATAAAACTTACGCTTCGCATCTTAGGGGGTGAAGGAAAAGGTGAACTCATAATTGCGCCCAACTATTTCTGCCTGACTAAATTCGAACACAATAGCCCTGACACGCCTTCGGCGCTTACAATGGTTCTAAGGAAGACTCTGGGGGGCGCTATCATCGACTCAGTATCCCAGCATGAGTTTGACAGGATAGTTGAATTCGACCTTGGAGAACGGGGGAAACTTATTATAGAGCTATTTTCACGCGGAAACCTCATTGTCACAGACAAGGAAGGCGTAATCATCGCACTTCTCGAAGGACAGGAATGGAAAGACAGGACACTTACTGTTGGGATTCCCTACTTATACCCACCAGGAACACACAACATTAAGGATATAAGCGAGCATGAGTTCATCCGTATCCTTGCAGAAAAAAAGGAAATAGGCCGCTCACTTTCAGGGGGAATAGGACTTGGGGGGGAATATGGAGAAGAAGTCCTTTTGCGTTGTGACGCAGATGAGGATGACATCCCAAATAAGGAATCCGGGGAGCAGGCATATACTGCCGTAGAAGAGATGCTTCATGCAAAAGTTGACGCGCGCATAGTAAAGGACGGAAGCGTCATTGTCTCGGCAGTGCCATTTCCATTAGAACTTTACAAAAAATACAGCCAAGAACCTTATCCCGACTTTAATTCTGCAATTGACGAGCATTTCACAAAGATAAGAAACGAAGGGATAAAGGCCGACTCAAAAAAAGATTATGAAAAGGAGATTGGGCGCTTTGAGCGGATAATCGCAAAACAAGAAAGGCAGATAGATGAAATGAACTCTGCCGCACTTAAGTTTAAGGCGGAAGGTGATTTCATATTCACAAATTACGCTGAAATCAACAAGCTGATACTGGCATGCCACGAGGCAAAATTAAAAGGCTCAAACTGGGCCGAATACATAAATTCAATAGGCCTTAGGATAATATCGGGTGCCGACAGGATATTTGAATATGAAGGTGTTCCAATATGTATTGACAAAACTGTTTCAGACAATGCCGAGGAGCGCTACTTAAAATATAAGAAAGCAAAATCAAAAATAGAAGGGTCAAGCGGGGCTCTTATTGAAAGTAGACGGGAGCTTGGAGTTGCAAAACGCAGGAAAGACAAAGTAGAACAAAAGCTTCCTGAAAACCCAACAGCGCGGCATGTTCCTGAGTGGTATGAAAAGTTCCGCTGGTTTAAGTCAAGTAACGGATTCCTGTGCATTGGCGGACGTGATGCCACAACAAACGAAATACTGATAAAAAAACACACAGATGAAAAAGACCTTATCTTCCACTCAACAGTTCACGGGGCACCGTTCTTTGTTGTTAAAAATCCTGAAGGAAAAGAGATTCCTAAATCAACTAAACGCGAAGCTGCCGAAGGTGCTGCAAGCTATTCTTCTGCGTGGGGTGCTGGTTGGGGTGCGGCGGATGTTTATTGTGTACGCCCGGATCAAGTATCAAAGACTCCAAAATCCGGCGAATACCTTACAAAGGGAGCATTTGTCGTGCGCGGCGAGCGCGAGTGGTTCAAGAACACTCCACTAAAAATCGCCCTTGGCTTCAGGGTGACTGATTACGCCATATCAATAGGGGGACCGGAGACTGCCGTTGCAAAAGAAGCAAAGCATTATGCCAATGTAATCCCGGGGACTATGAAATCGGGGCTTGTTGCAAAAGAGGCAAAAGCAAGAATACTCCGTGAGACAAATAAGGAAGACGGGCAAAAGATAAAAAAGGTTATTTTAGGCGAAATACAACGCTGGATTCCTGCTGGAAAGGGGATGCTTGCAAAATAATTTTTATTTAGAAACTGCTTAAGTTGCCTGTTAAATATTTAGCTGCTTATAAGAACATGAAAAAATACGCTGTCATCGGAAATCCCATAGGACACTCACTTTCTCCAGTTATGCACAATGCCGCGTTTAAGGAAATGGGTGTTGATGCGGTGTATGAAAAAATTGAGGTAAAAGACCTCGCAAAAGAATACGAAAAACTAAAGGATGATTATTCTGGGATAAACGTGACAATCCCTTACAAACTTGCCATAATGGAGCTTCTTGATTCAAAGGACATGGCAGCAGAGCTCATCGGGGCTGTAAACTGCGTTGATTTCAAAGATGAGGCAACGAGTATTGGGTATAATACGGATATAACAGGGGCTATTGATGCCCTGAAAAGCAAGGAAAACGCGCTTAAGGGGAAGTGTGTTCTTGTACTTGGTGCGGGGGGTGCTGCGCGCGCCGTTGTTTTTGGCTGCGCACTTGAAGGTATGGAGATATCCCTCTGGAACCGTACAAAAGATAAGGCTGAAGCGCTTTCTAAGGATTTAAAGGAGAAGCTTGGGGCGGGCGCAACGGTGCAAAAAGAGCAAAGCTTAGACGGAATTGACATACTGGTGAATACTACTTCAGTCGGCATGACGCCAAAAATCTTGGAATCTCCCCTGACCTGCAAGATACCAAAGGACATAATCGTTATGGACATTGTTTATAATCCCCTTGAAACAAAGCTCCTTAGGGACGCAAAAACAGCTGGCGCAATGTGCATTAACGGCCTTGAAATGCTGGTTCTGCAGGGCGCAGAGTCACAAAGAATTTGGGGTTATGACCCCCCTGTTGAAGTAATGCGAAAAGCTGCGCTTAATGAACTTTCTTAAGGTATTTTTATTAACTGTAAGACAAATCTTACCGAATTAAAATGGATATGGCATTTACAACTATGAGCACCAAGGGGCAAATCGTGATTCCCCATGAGATGAGAAAAGATTTATTTCCTGGAGAAAAAATACTTCTTCTAAAGGAAGGAAAGAATTTTGTATTTAAGCCCGCAAAGGAATTATCAGAAAGTCTAAGGGATGATATCGCTTTTGCAACTAGGGTTGAAGAAGCGTTCTTACGACGTGAAAAGGGTAAAGTCATCAGACAGAGCGGAGAAGAGTTCCTTGAAGAGATTAAAGGATGGTAGAGGTTACTTACGAACCTAAGTTCAAAGAGCAGGTTTCCAAGTTAAGGGATCATGCGACAAAGGATAAGGTAAAAAAACAACTAGTTAAAATAATAGCTAATCCGGAAATCGGAAAACCTATGAGATACGGAAGAAAAGGCACAAGAGAACTAAGAGTCGCCCCATTCAGGCTTTGTTATGTGTGGAATGCTAAAGAAAATATAATAGATATAATCGAACTTTACCACAAAGATAAACAGTAATATGATAGAATACATAATTCTTGGAATCATTCAGGGTGTGCTTGAATGGCTGCCTGTCAGTTCCCAGGGGATGAACACTCTTGCCGCAACGGCGATGGGAATGGATGTTGCTTACGCCGCATCAATTGCAATCTGGCTTCATATCGGGACGCTATGCTCGGCTGCAGTCTATTTCAGACGAGAACTTGTCGGCATATTCACAGAAAAAGAAAGAAAACTTCTTCAGATACTTATTGTTGCAACAGTTTTAACAGGCCTTATCGGGGGACCACTTTACCTACTTTTTTCAGACATCTTTTTGGCGGCAGCCGGCGAACTCATAATAGCATTCATCGGCGTCATGTTAATTGTTAGCGGTCTTTTGCAGCGAAAGGCAAAGCCTGCCCATAGGGACGAAAAGGATATAAAACTAAAGGACATGGTGATAACGGGTATTGTTCAGGGATTTGCTGCGCTTCCGGGGATAAGCCGCTCGGGAACAACAACTTCATCCCTCTTATTCCTTAAATTTGACTCAAAATCGGCCCTTAGAATCTCATTTATGATGAGCATCTTTGCGATTCTTGCGGCTGAAATCGGACTCGGGATTGTCAAGGGTGATGAATTTGTAACTGATGCCAATGCACTTATCGGGGCGCTTTTTGCATTTATCTTCGGGCTCCTTACAATCGGGATTCTTATGAGGGTTGCAGAACGGGTTAAATTCTGGAAGTTCTTAATAATTATGGGAGTTTTATGTCTTTTCTCCCTTCTTTTCTTAGGGCTCTTTTAGCGATTTACCGGCTTTATTCTCTGCTTTTATTTCCTCTTTTATCTCTTTTAAGTCTTCGTCAACCACCTCTTCTGTCGACTCCCCCTCATCTGAAAAAAGCCGTTCTATGCTGACACCACACAACGCCCCGACTATAATCGCAATTATCTGTATTATTATTCCAATGCCAAGAAGTGTGACTACTCCAAAGGCAATAAGTGCGCCGATTATTCCTGCGGTTCCTGTCTTAAACCAAGCTCGGGAACTATCAACAGGGGGCTCCTTTGAGTCTGTTGCATCGTCAAGAATAAATGCACCGCGGTATCCGCAGTCCTTGCATAAATAGCGCTCATCTGTCGAGCCAACAGCCATGGCCCCAGTCATATGTTCGTGGATAAGCCGTTTACTTCCGCATTCAGGGCATCTAAGAGTCATTCACATACGCTCTAAGGCCTCAATGCCTAGTGTTTCAAGACCGCTTGCAATTATCGTCTTGAAGGTAAAGACTATTGCAAGGCGCAGGTTTTTAGTCTCTTCTTCTGCATCAAGAACCGGGCACTTGAAATAGAAACGGTTGAAACGTTCTGCAAGAGCAATAAGGTAGTTTGCGACCAAATTCGGTTTAAGGGCTGATGCCGACTCTTCGATTACTTCGCCAAATCTAATGAACCATAAAAGAAGCTCACGTTCTTCATCCTTAAGAGAAGGAACTTTGGAAAAGTCGATGCCTGCTGGAGGGCTTGTTACTCCGGCTCTTTCAAGTATACGACACGCCCTTGCGTGTGAGTATTGCATGTATGGCGCACTTTCACCGTCAAATGTGAGCGCATCTTCCCACCTAAACTCAATTGGTTTAAGGGGGGTGATTTTGACCATATTAAAGCGTATTGCACCAGTTGCAACCGCTTTTGCGATTTTTTCTGTTTCCTCTTTTGGGATATCCATATTGCGCTTAGAAATCTCTTTTTTCGCTCGGGAAATCCCTTCGGCTAAAAGCTCGTCTGCTGAGATGAATTCACCTGTTCTTGAGCTCATTTTCATGCCAGGAACACTCACAAGTTCATAGGATAAATGTCTGACCCTTTTGTCCATATCCTTTTCTCCCAAGATCTTTAAGGCTGCACGCATCTGCTCTTGCTGGAGGGTCTGTTCGTTTGCAATCACATTTATGCAATCACGGCCCTGTTTTAGTTTCCATTCATGATAGGCAACATCACGCGTGGTGTAAAGTGTTGTCCCGTCGCTCCTAAGGAGGACTAGCTCCTTTTTGATGCCAAATTCTTCGAGGTCAAGGGCGCATACACCCTCTTTTTCAAACCAATACTTTGTCTCTTTTAGCCTTTTTATTATCTCATCGACTGCGCCTGAAAAGACAAAGTCGCTTTCGCGAACCCATGAATCTATTGCGATGTTATACTCAGAAAAGGTCTCTGTGACGCCTTTTTTGGAGGTTTTTACCATGAAATCAAAAATTGCACGTATGTCTTTGTCGCCGGCTTCATATCTCTTTTGGAGGGATGCCGCTTCATCTGCGTCAACATTCTTGTTTGCGGCAATGTACTGCTCACCGAGCCACGCGTCGGGCTTTTTGCCTGATTTTTCTGTTTGTGATTCTGAGTAGTTCTCGTATATGTCTTTTAGCTGGCAGGCAAGTATTGCAAGCTGACCTCCCATGTCGTTTATAAGGAACTGCGCCTCGGTATCATACCCTGCAAAACGCAATATGCGAACCATGGAGTCCCCGATTATCGAGTTTCTTATGTGGCCTACGTGAAGCGGAGCGTTTGGATTTGCGCTCGTATGCTCAAGAAGTATCTTTTCTTTTGATTTTCCCCTGCCAAAATCTGTTGGTGAAGCGCTAAACTCTTTCCACACCGGACCAAATATCTTTTTGGCGTCAAGAGTTATATTAAGAAAGCCGCCGTTTGCTTCTGCCTTCTCGATTGTGCCGCCCTGCACTTTTGATGCTAAATCCTCTGCATACTCCTGTGGGTTTTTGCCTTCTTTTTTTGCTGTGGCAAAACAGGGAAATGAAAAATCCCCCTTTATTTCAGGGGGTACGTCTTTTATCATCGTGGCAGGAACGTCTCCTGTAAAAGAAGAGATTTCGGCTGCTATGATGTCTTTTAATGCCTGCATTTTAGTCTTAAACTTAAAACTGCTATTTTTGACTTCCCAAGTTATAAAATACGGGGCAAGACATGGAAGAAGATTTCGAAGACTACTCTGAGGGTGATTTTGAAGATGAGGATGATGGGGATAGCCCTGTTTTTGACAAAAGATTTTCACTTGAGAAAAAAACCAGGCGAGCAGAAACTGTAAAAAAGGAACTCTCTGCACAAAAGACTGAAGGTGGAGTATTTTCAAAAGCAACACTTGACGCTGTTGGCAAGCTAGGAAGCGAAGGTGCGATAGACCGAATTATCTGCCCAATTGCTACTGGAAAGGAAGCTGATGTGTTCCGCGGTGAATGTGGTGGAGAGGATATTGCAATAAAAATCTACAGGATGGCATCGGCCAGCTACTTTAAGAATCCTACAGTCCTTAGTTACATAATAGGGGACGAACGATTTAAGAAGGTCAAAAAGACTCCAAGCGCGCTTCTTGGCTGCTGGACAAGAAAGGAGTTCTCAAACTTAAAGAAAGCTGCAACGATAAAAGGCGTACTTTCGCCTGAAGCAATTTCCTTTGAAAAAAATGTCATTGTGATGGAATTTGTCGGGAAAGATACCGTAGCCTGCCCCAAACTAAAGCATGTAGAGTTAGATGACCCGCACTCAATGTTTGAAACAGTAATTGAAGAACTATCTGCTATGTGGAAGGCGGGTTTTGTTCACGCTGACCTTTCAGAATACAACATTCTTGTAAAAGACGGGGCACCATGGTTAATAGACTTTGGACAAGGAGTTCTAAAAAGCCATCCGATGGCAGAATCATTTCTAGAGCGAGACATTAGAAACGTTTGTGCGTTCTTTAAGAGAAAGGGAGTTTCCTGCGACGCAGAAGAAGAAATAAAACGTATCACTTTCGAACAAAAAACAAGAACTAGTGAGGAGTAAAATGGGAGAATTCATAAAGATACCAGAAGACCGGGTCGGAGCACTCATAGGCAAGGGAGGAAAGACTAAGGCCATGATTGGTGACCGATGCAAGGTCAAGCTTGATGTAACAAAAGACGGTGGCGTGACAATAGAATCACCTGATGAAGATGGACTTGCCGAGTGGCAAGCAAGTTCTATTGTAAAGGCCATTGGACGAGGGTTTAACCCAAAAATCGCAATAACACTTCTAAAGGAAGGGCTGGTTCTTGATATAATAGATCTTTATTCCATACTGGGGCGAAAAGATGCGGCACTCCTTCGCATGAAGTCGAGAATAATTGGGGAAGGCGGCAAAGCACGAAGAGTAATTGAGGGACTTACTTCAACAAGAATTTCAGTATACGGAAAAACAGTATCAATCATAGGGCTTGAAGAAGATGTCGAGACTACTAGAAAGGGTATAAACATGATATTATCCGGCGCACAACACCAAAGCGTGTATAAGTTCCTTGAAGGAAATTCCCGAGAAAGAAGACAGGGCTTGTGAATAAGAAAAAATAAAAAAAGAAAGGAAGGCTTAAGCCTTCCTTGCTGACTTATAAACTACTTTTAGACCGACGATAAGTGCTGCTGGTGCAACAAAATAACTGACCATCTGCATTAGACCGCCAAGGAATGCTGCTACAACATTTATTGATACTTCCAAAACGCCAAGACCGCTTGCCGCAGTTGCCATTGTACTCCAGCTAATGCCCGCTGAGGTCATTGCAGCTCCTGCCACACATATTGCAATCGCGCCTATAAGGAAGGTTGTTGCTTCGTCTGTCTGTATATTCACTAGGCCTACAATAAGACCTATTATCACAAGAACTGCAGTTAAAAGTCCAGCTGTACTCGCATCCATTGCGCCTGCTGAACCCGTTGCTGCAATTCCAGCCCAAAGACCTGCAATTATTGCAATTACAAAGCCGATGACAAATAGCCATCCGCCAATTGCTTTTCCGGTCTCGGACTTAGTCGCCTTGTCAATCACTCCAGCTCCTTTCATGTAGATTCCCTCTACATGCTCTTCGCTAGGAAGGATTGTTTTTTTACTAGCTTTCACCATTTTGGTTGGTTTTTAAGTTTAGCCTAAAATACGGCTGTTGGGTATTCTAATTATACTATAGAGTAATAAAAATGTAGAATAAGCTTGCCTGAAGGCATTTTAAGCTTTTATTTGGGGAAACGTAAAGAGTAAAGGTTCCAAACTAGGAATCTTTTAAACCAACCAAAAATGAGCCTTCAATTCGGAGCTTTGGTCTCGTGCCTCTTTAAGCCAAAAGAGACTTTCGAGAAAATTAAGGCTGAAACAACAATGAAGGATGGTTTGATGATAGCAGCTATTCTTGTTATCCTCTCAACCATTATAACGACTGCAGTTACTATGGCATCGCCTGCGGGCATGTACGTAAATATAGTTGCAGTTGTTGTAAGTTCTATTGTCAATATAGTTCTTGCGTTGTTGTTCTCAGTTATAGTGATCGGATGGCTTGCATCAAAGATTGCAACCGCCATTGGTAACGGAAGCGCAGATCCAGATACGACCATGGGTTTTATGGGCTATGCCTATATTTTAGCCTTCATCTCATCTGTGCTTATGACCTTGCTTATATTTGCAGGAATCTCAGGTGCAAGTAGTGTGGCAGGAGCCGTACAGGGTGCAATGAGTGCTGGCATAATAGCAATTGTTCTTGGAGTAGTGTTTTTCTTCTGGAGCCTTTGGGTCGGCGGTCAAGCCGTTGCAACTGCAAATAACACCTCACTTGGCGCAGGAATCGCGGGATATTTCCTAGCATATATTGCGTTTGCGATAATCATGGCGATTATTGCGATAATCCTTGTGCTTGTGTTTGCTGCAATCGGACTAACTTTTGCAGGTCTGAGTAGTGGCATACCAACAATGTTCTAAGGGAAACCTTAGAACTTTTTTTCTTTTTATTATTTTCGAATTTTTATTTCTTCTTGACTAATACTCCTAAGTAATTTTAAAATGGATATTGATTTCGGTTCGACTTTTGGAGTCATCACAGACACCAAAGCGACATTAGATAAACTTAAAGACAAAGCAAGCCTAGGCCAGGGCGTAGTGCTTGTAGTGATTGCAACTATTGTCATGATGGCTGTTTTGGCAGTTATAATGGGTGCTGTGTTTTCAAGTATTGCAAACATGCCTGGTGTAAACATGCCTTCTAATGCAGGGACAATGATGATGTTTAGTTCGCTTCCGATACTTGCAGCGCAGATAATACTAGGAATTGTTTTATTCATAGTAAACAGTTGGATTATTGCAAACCTTACTAAATCCATATCCAGTGGTGCAGGTGATTTTGAGAGGACTGCTGGGCTTTTGGCTTATGTGAGCTTTAGCTTTAGCATGTACCTGATACTTCCGATATTTATTATAGTCGGCCTGCTTGCAATCTTTGTTTCGCCGATTGCCATGATGGCTATGCTAGTAGTTATTGGAATAGCACTCTGGGAGCTAATATGCGAAGTAAGGGCAATACAGGCAGCAAATAAGGTAAATGGCTGGAGCGCTTTTGCAGCGCTAGTAATCTCGACGATAATTGTCGGAGTCATATCTATGCTAGTTAGCATGGCAATTATGGGTCCGGCTATGATGAGCGCTTACGGCGTTTAGATTATTTTTTTGAGAGCTTGAGAAAGTTCTCAAGGATTTTTAGGCCCGCAGCTCCGCTTCGTTCTGGGTGGAACTGTGTGGCGTATACATTCTTTTTTTCCAGTGCTGCGCTAAAAGGCATCCCATACTCACAAACTGCTATTGTCTCGGGCATGAGTGGTGCATAATAAGAGTGCACAAAGTAGAAGTCTTCATTTTCTTTTATTCCTTCAAAAAGCGGGCTTTTTAACTCAGAAACCGAGTTCCATCCCATGTGAGGGACTTTACCACCTGGGACTTTTTTGACGTCAAACTTCAGGCAATCTCCCTTAAAGAACCCAAATCCTTTTGCGTCCTTTGCTTCAGTGCTACCCTCTAGAAGTGCCTGAAGTCCCACGCAGACACCTAGGAACGGCGTTCCAGAATCAATGGCATCAATTATCCTCTGGCGCTCTGAATCAAGCTTTGATAAGCAGTCCCCAAAGTTTCCAACCCCTGGAAGGATTATTGCCGATGCGTCCTTAGACAGACTCTTTTCAATAGAAATATCTGCCCCAATGAGCCTTAATGCATTTGCCATACTCCTTAGGTTTCCTGCCCCATAATCTATGACTGATATCATGTTATTTCCTATTGCGCTATTTTTTAAGTTCGAATAATTAATATCCCAGTTGTTTTTGGAGAACTTAATTATGGGAACAAAAATCAATCTTAAAGAAGAGTTAAGGCCTTATGCAAACCTCGCTGAGGACGAGATATCAAAGTACACAAATCGCAAGCCTGAGGAATTATATGCTCCTTTGCGCGACCTTTTTTCCCGTGGTGGAAAACGCCTGCGCCCCGCTCTTGTAATGCTTTCATGTGAAGCTTGTGGCGGCAAAAAAGAAGATGCCATAACTATTGCCGCATCAATCGAGATGACCCATAACTTCACACTCATCCACGATGATATTGCCGATAAAAGTGAGCTTAGGCGCGGCAAGCCTTGTCTTCATCACATCTATGGTCTTGGGACTGCAATAAATTGTGGGGACGGTCTTTTCTGCATTGCAAACGAAGCGCTCGCAGACGCTGCAAGTAAGGTTCCAAAGGATAAAGCGGACTTGCTTACTAAAAAAACAGTTTATGGCGTCACCCAAGTCGCTGAAGGCCAGAGTCTTGACATAGGCTGGGCAGAGCATAAGGTCTGGGACATTACTGAGGAAGATTATTTTACTATGATTAAGGGTAAGACTGGCGCCCTCATGGCAACAAGCTGTGTTGTGGGAGGAATCATTGCTGGTGCAAGTGAGGACGAACTTGAGGCCCTTGAGAAATTCGGTATGGGAATCGGTATCGGCTTCCAGATATGGGACGACGTCCTTAACGTCTCAGCAGACCTTGAAAAATATGGCAAGGAAATCGGAGGCGATATCAACGAAGGCAAGCGCACACTTATGGTAATTGACACTCTTTCAAAATGCACAGCTGAAGAAAAAACCTGGCTCATTGAAGTTCTTGACAAGGTAAAGAACACTCAGGAAGAAATCCGTGATGCAATATCGCTTTTAAACAAGTACGATTCGATTGAAATGGCACGAAAGCGCGCAATTTCTGAAATGGAAAAGGGCAAGCACGCAATCGACAATATATCCCTGGATTCAAAGGCAAAAGATATTCTGCTTGAAGCGGCTGATTATATGGTCAGACGAGATTTGTGAATTTATCTAAAAGCTTGGTTTGCATTAAATTCCTGATGCGTCACAGATACGTTTTCTTGACCATTTAGAGGATATTTTTGGGGCAATATTGTCTATCTCTTTTTGAATTTTTTCTGGAACTTTTAGATTTTCTGTTATTGTCATAGCTTCTAAAACCTCTTTTACATTAACACGAGTATCAACACAGCCATCATGTGTTAAAAGAACCCCAGTTATAGCAATGCCCTTATTTGAAACAGACTCAATCCATTCCCTTAACTCAATTGGGCAAGCAACACCTATAGCGCCCTTTGGTTTGTATTTTTTTATCATGCGTCTTGTGTATGTGCTCCCGGGCGCGATAAATAATTTTATGCCCAGTTTCTTTGCGAACTTATCAATCTCGCCAATCCCACAACGTCCACATCCAACACATTTAACACCTTCTGGAGATACTGGTGCCGGGCATTCTGGCGACCTTAGACATTGAGGTAAAAATAATGCACGATCAGAATATGGGACTTTTGAATAGTTTTCTAGTTGCGTTCTAACTGCCATTAAGGACCAAATCCTGCTATATTCAAGATAATCCTTCTTCTTTGAAAAAATATAGTTAAGGGGGGATTTTAAAAACGTCATCCAAAAAAGAGTCATGCGAGGCATAAACAACACATTTTTTTTATAAAACAATAGTATCAAAAGAAGACCTAACACAAATAAGAATAGTAAAAAAGCAAGAAGTATCAGGAATACCTCCAATAGGATAGATATTCCAAATGTCATTTCTTTTTAAGATTTGTTGATTTTGGACATTCGTCTTGCGCCCACTTACTTTGGATACCCTCTTTTGTTGAACGTATTGTCTCATGGATAGACGCTGAAATGCCAGTCTTAGTGGGGTCAAGAGCTATTACTTCCATTAATCTCCCCACGTTCACACGTGTGTCCACACACCCTGAACGATCAAGAAGGACACCCTGAACTGGTATTCCAAGATCTCCAACTAGGTCAAGTCCTTCTCGGACCTCCATAACACAGCCAACTCCAACAACTGCTTTTGGTTTATATTTTTTTATCATACGCCCGATTAGGGAGCTTCCTGGGGCTATAAAAACTTTGCATCCAAGATCCTCTGCAAATTTCTTTACTTCTCCAAGACCACATCTTCCACAGTTTATACATTGGATTCCTTCTGGCGAAAGTCTGGCAGGGCACTCTGGACTCCTTAAACATTGTGGTATGAATATCGCACGGTCCTTGTATGGTACTTGAGCGTATGCTGGCCGATATAAGTTATTCTTTATTGATATCGCCAGGTATTCGACTTTAAGGGGATTTTGTTTAAAGAATTTAAATATAGATTTTGCCGGCTTTTCTAGAATACCTAATGCAAATAACATTATCCTTGGAATAGTCATTTTACCTGTCCGCCAAAAGACTATTACTGCCAGGATCCCAACTATCACTAATGCTAAGACGATTACTAGGACTATTATTATGATATTTAGAAGCAATTGCCAGAGTTCGGGACTTAACATTTTAACCTGTTTATTTTGATTTAAGCGGTTAAAAGCTCTTTTTTGCTTTTTGCTTTTCAAACTGAAAAATAGAGCTGAACAATATGAAAACCGAGATTATAAAGACGCCAATTGGCGTACTTGTGCTCCAGGACGGAGAACTCATCGATTCGCGTCCGTTCTCAAAAAATGAGAATGTAACTGCAGCAAAGATGCGCACGGAGTGTGCCGAGGAGCGCGAGCTTTTACGTAAATATCCTGACGCAGTTGTCGGAAAAGGGCGCGTTGACCTTGCCAAGATGGCTGAAGAGACTGATTTTTGCAAATCATTTGAACTTCCGAAATTCTTATCCAGAGTATCATCTGCCATGGCAAAAAAAGGAGTTTCAGAAGGCTTTGGGCTTGACAAGCAGGTTGCAGGAGCAGTGCGCGCGGCAAAACTTGCCGAAGAAGAAGGCAACACCCAGTCTGAGCTTTTGCGCGAATGGTATTCCATGCATTTCCCTGAGCTTTCAGGCACCCTGCGTGATAACGAAGAATATGCTAGAGTAGTCTCAGAGCTTGGAGCGCGCGACTCAATGACAAAAGAAGCCCTTGAAAAAGTGCTTACTGAAAAGAAGTATGCACGAATCATCCCTAGTATGGCAGAAAGCTCTATTGGTGCTCCTGTTGATAAGGAAGCTGTATCTGCAATGAAAGACTTTGCAAAACTAAATCTTAAGACAATTAAGGGAGCCGCGTCCCTTAAAACATGGATAGAGGCGTCCATGGTAAAAATGACGCCAAACCTTTCAGAGATGGCAACGCCTTATGTTGGCGCACTTCTTCTTGAAGAGGCAGGAAGCCTAAAGAAGCTTGCAGGACTCCCCGCATCAACAATTCAGGTTTTAGGCGCGCAAAAAGCAATGTTTCGCTTCCTTAAGACAAAAAGGGACCCTCCAAAGTATGGGGTCTTATACATTCATCCGCTTGTCGCACAGGCGCCAAAGTCACTTAAGGGAAAGATTGCAAGAACAATTGCCGCAAAGATTGCAATTGCGGTAAAGGTTGATTTCTATGATGGAGAACCCATCGGCAAAAAGCTCTACGCTGAGTGCGAAGAAAGAGTAAAAAGGCTAAAGTAAGATTTTTATACTTTATCGATTAAGTTTAGCTGAAGCTAAAATGCCACGAGTCAATAAAACCCCGTTAACACATAAAAAGACGAGAAATTTAAGAGATTTTTCAAAAGCCCTTAACTCCCGTGATTATAAAGCTGCTGCAAAAGCTGCAAGAAAGGCAGGCATGCGCAAGACTGCTTCAGGAATCAGAACTGGAAACATCAACAAAATATATGCTGAAAAGGGTCTTTTGCTGCGAGAAGCTAACCGTAACAGAATTGCCGAAGTTGCAAAAAAAGGAAATAATATCATTATAGCGAATAGAGAGCTTCGTTCTATAGACCCTACAAAATTTTCAGATGAGGGGGTAAAAAAGCTTGCAAAAAGAATGACATTTAGGAGTGATGGGTTGCGTAGGTTTAGGTATTATGGATATGGTCTAGCTGCGGGTGCTGGCACAGGTTATTATGTTGCAAGCGACCGCATGGTAAACACTCCTTCAATACAAAATCCAACACCTCTGTTGGGAGCAGCTGTTGGGTCAATTGTAGGTGGAGTTACCGGAATAGGAATGGCTAGAAATATTGAAAAGTCTAACCAGAATAAATTTTATAAATTTGCTGCTAGCCCGACTAAGAACGGATTGACACCAAAAAAGAAATATATAGATGATTTTGGTAATGTAAGAAAAGTTAAGAAGCGCGCGAAAAAATAACTCATGTAAAAACATTTGTTGCCCACCCTTTATCTTTCTAAGAAAAATGTCTTTGCTTTTATAGTTTTTCCGGATATACTAGCTGATGCATAAAACGACACCCAAACCCGCACATAAACCTCTATCCCGAGAAGCGCGAGTAAGGCGTATCCTTAAGCGCAAAGGTATGCGCGAAAAGGGCATTGACAAATTTATCAACGAGGCCTGGTTTACTCAGGATCACAATCGGATGACAAACATGGCCACGTCATTTGGACTTACAAACCGGCAAATAGATGTAATCATTGAAAGCTCAAACACCAGAATAAAAGAAAAACCGGGTCATTTACAGCGGATAGGCAATATTGGGAAACGGACTAGAATGCACGAGTGGGGCATTCAAAATTTACAGCATGCTTATGAAACCGGAAACTTAACAGAGGTCCGTGAAATTCTGAACACCCATACTGGGAGAGAAATTAGTCCTAATGGTGAAAAGTTTAGTCCGCTAACAAAAAAAAGAATTACTGCCATTGTTGATAGTTCACGAAGAGACGCTGGCGTCGTTATATCCAAGGAAGAGCTTCCAGAGGGGCTAAAAGTTAAACTGGACGGGAAACCCCCTGGAATTGCGATAAACCTTGCAAAAAGATACCCGGAATTCAAAAAAATTCTTGCTAAAAGCGGCGTTGGGGGGGATTTTGTAATGGTAGGCCCGCATGGCAATATAGTACTCAGGAATAGAATCGACCCTGATCGCGCGACACTTGCAAGGACTGAAGATAATTTCTAAAAATAAATGTCCGTCAGAGAACCCAAAGTAAGAAATTTGTTACTTGGGATTTTTATAGTTTCTTCCATTGAATTTATGCTCAGCTCTTGAGCCCAACAAAAGAGACGTTTAGTCGCGTTTAGAGCTAAATTCAATCATGAAACTTAGACGGGTGGAAATTGTCGGTTTTAAATCCTTTGGTAGAAAGGTATCTTTAGACTTCCCGGAAGGATTAACTGCGATTGTGGGTCCCAACGGCTCTGGCAAGTCCAATGTCATTGACGCGATCTGTTTTGGTCTTGGCTACCCTAGCAGGAACATACGCGCAGGCAACACAAAAGACCTTATCCACAAAGGCAAGATAAGCGTACCTGACGCTAAGGTTCTTCTTCATTTCAAAAAAGACGCAGAGAGCATGGATGTCATGCGCAAAGTCAATAGAAAGGGGCAAAGCACATACAAGTTAAATAATATGACCGTTGGTCGTGACGGAATACATGATGTCCTTGGAAAACACTCTATCCCAAAAAACGGTTACAATATCGTCATGCAAAACGATGTCATGCGCTTTGTACAGATAAAGCCTGCTGAAAGAAGAAAATTCCTTGATGAGGTCTCGGGCATCTCCGGATACGAAGATAAAAAGAAAAGGTCTATTGACGAGCTTGCCATTGTTGAAAGAAGGATATCTGACACAGACCTCATACTCTCAGAGAAAAAGGGCTATCTCCATGAAATCGGAAAGGACCGCGAGATGGCCATGAAATACCAGGGTATGCAAGACACCCTAAAAAAGGATAAATCGGTTTATTATTACAAGCTTAAGCGCGATGCTGAGGGCGAACTTGAATCAGTGAGTGTCAGAGAAGCTGAGATAGTAAGGGACAAGGAAGTCAAGATAGTAGAATTAGCACGGCTTGATGAAGAAGTTGATGGTATTGATTCACGACTTGGGGACATAACTAAGGAGATAATCCAGTCTGCAGGCGGAGAAACCGGACAGATACGTGGCGAGATGGGCGCCCTAAAATCCGCAATCGAGCGTAAACAAGAAGAAATAGAATTCCTAAAGGGGGAGATTGGCGAGCTTGAAGGAAAAAAGAAGCTTAACGAAGCTAGTGAAAAGGGAATTCGTGAGCAGATAGCCGGGTCAGAAAAAAGCTTGAAGGAACGCTCCATAGAGATAACAAAAATCGCCTCTGAAATTGCAAACGAAGAGCTTGTCCGTGAGAAGAAGGCAAAGGAGTTTAACAATTCAGAGCTTGTCGCCCTTGATTCAAAAAGAAAAGCGCTTTCTGAAAGCCTGTTTGATGAAAAACAGGCACTTGCAATCCTAGAAAAGGAGTTTGAATCCTTAAAATCCAGAGAAGATGAACTTGGAAAAATAACGCTTAGAAAAAAGACTTCCTTAAAGGAATTTGAGGAGGAGTTAGTTTCAAAGGAGAAGGAGCTTGGAAAACTCGGTCTTGAAGCAGAAAGAATATCAAAACTAATCGCAGAAAGAGACTCTGGACGTGAAAAGCTTTCAGTGCTTTACCAGAATTTTGCCCGCGCAGAATCCGAAATAAAGACAATCGAGCAAATGGAGGCAAAGCTTGGTGAAAGTGAAGCCTTGAAGTTTGTCAAGTCAAAGAAGGAGAAAGGGTATATCGGACAGGTAAGAGATCTTGGAGACGTCCCTGAAAAGTACAGGGAAGCCCTCGCCATTGCCGCCGGAAACAAAGCAAAATGCCTTGTTGTCAACGACGACAGCACAGCCCAATTCTACATTGAGGGTCTAAGAAAAGAAAGAATAGGGCGCGCGACTTTCCTCCCGTTAAACAAGGTCTCAGGACCTGTGGTAAAGGCAATAAAGGGAGATGGAGTACTAGGCTATGCTCGCGACCTTGTCAAATGTGATAAAAAGTATCAAAAAGTCTTTGATTTTGTATTTGGTGAAACGATTGTCGTAAAGGATATAGACACGGCCCGCAGGCTTGGAATCGGGAAATTCAAGATGGTGACACTTGACGGAGACTTTATGGCGCGCGGCGGCGCGATGACAGGAGGATTCGCCCGTAAAAGTACAATATCATTCTCCAGTGTAAAAGAAAAGCAAAAGAAGCTTGATGAGATGGCGCGCGAGATTGCCACACTAAAAGACAGCGTTGACATACTTGAACGAAAGCTTGTCGGACGCACGAGTGTCAATGTTGAGCTTGCAAAAGAAAGAAGAGGAAACCTCACAAAGAAAATAGAAGAGCTGCAGACGGAAATCAGTTTGGCAGAGACAGAAGCAAGCTCATTAATAGAAAGTAAAAAAGAATTCGATGGGAAAATAAAGATTAGCCGCGGAGTAGTAAAAGAAGCCCAAAAAGACCTTGATAAAGTCGAAGGTAAAATGAATATGGGTGCTTTTGAGGGTATGAAAAATGCTCTTGACGAAATGGACTCTGTAATAAAACTCCTGCGTGAGAAAAAATTCGAGATAGCTTCTAAGGAATCGGAGATAAAATCTGAAATAAATTCATTTAACGAAAGGATAAAGTCCCTCCACGAGTCCATCGACTCGACAAACTCGCAGATATCAAAGTATAAAACAAAGATTCAGGATAATTTAGATTCGATAACCACAAGCGGGGAAGGCCTTCTTGCACTTGAAGAAAAACACAAGATTGTAAACAGCGCGACCCAAAAGCATATGGCCGAACAACAAAGACTTGGTGCTCTTGTAAAAGAATTCGGTGAGAAAAAAGGCGGGCTTGATGCAATTCTTGAGCGCCTAAGGGAAGAATCAAACAAGCTTGAAATAAAAAAAGCAAGGGCACAAGCACGGCTTGATGAAGTGAGAGAAGGGCTTGAAGGTATGGAAGCATTCCCGGAACCTGGGCCAGAAGAACTAAAAACGGCAGACTTACCGGAATTAAAATCCAGGATTAAGGCGATTGAACGCGAACTGGGTGCAATTGATGGCGTCAACTTGCGCGCCGTGGACATGTATGAGGAACTAAAACGCCAGTATGAAGAAATCAGGGAAAGAAATGAAAAGTTGCGCGGGGAAAAGGGAAAAATCCTTGAGCTCATATCCGCAATAGAAGAGAAAAAGAAAATAGCGTTCTTTGAGACGTTTTACAAGGTGCGCGACTCTTTTGAAGAGATTATGCCCCTCTTATACCCTGGCTCGCCAGGTGCCGTATACCTTGACGATGAGAAGAATCCGTTTAGTTCAGGGCTTGGCATCAAAGTCTGGCCAAGGGGTCGTGACGGAGTTAAAATAGACTCACTTTCGGGGGGCGAAAAAGCGCTTACGGCAATAGCATTTTTAATGGCACTCCAAAATGTGAACCCAAGCCCGTTTTATATCCTTGACGAAGTTGATGCACCGCTTGACGCGCCAAATTCGCTCCGTCTTGTCAACTTCCTTAAGAATCAGGGGACGAGCCAGTACATAATGATAAGTCATAATCCTGAGACAGTAAAACACGTTGATGCAATCATGGGCGTACATATGCAAGACGGGTTATCCAAAATTGTTGGCGTAGATATGAAATCAATAAAATCAAGATAAAAAAAATAATGGATATCCTTGCATACGCACAAAGCGGAACCTACTGGAAGCGTATAATATATGACATAGTTTCAGAGGAGGATTTTGACCCTTGGGATATTGATTTAAGCAACTTGACAGAAAGCTACCTTAAGACCATCCGCGACATGGAAATAGTCAATTTTGAAGTTCCGGGAACAATAATTCTTGTGGGTTCCGTTATGCTCAAACTAAAAAGCGACATAGTTTCCGGTCAGACATTCATGTTTGAAGAGAGTCTTGAAACTGGGGAAGAAAGCCTTATTGATACTGATGAAGACTTTGTTGCGGATATTGATGATATCACAGGCGAACCCCTTCCACCCTCCATGCTTGACGACCCCCAATTACTTGTCAGGAGAATACCAAAAAGAAAAGTCACGCTTCCAGAATTAATAACTTTCCTCAGACGTGTTGTGACCCAGGTTGAAAACAAGGATTATTCATTCCGCACTCGCGCTTTGGATACAAGGATTGAAATCGCAGTCTCAGAAAAGGACATGGAGCGAGTAATCAGGGATGTTCATCGTGAAATAAAACGCTCTGTGATTGAAAGGGGCGGCAATCCAGTACGCTTTAGAGAACTTAGCGACGAGTGGGATCGCGAGCGCATCATTGCATATCTAATACCTATTTTGCACCTTGCAACAAGAGGCAAACTTGCAGTCGAGCAGAAAGAGGCTTACGGCGATATTCTCATTGCTCCAAGAACTGAAAACAATACCAAACTCAGTTCCCCTGCCCCTAAAAAGAGGCTAAAGTCGAAACAAGGCAAAAACGCGCTTGGCGCCATAAATACAATAAAGGGGGTAGAAAAGACTTGATTATGGATGAACAAAAGAAAATAATCGAGGCGGCCCTTTTCATGTCGGGCAGGTGGATGAGCACCGAAGACCTTGCACGAGTATGTGGTCGCGGTTCTATTGGGACGGTACGCGAAGCTATCACTGAACTCGTAAAAGAATATGAAGCTAAAGACGGCGGCATCCACATCGGCATCGGGACTGGAAAATACCGTATGGAAATCGTGCCTGAAGTAAGGGAAAAGGTCTATTATCTTGCCCCCGAACCTGAACTTTCCCCGGCTCTCATCAAAACTCTTGCCTTAATCGCGTATAAACAGCCGATATACCAAACGGGCGTTGTCAAAGTAATAGGCAATCGCGCTTATGAATACATTCGCGAACTAAGAAAAAAGGAGTTTATCGTCGTTAAGAAAAAGGGCAGGACTAGGCTCATTTCAACTACAGGTAAATTCAATAAGTACTTTTCCCTTGATGTTGATTCACCATGGAATCCAAAACTGGGAGGAGGAAAGGCCTTTGAAGACGCCCAAAAGCGTCTTGATGATGTGATACGAAGCGCTGAAACCGAAGAACGCTCCAATGCTATTGCTGAGGAGATGGCATCAGACAACGCAAAAAAGGGCATTGTCGAGGATGACGAAGAGGATTATTAGGCTCGCATGATTCAAGACTCGCATACCCGAGTCTTGTTTTTTGATTTGCCCTCATCAAGTAGATTTTATTTTTATTGTCCTTCCCCACAAAATAATAAAGAATGGTACGCCCAAATACTTATCCAACAGTCTATCAGGCAATTGTCTATAATGTCATGAGTCAGGCTCCAAGGGATGCACGCGGAGCATTTAAAAAATCACTTAATACTACTAGAGTCCTTCCTGTAGACAGGCTACCTGGAGCTGGCCCGGGCACAGTTACAAAAGGGCTTAATGTGCATCAAGGCTTTGTCGACCCAAGAACTGGTGCGCGCCTTGGTACAAACACTATAATGATTCCAGGTCAGGATATTGCTCAGTTAAATGTCCTACTCAAGCATGGAAATCCTATGGAACGAAAGGCGGCAGAAAGCGCCCTTAAGACTCTTTCCCACGAAACGGCACATAATGTCGCGACAAGTACAGGCTATGAAAAAAGGATGGCGAGATATCTGCGCGAAAATCCTTCTGTACTCGTAAGAGAAATAACTCCGTTTATTGCAAGTCAAAAGGGTATTGGCCGTAAATCTGCCAAAAAGCTTGCGGACAAGGCTGTAAGGAAAGCTCCTCGCTCCATGGCATCCCAAATAGCCCACGCCAAAAACGAAGCAATGGCAGACCTTATGGGTACAGAGACTGCGGTAAAGCTTGCTGAGGGACGCCATGCTACAATAAAGGATTATGAGCGCCTAAACAAGGGACGTCCAGAAATCGTGCGCGCATACACGGAAGGTGCTGCAATGTCGCGGATGGGTACACAAAAGAGAAGAAGATCCTCTTGGATGGAGCGCGCCTCAGGAAAGATGGAGCACTTCTCTGGAGAATTTGTCGAGGGTATGGCAAAGATGGACAGAACGGCGCACGTACGTCAAGGCGCAGCCGAAATGAAAGAGCGTCAGGAGGCCAAAAAATCCCGAGAAAAAATGCTTAAGAAACAAAGGATGCACAGGCGCCGCTAATGTGCATTAAAAAATAAAAGAAATGGGCTACTTTTAATTATCCAAAGCTTAATATTTGTAAGGAATATGGACAATGCACTTACTGAAGAAGACCTCGATTTTATTCAGGCATCAGGAATGCCAAAGATAAAGGAAGCGGCTTATCACTTCACCAGGGGATTTTTAGCGCAGGGAAAAGCACTTCCAGCCTCTGAAGAAGAGCACCCAGTCATAAAGGCATTAAAGAGTATTTGTGCCGATGACAGAAAATGTCTTGAGCGCGATTTTGCAATTCCTTCTAAAGGGTCATTATCCGATGCAGATATCGATGCAATAGTGGGCGGCGCAATCTCATGGATAAATTGCCAGGTTAAGACCTCTGGAAAAGTGCAGGCCAGACTGGATGAGTTTTAAGGGATGTCAATTATGTTTCCGGGAATAACAATCAAGGGCAAAAACATTTATACGACGCCATTTTCAAAAAATACTGTTTATGGCGAAAAGATAATTGAGTCGCAAAACGGCGCCCTTCGCGAGTGGAACCCGTTTCGCAGCAAGCTTGCAGCAGCAATCTTAAATGGGCTTAAGGAATGTCCAGTAAAACCGGGCGCCGATATTTTGTATCTTGGGGCCTCAACCGGAACAACTCCAAGCCACGTCTCAGATATTGTGGGAGAAGGAGGGCATGTCTATGCACTTGAATATTCAGAGACCTCTATCAGGCGTCTTTTGGACGTTGCAAGTTCACGCCCTAATATGAGTGCACTTCTTGGTGATGCGCGCAATCCTGATCCTTATAAGTATCTTGTTGGAAACGTTAATGTCATATATCAAGATGTCGCACAGCCCGACCAGGTAGACATAATAAAAAAGAACGCGCGCGAGTTCTTAAACAAGGGAGATCCATGCCTTTTATGTCTTAAGGCAAGAAGTATTGATGTCTCACTTGAACCTACAAAGATATTTAAAAAAGTTGAAGCAGATCTCCTAAGCGACTTTAAGATTAAGGAGACAATCGAGCTTGTGCCGTATGATAAAGACCACAGGTTTTATTTCCTGGAATTTTTAGGCTAACCCAATGTTATTTAAAGAAAGGGTATGGCACCTGCCAAGTAAAGCAAGTATGCACAAATCACAATTGAGATAAGCGCAATTGCAATTCCGATATAAGCAGTCCTTTTTGCGGAAGCTGCATTTTTTCCTATACCATAAACAGCATCATCCCTTAGCGTCTCAAGTTCTGTTGTCAATGCGGCCGCGGCATCTGCTAGAGAGCTTGCATGGGAATAAAGCTGTGAAAAATTTGAGTTGTCTTTTATCCCTGGAATCTTTGTTGCTCCTGAAGAAAGTGATAGAAGGAGAATTGCAATGCGTGAAAACGCGTCTTTTGCCGTCTCTGAATTTGAATATAAGGAAAGCGCACGCTCAGGTCCCTTGCTTATATTTGACTTAATGCTTCTGGCAAGTTTCTGAAGGTCAAGAAGGTATGCAGCGTTTGCAGTATTTATCGCTTCGATAACAGAGTAAAGCGTGCTTGTCGCATTAAGGCTTCCTGCCATCATAAGCTCGTTAACAGATGCTGTCGCCTCATCACATATTGTGTCTTTTTCACCGTGAAGCGTTATTATGAAATTGTCAGATACGGCAACAATCAGTGCTTTTTTTGACTTTTCAGAGTAGTAAGGCAAAACCATATTAAGATATCTTCCGCTTGAATCTTTTGACTTCCCCAAGTCCGCAACGCCAAACCTTTCTGAGAGTGCAAGACTTATCCCCGGATCCATGCGTTCTATATCTATCCAGGAAAAATCGGCATGAAGGAGTTTTATATCTTCGGGACTAGCGTCCCCTGAAATCTTGAGATTACCGTCCTTGACAGAAAGTATTTTCATTGTCTCATTCAATAGATGTGTGGCGGCACATCATGTGCTTTTCGCTTCGTTCGAGTTTAAGGATGAGTTCGGCGATAAGCCCGTCAAAAAAGAGCATTGCAGTGTCTTCAAATAATGTGCCCATTGGAGCAAGAGTCACGCTTTGACCTTCAATCTGGCGCCTATCATAGTCCTCTGTGCTTATATCAAGTTTTGTCTTGCCTTTAAGTACAAGAGTCAAGTCTGCAATCTTGCTTAAAGAAGAAGTGGGATAAGAGCATATTGCAAATATCTTAACGCCGCTCTTTTTTGCAGAGCGCGCAAAGTCAAGGACTGAGGAGGTCTCACCACTTCCGGAGATACATATAAAGAGGTCGTCTTCATGAATCGAAGGAGTTATTGTCTCGCCGATGACGTATGCCTGGATATCAAGGTGGACAAGACGCATTGCAAAGGCGCGAGCTGCAAGGCCGCTTCGTCCTGCGCCGTAGATAAACACCCTTTTTGCGCCAAGAATCTCGCATATGAGTGATTCAATTGATTTCTCATCAATTTGTGAAACTGAGTTTATTGCAAAATTAGCTATCCCGCGTACTGTACTCTTTAAGACCTGTTCGCTCATGCTAATTTAATCGGAGGGGGAATAAAAGCGATTTCCAATAAGGGTATTTCGCGGAGTGAAAATTTAATTATTCAAGTTAAATGAGATACTTAATGGTACCATTTAGCCTTCCCACCACGCAAGGTAATTGCCAGGACTACAAATAATACAACAAAAAGGGCTACTATAACGTATATCACATCCATATTCTCCTGCGCCTGTGTAACTATGATTCCTTCCTCGGGCAAACGCTCCTCGGGTTCAGGGATGAATTCGACTTTAACCTCAGGTTTATTATCGGCGTCAAGAGCTCCACCCACAGATATTTCGGTTATGGTTGTTTTGCCGTTTGCATCCGTATATGTCAAAAGCCACTTACCCTCCTGGTCAAAGTCTAGAGCCACCATACCATTGATTAAGGGAAGATATTCTTCTGTCCCGTCAGGTCTTATGACTTCTAAGCTTCCAGAGGCCAAAGAACCATCCGAATCTTCAACAATTACCTCTATTTCTCCCCCGATAACCGGGTTCCCCTCAAAATCAATGCTGGGATATCCTGGAATTTTAATATCGGGTCCTATGGTCGCTCCTGATCCATCCCAAGTATAAGAATGGTCTTCACTGGGTGGATCTGGTTGTGGTGGGGAAGTTTTCTTGTACCATACTCGAGAAGTCGTCCCCGTATTGTTAAGCATATCGTTGCAGTAGGCTCGCAGATAATACTTTCCATTAGAAATTCTGTCCCATGCATAATGGAAGGACGTGGAAGTCAAGCTGGTCATTGTATGATTGCTATCAGATATGCTAAGGACGCAAGATATCAAATCCTCAGAGGATAGGACTCTGATATTTACACTTGATGAGGTTGATGACCTGTTGTAGTTCCAATCCCATTGTAAAACCGGTGCTGAGGCGTCGACATATAGCCAAGCCTCTGTCGTGTTAGCGGGATTTCCTACCAGGTCTTCGCATGTTGCGTTGATACTAGAATAATTGCCGTCTGTAATGCCCGTTCTTGCCCAGCATACGTTACTTGCGACACTTGAGTTGACATAGTCTGTGCCGTTGAAGTGAAGGGTACAGTTGCCAGTCTCACTTAGGTTGACACAGATCTCGGTATGGTCCACGTTTATCGAGGAATTGACATCAGTCCAGTTCCAGTCAAGGTTGGGTGCTGAGGCGTCGACATATAGCCAAGCCTCTGTCGTGTTAGCGGGATTTCCTA
>CAZUDQ010000009.1:32034-35803 GCA_964619365.1 uncultured archaeon
TCTCGGTATGGTCCACGTTTATCGAGGAATTGACATCAGTCCAGTTCCAGTCAAGTAGCGGCGGATCCGAATCCACATAGTCATCACTTAGCGGGAGGTAATCTATATTATCCGCATCCAGCTGTAACGAGGAGTCACAAAAGCCGTCTTCGTCAGAGTCTGTACAGGTCTGGCTGTATCCACATCCACTAGGACCGGCCCAGTAGTTCCCACCTATTTCTGTGCCGTTGGAGAATATCCTATGACCACTTTGCTGTGAAATGTTCCAATAGTTGCTAATTCCCGAATATACATAAGTATTGTCTGTATTGTTAAGCAAATTGTTATAGATTAGCATTGATTCGGTTCCGTCATCCAGATAAATTCCATAATCCGTATTGTCGGCTATAAGCGAAGAGCTTATTGTATTTCCTGTTATAAAGCCGCTTGTCCTTATACCAAAGGTATTGTCGGTAACACTCAGGTTCATAAAAACGTTGTTATCGGCCCCATTCCATATGAGTATCCCCCTGTCATTATTTGCAACAGATACCCTAGAGAAGTTATTGACGCAAAGACCCTCAACAACAAGACCGTAGCAGTTATCATTGCTTGTGATGTTCTCAAAATGGGAATATGTATTGGCTCCGGTAGAATGATAAAGCCATATACCGTAATTTTCGTTGCTGTTTGCAGTGATATTAATAAGAGAGAGGGCAAATTCTGCCATATTAGAAACGTCTAGATCAATACCATTGTCCCAATCGGTCACGACACAATTTCTAATAGTTGTATTGAACTTAGTCGATTTGATACCAGTCGTATCAGAAGTGTCAATACCATCTATTGTATGGTCCTGGCAATCGAGAGTGACTCTGCTGCGCCTATTGTCACAAATCCCAGTAAGACTGCGACAATCCATATTTTATGCTCTTTCACCCACATACTAATAGTGATAATAGTGATACTTACAATAAGTAGTATCAAACCCCGTAAATTAATGATTGGGAGTATAAAAACTCCGACTAAAAGTTACATCCAATGTAAGCTAGTTTTGTTACTTAAGATGAAAGTTTGAGGATTTGCTTTTTATAGCTAATATATCAAAATAAGCCGCTTTTGCTACTCCCTTTAACAAATACGTTTCGCAAGGGCGTAACAATTATCATGGGCCGGTAGATCAGCTCGGTTAGATCGCCTGCTTTGCAAGCAGGAGGCCCCGGGTTCAAATCCCGGTCGGTCCACATAATCTTAAAACATTGGCAAATCATGGGCCCGTAGCTCAGTCTGGTCAGAGCACCTGGCTTTTAACCAGGGCGTCGCGGGTTCGAATCCCGTCGGGCCCGCCTCAATTATTATCTAGTTAGTCTTGGCAAGCCCCGCCAAAGTCATATGCCAAAGGTGGCGTCCACTTTGACATCTGCGTCGGGCCCACCTTATATATTATATATTATATGGATAATTATAATGCACGGTTTGCGGATATATCTACGACCCAGATTCCGGGGCAAAGCCAAACCCGGCTTTTGAAAACATACCTAATGATTGAGTATGCCCCGTTTGCGGTGTTAAAAAGGATATGTTTGAGAAGATTTAATCCCCTTTAAAGAGGAAACTTACGCAAAAAAGTGTCTTGTCCCTAATTAAGTCATTTAAATAATAGAAGCCTCAAATAGGGCCGGATGCGCTTTTTCTATCAACCCGATAATAAAAAGCGCGAAACACAAAGGCTACGATGAGCCTTGTATGCGAGTGGATATAACTCTTTCTTTTGGAAAAGTAAACTTCGCGCGCGAAAAAATAAAATCATTGTAAAATAAGAAATAAAATGAAATTTGAAGAACTCAACATCGCAGAAGATGTAAAGCGTGTTGTGAAAAATTTGGGTTTTGAAGAACTAATGCCCATACAAGAACAATGCACACCCCTAATGCTTGAAAAAAAAGATGTAGTAGGACAAGCTGAAACGGGATCTGGGAAAACAATAGCCTTTGTTCTCCCGATAGTAAACGACATATATTCTGATGAAGGCATCCAAGTCCTTGTCTTAACACCCACCCGTGAACTTTGTATCCAGGTAGGTTCGGTATTTGAAGACTTTGGAAATCCCTTAGGCCTAAAAACCCTTTGTATTTATGGTGGTGTTTCGATAGTCCCGCAGATTCGGGATATTGAAACGGCAAATATCATTGTCGCAACACCGGGAAGGATGCTTGATCACATTGGAAGAAAGACTATAGACTTCTCAGACTTAAAATTCTTTGTGCTTGATGAAGCCGATAAGATGTTTGAAATGGGTTTTATTGAAGATGTCGAAGACATTATCAGTTATACTCCAAAAGACATTCAGGCAGCAATGTTCTCGGCAACATTCTCTGACGATGTTTACTGGGTAATGGAGCGCCACTTGAATAATCCTGTTGTAATAAAAACAAAGGATTCAGTCGACCCGAGTAAACTCAAGCAAACATGCTATGATATAATGGAGCAAGGAGACAAGTTCTCTGTGCTCTTACACCTCCTAAACGAAGAGAACGGAAAGCTTGCAATAGTGTTTTGCGCGACGCGCCATGAATCCGAATACATTGCCCGCAACTTGCGCAGCCATAAAATAAACGCTGCTGCAATCCACGGAGGTATGACTCAGCATGCGAGGATAAACTCCCTTCAGAGATTAAAGAATGAAGAGATTGATGTTCTTGTCGCAACCGATGTTGCGGCGCGCGGTCTTGACATAAAGAATGTAACGCACGTTTATAACTATGATGTTCCGGGCTGTACAAAAGAATATTTGCACAGGATTGGAAGAACTGCGCGCGCCGGAGAAGAGGGTGACGCAATAACCCTTCTTACGCCAAGAGACCACGACAATTATCGAGGCATAAGAAAGGACTTTGGCGAAATAATAGAAATGAAGGACGCGCCTGAGGTAGAATCTGTAAAAATGCTTCCACGAGGTGGTGATGAACGCAGTAAAGGCGGGCGTGACGGCAGGCGCGGTGGACGCCGAGACTCAAGATCAGGCTCCAGGCACTCGTCTGGAGGTCGTTCAAGGTCTTCTTCAAGCAACAATTCGAGGTCTTCTTCGGGTAATTACTCGAGGAGGTCTTCATCCAGTAGTGATTCAGGGTCTTCACGAAGTGGAACTTCAAGAAGGTCTTCGGATGGTGATTCCAAATCCTCATCTAGTAACTATTCAAAAAGGTCTTCGAGTAGGGACTCTAAGCCCCCCTCCGACACTCGTTCAGGATCTTCATCTAGTAGCTATTCAAAAAGGTCTTCTTCAAGTGACCGCCCAAGATCCTCAGAAAGGAGCAATTCACGAGGTGATTCAGGGTCTTCACGAGGTGGAAGTTCAAGAAGGTCTTCTTCAAGTGACCGCCCCAAATCCTCATCTAGTAGCTATTCAAAAAGGTCTTCTTCAAGTGACCGCCCAAGATCCTCAGAAAGGAGCAATTCACGAGGTGATTCAGGGTCTTCACGAGGTGGAAGTTCAAGAAGGTCTTCTTCAAGTGACCGCCCCAAATCCTCATCTAGTAGCTATTCAAAAAGGTCTTCTTCAAGTGACCGTCCAAGATCCTCAGAAAGGAGCAGTTCAAGATCAAGTTCAAGTGACCGTCCAAGATCCTCAGAAAGGAGCAGTTCAAGTTCAAGTGACCGTCCAAGATCCTCAGAAAGGAGCAGTTCAAGTTCAAGTGACCGTCCAAGATCCTCAGAAAGGAGTAGTTCAAGAAAGTCTTCTTCAAGTGACCGTCCAAGATCCTCAGAAAGGAGCAGTTCAAAAAGGTCT
>CAZUDQ010000009.1:35903-50001 GCA_964619365.1 uncultured archaeon
ACCGTCCAAGATCCTCAGAAAGGAGCAGTTCAAAAAGGTCTTCTTCAAGTGACCGTCCAAGATCCTCAGCAAGGAGCAGTTCAAAAAGGTCTTCTTCAAGTGACCGTCCAAGATCCTCAGCAAGGAGCAGTTCAAAAAGGTCTTCTTCAAGTGACCGTCCAAGATCCTCAGAAAGGAGCAGTTCAAAAAGGTCTTCTTCAAGTGACCGCCCCAAATCAACGTCTGGGAAAGATTCAAAGCGTTCTGCGCCCAAGAAGAGTTCAGATAAGAACAAGACTGGGCGGCTCTAAATCCATTGGAGTCCCAGGGCAGGGCCCTAGAGTGATGCTATCGACTTTTGGGTCAGAGCATGCTTCGCATGGATTATTAAATGTCTCTGCACAAGGATAAGCCACACATTTTATTGAACTATTAAACCAACCGCAAGTTGGGTTATATTCTTTTGTGCACATAGTTGCTTGTTTTTGCTTTGGAGTACATGGTGTAAGGTCTCTCCATGGGCAAAACACGTCACAATAGCCATCAGTGCAGCGAACGCTGTATGGGCAATCTGACCTAATTGCATAACTCATCGGAAGCATACAGTCGCTATCTACTGTGCACGACTTTTCCTTGCCGCCATAAAGGTCTGTTAGCATATACATTTCGTCATTTAGCTCGACAGTATACGGGCTGCTTTTATTAAGTCCGGAAATAGTGTAGCTTAGGTTGCTTTGGCATATGCAAAGTGTGCAAAGCCCTTCTCCAACACATAAACCGACTTCTTCATATTTTAGGGTTATAGAATTTCCATTAAAATCTGCCTTGCCGTTTGCAACTTTGTCAGCACAATTCACTGTTGCTGTAGCATATATTATAAGGTCTCCGCTCTCGTCCCATTTGGCGCTTGTTAATCCGTCTGAGCCATATAAAAGTCCGTCACAAGGCGTCACACTGAATTCTGTTGTTATGTCCGCGGGCTCTTGAGTCTTAGATGAACAATAAGCCGAATGTATAAAACGTCCGACGCCATCGGGTATTTCTGAAAGTTGGGTGCTTGTGTTATCTATTGTTAGTTTCCAGTCGCTGTCCTTATTATACCCCATCAATCTGTATGCAAGGTCTGTTGCGCACATACAACGCAAGCATTCACCTTCATCCACACACGGGCCTTTTACATCATAAGAAAGGACTATCCCATCACCCTTTTGCACAGCGCTTCCTCCGACGACCTCATCAGCGCAGTTTATCGTGACAGTTACAAAAACCGGGAGTTTTCCGCCTGAGCCACAACCCATTCCCGTAAATTCTACTTGAGAGTCTATGTGCTCAGTCTCATTGCAGGGGCGCGAATTGAAATCTATCTCTATTTCTTTTGGCGTCTCTGAAACATTAAGAGGCTTTGATTGTGACTGCTTTGGACTTAAATCTACTAAGAGAAATAGTGAAGCAAGACATGCCACTAGTATTAATGAGATTATAATATACAGTGAATATTTTTCCATGCTAAAATTAAGTGATGTGAAATAAAAGCTTACAAATTATAGGTGGAATATGGTAATCTTAGTCATTTTCTTATAAATAATCGGAATTATACTTAATTTTCCGTTATATTGTAGGTTAAAACACATCTTTTGCCTTCTTTTTATACAATGGCTCTCAAAAATAGCAAAACTCTATGGGGAATACTATGGAACAAACAAAATACTTGCTTGACGAAAACCAAATGCCAAAAAAATGGTATAACATTATGCCGGATTTGCCGACGCCTCTTGCACCGCCCCTCAATCCAATGACGGGTGAGCCGCTTGGGCCAAAGGACCTTGAGCCACTTTTTGCAAAAGAGCTAATCCGCCAGGAGATGAGTATGGATCACTATATCACAATACCTGATGAAGTGCGTGACATTTACACTACATGGAGGCCGTCTCCCCTTTACCGCGCACGCAAGCTTGAAAAGTTCCTTGGGACGCCTGCAAAGATATTCTATAAGTATGAAGGTGTGTCCCCGGCAGGAAGCCACAAGCCAAATAGCGCAATACCTCAGGCTTATTATAACATGAAGGAAGGCACCGAGAGACTCACGACTGAGACGGGAGCCGGCCAGTGGGGAAGCTCCCTTGCCTATGCAGGGAAGATGTTTGACCTTGAAATAATGGTTTATATGGTTCGTTGCAGTTTTGACCAGAAGCCTTATCGGAAACTCATGATGAAAACATGGGGTGCCGAGTGCGTCTCGTCCCCCTCAAGCCTGACTGAGACAGGAAAACGCATCTTAAGGGAGTCCCCAGACACCCCTGGAACCTTGGGTATCGCGATTAGTGAGGCTGTCGAGGATGCTGTCGGACGCGAGGACTCACATTACACCTTAGGATCTGTCCTAAACCACGTCCTTACCCATCAGTCGATAATAGGCCTTGAGGCAAAAGAGCAGCTTAAGATGGCGGGGGTAGATAACCCCGATATTGTCATCGGCTGCTGCGGAGGCGGCTCGAACTTTGCCGGGATTGCCTTCCCTTTCATGAAGGATAAACTAGATGGTAAGTCTGAAACGAAGTTCATTGGAGTAGAACCAGCCTCATGCCCCACAATGACAAGGGGAAGTTATGCTTATGACTTTGGCGACACGGCACAAATGGCCCCTATTGTTATGATGTACACCCTTGGCCATGGGTTCGTTCCACCGGGGATCCATGCCGGAGGCCTCAGATACCACGGAATGGCACCCCTTGTCTCAAATCTGATAGCTTCAGGGCACATAGAACCACGCTCAGAACACCAGCTGGTTTGTTTTAAGGCAGCAGTTGACTTTGCAAGAACTGAAGGATTCATCGTAGCTCCTGAAACAAGCCACGCGATAAAGGTGACAATTGACGAAGCACTTAAGGCAAAGGCAGAAGGAGTAGAAAAGACTATAATCTTTAACTGCTCAGGCCACGGTAACCTAGACCTTTCGGCTTACGATGCTTACTTCTCTGGGAAACTTAACGATTTTGCATTCCCTGAAGAAAAGCTTACTGAATCCTTAAAAAGTCTTCCAAAGACAAAAAAGGAAGAACCTAAAGAAGCAGGTTGCGATGCCTGCGGGGGGTGCGTTTAAAATGGGATGGAATTTATCCAAAAGAGTATAGAAGTCGAGTATCTAAACCCTATAAAAGCATATCTTGCGGTTAGGGAAAAGGACACTTATATCCTCCAGTCTATAGGAGGGGAGGGGAAAAAGGCGCGTTTTACCATAATAGGTTTCTCCCCGCTTCTTCGCGCAGATATCACTGACGGGAAAGTAAAACTCTCTGGAAAGCTTGCAAAGGACATCCCAGAAATAAAAGAGAATGATACCTTCCTTGCTCTTGAAAGATTATCGGGCGAGCTTTCATGCAAAAAACCGATTACAGGACAGTTTGCAGGAGGGCTTGTCGGAAGCCTTGCTTATGATGTCGTTTCCGAGAAAGTAAAACTGGAGAAGGGTAAAAGAAGTACTGGTGTCCCTCACGCCTCATTTGTTCTTTGTCGCTTTAACCTTATCTTTGATCATGTCGAGCACAAATCAATTCTGCTTGAAACAAAGGAAGACTGCGACCTTTCCGAACTAGATAGCGCTCGTCTCGCCTTGCAAAAGGAAACTCTCCCTCCAAAAAAATGCATCGTCGGGGAGTTTAAGGACGTCGGGGGCAAAGAAGACTTTGAAGAGTCTGTAAGGAAGGCAAAACATTACATAAGGGAAGGCGACATCTTCCAGGCCGTCGTCTCAAGAAGGGTCGTTGCAAAATACTCGGGAGACCCGTTCTATTCATACCTTAAACTGCTTTCGATTAATCCCTCCCCCTATATGTATTATCTTGATTTAGGGACTCGCCAGATTGTGGGAAGCTCCCCTGAGACCCTGGTGCGCGTCGAAGGAAAGACTGTTTACACTTACCCAATTGCAGGTACCAGAAAACGCGGTGAGAATGCGATTGATGACTCTGAAATCGAACGTGAGCTTTCCTTAGACAAAAAGGAGCAATCAGAACACATCATGCTTGTTGACCTTGGTAGAAACGACATTGGACGTGTGAGTGAGTATGGTTCTGTTGAAGTGACAAAATTCATGGAGCCAGAGTACTTTAGCCACGTAATACACTTGTCAAGTGAGGTTAAAGGAACATTAAAAAAGGACTGTGATGCAATCGGCGCCCTTAAAGCGACATTTCCCGCAGGGACTGTGTCAGGCGCCCCTAAGGTTCGCGCAATGGAAATAATATCAGAGCTTGAGCCAGAGGCACGAGGTGAGTATGCTGGCTGTGTTGGTTACATTGGCCTTAATGGCAACCTTGACATGGCAATAACAATTAGGACTCTGGTATTTTCTAAGGGCAAAATATTTGCTCAAGCGGGAGCAGGGATTGTTGCCGACAGTGTCCCCGCGCTTGAATTCAAGGAGACAGAAAACAAATCGCGCGTACTTCTTAATGCGCTTAAGGAGGACAAATCATGAAGACTCTAGTTATTGATAATATCGATTCTTTTGTTTATAATCTTGTCCAGTACATTGGAGAGGCCGGCGGGAACCCTGTTGTTGTTGAAAAGACGATAAGTGATGAGGATCTTCTTAAGCTTGCAAAGGATTGCGACGCGATAGTGCTTTCCCCTGGACCCGGAAAACCGGCTGATGCCGGAGCGACCAATGCCGCAATACGGCTTTTTGCAGGTAAAAAACCGATTCTTGGGGTGTGCCTTGGACACCAGGCGATATTTGAGCATTACGGCGGCGTTGTCACTTATGCTCCTGAACTGGTTCACGGACGGGCAAGTGAGATTAAGCATGATGATTCGGCGCTCTTTAAAGGTGTAAAAAACCCGTTTTTGGGCGGACGCTACCACTCCCTTAGCGCGGACGAAAAAACAATGCCAAGTGAGCTTATCATCTCGGCAAGGGGGGTTAGGGGAAATGAAATCATGGCAATAAGACATAAAGAGTTTCCTGTCTATGGCGTGCAGTTCCATCCGGAATCCATATTGACTGAGGACGGGATGAAGATAATTAAAAATTTCTTAAAGGAGGCAAAGAAATGACGATACTTGAAAAACTCTTGAAAAAGGAGGATTTAGCGCCAAACGAGGCTGAGCTTCTTATGGGGCAACTCATACTTGGACAGATTGATGATTCTGAGGCTGGAGGTATCTTAATTGCCCTTGGCTCGAAGGGTGAGACTTCAGAGGAGATTGGGGCTTTTGCAAAAGTCATGCGCAGGTATGCGGTTTCTGTGACACCCAAAAAACGTCCGCTTCTTGATATCGTAGGGACGGGGGGGGATTCTTCGGGGACATTTAACATTTCAACGGCATCCATGTTTGTTGCAACGGGAGCCGGGGCTCATATCGCAAAGCACGGCAATCGCGCCATAAGCTCAAAATGCGGGAGTGCTGATGTGCTTGAAGCACTTGGCGCAAGGCTTGACTTGAGTCCGGAGGCGATTGCAGACTGCATTGATACAACTGGTTGTGGGTTTATGTTTGCGCCAATGCATCATCCTGCGACAAAAAATGTGATGCATGTAAGAAAATCACTTAGCGTGCGCACAGTCTTTAATATACTGGGTCCCCTGACAAATCCTGCCGACCCCGAGGGAATACTTCTCGGAGTCTATTCTAAGGAACTCCTTGTCCCAATGGCAGAGGCCTTAAAGATACTTGGCATTACGCGGGGCGTTGTTGTTCATGGCGCAGGCGGCCTTGATGAGATTTCAACTCTTGGCATAACTGAGATTTGTTTAATAGAAGGGGGAAATATCTTAAAGGACGTCATAGACCCTTCGCTCTTTGGATTTGGGCAGGCAAAGATTGAAGACTTGGCTGGTGGAGACGCCAAAAGGAATGCTGATATTATAAGAGATATTCTGTCTGGAGAAGATACCGGGCCAAAAAGGGATATTGTCGCGCTAAACGCGGGGGTAGCACTATTTGCAAGCGGGCTATGTGAGAATTTTAAGGGAGGAATCGCCCTGGCACAAAAGTCAATAGATTCGGATGCTGCGCAAAAAGCACTTAATGATTATATAACATTTACCCAAAGATGAAAGAAAATGTGCTTGGTGAAATAAGAAGGACTAAGGAAGAAAGTTTCTTAAAGGAAAAACGTAGCCTCACTCTAGCGATAAACTCTGCAAACGCGCGGGGAGAGATTGCAATAATTGCTGAACTAAAGCGCGCAAGCCCGTCTTCTGGACTAATTGATTCTATGGAAAACGTGGGCGCAGGCGCCAAGACTCGCACGTACGAGTCTTGCGGGGCGTCTGCAATATCAGTCCTTACTGAACCATCTCATTTTAATGGAAGTCTCAATGATTTACTTGAAGCCTCAAAGGCTGTTAAAATCCCTGTTATGCGAAAAGATTTTTTGATTGAAAGGTGGGAACTAATCGAGGCAAAATGCTTTGGGGCCGACGCTGTTTTACTGATTGCCGACCTTCTTGGTGAAAATACCCGCGAGATGCTTTACTTCGCGCGTTCCTTAGGCCTTGAGGTGCTAGTTGAAGCCCATAGTAAAAAGGCGCTTAGTTATGCAATTGAATCGGGCGCAGAAATAATCGGGATTAATTCACGTAATTTAAAAACTCTTAAAGTCGATCTTGCGACATTTGAGGAGCTAGCTCCCCTTGTTCCAAAAGAGTGCCTTCTTGTCGCAGAAAGCGGGATTACTGATGCAAAGGATTTAGCGCGCGTTGCCAAAGCAGGAGCAAATGCTGCCCTAATAGGGACTGCAATATCAAAATCAAAAGATTCCTGCGGGTTTCTAAAAACACTTCGGGAAGTAAAATATGAATAAAGTACCTGACGCAAAAGGTCATTTTGGAGAATATGGCGGGCGATATGTCGGCGAGACGCTAATGGCAGCAATAATCGAGCTTGAAGAAGCTTATTTAAAGTATGGGAATTCTGATGAATTCAAAAAGGATTTTAACGCACTTTTAAAGGATTATGTCGGACGTCCAACACCCCTTTATTTCGCAAAAAGGCTTACTGAGAAGCTTGGTGGAGCAAAGATATATCTTAAGCGAGAGGATTTATGCCACACAGGAGCGCACAAGGTAAATAATACCATCGGTCAGGCGCTTCTTGCCCGGCACATGGGCAAAAAGAAGGTAATTGCAGAAACCGGAGCCGGCCAGCACGGTGTTGCAACGGCAACGGCTGCCGCCCTTCTCGGAATGGAATGCAAAGTCTTTATGGGAGTTGAAGACATAATACGCCAGGCGCCAAACGTACAAAGGATGAAGCTTCTGGGTGCAGAGGTTATACCTGTTGAGTCTGGAACCGGAACATTAAAGGACGCTATGAACGAAGCCATGCGCTACTGGTCTGGGACTTGTGAGGATACGTTTTATGTTATTGGAACAGTTGCCGGACCTCACCCATATCCGCTGATGGTGCGTGAGTTTCAAAGAGTAATAGGGGACGAAGTCCGCGTCCAGTCTCTTGAGCAGCTGGGTAGGCTTCCTGACGCTATGATAGCGTGCATTGGTGGAGGTAGCAATGCTATCGGGCTTTTCTATCCCTTTATTGATTATGATGTCGAACTCATCGGTGTTGAGGCCGCAGGACGCGGGGTTGATACTGACGAGCACGCGGCAAGTATCAGAGGGGGCCAAGTAGGCGTACTTCACGGCTCAAAGTCTTATGTTCTTCAAGATAAAAACGGGCAGATAAAAGAGGCTTACTCAGTCTCGGCAGGACTTGATTATCCTGGTGTGGGACCGGAGCACGCATTCCTTGCAGATGTGGGCCGGGTGCGCTACGAATCGGCAACTGATAATGAAGCTCTTGATGCTTTTAAAGTCCTTTGTGAGACTGAAGGAATAATCCCCGCCCTTGAAAGCGCACATGCTATTGCCCAGGCTATAGTCGAGGCGCCAAAGATGGGTAAAGATAAGATTATTGTTGTCAATCTCTCAGGCAGAGGGGATAAAGATTTAGGACACTTTGAAAAATGAGCAGAATAGATTCAGTATTTGGGAGGCTTGGTGCCCAGGGGGAAAAGGCGCTTGTAGGATTCATTGAGGCGGGAGACCCGGATTATAAAAAAAGTCTTGATATTGCAGTTGGGATGTGCAAGGCGGGTGTTGATGTCTTAGAACTTGGCGTGCCATTTTCAGACCCGACGGCTGACGGCCCAGTAATCCAAGAGGGTAGTCAGCGCGCAATAAAATCCGGAATGAGTCTCCTTAAGGCAATACGTCTGGCCGCTGACATCAGAAATGAAGTGGGGAATGATGTTGCAATAGTCCTTTTTGGGTATTACAACCCCATATTTAAGTACGGGGCAAAGGAGTTTTATAACTACTGCGTTTCAGCTGGAATCGACGGAGTCCTTGTTGTGGACTTACCTCCTGAAGAATCTGACGAATTGACAGCTCAGTTTGGGGATAAACTTGATTTCATTCGCCTTATTGCCCCAACGACAAGTGATGCTCGCTTAAAGTCAATATGCGACTCGGCTTCAGGCTTTATCTATATGATATCACGGACAGGAGTTACTGGATCTGGGAAGAAAATAGATACAGACTACATTAAGGAGAAAAGGAAAGAAATCTCAAGGCTATGTGAGCTTCCAGTATGCGTTGGCTTTGGAATATCTGATGCGCAAGACGCCGCCCTTATTGCTCCTTTCTGTGATGGTATTGTGATAGGAAGCGCCTTTGTCAAAAGGATTGGTGATGGGGCAAGTCCAAAGGATATGGCAGAGTTTGTAAGAAAGATAAAAAAGGAATTATAGGTTTTATTCTAGAGTCCTCAAAATAAGGGAATCATATTAAAAATGGAAGCTAAAGGAACAACAAGACTAAAGGAGGGGTTTGCCTCCATGATGAAGCACGGCGTAATAATGGATGTCACAACACCTGAGCAGGCCTCAATTGCTGAGGACGCAGGAGCCGTCTCAGTCATGGCTCTAGAGCGCGTACCAGCCGACATAAGGACACAAGGCGGTGTTGCAAGGATGTCAGACCCAATTATGATTGAAGGGATTATTGGAAACACAACAATTCCTGTTATGGCAAAAGCAAGACTCGGCCACTTTGTCGAAGCCCAGATTTTAGAGGCACTTGGCGTTGACATGGTTGATGAGAGCGAAGTTTTAACACCGGCTGACGAGGAGCATCACATTGATAAGAGTAAGTTTACAGTTCCCTTTGTCTGCGGCGCGAGAGATTTGGGTGAGGCCCTTAGGCGAATTGATGAGGGTGCGGCAATGATTAGGACAAAAGGTGAAGCCGGAACCGGAAACGTAGTTGAAGCTGTGCGCCACATGAATAAGATTAAATCTGAAATCGAAGAATTAAAGGGTCTTGATGCTGAAGGTCTTGCAAAGAAAGCTCGCGAGTACAATGTTCCGCTGGCACTAGTTGAGAAAACACGCGACCTTGGACGCTTAACTGTAGTCAACTTTGCGGCTGGCGGCATTGCAACGCCGGCTGATGCGGCACTTATGATGCAAATGGGCTGTGACGGTGTATTTGTCGGCTCAGGAATCTTTAAGTCAAAGAACCCAAAGAAAATGGCAATTGCAATCGTTGAAGCTGTGCGCAATTATGATAATGCTGAAAAGCTTGCCGAGATTTCAAAAGGTCTTGGTTCGGCGATGCCTGGAATTGACATCCGCGACCTTGAGGATAAGGATCTTCTTGCAAAAAGAGGCGTCTAAAGTTTCTATGATAATCGGCGTCCTTGGAATCCAGGGGAACCTTGAAGAACATGAGAAAGCAGCTAGGCTTGCTTTAGAGTCCCTTGGAAAAAAAGGTGAAGTTATTCGCGTTCGCGATATTAAGTCTCTTTCTAAAACTGACTGTCTGATAATTTCTGGGGGGGAATCTACAACCATGTGGAAGCTCCTGAAAAAAGACGGTCTTTGGGAGGGTTTAAAAGCTTATGAGAAACCCATTCTTGGAACGTGCGCCGGAATGATACTTTTGTCTAAGGAAGGGTCAGGGCGCGACTCTAAGAAGAGTGGGCAAGAGTTCTTGGGAAAAATTGATGCTGTTGTTAATCGTAATGCTTTTGGAAGGCAAAAGGAAAGCTTTGAGGCTGAGGTGGACTTCTGCGGGAAAAAGATTCCAGGGGTCTTTATTCGTGCGCCTTGTCTCGAGTCTGTGGGTGACGGGGTTGAAGTCTTGTCTAAGGACAAGGGGGGACGGATCCTCGCCGCGCGCGATAAGAAATCAAATGTTATGGTTACGGCGTTCCACCCGGAGTTAACTGGGGATTTAGAAGTGTTGAGGGTGTTTTTAGGTAATTAGGCCTTTTCTTTCATCCACTCTTCAGTTATACTCTGCCACAAGTTATCTTTATTTTTAGATTCATAAAATTCCTCTAAAAAAGAATCTGGGTCTTCCTTCCATGCAATAAGTCTCTCGCACTTCTTAGAAAAAGTATTAAATGCTGTCTTTGCAGGAACTTTTGAATCTAAGTGTGCGTCCACGGTACCATTATTGATAGCTGGCCTAAGTCCTACATATGCCACAGCTACATCTATTTTTTCTAAGGGGATATCATGGATGAGTGAATAAGCTCGCTTGTAAGCTTCAAGTTGCTGTTTGTGTTTAGATTTCTCAGAACGATCCGTCTTCCAGTCGACTATAAGATACATGTCATCTTTCTTAAAGACTGCGTCAATAAAGCCTTTAAATGAGAGATCTGAAGAGGTATCAATTATCCTATTTATCGGCACTGAGAAACGCTCTTCGGCACTAACGATATCGGGATACTGCGATTTTATGGTAGAAATGAGCTTATCGACATTATCTGTATACGATTTTATCTCTTTATCACTTTGGGTTTCTTCGCCAGTCAGTATATTTCTAGCGTAACTATGTACACGACTACCCACAATGACACCGTTTCCAAAATCGTTTATCTTAAGTATCTTTGATAGGAAATAATCCTGCGCATTATCTGCTAACTGACTATAAGATATATGATCAAGATCCCTGAAATAGTCATGGATGAAGGGAATCAACCATTTCTCTTCATCAGAGATAAGCTCTTTTGCCCGCTCGTATTCTCCAGCTACAAAAAGATTATATGCGCGCTTTGCTCGCTCATAGAAATCTGAGGATTCATTATCGTCTGTTTCTATTTCGCTTGTCTCTGAAAGCTCGCTTGAATACTTAGTTGAGTTCTCAGACATTATATAAAGTTTTTTCTTGGCTCTTGTAAATGCGACAAAATCTATGCGCAGGCCGTCTTCTTCAAGTTCTTCTTTTGCATTTATTCCCTTGCTTTTAAGGATCGCTTCGACTACTCTATCTTGGAAGTTCGTCTTATCTCTCGGTCGTGATGGGAGGTAGAGGACATTATCAAACTCGCGGCCTTTTGCCTTGTGAACTGTTGTTAAGATTATCTTTTCACTGCTTGAGGGTTCTTCGGAAAGTAAGTCAGACGAGTTAAGATAAGCGATGAGCGAATCAAGTTCCATATTGTCCAAAGTCGCCATAGCCTCCTCAAAAGCTCTTTGCACGCTTAATGTGGCTAAGAAGTACTCTTTCCCATAAGCTACTGAAACTGGCAATATATGCTCCCTAAAAAGTCGGTTTATGTCTTCTGTGTTACGGACACATCCCCTTAATCGTCTGAACTCGGGACACCTTGCATAAATGCCTTCTAAGTCCAAGTTCTTCTTAGAACTTATCTTAAATGCATCCTGAATTGATATCGGGAAAAACGGAGTGTACATAGAGTTCCTTAGGTCCTGAGGATCAAAACTGAGGATGCCCTTAATGAAGGTGATGATATTTTCCTTTGCAGTCTTTGAACCTGAAAAGAAACTGCTTGAATGTTTTATCCCCCTTAAAGAAAGCTCACGCGAGACTTCCATTATTTGGGTATTTGTCCTAGCGATAACCGCAAGAGTCTCTTCGGTCTTTGCGATCTCTGCGACACAAGCGATAAGCTTGTTGCGATCTATAGAGAATATCTTGGGCTTTTGGCATTTATCGCATTTTTTGTTATGCAAGCATTCTAACTCTTTTTGGTGCTCGTCCCGAGACGTTCCGTTTATGAATTGGTTTGAAGCGTAATTCAAGATCTCATTAGAACTTCTGAAGTTCTCTGCCATTATGAACTGGTTTGAATCCTTAAAGAGTTCGAAATTGACTATCGAACCTCCTTGAAATCCAAATATGGCCTGTTTTTTATCTCCGACGACAAAAAACTTGTCTGCTGATTTCAAGGCTATCTCAGCTTCGAGTCTATTGACATCCTGGAGCTCGTCGACTAGGACGTTCTTATAATGTGGCGAGTTTTTCAATTTCAGGAAATCTATAAGGAGGTCTGTATAATCTAGGCCCTTATTGGCCTTTGTCTCTTCATAATGTTTAAAGGTTTCAACAAAGGCTTTTGCAAATATGATAAGCTCCTCTTTACTGTGTCTTTTGTCTTCCTCAAGGAGCTTGTTTACTTCGTCAAGGTCGATATCAGGGGGAGTTATCCCAAAGTTCTTAAGATATCTTATCAGATTCTCCATCTTAGGGACGATCTCGCTTATGAGGTATGAGTCCCCATAAGTCAGAACCTTGTTTGTCTTAATGTAATCAAATATCGAGTATCTAAGGAAGTTTGCAGTTATGATATCGGACTCATCAAGGTTCTCCTTAGCATAGGAGTGAAACGTGAAGATATTGAGTTTTGATTTATCAATTTCCAATCCACAATCTTTGATTAAGCCTAGTATCCTTGTCTCCATCTCGAGCTTTGCTTTGGTCGTAAAAGTCAAACAGAGAATGTCTTCTGGTGAGAGGCCACTTAAGAGTAGTTCCAGATATTTATAGGAAAGAAGCCTTGTTTTACCAGTGCCTGGATTTGCTGTCACAAGGACATTACCTTCGCATTCCAAAATCTCTCGTTTTTCAGGGTTGAGCCCATCTAGGAGCGAACTTAGTTTATCCATAATAGATTAGTCTAATTTTAAGGATAGTCAATAATAACAGAACATTGTTACTATTATTACCAATGGGACGACACTAAAGAATTTGACAATTGCCTTAGACCATACTCACAACCACAGACACTTCAATCTACAATAGTAGAAATTTGACAATTGCCTTAGACATGAATCTGCCAATCCTCATCAGTCTCACAAATCTACAATAGTAGAAATTTGACAATTGCCTTAGACTTTCTGCATTGTGGACTTTCTCCATAAATCTACAATAGTAGAAATTTGACAATTGCCTTAGACCAATATATGGAAAAACTATATATTCACATCTACAATAGTAGAAATTTGACAATTGCCTTAGACAAAGACTAAATGTCATGGGTCAGGTGCGATCTACAATAGTAGAAATTTGACAATTGCCTTAGACTTTCTCAAGATTACGTTTGTCAGTCCCGCAATCTACAATAGTAGAAATTTGACAATTGCCTTAGACGACACGAACTAATTGATTTCCATCCCATTATCTACAATAGTAGAAATTTGACAATTGCCTTAGACTTCAAACTTAAACAAACAACTCTTAAATCTACAATAGTAGAAATTTGACAATTGCCTTAGACAAATTCTCCTATGCAGGCATGGACGTATCTACAATAGTAGAAATTTGACAATTGCCTTAGACCAAGAGGCTCTATTTCTACTAGCAATACTATCTACAATAGTAGAAATTTGACAATTGCCTTAGACATTGGCTAGAGCTCCTGATAAGTCCTTACGATCTACAATAGTAGAAATTTGACAATTGCCTTAGACCTTCTGTGGACCAAAGTATTCAACCTGCGATCTACAATAGTAGAAATTTGACAATTGCCTTAGACTCGAATCGTCTAACCCTGTAAGCAAGTCATCTACAATAGTAGAAATTTGACAATTGCCTTAGACCTATAAACTCATCGGGGACTTATTCTGATCTACAATAGTAGAAATTTGACAATTGCCTTAGACATTTTAGTGGATTCAGGCGCATCGGTATCTACAATAGTAGAAATTTGACAATTGCCTTAGACGCGAAAATCCGACAAGCCATGGTAGAATCTACAATAGTAGAAATTTGACAATTGCCTTAGACGAGTAAAGACAACCATTACACACGTTCAATCTACAATAGTAGAAATTTGACAATTGCCTTAGACCGAGAAGGTAAGC
>CAZUDQ010000010.1:0-49545 GCA_964619365.1 uncultured archaeon
AATAAGGATGCGTGTTAAAAACTTAAATTCCCTGGTCTTTCCTGTAGCAATATTACTCGTAACGTTTCTAGCCCTTAGCTTCAGCGTTCTCGCAGTCCAGCCTCTTGATGCGACACTTTGTACCAAGGCTGACGCAGAAATCGAATCAATAATCCTTGCGTGCATGACAGAGTGCCAGAATGAATGGAATGCAAAAGATAAAGCTAACTACTACTTGTATAAACAGGCGGCTGATGTGGAGTGTGACCCGCAGTGGATGGCCTGCGCCCAGAAGTGCCCGGGCGGAATCGAAGTTGCAAACGGCATAGACTACGGCCCAAAGATTGAGTGCGAGATTGATTGTACCACAGCCATGCACGCCTGCGAAGATCAGGCTGGTGAAGCCGTAAAGATGTATGCGATTATCGAGTCAAGGCTCACTCGTTGTCATTGTGAAAATTGCCTTCTTCCAGCATGTCGCTTCTTTGAGGATCCGGGTTGTGCAAAGACCATAAAGACTTGTGATGGCATAAACTTGCTAATCACGGGTTCAACCTATCCACAGTCCTCAAAATCTTATATTGGTTGTAATACTTCAGCTGGCGCCGCGGCAACTTTGACTCAGATTGCCATTGCTTCAACAAAAGGGACGCAAAAAGAAAACAAGACGACAGTACCGGATAAACCCCCCCCACAACCAGAGACTCCTCCAACAACTAAAACAACAACACCAAAACCAACTGTAACAGAACCTCAAAAGACCCAAAAGACAGCTCAAGTAGAAAACAAGATTCAGACAATAGTGCAAAACACGAATGCCGAGAAAAAAGACCTTGTCATAAAAAAGCCGGATAACGGCGATAAGTACAAGATTGACGCCGAGTTTAAAACAAAATATTATCTTAACAAGGTATCTGAGGATTACATAGATAAGATAATTGAAAACGTCCCTATTGTAAAATATTTTGGCACGCTCATAAAGGCAAAAAAGGACGACTATGTCTACCAAGGAAACGAAGAGAAGACAAAGAAGAACATGGTCGATTACAAGACGGATTACTATGGTGGAAAAGCCATGAATCATTACGATGATAGCACTGAAAAAGATATATCGCCCGTAAAGACGTTCTTTGAAAGCGTTGCAGAAAAGACCGTAGCTCCCTTCAAATGGACTTTTGATAAGCTTGGAGGCCTCTTTAAATCCGAAACCGCAAAAAGCGGCTCAGTCCTCTACAAGGACTTTGAGGCTGAAGTAAAATCTAACCTTAAAGCAGGAATGGACAAACAGACTGCAATTGAAATTGCAAAAAAAGACTTTAAGGAAACTGTGATTACGACAAGAAAATACGGGATTTACACAAGGGCCACAAAAGATAAGGACATAAATCACATGATTGACACTCTTGCAAAGGAACTTATAGACGACGGAAAAATATGAATAAAGGAGTAAAAGTTTTCGGACTAGTAGTAGTTCTCTTAATCGCCTTATTTGGTGCCTACGCTCTTTATGGTGCATTAATCGTCGGTGAGATTGACCTCATCTTTACAAAAATTGATGTCTCTAATATCAATATGACTGATATGATTCCCGATTCCATAACTGGCATCTTTAGCCAGCCGGATGCGTCTAAGGTAAAGTCCTACATTGAGTCTAAAGGATTTGAGCTTGTTTCAGCACAGCCTTTAGGGACTTCCTATCAAGTTAAATTAAGAACAGAGCTCATAACAGAAAACCTTCTTGCAACAAGCCTTGAAGATGCGGCATATCTTGGTTCTTACATAAACGGGGCCGACCCCAAAATAAAGACGCTAAGCCTTGATGTCTATTACCTTGACGACCCGTTTTACAGGATATCTGGGCCGATTGAGGCCTTAGCCTCAGCTTATGACACTGAGGATGAGAGCTTTATAAATCTGATTACAATAGAAGACATTCGCCCGATAGAATTTAAAATAGAAAGTGATCTTTGGCCCTTTGGATATTTAACAGAGCTAAGTTCCTTAGACGATTCGAGCGCGGTCTTCTCACTAATTCCGTATCAAACAAATGTCACCGAGATGGCAAATGATCTTGTCGCAATGGCATTTATCGTAGTCCAGGAAGTCCCATACATTGACTCGGTTACATTTATGATAGAAAACGGTGATACAACCGAGGCAGTCACATTTACTACCGGGGATATCCTTTCTTACACAAATGACGAGATAAGCTTTGAAGAGCTTATGAATGGCTCAGGGACAAATTAGAATTTAACATCCTTTTGGCCAATTCTTACAGACCATTTATGCCCGACCAATGTAACTCATTTGACTTGTAAAAATGGCAGATGCATCTGACGCCATCAAGTCAGCTCACTTTTGTTTTTTAAGGGGATGCTCTACATCAATATGATTTTCCCTTCCAGAAATTACGTGCTCATTATCTAACCACATCATTCCATTCTCGCTCGTGGATAACTTTGAATGCAATCTTCTAAGTTTACCAGTATCTAAATCATACTCATATTGAGTTGAATGGACTGGACCACCGTCTGGAGATTTTTCTATGACCGTTTGCAGGCTTCTATGTCCGTTTTTATTCCAACTCTGCATGCAAACACGACCCCCTTTGTCGATTCTTCTTGTTATTATCGGATAAAGTCGAGCCTTTTCATATCCCTTATGCGTTCCCCCATCCAGAACTTTTTTAACTAAAGACGGCGAAAGTTTCTTCTTCATGCGAGACGCTCTTAATTTTGGCAAGGCCATAACACATTATTATTGTGAATAAACTATAAATACCATTAAAAGCTTATTTCATCATCCTAAGGTATTTTACCTTAAGGCCCATTTTTTCATAAAATCCAAGAGCCTTTAAGTTACCTGGTCCCACATGCAAAGAATAATTCCCAGCAGTTAAATCCTCAAGCTTTTTCATAAGCCTTTTTCCATAACCCTTTCCAAGCTCATCTGAACGTAGTGCAATATATGCCAGGTGATATTTGGGCTGAAAACTGCCGAACGCAGTCCTTATTATTACAAGGACTCCAATCCGTCTTCCGCCAAGCAAAGCTTCAAAGACAAAACCATCTTTAACTGCGGACTTAAGAGCGTCTAAAGTCTCAGAACGCGGGTCCTTAAACTTACCCATGAACGAATCAATGTCATCACAAAAAGAATCAAGTTCCTCTTTTGTCTTAAGGTCCGCTGCTTTTATCTCAAAGGATTCAGTCGCCGTTTTCCTTTAGCTCCTTAATCGTTTTCCTCTCTTCTTTTGAGTAGAGCTCCATTGGCAATAGTTCTTTTATCCCGCTAACTTCCTCAGGCTTATCATCAACGTTTTCAGGATATTGCAAGAACTCTCCATCAGGAGTCTCGACAATTATGTTTCCTTCCTCATCATGATTGAGATAGTGGTACTGCAATGGAATCTTCCCGTACCCTCCAGGTATATCGAGGATGTAGTGAGGTATCCCGTACCCGGGCACAGTTCCCCTTAAATCCTTTAGGATTCCAATACCTCGCTTTATCGAAGTCCTAAAATGGGAAATCCCCTGCGCTTTATCCAAATGGTGCAGGTAGTAGGGCTTAATCCTTGAACTTATAAGTTCCCAGATAAGTTCGCTTTGAATTTCAACAGAATCATTTACACCCTTTAAAAGGACGCCCTGATTTAGGACAATAACTCCCTTATTAACAAGCTTTGCAATGTGCTCTTTTGCAACGGGCGTTAGTTCCCGCGGATGATTAAAATGGGTTACAATCCAGAGAGGGTGGAACTCACCTAACCCTTCAGCAAGCTTATTTGTGAGCCTATAAGGGTTCCAAACCGGCATCTTTGAATGTATTCTGATTGTCCTTATGTGTGGAATCTCACGAAGCCTTTTTAATATGTAAAAAATCTCCTCGTCATTTAACATAAGGGGGTCGCCGCCAGTTAATATGACTTCTTTTATGCTTCTTGTTTTTGTTAAGTAATCCAAAGCTTCTTCAAGAAGTTTTGAGTCCGGATTAAATTCACTTTTTCCAGCAAGGCGCCTCCTAAAACAATACCTACAATAACCTCCACAATACGGTGTTGGGTAAAGAAGGGCACGATCAGGATATCTGTGTGTAACAAGGGGAGTCGGCTGGTTCCTTAGTTCCTTGTTTGTGTCTCCAATCGGGTCTTCAAGCTCTCCCCTGTGGAAGTCAAGCTCATTGACAGATGGAATACACATCTTTTTTATCGGATCGTTTGGATCCTTTGGGTCAATTAATGATAAGTAATAGTTAGGAATCTTTATTTGGAATACGTCGCAGACCTTTTTAATATCTGCAAGTTCATTGGGACTTAAGTCCAAAGCTTTAGAAAGTTCGTCAGGCGTTCTTATCGCCGCGTCATTTTCCTGTAACCATCTGCTATCAGGATCTATTGTTTTTTCAGTGATCTTTTGGTGGCAGGATTTCTTTCTTTCCCACCTTTAGACAAGATTTCTTGCCCAAAAATACCTCCTAGTGTAATAGCTTAAGTTTTTAAGGCGCCTTATAAAAATGAGACAAGCGCAGGCCACGGGTCCCCAATATTAAAAGAAAATACTTGGATATAACACTTTTATTTAACAAGTCGTAAGACTATTTATGGAGATAAGGCTAGTCTTACTGACAACAGTTATTTCTCTTAGTTTTTTTCTTAGTCTCACACTTGGCGCTTATCCCGAAGAATATCCCAATTTAGCTGACCTCTCGACTGCGTGTGAATATCTTGAATCCGGCTGGAGCGGCGAACCTAATGAAGACGGAGTAATAGAAACATATTGTTCAATTTATGAATACTCCCTTTTTGACCCTGAATATTATGAGCCTTATCGCGACAAGACGCCCATGTCTGAGCGTTGTGAGCGATTTGATGCGTGTTTGACCCCAGAAATCGAAAAGAGTGTTTCACTCCTAATTAAAGAGTATAACCTTCTTTATCATAGCGAGCTTTGCAAAGAATCGTGCTCCGATGCGACATGCCAGGACTTTTACTGTCGCCATATGGATGAAAAAGGGTACTGGCCATTTGACACTTGCATGGAATATTGTCCAAAGATGGATGGGGAGGCAGAAAGCCTTTGTCGGACATGGTGCAATGATAAGTACCTTGCCGAGGCTCTTAAAATCAATGTAGATGGGGCTCCGTATTTTTGTGCGGCAAACATAATTGCCTCGCGTTGCTGCCCAAACGAGTTTGCAGAGGTCAGGGCGAGCTGTGATGAGGGGTCAGAGCCACCAAGCCCAGTTGCAGAGATATGCGACAACAAGATTGATGATGACCTTGACACTTTAATTGACTGCGAGGATCCAGACTGCGCTGCTAATGCTGCTTGTGTTTTTGTTGTAACAGGAACTGTGCGCACACCAAATGGAAAAAAAATTGAAGCTGTTCCAGTAACTCTCAAAGATGATTTTGGGATTGAAATAGCAAAGACTTACACAGATGAATCCGGGATTTTTGTCCTTGATTACAGTGATGCAGCAGCTTCCTTAGGCTTGCCTTATGACGAGGTCTACAGCATACTAACCATCGATCTTGCCGAGAAAAACGGAGACTTTGAGATACTTTGGGACTGGGGAATTTCACCCCAAATTTATAGTGTCAGTACTAAGGACATTTTGCTTCCGACAAACAAGCATCTGGATTTAACTCTTTACCGTGGAAACAAGCTTTTGTGGCAGGAGTCAAAAATCTCTGACCCTGATTGGGATTCCCACTGGGACGCCGCAAACGTCTACTATGAGACAAAGCGCGCAATTGATTTTATCAGGGAGGATTTAGGCTACGAGTTTAATGGTGGCGGAAACTCCCTTCCCATCTCAGTCTATGTTTACACAACAGAGACCGATACTGGAGCGTTTTTTAGCCCGAGTAGGAAGGGCACAGGAGGCGTCTTCCTTAGTCCATGGGCAAGCAGCCACGAAAACACTATGTGTCCTGAAAACTGCGTATGGCACGAGCTCTTCCACTTTACGATGTATAACAAATACGGGGGCTCAATACATCAAGGAGAGGGCTATCGCAATCACGCAGGATTTAAGAATAATGTGACTGAGGACAGTTACTGGGAAGCATTTGCCGAGTTTTGGCCAAACATCTTAGATCAAAAGTTAAACAAGGGCGACTCAATCTATGCAGGCGTCTGGAGTATGGAAGTCAACTACAATCCGTGGGTAAAAGCGGGCAGATACGAAGAGCTTGCCTTTGCGACACTTCTTTGGGACATGTATGATGCGCACAGCGCAGAAAGTGACAAGGGAGAAAAACTTATCCTTCCTTACAAAGACATCTGGGATGTTCTTATGAAAAAGCGCTATTACAATATTAAGGAAGTCTATAGCGCCCTTAGCGCAAAATGGCCTGATAAGTCTAAGGAGATTGACGCTCTTTTCATCCTGCATGGATTCTTTAAGGACAAAAACGCAGGCAACGGGAAGTATGATTTAAACGAACCATTTTGGGACAAGCTCAGGGATGGCGACAAGGAGTCAAACGGAATATGGGAAGCTGATGAGGCCTATATTGACATCGGAACGCCCGCCGGAGAAAACATGAGTCGCCCTTACCAAGTCTATACAGTAGGGGAGGATGAAATTGGAACGGCAAGTAACTATCTTCGCCCGCAAAGGGAGAATAAACCGTTAGAAGAAGGCTCGTTTGTCAAGGCGTGGGTTGATGGTGATGATCCTTTGTTCAAAGTCGAGTACTCGTTTTCAGATTCTTCCTTAGATTACGTGAGCTATGATGTGCTCAATATAAAAAACGGATATGTCTATATTGAAACACCCCCTGATGGATATGACATGAGTGCCAAAATAACAGTAGATAATTACGAGGATTCAGGTAGCATCTCAGTCACAGGAGAAGACTACTATTCTGATTCAAGAGTAACTGGGGGCTACATTAAAGAAGGCAACATCACAGTTGGAGCAAAAAAAGAAAACTACTGTAATAATAACGGTATCTGCGAGTATGTGGAAGGCACGAGCTGCTCAGATTGTTATGATCCGACTCCGCTTAAAGCGCCTAAGGTGGATGGAAATAAGACTGGCAAAACAATTGTGCTTCCACCTAAGGAAGAAAGCCCTCTGGGAATAGTTATTGTAATCATTGTACTTGTAATTCTTGCCGGAATCATTGCTTTCTTCTATATTTCAAAGAAGCCAAAAGCACCCACAGCCAAAAAAGAAGATGAACATATATTCTGCCCAGACTGTGGCGCGCAAGTGGGGCCAAAAGATATATTCTGCGAAGACTGCGGAGCAAAGCTAGATTAAGTAAAGCCCGGATGCAGGATGTTTATCAGATAGCCCATAACTAAGGTTAGGATAACAATGTGAGTAATAAGGATTGCAGTCAACTTCTTCCCGATGAATTTTACCAGAAGCGCTATTGAACTGATGCAGACTGCAGTTGATGTCATTGAGAATGCAAGTGCGCTACCAAGGGGCAAGTTCACCCCGTGTATAAACGGCCTAAGAATAAGGACGTCAGCTCCGTTGCACATATAGATTGGGACTGCAATTAGGGTCATTATGATGAGCCCGACGATAGGATCAGCTAGTTCAAAGCCTGCAGCAAGATCTACTACATCCACAAACTCAAAAGCGATTCCAAAGGCCGCGGCAAGAACGATGTAAGGAATAAGGCTCTTAAAGATTCTGGCCGTTTCCAGATATAAATCAGTTTCTTTTTTCGGACAATTTTTTGAACAGGTCATAAGCTCCTTAGTGTTCATCTCACCTTTGTAGAAGAGCTGGGTGACATAACCGGCAGAGATTGCAATGATAAACGAAAGAAGGATTCTTAAAGCCCCGTACCAAAGCCCAAGGACGGAAAAAGAAAGGATTATGACGTAGGGATTAAGGAGGGGGGCGGCAACCACAAAAGTGATGATTGTTGCAAAGCTGATTTTTCCTTTCATCGTGCGTGTCAGGGGGATAGCAGAACACGCGCAAAGCGGGAGAAGGGAAGCGTAAAGGAAAGCAGTCAGCGGGTTTTTTGGATAGAAACGCCCATATTTTGTGAACTTGCGCTCAAGGAAAAGCGCGATAAAAATCCCGACAAGAATTATCAGGAAAAGCTCAATTAAATATTCAAACAAAAGGAATGCCCAGCCAGGAAGGGCCTGATTTAAGATGCATTTTTCCCTATTGGCATAGTCGATATTTGCTACTGTCTTATAGGCAAAATCCAAGACAAGGATTGAGAGTGCGATGATAACTGCTATCTTTATGATATTTCGTTTAGTCTTTAATTCCATCCCAAAAACTCATCGCTTCTTTTTAGCGGGAAATATTAAAAGGAATATAAATATTGTTTTTATTTAGCTATTCCCTATAAATCATATGGAGACCAAGTTTCTTGCCGGCATAGCAATTATCATAGTAATAATCATAATCGCGCTTTTTCTAATTTTCCCGCATAACCCTAATCTTAAAACAAACGGAGATACCATCATGAACCAATCAAAAGAAAAGGCGGCTTTTGCTGCAGGCTGCTTTTGGGGAGTAGAAGCCAAGTTCAAGAAGCTTGGGGTAGATACAACAGTTGGTTATATGGGGGGCGACTTTAAAGACCCAAGTTACAAAGACGTCAGCTCAGGAGAAACGGGACACGCCGAAATGGTCCTTGTCCAGTACGACCCAAATAAAGTTTCATACGAGGAGCTTCTTGATCTTTTTTGGAGAACTCATGATTATACCCAGCTCAATCGGCAGGGTCCAGACATCGGCACCCAGTACCGCTCGGCAATTTTCTATTACACAAAAGGGCAAAGGGAAATGGCTCTAAACTCAAAGCCTGTGGGTGCAGTTACAGAGATAATTCCAGCAGGAATTTTTTATCCGGCCGAAGACTATCATCAGGACTACTTTGATAAGAACTCCTAACCTAGGCTTTAAACTATTTATAAATAGTTCTTTTTATTTATAACGTAGTTAACTATCAAAGTAAAATTTTTTACAATGGGAAAAGAACGTCGTGATTATCCGGAACTTTGCAGTGAAGCCCTTGTGGCACTTTCTCGCCCAAAGACAGTTGGCGAGGTATCAAACAATCTTGATGCTGGCTGGCAGACGGTTGACAAATGTCTAAAGTTTCTTGAAGAAATCGGTTACGCGCGTGTTATAGTAGAGGAGCCAAGGCGTATATACGCAAAAAATAACGTTCTTCGGGTAAGTGACGAATTTATAAACGAGCTCACACTAATTACGAAGAAGAAAGGTACAAGGTATCATACTATAAACGACTGCCTTTCTGAGGCCTTGCGCGAATTCATTCAAAAAGAAAAACTCATAAAACGCTACTAAGATGACAGAAAAACGTGTATCTTCAGGAATAAAGGAGCTAGACTCGATGATTGGAGGTGGCTTCCCCCAAGGAGATGTCATTTTATATTCTGGAGCTCCGGGTACTGGGAAAAGCACAGCAGCCCTCCATTTTGTCGCCGACGGCCTTAAGAAAGGCGAAGACTGCATATATGTTGCAGGTGAGGCAACACGTGGAAAATTAATAGAAAACGCAAAGTCCCTTGGAATTGATTTTGAGTCGGCGCTAAAAGAAAAGAAACTTGAGATATTCCAGGTTGAAGATGTCGCGTTTCAAGATCCTCTCGGGCGGCGCTGCAAGCTTCCTCGCGACCCTGAACAAAGAATGGAGCGTCTGACTGCGGCCATAAAAAAGTGGATGGAGAAATACAACGGAAAAAGACTAGTTCTAGACTCTCTTATTGCTTATACCATTGATGACCCGACAGAAACCCATAGCGCGCTTCTTAATAGCGAACTTTTCCGCGGACTTGACGGCCTTGGAATGACGACTATATTCGTTTCAGAGACGCCAAGTGTGAGTGTATGCTACAGCCGTGATGGGGTAACTGAAGTCATGGCAGACGGAATTGTGCTATTTGGTCACAAGCTTGAAGGAGAACTGGGTTATAAGACACTTGAAGTCATAAAGATGCGTGCAAGCAAGATAACTGATGAAGTAAGGCGTTTTGAAATAGAGAAAAAAGGAATCAAGTTCTTAAAGTAAATTTTTCAAGCTCTCGTATTGCATCCTTCCCAATCCACTTGGCAGTTTTATTCTCGCTTACTGCGAGTTCTCGTGCAGGGATTATTGCCTTTTCATTCAAATAAGTGTTTTTCTTTCCAATATGTCTTAGGGCCCAGTTGACTGCTTTTTTGACAAAGTTGCGAGAGTCAGTCGAGCAATTCTTTATTAGTGGCAAGTAAGACACAAGTTCGCCGTCACTTGCATTGATTCGTTTTAGGGCGCGAACACATATTGTACTAAATGCCGTACGTCTTACAAATTCCCGATCATCTTTTGCCCACTCAAATATCTTCTCAGAAGCAAAGTCCTTTTTTGCAACAAGATCGTTTATCGCATCGGCAAGCTCCCACGAGTGGATTTCAGATACCCAGCTGTCGGCTTGATCAGAACTAAACGCAGGTAATTCCTCAGTAAATATCGCAAGAAGGCGAGTCCCCCTGAAGTTCATATCCCAAAGCTCAAGGGCGCGTTTGTGGTCTTTTCCTATTTCTTTTGCAAGAGCCTTTATCTTTGGATGGCTGACCCCCAAATTTCCCCCCTTGGGAATCTTGAATCTTAAGGAGGAAACCTTATAGTCTTCATCAGAAAGCTCCCTTAGTGCCAAAAGAGCAGCTTTTGCGTCCACACTTATCTTTTGCAAAAGGTCTTTTTTAAACAAGGGCAAAACAAGCCTTTTTATTTTCCTAGCCTATAATACCAAGGTTCGTTTGGGTGCTATTAACCTTTTGACTTTTGTGGGGTCGTGGGGTAAGCTGGCATCCTTGTGGGCTCCAGAGTGCAATCGTTACAATACGAAGCTTTGGAGAACTGAGCAAAAATTATTTTTTGCGATGAAGAACAGTTAGGTAAACGCGAAGTTAAACGCATGGAGTTACCTGCCGATCTGGGTTCAAATCCCAGCGACCCCACCTTCTTTTCCTTTACATAAACCCAAAATTAGCATGAAAGTTGCAATAGTCTCCCCACAGTACCCCCCTGTACGTGGTGGGATAGCAGAACATGTAGAAGGGCTTGCCTTTGCGCTTTCAAAAAATAATGATGTGAGTGTTTTTTCTATGGCGCCTAAGGAAAATCGGGATATCCCTTTCACCTTTGTCTCCTTAAAAGAAGCAAAGCCTGATATGTTAAACTCTGTTTCAGGACTCCTTTCATATATCTCATTTGCAAAAAAAGTTCAAAAGGAGCTTTGCGCAAACGATTTTGATATAATCCATAGCCATTCATACGGCGCTTATTTTATGGATGCGCAAAATACTGTGGAGACGATACATTCCACGTGGGCTGGGGAAGCACGCGCTCTTTCTGATTCTAATCCCGCAACGATAGAAAAAGCTCTCCACATAATTAGTCCCATACTCTCACGAATCGAGAAAAAGGGGCTTATGCGAACAAAAAGAGTCATTGCAGTAAGTGATTTTCTAAGGAACGAAGCGATAGCCGAATACGCCCTTTCCCCCGAAAAGATTGATATTGTCCCAAATGGCATCTCAAGGGATTTTTTTATTCCCGGAAACCGTGAGAAGATACGCGCGCGCCATAATTTCAAGGATGGCGATTTTGTATTTATGTATCTTGGGAGGATAAGCCCAAGAAAAGGAATTCCTCTTCTGCTTGAAGCATTTAGTCTGGCAAAGAAAAAACTCCCCAAAGCAAAGCTTCTTATTGTGGGAACCGGCGACTTTGTCCCTGAGATGAACGCCATGGCCTCGCGACTAGGAATAGCAAAACAAATGCTATTTGTCAATAATGCCACAAAAGAGGAACTGCGCGATTATTACTCTGCTTGCGATACTTTTGTCCTTCCAAGTTTGTATGAGACATTTGGAATAGTCCTTCTTGAGGCGATGGCCCAGAAATGCCCGATAATAGCATCTGATGTCTGTGCGATACCATCTGTTGCTAAGGGCGCAGCCATACTATTTTCACCTAAAAAAGAACTGCTGGCAAAAGAGATGATAAGAGTTGCAAACGATTCTATTTTAAGAAAAGAGCTTTCAGAAAAAGCGCCAAAACGCGCAGAAGAATTCTTATGGGAAAATGTCGTTAAAAAAATCGAAACTACTTACTCAAAAGTACTAAAAGAATAGATAACGGCGTTTCCAGATCTAAAGACTTCCTCTCCCATGCATGAGAATTTCTCAACGTCAAAGCTATATGTGTAAATGTCGCGCTCGCCTAAAAGCACATAATCTATCCCGTGCGACTTTATTATATCCTCAGCAAGCGTAGGGTTTGTTGTCTCAAGGGCAGAATAAGCCTCAAGCCAGGACTCTCCGTCAGGAAGGCACTCAAGGAAGAGGTCAAACTCAGTCTGGATTTTTGGGTTTAGAAGAATTGTATTTATGACGCCAGATGTCTCAGGATTGGCAAGCACTTTTCCGGCAGGAACGTTTTCTTTTATCCAATTTATTGCAGAAAGGTCATCAGAAGAGACTGCGGGCGCAGGAACTGTAGCAACAATAACGCACATCAAAAGAAGGACTGCGATTATTATGGCATAAGTTTCACGCGAAAACTCAAACTCAGGAATCATAAAAGCCAACGAAAAGCCCCAAAGCAAAAGCATGTCGTATGAGTGAAGCTGTGGGAACGGGATTGATAGTGCAAAAAGGACTGAAGACAAGACAAGTGCGCTTGTCCAGAAAAGCGAATAATCGTCCCAAATCCCCTTTCTCATTCGCCTCTTTTTGACATATCGCATCATGAAAAAACTGATTAGAAGAAGTACTGGTGCAAGGAGTGCTAGCTGCCACCAACCATTGCCTGCAAGCTTTGCAACGGCAGTTGAGACATCAAGGCACGCGCTTGAACTTAGTGCCGTTGCAATAATCCAGGGGGACGCTATTCCAAAGCCTATTGCAGTACTAAGCCCCACCCAGATAAGCGGCCAGCGGTTTCCTTCACGCAGCTTAAGGAAAGAGAAGAAAAAGATACATGCAAGAAACATCAGGGCAGACGAATAATTTGTTACAAAGAGAAGAGCGAGAATACAGCCTGGCGCCCAGCAATTGCCTTTAAGGAAAAAATATATGCCAAAAGGAATAAAGAAAAGCCCGATTATCTGCGGGCTGTCATAGGCCTGCATCGCAATAAATGGCATTGTACAAAGAAGGGCGGCAACAATAAGTCCAGTTTCCTTTCCCCTAAGCCTGCTGGCTATAAAATACCCACTAATCCCGATTAAAAGGGAAAAAAGAGGTAGAATCCACTTTACCAGCTCAAGAACAGGGATTCCTGTACCAAGACTCGCATACCCGAGGGTTAAATGGTAGGCTGGCGGGTACAAGTGCGGACGTCCTCCAAGTGTAAAATCGACGCTTGGCACCCACCCATCGCGCGTTACAAGTTCGCCAATCCTCGCATGATAAATAGAATCATAATTGACTGGAAACTCGTTTGAGGCTGGGACATAAAACCGCAGAGCAGCAGAAATTAGGATTGAAGCCAAAAGAAAATATACAAAAGTCCTTTTGCTTAATAGTTCATGCATTTAAAATCCCCCCATAAGTTTCTTTAAGTTTCAGTCCCACACTTTCCAAACTGTGGTTTTTAAGCTCTGCCTTGCCACTTGCACCGAGCGAAGAACGAAGCGATTCGTCCCTAATAAGTTCTTTAAGTACTGGAATAAAATCCTTTTCATCCTGCACTTTTATACAGTTTTTCCCGGATTCCATCCACCCTTCAAAAACAGGCAGGTCGCGTACAACAACGGCTTTTCCTGCAGCCCAGGCCTCAAGTATGACAAGGCCTTGGGTCTCAGTGCGTGTCGGAAAGAAGAATATGTCTCCAGCTGAGTAGGCCGCGTGGATATCAGGCACAAACCCTGTAAACTTTACATTAGGCGGCGGATTTGAAAGTGCGCGCTTCATATTTTTATCCTTTGTTACCGCCTTTGCAATGTTACCAAACCATACAAAGTCATTATCAAAATGTCTTGCAGTTTCAACAAAGGTGTCGACACCCTTTCTCTTAAAGACATGACCCACTGAAAAAACCACAACACCACTTAAACCGAGTTCTTCCCGAAGGTCCTCCCCCAATTTTGGATCGACTTCAAAGTCGCTTTCAGGAACGCCGTTTGTCAATGCGAGGACAGGGCAGTCTATGCCATATCCTTTAAGAAGAGCATTCCTTGAAAATTCTGTTGGAGTAACTATGTAATCTGCCTGCGAGTACACCTGTTTTAGATAATATCTAAAAAACGGTGAAAATGTGGTTGAACCAAAAAAGCTGTCTTTTGAATCTTCTTCAAGAGTATGTGCATGCATGACAACAGGGATTCCTCTTTTTTTCGCCCTTTTTGCCTCAACTAATGTTTTTGGAAAAATGGTGTGGATATGAAGCACGTCATAATCCTCTTTTGGATTTGTCGTTACTTCTATTCCTGCAGATTCAAGAGCTTTTATATGCCTTCTTGCAGCGACCCCCACTCCGCTTTTTTTAAGCGCCGAGCCACCTTCAAAAAATACGCAGACCTTCATGTTTACTCCGATACTTATGCTCTTTTATTGCCGTTTTGTATGCGTCCTCAAGCTTAAGAATTGTTGCGTCAAAGGAGCGCTCTTCTGCAAACTTGCGAGAGGATTCTTTTAGTCCCTCCAGGTTGCAATAACATTTTTCTATTGAGGCAAGGAGATCTTTTTTGTCGCCCGGGGCGTAGTGATAACCGTTTCTTCCACCTTTAATTGTATTTTTAAGGGCAAGGACATCCACCCCAACGCATGGAGTATTACACGCATTTGCTTCAAGGACGACTAACCCTTCAGTCTCACACGTTGAAGGCATGATGAGAATATCAATTGCTGAATAGAAACCACGTAAGTCATTTCTAGGAAGAAAACCTAAGAACTGTATATTTTTTTTGCCTTTCCCAAGAGCCTTATATCTTTTTGTCGAAGGGCCTTCACCTGAGATTAGTATAGTCCCGTCAAAGTCATCTGCAATCCCGATAAGGTCTTCAACATGCTTTCCTTCTGAGTGCCTGCCTGCAAAGCCTATTAGCTTGCCGCTACTAAGATTATATTTTTTCTTGAAGGATTTGGCTCCATCTTCCTTAAAGAACTCAGTGTCTATACCGTTTGAAAAGGATATGGAACTTGGCATTCGCGTGCCGGCTCGATCCTTTAACATATCGATTATTACTTCAGAAGGCGCAGTTACAAGATCGAATCGCGAAAGGAGCTTTTTTTCGTACTTAAAATAAGCCACTTCGAGTGAATCATTTACCCAGTCGTTTGAAATGGGCATAATATCTTTAAAATAAAGCTCAGGAGGTGTGTGAAAGGTCATTATGGCCGGAATATCCTTTTGCCGGGCGTAGCTTATTCCAAAAAGTCCAACAACAGCTGGTGTCTGGACATGGATGACATCTAAATCCTTTTCGATTTTTCTTTTTTGCGGAAGGCCGATATTGTATCCTTTATACATTGCAAAAGGAATTGAGGTTAATGGTACGTCGCCCTCATTTGGATAGTAATCCCCCGAATCTGGATAATAAACAAATACGTCATGTCCCCTTTTTTCAAGACCCTTTTTCCAAAGCTCAATAGTATAGGCAACACCATTTACTTGTGGCAGGTAAGTATCCGTAAATATCCCAATTTTCATTTGCTAGGTTGGCGCTAAAAAAGCTTCCTTATATTTAGGAAAGAAGTATGTAAAGGCTGCACCATATAAAGCTGTTTAAAAGAACTAAAAAGAGTATTATTGTTACAAGCCCCCTTTCGGTTTTTGGACCAAAGAGCTTTAGGATGAGCTTTGCAAAGTCAAGTCTTCCAGAAGCAGGTACAGATAATAAGTTTCCTTTTTGCCCGTAAGGCCGTTCATTTTTTTGGCTGATATCCCGCCCGTTTGTTGCAAGCTTAAGGCCGATATCGATAAAATGCGGGATAAAAAGCAACAATGCAAGCGGAAAAAGCGGCAGGAAAAGGATTATTGCACCGATAAAAGCGCCCAAAAGAAGAGTTCCTGAGTCGCCTGGGAAGACCTTTGCAGGATACCTGTTAAAGAAAAAAAGCCCTATTGCCGCGCCAAGGGCAATAACGCAAAGAAAGAGAAGAGTTTCTGTGTATTCAGGAGCCGCTATTGCCATAACAAGAAGCCCTGCAATGATTATTACAGAACTTCCCACTTCCCAGCCGTTAAGTCCGGCAAAAGAGTTTGAGAACGATGCGCAAAGAACGATTATTATTGTCCCGAACAAGACAAACAAAAGGGTACCCGCTCCGAAAAACGCAGCACTTGCCCCCCCAAAATACGTAAATACTATAAATGAGAATATTGCCGCGCACAACAAAAGTAAAATCCCCTTCCCAAGGGTATGAAAAGCCCAGTTGGGGTTCTTCTTAAAGAGATGGAAGCCGTCATCAAAAAAGCCTATTGCACAAAACGAGGAGATAAGGAAGAGCATTGCGTAAGAGATGGGGTTTGCCCCAAAGAAGATTATGAGTACAAGCGTGCATATCCAGATTGCAGGGAGGAGAAGAATACCTCCAGCCTCAGGAACTTTGGGTTCGCCTTCCTTGTTTATATCCTTTCCATATATCCCTATTGAAAAAAGCTTCTTTTTTAGTGAGGCAATTGTAGCAATAGAAATCAAAAGTGATGAAAGAAGAACAAATAAAAGAAATATTACATCCATTTAAAAGAGTTTAGTTTTTTGTTATCTCCCTTAGAAGCGTTGTTGCGTATCGCCCAGGCCCTAAGGAAAACCTTACTGTTATTTTTGATGCGCTCTCATTAAAATCAAGAACCGACAGATCGTTAAACTCCATCATAGATTCGCGCACTTGCCCTTCACTTGCAAGAGTGGGCAGCCTTGCCAGCCTAAATGAATCCTGATTCACTCCGTCCTTAGAAAGAATCTCTTCCATTTCGGGTGTGGGTGCGATATTTGTTCCGACAAGGGGGAGTTCCTTAGGAACATTACCTTCCAGTAGGCAATCGGAAAGCGCAGAGTTAAACAAATAGCCCTGATACGCATGGATAAACATGGTTCTTAGTTTCTTTGGAAGAGTGTTAAGTGCGCGCGCAAAGTCAGTTGGCTCCTTTGCAAGACTATTGATTATTGCCTTTTCGTACCCTAAATAATTTGGGAATTCTTCAAAAGCGCGTTTATAATCAAGGGTTTCTTTTAGGTTTTTTCTTGCAAGGGCAGTATCTTCCCTGTTGTCTCCTTCACCTGTAAGAAATTCCATTGTCGCGCCCTTTATGTCACCTAACAGCAGAGCTTTTCCTATCAGGTGGTTGTTTGCGCGGTTGCCAAATCTTTGTGGTCCAAAGAAGTTTGGTGCCTTCCCATTAAGTTCTTTTGCAATTGTGCCCACTCGCGTTTTTGCGTCCTTTGATACGTCTTCAATTACTATACTAAAGCGGTTTCCAAGTAGTTCTCCGAGTCCCACCTGAACCGAGCTTTTTGAAAAATCCTTTAGAACAAGACCTTCAAAGGAGATTTTTTGGAGCTTTTCAGGCTGGACTTTCCAAATGGACATTCGTTGCGTTGTTCTTGCGCGTTTGTCCTTTGTCCCGGCATAATTGACTCTTTTTTGGGAAACCCCTGCAGCCTTTGCAATCATCTTTGCCGCGCGCATAGAGTCCCAGTTCTCTTTTTCAACTGTAAAATGAGTATACTCACCATCAAGGTCGCTAAATTTATTTTCTTTACCGTACTCAAGAGCAACACCTGCTGGTGTAATCTCTTCTACTAAGAAATCCTCGCAACTAGTCTTTATCTTTCCACCCGTTCCAGGTGTCTTTGAGAGATAAGTCTTGATGCCTATTTTATTTTCAGTCCCCATCGTCAAGGACCTGTGGTGAGGCGATAGTCACATAAAGCCCCTTTTTTGCGCATTCCTCGCAGAAGTGGCGCGCATCACAATCGACTATTGCACGCTCGCCTTCGCGTTCCACCTGCTCGATTGTTGCCTTGACAAATCTTGCGCCAGACCCAAGCACGCGTCCGCAGTTTGCACAATATTCTTTTACCTCTGATATACTCTCCGGAATACTTTCTGGAATTTGGGCCATGTCTGAAGTATTTATCGGGAGCATCTTAAAATTCTTTTTGTTATAAATTGGGTTTTTGTTAGCTTAACGCGGTAAAGAAGAAAAAGGCTCAAAATCATATATAAAAGGCATTCATTTAGAGTTACTAACAAGTAGTGGCAAATCGATTTATCTTAAAGCTCGGCTTAAGTTCCCAATGTTTGGAATCGCCGCTCTTCTTGGTATAGGCGGACTTGCTCTATTTGACTCACTTGACCCACTGACATTTATCATAATCTTTAAGATATTTTCCGAAGAGCGCCCGCTGGCAAAGTTTATAGCATTTATCGTACCTTACTTTGTCATATATGTGCTTTTTGGAGTAGTGCTTCTTTTCTTTATAACCGAGATTGAAGCACATTTCAGTGCGCTTGATTCTGCAATACTTGATTATATAATCTGGGCGGTCGGCCTGGGGCTAATAGCATATGGAATTTACATCCTGCTAAAAGGCGAGAATAAGAAAAAAGAAGAAAAAAGGGAACTTAAGGCCAAAAAGAATATCCCTCCCGAGGGTTCTGGTATCCTTAAATATTTTATTTTAGGCGTCCTTTGGATTCTTGCCTGTTTGCCTTTTGCAATACCCTATTTTATCGTAATCCTAAAAGTCCTTTCGGCAGGGATGAGCATGCTTGATAATATTGCAGTAGTAATTTTGTATTCAAGTATATTTGTTCTGCCTTATATTGTGACATTCCTCGCGCTTTATAGGTACAAGTCAAACACCCAAAAGAGGATAAAGAGACTAATGGATTTTATTCAGAACCGGTATCTCCTAAGCTCGATTCTGATAATTTTCGGAATAATCGTAATCTACCTCTAAGGAACTTAAGCCTAAGTATTCTTTTTATTCTGAGAAGTACAAATTAAGCCAGTTTCCTTAACACAAATCATTTGCATGCCTCCGTAGCTCAGCCTGGTAGAGCGCGTCCTTGGTAAGGACGAGGTCGCGGGTTCGGATCCCGCCGGGGGCTTTCTTTAATTATCACACAAGTCTTAGCAGAGCCTCCAGCTCACGCAAAGGTCATATGCGTTAAGGAAACATCCACCTTATCGTCCCGCCCTGGCTTTCATTATTCTAAGCAATATACCAGCACCCACCTATGTTAAAATCACGAGTACTACAGCAACTTAGGTCAATCTCGCTAAGCTGGCAAATTAAGCTACATCAGCTCATACAGACTACATTATCCATGAAGACCTCCAGGTCGTTTGTCAGCGCTGAATCCTTTTCCCCATAAACTACTGGGAAAATACCCTTGCATTTAGCTAAATCCGCACCATTATTAGAGATATTTTTAGCTAGACCAATCAGTTTTTTCTTTAATTTAACCATATGTGTTATTTTTTATTTCCGTTTAGCTCTAGTATTATCAAGCTTAGTTCCTTTATTTTAGTCTTTAGTTCAATCATCTTAAGCTCTCGGGCAACTGCTAATTTCTGGAATCGCTCTAATTCATCAAGTTTTTTCTTCATTGCTTTGTGTTTGGTATCGTTACAACTAGGTATATTTTCTATAGCAAGCAGAATCATTTGTGATTTTGTATCTGTTGGGCGTATGCGCCGGGAATTTACTAAGAGCTCCCTCTTGTCGATATTGGGGAAATCACATTCTATCTTATAATCCTTAACGCGCTTATTTTTTGTAAGGATATCTGTTAGCAACTTTCGCAGGGTGGGCATGTTCCATTGCCCACTACCCAAATCATAAATCGAATGACCCGTAATTTCATTAGGGGCGACTTTAAATAGTTTATAAAAAGAGCGACTAGCCACCTTTACCTTTAGCTCAGAATCAAGTACAATACAAGGTTCCCGCACAGTTTCTATGATGTTTTTAGTAACTTTGCAAATCTCTTTTGCTTGTTTACCAATATCATCACACAGAGGTAATTCTCTTTTTGATATTTTTTTTGTCTCTCCAGCCATTTTAATCCACAAACTCATTTACGATTGATACTACTAAATGTATGGACTACTTATAAAAAGGTATGGTGGATGGAATTAATTTTAAAATTTTGAGAAAATCCGGCAAATCCTATAATGGATGGATGTAATTTTAGTTTAGTGCTCAATTGTGTCAAAGTAAGGCTCTATTATGGGTTTATTGCCCATAAGACTAATAAAGGCCCTTAAATACATACCATTTAGTCGTATTATCCCGATTTGTTGCATCCTTCTTGCAGATGTGTTAACTATGAGTTTTCCATCAACTATTAACTTCCCCTTTTTTAACATACGGTGCGAGAGTTCGCCGTCTTCAAACATACTAAGACTTTCATCGAAGCCGCCTATTGCAAGGAATATGTCTTTGCGATACGCGCAGTTTGCAGTAGACAGTGCACCCATTCCAATGAAGCTTCCTACTCGCGGGAGTATGTTTAATTGTATCGCATAATGGAATTCATCCCATATCCGCCCATCAAAAGGCTTTTGGATGCCGCCAACACCCCACAATTTTTTATCATTTGCAAAGTTTTTTGCTATCCTTTCTATCCAATCATTCGCAACAACTGTATCCGCATCAGTAAAAGCAAGAATATCTCCCTTAGCAATTTTTGCAGCCACATTACGTGCGATTCCTGGTCCCCCCCTTGGGGTGTAAATGACTTTTGCACCAAGCTTTCTTGCGATATCATCTGTCCCATCCTTAGAATGGCTGTCTGCAAGGATTATTTCAAAAGGCTTAAGCGCCCCATCAAGAATAGACTTTATGCACTTGCCAATGCCTTTTGCCTCATTTAGGCTCGGTATGATAACAGTTACCTTGGGAAGAGTCTCCATTGCCCTCTTTTTGATTTTTCTCACATTAAAATCCTACTGCTTTTATTTCCTTTCCCCTAATATCTTAAAATGAAATTAAATCCCTTTTCACGAAGTAAAAAGGAAGAGGAAAAAATGTCGTCGGAGCGCGAGCATATTAAAAATCGCCTTGCAAAAGTAAGAAAAGGCGCAAACGATTCCTGCGAAGGCCACGACGTAACTGATTTAGTATCAGGCCTTGCTGAAGGTGACGGGTGATTACTTGCAATCACGCTCGTATTCCGCCATAGCCTCATCAACATTCTTGTCATGAAACGTTATTGCTGAAACTGCGTTGCACATTGCAATAGCTTCTTTTAAGGGTTTTTGGTGGATGTTTCTTCCTGTCGCGTTGCCCCACGCGCCACTCACATGAATCTGGTCGTAAAGTCTTTGGAGGAACTTTGTTACATCCGTTGCAGAGCCGCCTGCACAAACAGCCTTTGTCCGCCCTGCCGCAACTACTGCTTCTTTCATCGCCTGAGCAGAATCAACACCCTCCTTTTTTGGGTAGTTGACCTTAACAAAGTCTGAACCGATACATGCCGCAACACCAGTTGCCCCGGCAATAAGATGTGGGTCTTTTTCGTCAGTTACAGCTTTTCCACGAGGATAAATCCAGAGTACTACGACAAGACCATTTTTGTGAGCCTCATAGACTATTTGAGCCGCTTCCCTTAGCATCTCGCGCTCGTACTCGCTTCCAAGATATATTGTATACCCGACGGCAACAATCTTTAGTTTTGAGTTGTTCTTTAGCTCAACGACCTGTGGGATATCAATCCAGGCTCCTGAATACGGATCCATTTGGTCTGTCTTGACAAGATTGGCTTTCGAATTGATTTTGACAAGGTAGGCAACATCGGGATAGTCCATGCCGTATTGTGCGACAAGTCCGATTTGGGTTGCAAAAACCCCTATCTCACCCTCATTTGCGATTTTAAAAAGGTGCTCTGGGTTCGCGTCATCCTCAGCTATTCCCTTCCCGTAAAAGTCGTTATTAAGGTGTTCGACTTTTTGGTCGCCTGCAAAAAGCATGAGTCTCCCTGTCCCCTTTGTAATCTCGAGATAGTTTGCAATATATTCATCCTTTGCATTTTCCGGAACGCTTGCGGGAACCTTTATTTCTACTGGCCCTATTTTTGGATTCATTTTAAATTTTAAAAATATTCCCCTTTTTTAAGTTCGGGACTTTAACTATTAGGATAATAAAAATCCTCTTCTTAATCCCTTTAAAATGACTCCTAAAACACTGACCCAGGACATCTCATGGATGGAAAAAGATATTGTTGATATAATTTCAACATTAGCAAAGGTTTCGGCGGATATGCGAAGCACATTTCCAGATAAGCGTGGTCTTGCAGGAACAAAAAATGTTTATGGCGAGGAGCAGGAAAAGCTTGATGTCTGGGCTGACAAAGTCCTAACAAAAGAGCTCATTGACAGGGGGAAAGTAAAAGCAGTTCTTTCTGAAGAACAGGAGCAGGCGACAATGGGGACAGGGCGATATGTTGTTACAATGGACCCACTTGACGGGTCTTCAAACATAAAGAGCAACAATATGTTTGGTACAATAATCGGGATATATGACGGAAAAGATAAGGACTCCGTATTAATCGCAGGAAAAGACATGAACTGTGCCTTTTATGTGATGTATGGACCATTAACAAGTATTGTTCTTGCCTCAGAAAAAGGCGTTTCAGAATATCTTTATCATGAAGATAAAAAGGATTTTTTCCTCGCAAAAGAGGGTATAACAATACCTGAACCCGGCAAGCTTTACAGCTTTGGCGGGGCAAACGACGGCTGGGATAAAAAGGACTTGGCACTAAAGGATAAGTTCTTTGAGGCGGGCCTTAAGCTAAGATATGGCGGTGCTTTTGTCGGGGACATAAATCAGATTCTAACTTATGGGGGAATATTCTTTTACCCGAAAAACAAAAAAATGGAGCGTGGCAAGCTTCGTCTAGTAATAGAATGCAATCCCATGGCATATATCATAACAAAAGCGGGTGGGAATGCGATTGATGATAAGGGAACTAGGATACTTGACATACCTCCAGAGAAAATAGCTCACAGGACGCCAATTTATATTGGCAGTAAAGAGCAAGTGGATATTGTTAAAAAGGACCTTTAACTTATCCAAAACCAAACTTCCGTTCATATTCTTTATGGGTCATCCACTCTAGTATCACAGAGACTACCACAAGCTTATCACCAACTACAGTATAAACGAGTCTCCAGGAATCACTTAAATCATAGACTTTTAAGGTTATCAATACCGTATTTCCGTAAGTATTCTCTAGGTATGAGCTTAATTCTAAATCTTTCCCCAATGAAAGGGTCTGTTTCTAGCTTGTCAAGAGCTCTGACTATCATGTCATAAACTTCCTGTTCTTCGCCTCTGCCTTTTGCCAGAGAGTCAAAGGCTTCTTTGAGCCCCTTATCTGCAAAGTGGACTTCAATTCTCTTTTCAGAAGTCCTCACCGTGCATTAACCGAGGTTTTGAGCAATCTGGGGTTATGTGTCCAAAGAATAGCCCCGTCTTTATCTATTGCTATCTTTCCAGAATCCTCTAAATAGTCAAGTATCAGATTAAATGTTTGGTACATAGTCTTCTTTGGCAATTGCATCCAAAGTTGTCGCTTGTTTGGATATTCCCCACTATTCTTTAGAGTCTCTTCAACCATCATCACTGTATCAAGGCGTGGATAATGCAATACATCAGATTTCATTATATAAGTTTATATAATATATAAGTTTATATAATATAAACATATCAAGAATGAGACCCTTTTTGATATTCATCCCATTCAGGCACTACATTCACACATTAATAGTAAGAGTGAGGCCCGCTCTCGCGCGGCGCACGAGAGCTAAGGCACACTTCTCCAAATTAGTCCGCCTCCCTTCCTTTGCGAAAGGTGCCTGCAAGGGGACAAAAGGGGCAGTTAAGATCCAATTGCCTTGTCCTTGCAAGCGGTAATAATAGCACATTAAAGTACTTGTAGTTATCGTAGGATAATTTTATCCCCCAAGGATAACTTAAGTAGGTATCATTTTTGGCATAGACTGCTTTGCCCCGTCTTCAAGAATCTTTTCGACATATCGCTTAAAGTCTGGGTCAGGACTTTTTGTCTTTTCATAACCGTCCCCCCGGCGAACATAATATGTAACGCTTCCCAGCGAGGATATATTCGAATTTAGAGGACCCTCAAGCGAGATTTCTGCTGCAAGACCTGAATATTCTTTTGGCAAGTATGCACCCGAGATTACAAATTGTTTCCTTATAGCCTCAAACTTAAAGCCCCAATTAGCAAGAGCTTTTTTGTATTCCGGTACATTTACAAATGTTTTTTTCTCTTTCATTTTTACAATAGCTAAAGCTAAGTTTGTCCTTGTTTTCCCCACAGTATGCATAGCCAAAGCTAAGCCTTAACATGTAGGCTTCTACCCATGGGAACTAGTGCCGGCTTGCACTGCGTCAAGTTTCCTTGAAACATCCCCAACAGGTTGCGGGATATTTGAGTGAGCCTGAATAAAAAGCTTTAGGGATTATTTTTTCCTTATACTGAAAAAAGGAGAAACCCTATACCCAATCCAACTACACTGCCACCTATTATTGGGGGAAGAGCTGGAAGGGCTATTCTCTTTACGTTAGTTACATAATATATCGTAAATGCCAGGCCTAAAAGTGCGCCGATAACTGTTGTGATAACAAGTCCAAAACTGCCTGTTGACCTGAGCACGCCGACAAAAAGGATCAGCGGGATTGCAATATCTCCTGTCCCAAGAGCTATGATGTCGCCACCTTTACCTGATGATTTTTTCTTTCTTGCCCCAGTCTTTATGCCTTTTGAGCTGGTCTGAAACATTACTGGAAGGTCGTTTTCAATCGCCCCGTCTGCAAGACCGACCATGTGTTTTGTCTTAAAGACAGAGATGTAATCATAAGCGGTAAGTACAAGTGCAAGAATAAGTGCAGGGACTATTCCAACCATCGCACCAAGGACGCCCCCGGCCCCTGCTATTGCGATTGCAAGGGTGATATTCTTTACAAAAAAGTTGCGCCAAACAAATCTTGCAAGGACACAGAGAAGCGCGCAGCCAAATGTTAATAGAAGGTAGGCAGATTCGCTTTCTAGGCCCGTAAAATTAAAGAAATCAAAAAAGAGGGTGTCCCACACAACAAGAGTTCCTACAAATATAATATATACTTCAAAGAGCCTGTAGAGTATGTTTCCCTTATAATACTTAAGGACTAAAAGAAGGACTATTGTCCCGATAGCTATAACCAAAAGAAGATATGCCGCCCCGAATGGGTCGTCAACATCACCCCCCGTCATAGGGTTTATGTCACCAACTTGTGGGATAAAACTTGCACCAACATAAATTCCAAGCGCGCTTGTTGCGACAAAAAGGAGGCAGAAAAAAGCTATCTTATTCATTACGTAACTCCTATTTTACAACTTTTAGGTGGCCTTGCCTAGGTTCAAAAAGGTCTCCGTTTTCAAGGAGCTCGCGGATTATTTTTTCTGCTGCATGCTTATCAATATTATATGCGGTTTCTGCTTCTTCAATGACGCGGTCCATTGGAACGACTTCATATTCGTTTTGCAGGCTCTCAACTATGCGCCGTACATTTGTTAGCTTGTCACGCTTTGATTTTGGATGATCTGTCATCACACGGTCGATGTCAAATCCTCCGTTTTCATCCTCCATTCCAAGTTCTCGCAAATAGAACTCAACAAGGCTTATTGCGCGATCTGCATCAGAGAGTTCAACGGTATCAGAAAGACGCACCTTTGCCGAGGCTTCAGAAAGACGTACAAGACCCTCAAGTTGTCGTGGGGTAAGGGGAACAGAACCTCCGCTTGCGCGCTTTCTTAACTCGACATAATAATCCTTTATTCGCTTAAACGCTTCATCAGAGAGTATGGGATGACAGTTCTTTCTTGCGTATCCAAAATATTTCTTTAAGATATCGCCTCTGATAACCGGAACTAATTGTGCTTCTGCTTTGATATCAGAAGCGTCAGGGTTTTGCGCCTTTTTCTGAGAATATCTATGTGCAGTTAGTATATGCTCGGCTAAGTTCTTATCACGTTTTTCATCTAAAACGTCTTTAATCGGGAAGATGAGGTCAAAACGGGAGATTAAGGAAGCAGGTATATTAAACTGCTCTGCCGGAGGTTTATATGGGTCGTATCTTGAGTACTTTGGGTTTGCTGCGGCAAGGACTGCAGACTCTGCCCTAAATGTTGCTATAATCCCTGCTTTTGCAACAGATACTGTTTGCTGTTCAAGAGCTTCGTGGATTGCCGAGCGGTCTTCCTCACTCATCTTATCAAATTCGTCGATACAGGCCATGCCGCCTGATGCCAGGACAAGTGCTCCAGCTTTTAGAACCCAGCCACCTTCTCCGAATTCATCCTTTTCTGCAATTGCAGTAAGACCTCCACCCGTTGCCGATTTTCCTGAAACGTAAAGTGACTTTGGCGCAAGGCGATTGACATATTTTAGAATCTGTGATTTTGCCGTTCCTGGATCACCTATCATGAGTATGTGGATAGAATCTCTTATTTTTGTCCCGTCAGGTAGGTTCTTGTTTGCGCAGCCGCCGCAAAGTTGTAGCATGACTGCCTCTTTTGCCTCTTTGTGGCCATAAATGGAAGGAGCTATGGATTTAATTAACTTATCATACACCATTGGGTCGCTTGCAAGAGCTTTTATCTCAGCCTCTTCCTCCTCTGTTATTTCAAGTTCGCTAAATTCATGTTCTGTAAACTCAATGTTATTTGCATCAATGAACTTTTGATAGACTGTGCTCTGTTTGGGTTTCCCCCTTCCCGAACTTGCCTCTTCAAGTCGCAGGATGCCTGTTATGACTATCCTTTGTCCAGGAACTATCCTCTTTTTTATAAGATCTTCTTCAAGCCAGACTGAGATTCGTTTTGCTTGGTCTCCACCCTTTAGAATTTCAAGCGGCTCTTGTATCTGGATTTTCTGGAAATCTATATATCGTGATTGATCTTCCTCAAGTTCAAAGTCTGTGAACCGTTCACAATCAGGACATTTAGATGGCTTTTTGAGTCCTTTTTTTGGTTGGACGACCTCTACAAGATGCTCGCATTTTTTACATCTGAAAACACCCTTCCAAACCTTTGGAAGAACGTCAGTTGTTGTTGTGACAAGACCTTGAAGTGCAAACATCTTTCCAAGATAGCGTGAGACGCAATCGCGGACCATAAGCTCACTTTCAGGCGGAAGGTTCTTTACCCTTACAAGGATAAGCATCTCTTCCTCATGGTCTCTTGCAAAAGCGATATGACGACTTTCGGCTTCTATTGCCTTATTGAATTCCAGAAGAACTTCATCAGGATAGGAAAGTAGCCTTTCAGATAAATTCGGCGAGAATGTCGCAAGCTCCTGGAAGTCAATTACTATTGAGCGTTTTTCAGGATAAAGGCTTCCCACAAGATCAAACTCTTCTTTGCAGTGTTCGCTTAAGAAACGTGGAATCTCGTCCCATATTGCAGCCACATCCTCATTTAATTTTCCAGGGGGTTCTCCGGAGACCTCTTGAACTTGGGACGCGTCAGCCTCAAGAAGGCTATCCTCATCTGAATCAACGATATTTTTAATAAACTCGCTATCTGGAGTATATTCCCCAGGCACCTCGTCTTCTTGCGTATCGTCGTTTTGTCCCATTTTATTGTTAATAAGAAAAAGTCCTTTTTTAATCCCCCCAAAAGGGTTTAACTTTGCAAATAATAGCTAAAAAACAAAATAGAAAATAATACCCCCAAAAAGGGGGTCGGGTTATAAAATAATTAAAAAAAGGTCAGCGTGTTTATTCCATTACTGCGCCAACTTCGTGCATTGCTTTATCAACCTGCTCGATTGCCTGGTCGATAAATTCCCATTCTTTTGCTCCGACAACATTAATCTTTCCGGAGGTGAAAACAAGAACTACGCACTTTGGTTCTACGACACGGAATATAAGGCCTGGGAACTGCTCTGGCTCATACTCGACATTGTCAAGCTCTGTTGCCGCAACGTCAATATTTACCTCATATCCAAGATTTGCAGAGACAACAAGGTTTTGGACTTTGCTTTCCATAACGTCACATTTTACATTGCCTTCTTTAAACTTCTTTTTGAGCTGTTCGACGACAAGCGGAATCTGGTCCCAGTGACGAGCGCCGGTGCAGTTGATTTTTCCCGAAGAAAAGATAAGCGCCGAGACGCGTGGCTCTTTCATGCGGTAAATTGCCCCAGGAAAATGATCTGGGTCGTATTCGATGTCCTTTGCTTTCTTTGAGAACTGCTCCAAGTTTATCTTATCGTGTATGTCCACTGAAACAACTAGGTTCTCAAGTTTCTTATCCCATTTTACATTGGTCATTTTTTTCACTAAAATTATTATGAATTATATGTTTTCTGTCCCCCGGAGACCTCTTGTTTTTCCAAGAAGAAAACGATATGTTAGAAGCTTCCTATATAAAAAGGTTTAAATAGACTATATAAATGTCGCACAAATGTTTTTTATCCTGCCCCCCGCAAATAATTCGCCTTTATTCTACTAATATCTACCAATAATAACATCTACCATGACAAAGACTCTTGTTACATCGGCGCTCCCCTACGCTAATGGGGCAATGCATATAGGGCATGTCCGCTCGACTTACATACCTGCGGATATATACGTGCGTTTCCTTAGGTCACGGGGCGAGGATGTGAAGTTTGTCAGCGGAACAGACGAGCATGGAACGCCTATTGTCATCAAAGCAGAAGTTGAGGGAGTTTCGCCTAAGGTGATTGCAGATAGGTATCACAAACTTATAGACGCAGACCTTAAGGGAATAGGGATTTCTTTTGATAACTTCTCCCAGACATCGCGCGAGCTCCATCATAAGACTGCCCAAGAGTTCTTTACGACCTTATCGGACAAAGGCCTTATATTTGAAAAAGAGGTAACCCAGCAATTCTGTCCCAACTGCAAGAGGTTTCTCCCTGATAGGTATGTTGTCGGGACCTGCACCCACTGTGGAAAAGATGCGCGCGGAGACCATTGCGAGAATTGTGGCAGGCATTTAGCGCAAGGCGAACTCACAAACGCGCGTTGCGCAAATTGCGGAGCCATCCCGGAGTCAAAAAATACGACACATTACTTCTTTAAGCTTTCAACATTCGGACCCAGACTAAAAGAGTATCTTGAGGATAACAAAGGCATATCAAGCAATGCGCGAAACTACGCGCTTTCCTGGATTCCTGAACTTACCGACTGGGATATAAGCCGAGAGCTCCCGTGGGGCGTTAAGATACCTGGAACAGAAGATAAAGTTACTTATGTCTGGTTTGATGCCCCCATTGCATATATCTCGTTTACAAAGGAACTTTTGCCTGAAGGCTGGAAGGACTACTGGAAGTCAAAGGTTGTTCATTTCATTGGAAAAGACATCATCTACCACCACGCGCTTTTCTGGCCGGCAATGCTTATGGGACAGGGCGAGCTGCCACCACCTGCTGCGCTTTGTGCAGGAGGCTTTATCACACTTGAAGGGGAGAAGATGTCAACATCCCGCAATCACGTCGTATGGATTAAGGATTATCTTGAAGCATTTCCCTCTGATTACCTAAGGTATTTCTTAATCTCAGCTGCGGCTCTTGACCAGGACATAGACTTTTCATGGCAGTCATTTGGCGAGAAGGTCAATTCAGAGCTTATTGGAAACTACGGCAATTTCATAAATCGTGCTCTTTCATTCTGCGCAAGCAAGTTTGACGGCAGGGTTCCTGAACTAACTAAACTCTCTTTAGAAGACGAGCAGATTATCAAGCAACTCCAAGACTCGCATGTCCGAGTCACTGAATTTTTAGAGAATTTCAACTTTATTGAGGCATTAAAGGAGATTATGGCGCTCTCGCGAGCAGGAAACGAGTACTTCCAGAAAAAGGAGCCCTGGAAAGACGGTGCGATAAGTCCTGAAAACACAATAAACTTATCAGTCAACCTTGCACGCTCGCTCGCAATTATGGCAAGACCGTTCCTTCCGGATTCTTCAGCAAAGATTCTTGAGCAGATTAAAACTGCTGGTGAGTGGGATGACGCAAAAGAGCTGGGCTTAGAAGCAGGCCACGAGATATCAAAACCCTCACCAATATTCTTAAAAATAGAACAGGCAGACATCAACAAGCAGATTGAAAAACTAAAGAAAAAGGAAAAAGCAAAAATGGAATGCACGTGCAATAGTGAGGAAACGGAGGCAAAAGAACAAATAACATTTGAAGATTTCGAGAAGCTTGATTTAAGAGTAGCCCAAATCAAGGAAGCAAACCCGCATCCAAATGCAGATAAACTTATCGTCCTAAAGATTGATGTCGGCGGAGAAGAGCGCCAGATAGTTGCGGGAATCAAGGCAAGCTACGAGCCTGAAGAGCTTGTTGGAAAAAAGATTGTAATAATTGCAAACCTAAAACCCGCCAAAATAAGGGGCGTTGAGTCACAAGGCATGCTTCTTGCCGCAGGATGTAAATCTGGATGTTCTGTTCTCACACCTGACAAGGAAGTCGAGTCTGGCGAGATTGTAGGGTAATCCTAAAGTAAAATAAGGGCAAAAGAATAAATAGTTGCAGGCCGTAAATCGACCTGCTTTTTTCAAAAAATAAAAGTTTCCTTAGTACGTAAAGTAACTGCCGCTATATCCGCCGCCATAAGCTCCGAGAGCAGATTTTGTTGCCGCTAGGTTATTTGCGTACTGCATGGCATTGCCCCAGATAAGGGAAGTTATTATTGCACCCTCAATAAGTCCGATTACAAACGAGACGATTATAAAGAGGATTATTGCAAGTACAGTAAACCCTAGTGCTGCGTTCTTTCCGAATCTCAATCCGCTACCCATGAAGAGTAACCAGGCCACATAGATTAGTGCAACAAAGCCGATTGCTGCCGAAACAAGCGCAAGACCGATTCCAAGACCAGCTATAATCTCAGTTATAAAACCGATTATTATGGCTGGTGTTGCGGCGTAGCCGACAACTGTTGTCGCTTCTTCAAAACTGAGTTTCTTTCCAACAATACCTGAGCCAAAAGCGCTCAAAGCAAATCCCGTTCCAAGAACGACAATCACCCATGTTACAAGTGCGAATATACCTGAGACAACGCCCCACGTAAGTCCGCCCCATCCTATAGCTCCTCCGATTATGCTACCAATAAGTGGCAAAAGCCCAAGAAGGATGACATACATTGCCATCTGGCCAACACTCCTTTGCGGAACTGACGCAAGGAACTGTGGCGCACTTGTCGGACTACAGCACTTAACTGCATCATCAACTAGTGACATTTTATTATTTTCCTATTTTATTTTAAAGTAGGTTTATTAACCGTATTAAAAACTGGAGAGGGAATAAAAATTAAAACAAGCAATTAATCTGCGGTTAAGCGTATTTGCTGAATTTTTCGTGTTGGTCGTCAATGCCTTTTTTTACTCGCTTTTTCTGCGCTTCCCAAAAATCCTTGTCATTTACTTTATTGGATGGCAGACGAATGGGAACCGCCCTGGATTCAGGAGGGTATTGAACATATACGGGGGCGCGTGTCTGTTGCTTCTTTCCAAATAGAAATGACCATAATCCCATTACGAAACGTTTTCTTTATTATCAAAATTGACCCCAAGAAAGTTAAAGAACTTCTTTGCACGCGAGTCCCCTTGATGTTGGCATAATGCACTATTTTCAGTTGTCCCGGGAAGCATGAGTTCACCCCCTTCCGGGACTATCTTTGAAAGACGAAGAAAGTGTTCGTCTGCGATATGTGATGCGTGATCAAGGAGGGAATCCATCTTTTGTTTTTGATTGATACTTATCTTCCCGCTACGATAGAGGTTTGCGATTTGGCGCCTGAAGTTTGCCCTCTGCTTTGGTGAGAACTCACGACGAACGTGATTTTGCATCTCAATGGCCTCAATTGTACTTATCCCCTCTTTATGGGCGCGGCTGACGAATTCGTCCACCATCGAGATTTTTGTCTCAAGGTGTTCTTCAAGCCGAGTAAATTCTTTTTCGTCCATTTTTACTTATGCCTCATTCTCATAGGCGTTTTTCTAATAAAATGATTAACGGGCACGCGGCCACCCATAACATCGATTGCTCCAGTGAATGCTCCATGCATCCCGTCAGCACCCCACACTTGTCTCTTTGAGTAGTCAATGCGTCCCGCCTGGTAAGCTGTTATACCATGTTCCCTTAAGTGCAATGGGACCTCGTTCATACGAGGCCTTATGGTCTTACCGCCGAACTTAAAGAAACCTCTTGACCCTGGCGTGCGAGCCTTTCCATGCAAAGGGAGGCCTGATATCTGTGATTTTCGCATATTGCGTTTTGGTGGTGGTCGTTCTTTTGGGCGGATCATTTCTAAAGCATTAGTTTTTCAGATATGGAGATAAAAAATGTCATGGGCGGTATTTTTATTCATTGCTCCCTTTATTTTACTGAGTTTATCGCGTGGGTGGCACGATGAGCTAAATGAATAATCGAAATGGATTTATCAGGTTCGTCAAAAGCAGATGCATATGCCAAGCGCAGAATGCTAATGGTTTTACTCATAATTGTCGCAATAGCAGTCGTTAGCGCAATTCTTGCTATCAGCTCGCCGAATGTCAACCAAACTCCAGTAAAAAACAATAGCGATTCTAGTTCCCCATACGCCCCGCCCCCAGTGTATGAAAAAGAGAAGGAAGTAGTAATAGTAGAAGACGACGGGAAAAAAGAAATAATCATAATTGAAGACGAGCCAGAGATTATATGCATACTCCCACCGTTTCCTGAACTTGGCTGCCTAAAAGACAATCCCCCGCCAAATATCTTTGATGCATACGGCATGAGGACGATTGATGACAACGTAGACGACATGATTGAAGAAGTCGAAGACGAATGTGTCACCGAGCCTATTCCTGACACTCAGTGTATAATCGACACCACACTTGTCAAGTCAGAAGGCTCCTGGGCATGTGAGTGGGACTGCCTTGAAGATATGGACTCCTGTATAATATACAAGACGCACCTTGCAGTCGCCGTCCTTAGGCAGTTTGTCCCGCCAACTGATGTTTTTGTCGGACGTACAGACGATTATGATTATTATATACTATACCTAGATTATTCACAAGGTTCTGACGGGTGGATGATACAACAGCCACATTACATAGGTCGTGAGGACAAGGTAAGAAAGGATACAGTATCTCTTTATAACGATGTTTATTATGCGGGCGTTATTGACGATGTTGTCTTCCCGGATATATTCCACGTTGACCTTAGCGACGATAATCCACAATTCTGTTTTGATGTCCCATCAGACGAGTCTTGTGCCTGCGAAGTTGATATAGGGACATTTACAGTAGGTGAATGCCCCCAGCTTCCAGCAGACCTACGTGGAATCTGTGATGAGACTGTCGATTATGTTTATATCAACCCGGGCAACAACAGAATATGTTTTGAGGTTTCAGAAGATGCTGAAGAAGAGCTTTACACTTATAAGTTTGACCTGACAAGCGGAGAAGACCACTATTATGTTGGTGGCGCTCTTGTCACAACACGGAGTTATGACTGTTGTGTTGATGCATCTTTTGAAGGATTCATAGAAATAACAGACGACGAAGACGATTGAATAAACGAAGTTCTCTCTTGTTTTGTTAAGCTAAAAGAACAAGTGGGTTCTGTACTATTCCCTTTAGTCTCGTAATACTTCCTTTGGTATCTTGCCTTCATAAAGCGCTTTACCAAGTATACAACAATGAAGTCCTAATGTCTCAAGCGTCTTTATGTCCTCTTCGCTGCTTATGCCCCCTGAAGCACATAGAAGCGCATCAATCATGGCGAGTTTTGAGAATTCATCAACGTCAATACCCTCCATTTTTCCTTCTTTATCAACGTCTGTAATAAGGAAACAGTAACAGTAGGGTTTTAGCTCATCTATAAGCTCTGCAGTAAAGAGACCACTACCATCTTTCCATCCATGGGTCAAAATCTCCCCACCTCTGGAATCAAGTGCGATGATTATATGTTCGGGACCGACATCCTTTGCAAACATCTTGACAACTTCAGGTTCATTTACCGCCATCGAGCCGATTATGACGCGTGCGAAGCCCGCATCAAGAACCTCTTTAGCATGTTCTATTGAACGAACGCCGCCGCCAAACTGGCAGGGGATATTCACTTCCTGCACAATCCTTTTTGCTATTGCAAAATTCTCACCGTCATCACCTATCGCAGCGTCAAGGTCGATTACATGAAGGCATTTTGCACCTTCCTTTTCCCATTTCTTTGCGATTTCAACAGGATCCCCGTAGTATTTTTCGGTTCCTGGAGCGCCCCCAATAAGCTGGGCGCATTTGCCGTCTCTAATGTCTACAGCCGGTATTATATTCATTTTTTACTAGATTAGATATTATCCCTTATAAAACTTATTGGTATTATTCTAGCTTTTTAAAGCTTAAACTATAATTTAGAATGAAAAAACCACAAAATATGGTTAAAACCCAACCAAAATGGATCTTATGAACAAAAAAGGCCAAACGGCCCTAGAATACCTACTTATTGTTGTTGTGGCAATTATAGTTGTCGTCGCGGTGATGGTATGGATGAACGCTACTACAAGTGAAGCAATAACTACGACTACAGGTCAAGTAAATGTAGCTCTTTGCCGCGCAGTATCATGTACGGCTGATGCTGATTGTCCGGTAGATCTTGTAGCTGGAGCAGCAACCTGCGGTACTGCCGCGACGTGTGTTGGTACAAGCAATATTGGTTCGACTACAATACCAGGTCACTGTGAGCCGGCATAAGCCCGGTTCACATCTATTCTCTTTTCTTTTTTAATTTTTTCTTTATTTTCATTATCTTAAAATGCGCTATAAAGGTCAAACGGCCCTTGAATACCTCCTTATAGTTGTCGTCTTACTTGTCGTAGTCGTACTTGCAGTAGTCCTTACACAGAATATCGGCGAGAGTGTAGTTGGTGATATGAATGAGACTGTAGGGAACACAGAGTGCGGACTTACGCGATGCAATGGACCCTCTGATTGTATTGCTGCTTGCGGAGACGGGGCTGATTGTATTGCAGGGATTTGCTGGATTGACTAACTTGCCCTAAGATTTATTAATCTCCTTCCATTAATTCCTTATGTATAGAGCCGTCAATAATGCGCGCGGGCAAACCGCTCTTGAGTATCTTCTTCTAACAACTGTGTCACTTGTTTTGATTCTTGGCGTCCTTATCTGGTCTCAAAGCCAAGTTGAAAGTGCAGGAAGCTCAATAGAATCAAGCAGCGGGCCTGTAACAATAGGCATATGCCGAGCCGTTCCTTGTTACACGGAACTTGAATGCGACATTTCAGATGAGTGCAGTACTCTTGATGCAAATTGCGTCATGGGGTTTTGCTCGCCGCCTGAACCAACTGAATGATTTATTAAGAAAATACGCTTAATTTACACAATGAAGCCAATCTTTAAGAACAGAAAAGGCCAAACGGCTCTTGAATACCTCCTTATGATAGCAATAGTCCTGGCTCTTTTGGTTCTTGTCATCTCGATGACTCAGTATGTGGAGGAAATCGGTGTTGGCATAGGTGGGACTCTTGAGGCCTCACGAGTACAGGTAATTGACTGGCTTCTCATATGATTCTTTTGATAAAATGGAAGTAACTAGCACCTTGCGCATACTCCGCGCAGGGGCGATTTCATTTGTCCTTGCAAGTCTTGCAATATTTTTTGCATATTATATTTTTCCACAACAGGCATCAATCCTTGCAATAACCTTTGTTGTAATAGCACTAACGCCATTACTTTACGATGCAACACGCGATGAGGAAAAGATAGTCGAGAAATGCGGAGTCGGTTTCATTGAGCGTTACAGTAATATTGTGGAATCCATGCTTGTCATCTCGATAGGCATATTTCTCGCATACTTAATTTGGGGCGCCCTTCTCCCACCTGGATCTCCAGATGGGGTATGTACAGGTTCTTTGCCATGTAGTTCTGCAATATTCCTCCTGCAGGGTGAGGCCGCAATAGCAACACGGGGCGTTTTTGAAGCCTTGGCACTTGTCGGATTTTCGTTTTTCCTTTCACTTTTCTTAGGAGCTGGCGCCTTACTCATAATCACCTGGGACTTATCCTCACTTATTGTGCGCTCGGCAATTGGTCCGCTTGCATTTTTTGCTTACTTGCCACAACTTTTCGGTTTCTTTTTAGCAGGTCTTGCAGGCGCACTTCTATCATTTGCAATACTCTCCCATGACTTTAAAAGTCCAGGTTTTAGACATGTTATAAGCGATTCGTTCCTCCTACTGGGTCTCTCCATAGTACTTGTCATATTAGGAGCATTTTTTAGCGGGCTTACTTTAACTTAAACGGGTGTTTGACAGCAAATGAAATCAAGACGCGGGCAGATGACTTTGGAGTTTGCAGTCATGCTGATGGTTGTAATAAGCATTTTTGCCTACGTTACGATACCCGCCAGCGAAGTTTCACGCGCAACAATATCGGGTGTCGGGACAAGTGCCCTGGCAAGAAAAGCGGTAGATTCAATAGTACAAAAGGCAAATGTTGTGGGGATAAGCGGTGAGGGCGCGCGCGGCGCAGTAAAGATAACACCCGCTTCGACATTTAAATTATTTTCCATAACGGGTGGACGTAACCTGAGCGCAAGTTTTGAAATTCCAAGCAGCGCCGAACTCTATGATTTAGAGGGCACAGAACTTTACGCTCTTGTGACGCCATCGATATCAGAATACACTCGTGAGGCGGATTTTGATATTTCAGGCGACCTTTCCAGTCTTGCACCCCTAAGCTCGGCACAGACATATTGTGTCTGTATGGAAAACAGCGGCGGCGTTGTTGAACTGGAGACTATGAAATATGGGCCATGGGGGTGTGACTGCACTGATGTTTACGGGATAGCAAAGAACTAAAGAATGAAAGTGATTAAGAACAAGCGCGGGCAACTCGCAATCGAAGCTTCAATAATACTTGTCATTCTTGTTGACATACTCCTCCTATTCTGGTTAAACGGTCCCTTGCAGGAAGCAGAAGAAAGCTGGACTGATGTCAATGCAGTGGCTCTAGGGCAAAACTCGCTTTTGCAAATTGCATCGGCTGTAAGGGAAGTGAATCTGGGTGGTATTGGTGCAAAACAGGATTTCATGATTCATATACCCTTTAACACAGTTGATATACAAGACGGAGACGGCTCAGGGACGTATTCTGTAAACGAGACTTTAGAGGGACGACTTTTAGGAAAAGGACCATTTAAAAACGGACCTTATGTTAACCTAACACTAATAACTTACAGGCCGGCAGGAGACTTGACTGTTCCATTTACCGTAAACGAAAATGGCGAGTTTTACACAGGGTCTGACAGTATACAGACTCCGTTTTATGCAATAACTTTAGTCCAGGGTATTGACGCCCCCCTTGAGAACTTTCCCTTATGTGCCATAAAGGAAAACGCATCTGAAGCAAGGACCGGCCTTACAAGGTTCTACTTTGCAACAGAAGACGGTCAAAGGGACATAAAATTCTGTTCTGAAGCAGGGTTTAATGTATTTTTATATCTTGACAAGACTCCCTTTTACACAATGAGGATGCTCCCGCGCCATTATTACACACTTCCAGAAAACTGGGACATAAAACTATGACAAAAAGTAATTTATCTCGGAAAGGGCAGCTTTCATTCGACCTTGCCTTTGCTGTAATCCTGATAGTTATCATCGCAAGTGGTATGATAATATATTTCAATTCCTCAAATGAGGCCTTAAGGTACCCGACTGCGGCAGCTGCCGCGACTTCAGCCTGTCAGAGTGTGGCATCAAGTGTATCAGCTCTTGCAAATAGTGTAGACAGCACAAAAACAGTTCAGGTTTCATATGCAACAGTTGAGATTCCAAGCGATTTTCTCTCTTCTGACCCCACTAACATCTATAGTGCCGTCAACTCTTATACTCTGGCGATTTCAGGCGATACAATAAGCTGCACGTCCCTTCTTTCAGATTCGCAGGTGATAATGGAACTCGGATTTTCTCCTTGTGACTCAGCAATAACACTTATCCCTGGCGACACATTAGTCCTTCACTGGAACGCGACAAGTTCTGGACGCTTCAAATGCTCAAAATTAACATGAAAACCTTAAGAATATCAAAAAAGGGCCAAATGGCAATGGAGTCGCTTTTTACAGTCCTTTTTATCATAACTGCAACAGGTGGGATATTCCAGGCTGCGCTTTTTGAGAATTTGGCAATAGATACTATGGCAAGCTCACGCGCCCTACTTGAGGCTGCTGCAACCGAGATGACGATATTAGGGTATAAAACACACTTAGTACGATTGGATTATAATGTCTCAACAGGACTTCCTGATGTCTATGTTTTTTCAGAGGATTGCAGTAAATTCAGACAGACGCTAGCAGAACACTACTCCTCAGGTAGTTTGGACTCAGGTGAAAACGAATTTATATGTTCAGAAGAGATTTATGCGAACAAATTCAGGTTTTAAGATGATTGGCAAAATAAAGAACTTGCACCAGAAGCGGGCGGGACAGGTGTTCTCCTTAGATGCGTTCTTTTCACTTCTTGCAATAATGCTCATATTTGGAACATCTCTGCAGTATATCTATTTGTCAGGAGAAGAATTGGGGAGTTTGCATGATATAAAATCACTCGAGTTCCCTGCGCGCGCCACAGCAGATATCGCATACGCGGCATATATTGATGACCCATTAAGTCCCACAATGCTAATCCAGAACGGCGATTGTCAAAACTTAGTTCAGGGCAGTATTACACAGGGTCAAATACCTGATGTGGGTTATTGGCTTGAAGCAGCAGACCTTGCCAAGTCAGACAATTATATGGAAAAGAGTATATGCGAGGAATGTTACCCGCAAGAAAACTGTGGGACGGGGGACAAACTATACCTTTTTAACAATGCAAACCAGACAACAGCATCAGTTGTGCGTTTCATGCTTGCCCCAGACGCCAGCGGAAGCTTAGTGCCGGGCAGAATAGCAACAGTATCATTTAACATTTGGAAAGAACAATGAAAAAGATAAGCTCAAAAAAAGGCCTTGCGGCAATGCTCGATTCACTTTTTGCATTTTCAATTGCGATAATGGCAATTGGCACACTTGCACTACTCGCCGTGCCTGGGGAAAGTTCAAGCCAGGCTACTGATTATTCGGTGAATGTATGGGCTGAGGACATAGCTGATGCCTTTGCAATAAGTTTGGATTGGAACCAGACAAAAGCAAGCGATTCAAATTTTCAGACAGAATTTAATCAAAGCATAAATGCGATTGCGGGCAGCTTCCACATGTACATTTCAGCAGAGCTAAACGGCAACTCTTTTGAAGCGAGTGGGAACTACAATGTGCCAGACACAATAGCTGTTGCAAAACGTGTTCTTTATGACGCCTCAATCGACGAGTTTTCAATTTTGGAGGTAAAAGTTGGGATATAAGATGAAACAAAAAGGCTATGTATTCAGTATAGGAATCGCGCTCCTTTTGATTGTGGCTTTTGTAATGGCAATAGCCCTTATCATGTCCCAGTCAGTCTTAAGAGAAGGCAATTATGATGAGATTGCCGTAAGAAAGCTTGTGGGTGCTGCCAGAAATGCAAAAGTGCTTGATGAATTGGGCGTTGGGTTAAGTAATGCAACGGATGAAATGGCGAGTGCAGGTTTTCCCTTTAACATACGGTCTGAGATAGTTTCGTATGGGGGTTCTGATAAGTATTACATGATGTTTGAGACATCATCAATACAACTTTCAACAGAGTTTGACAACCCTTAGATGCCAAAGAAAGAGAGTAAGCGGACATTTGAATTCTTTGCAAAAGGACACCCAAACGTTCTTTGTGAGCACAGAAGCACTCTTGAAATAACACGCGAAGCTTTCCTCACAAAAAAAGGTGATTGCATAATAGGGATTTCCTCAGAAAAAGCATGCGCAGATATTCCCGACTGGCTAAAGTCCCACTTAGAAAACGGCGGCAGGATTCAGATAAAACTATCCTGTGGTAAAATTCACGACACAATAGAAGCAAAAGGCGATAAGAAGCTCTCATTTGAATCAAAAGATTCTATTGTCATAAGAAAAAGTGATTTTTGTTGTGGCAGGACGCTTTGTGTCAATTCGAATAAGGTGGCATGTGATATTTCACGAGAATTGATAAACGCTCTTGTGGATAAGAACAGCAATCTAAAAGTAGAGATAACAGTTCTCTAAGATATTTCAAGAGCCTTTAAGCACGCCGTATACTCTACAGTTTCTTCCCATGAGCACCCCTTAACACCTAAGGAACAGCGGCTATATTTGAGGCAGTCATATTCTTTCTTGTAACTGCAGTCCGAAAGCATTGGAGTTTCTGCGCAAATCTCATTTGAGCACCCTGAGACCACACAGCTTGCGTCCTGCAGCTCAGCTGCAGTTTCGCCTTCAGTCACATTTAGTATCTCATCAAGTATTTCAAAATCATTTACCGAGTCGATACTCGTTAGGACAGTCAAACCGACAGCTGCTATAACCAGAACGAATACTGCGTAGATGAGAGTCTTTTCCATATCACTATTATTAGGCGATTTGTGGCTAAAAAGCTATTGTCTTCCCACCCTTGACATAATTAAAGCAAGGCACAGTATCACAATAATGCTTCCAAGCATCATCCAAAGACCTGGATGATAGCCTACGGACAACGCATCATCCTGTAACGTTAACGTGTCTTTTGTCTGCGGCCCCGGAACGTCTAGGGTATTAGCTTCCCAAGCATCTCCATCATCCACCTCAAAAGCAATCGCCTCCTCAACGTCACCGCCATCTCCTGTTGCCATAACAGCCCTTGTGGCATCATCTGTGGCCGCAGGGGGCATTACTGATTTTTGCATTGATAATTCAGGTATGTTGGCGAGCTCTCCATACAATAATGGCTCACCAGGGTATGTCGTAGCTGGCGACTGGAAGGCGAGTTCCACTCCAACTGAGAGCACTATTGCCAGCAGGAATAAAGGCAAAAGCCCCCGAAGCGCATTTGCTATGCTCCGCTCATCCATACCTTTTGGAACTATGGCTATAATCTTATTTGTAGGTCCGTATATCTTCATGTCGCGCCCTTTCCTGCTTTTTTCAACGCGCTCAACTTCGACAAGACCAGCTTTTTCTAAATTCTCAAGATTATACTGTGCAGTGTTTATTGCTATGTCGGTTTTGTAAGCAATTTTCATCGCAGACAGGGGTTCGTCTGAAATAAGGTTCAGAATCTTTCTTGCAGTAGGATTTGCTAGAACTGAACTCACGTTTCCGCTTTCTCCATCTCCAAGCGGAATAATTGCAACTTTACTTTCCTTAGCCATTTTCTAAATCTTAGAAGAGCCACTCATCTCCTGTGTACTCTTCTATCTGAACTTCAGCTGTTGATGGGGCTTTCTCCAATATCTCCAACATATCGATTTCTTGTTCTAAGCTATAATCGCCAAGTATGTCCATTTGTGACTCAAAGTATTTTGTGAAATTACCAAACACTTCTTTGTAGTGTGGGGATACCGTTAAGTCAACACTTGCCCGCTCCCATGGGGAAAAGACATGGTAATAATAACAGTCGGGACATTCCTCTTCAGTCGGCTGCTCTGGTGGAAGGAGTATTCCGCATTTTTCAGAGACGCGGTAATCACAAGGCATTGGTACTGGAACTAGCCATGGTCCTGGTGTATCATCACCGCGCTCATCAAGTATCCAGTCCTTTATGACACTCGTGTACCTTGATAGGAGGATGCCCTTTTCTATTCCTGTGTTTGGATAAGTCTCTTCACTTCCTCCAAGAACTATCTCCTTTTCTACTTTGTGGGTTTGCCCACCCCGGTCCTTGTAGCTTGCAATAAGAGTTGCTTTGCCAACCTCACCATCAGTCAAAGGAGTGAGCTTGAGTATGATTATTCCGCCTTTAACCTCGCCACCTTCGCTTTTTGAGGGGAAAAGAGTGTTTACTTTCATAATCTCGCCAGTTGCGGCGTCAGCTTCAGGGCTCCCAAACACCCTCTCGATTTCATAATCATCAGAGTCTAAGGAAAGTATCAAGTCAAAGACAAGGGGGGTTACCATGTATTCAAAGCCTTCGTCCATTCTCTCTTTAAAGTCCTTTCCGGAATGAACTGAATAGTAGTTTGCACCCTTCACTTTGGAGATGGCTTCAATGAGTTCAGTGTTAAAGTCAACACCTATTCCGATAAACGTTGAGTAGATACCGTCATCAGCGTTCTTCCCAGTCATTCCAAGAAGGCTTTCCTCGCTTATTGCGCCCGTATTTGGCATGGCGTCAGTCAGGAAGATTATTCTGTTCTCATACTCGGATTTATCTGCGTTAATATATTCTTTGAATTCTTCAGTTCCAAGGGCCATTCCAGCCTCCATATTTGTCCCACCCTGGTCCTTAAGTTCTAAGATGTGATCTGCAATAGCACCCATATCTGTGTTGCCAACAAGCGAGAGTGGCTTAGCAAGATAACCTGTGTCATCAAAAACAACCATGCCGAAGCGGTCGTCATCATTTAGGTGTGAAAGAAGTTCGACAACAGCTTCGTTTGCTATTTCCATCTTGCTTTTATCCATATCCTCATCATAGATTGGTTCTTTGCCCGGAGTGAACTGGTCGTAGTAATACTTGTCAAAAGGCGAGCCCATAGAACCCGAGATATCAAGGACGACAACAAGATTTAGTTTCTTTCTTTCAAAGTCGCTTTCCTTGATATTTGAGTCAAGCCCGACGGAAAGATAATCTTCAAGTTCTCCTGAAAGTGGATCTTTGCTTTTTGCATAACTGTAACTTGGACAAAATAGCTCTTCACAAGGACTGTCGGTTTTCCCTGTGTCAAAGAAATAGTCGTAGAAAAGCCCCTCATAAGTAATGTCTGTGTAAAGCGGGAAATAGCCTTCTTCTAAATTTGCCCTGAAATTCTCAATGTCTTTTGCCCCCCCGACTGAGAATCCCAAGTTTCCATCAGCCGCCTCCATTTGCATTGTTGGCGCATAACCACCTGTCGTTCCGCCAAAACTTTTTGAGATTCCACCCCAAAAATCCTCCGACGAATCATACTTTAAGGACCAGTCGTCGATTTTTACGCTTATTGAACCGTTGGGGGTAGTGATAAGTATTGTGTCCGGGCCGCTTACAGTTAATACTGCAACAAGTGCTATTACTGCAATACAGATGCATACTCCAAAAAGCGTCCACTCATTTTTCGTGCTTTTCACAGCGGATTTTTCAACAGTTTTTTTCTTGTCCATTTCTTTTTATTTTTTAGGATGCTATCTATTTAAAGAAGGTTAGATACGCTTTGAACCTATCATGCCCTCCTTTTATTGGGTAAAAATCTAAACTAAAGTATTTTCATATTAAGAATGGCAGATATTTTCTCAGCATTCGGGCTTTCAGTACCTGCAGCATCAAATGTCACAAACACAGTCGCACCGGCCGTAATCAACAGTACCCATAAGGCTTCAGGATTCTTTTCAGATTTTGTCAAGCAGGACATGGGATTTTTGACAGACACTACACTATTTGGCAACACGCTTTGGCAGCTTGCAGTGTTTTGCATAATAATCATAGCATCAATTGTAATAGGAAAGATAATCTACTACCTAATCAAAAATAAGCTTTTGTCCAAAGCCGAAAAGACTGCAAACACAATTGATGACCAGCTTGTTAAAACGGCTGGCGGCCCGCTTATGCTCGCAATATTTCTCATAGGTTTGGGGATAGCAATAGACATCGTGCGCATGCCTGCTGAACTTTACATGTTCCTTGAGGACATAATCGGCGTTGCAGTAACTCTTGTCGGAGTATGGTTTGTCTTCCGCTTAATTGATATAATCATTGGAAGCTATCTTGCTCCAATGGCGCTAAAGACTGGGACAAAGGTTGACAATTCAATGCTCCCAGGTCTTTCAAAAGGGCTTAAGGCAATTGTACTCATGATCGGGCTTTTGGTCATCGTTGGCAATATGGGTTATGACCTAACAGCAATAATTGCCATACTTAGTGTTGCATCAATTGGTGTCAGTTTCGCCCTTAAAGATACCTTTGAAAACATCTTCTCAGGGATAATTCTCTACGTTGACCGTCCCTTTAAGATAGGTGACAGAATAAAGGTAAACGATAAGACTTACGGGGATGTAACAGACATTGGCATACGAAGCTCAAAGATTAAGAACCTTGATAACAATGTCGTCATAATAGCAAACAAAGAGCTTGTCAATTCCACACTTGAGAACTACCTTAAGCCGAATAAGAAAGCAAAGAAGAAGTTTAATATAGGCCTTGTATATGGGACAAAGCAAAAGGACATGGAAAAGGCAATAAAGATAATAGAAAACGCAATAAAGACAACTGAGGGCGTAACACCAGATAAGCCTCTAATAACATTCAATAAGTTCGGAGATTTCTCACTTAACATTCTTGTTATCTACTGGATAAAGTCCCTTGATTACTGGCTTTCAGCAGAGCATGATATCAACATGAAGATTCTCTCCGAGTTTGAAAAAGCCGGACTTGAAATGGCCTTCCCGACCCAGACTATCCATATCGAGAAATGAGCCAGGAGCAAAAACGCGCCCGCGTTACAGTCTCGGGGACAGTCCAAGGCGTTTACTTCAGAGCATCCTGTCGTGATGAGGCAAGGCGTGTTGGAGCCACGGGATGGGTCAGAAATCTTCCGAGTGGGGTCGTTGAGGCACTTTTTGAAGGAGATGTATTCGCCGTTGCAAAAATGATTGCCTGGATGGAAAACGGTCCTTCGGCGGCAACTGTTACACACCGGAAAGTCGAATGGGAAGCCCCAAAAGGCGAATTTGTCGGGTTTAATGTCACTTACTAAAAAGTAAGATTTTCTTACTTTCTCCGAAATAGCGGAGGACTATGGTCGGGTTACTTTGTAACCCAACGTAATAGAAATTTAAAAGTAAGATTTTCTTACTTTCTCCGAAATAGCGGAGGACTATGGTCGGGTTACTTTGTAACCCAACGTAATAGAAGAATTTAAAAGTAAGATTTTCTTACTTTTGATTTATGACTGGTTAAAGTGGTTATAACCCTTAGCTTCAAGCTTTGATATCTTGCCACCCTTTCCAATAAGGCGAATCTCCTTTCCAGGCACTACGCGACCTATTTCAGTAAGACATGGAAGCTTCTTTTTTAGTTTCTTCCAACTTTCCTTTCTTATCGTGCAAAGCAGTTCAAAATCCTCACCAATGTTATAAGTCATCTCCTTAAGGTCAAGGTCAAATTCTGTGCATACAAGTTTAGTTGCTTCCCTAACTGGAACCCTTTCCTCTATTATCTCAAAACCGCAGGAGCTAGCCTTTGACATGTAACCAAGTGAGTATGCAAGCCCGTCAGAGATATCTGTGCAGCTCGTAACGCCCCCAGAGCGCGCAAGTAGCTTGCCTTCCTTTACCCGCGCCTTAGGATCCCTACAGGAACCTATTGCCCATTTTTCAATACTACCCCGTTCTTTAGGTGAAAATCCCGTTAAGTCAAGATTATTAGTAAGTATCTGCCAGCCGCATGCAGCTCCACCAAGGGGTCCAGTGACTGCAACAATATCTCCATCCTTTGCACCACCGCGTCGCATAACATCATCTTTATTCTTTATCTCGCCGAAAGCAACCCCATCAAGTATAAGCTTCTCTGAAGAATTCATATCCCCCCCAAGGAACTTTGCGCCAGCTTCCCTGCAGGCAGATTCTGCACCCCTAAAAATCTCCTTAAACGCTTCAAGAGGATAGTTTTTCCCGACACCAAGAGATAAGAGGAATCCTTTGGGTGAAGCGCCCATAGATGCAAGATCTGAAAAATTAACCACAGCGGCTTTGCGTCCAGTCTGAAAGGGCGTCATGCCAGGATAGATATGGATTCCTTCCTGAATCATGTCAGTGCATATTGTAAGAAAGCTGTCGCCAAAGGGAATAACAGCGGCGTCATCCCCCACGGGAACAGTCACACCTCTGGGTTTGCCTAAGAATTCACTTATCCATGAAATCGCAGAGTCCTCACCAATATCCCCAAGCTTTGTCATATAAGTATTTATCTGCTCATCTAATAAATCCAAAAGAAACAAACTTAAAAAGAATGAAACGCGTCATTGCAACAGGAGTCTTTAATATCCTTCACCCTGGCCACATTGCTTTCCTTGAAGCTGCAAGGGAGATAGCAGGAGATTACGGCGAGCTTATTGTGATTGTCACAAGTGACGTCATGGCAAAAAAACAGAAGGGCAAACATGTCCTGCCTGCCGAACAGAGACGCGATGTTGTGGGCTCACTAAAGATTGTAAGCTCAGCATTAATCGGCGACCCAATTGATATGATGGTTCCCATAAAAGAAGTTTGTCCAGACGTAATAATCCTAGGATTCGACCAGGAAATCTCAGAAAAAGAACTGGAAGAAAAGTTAGAAAAAGCAGGTATTAACGCAGATATCATTCGCATAAAAGAATCAAAAAAAGGCGAGTATATGTCTACAAGTTCGATTGTTGAGAAGATACGAAACTCCAAGTAGCTATTTTAAAATCCCGTTTCTTTCAAGCATCCAGGCAAAAAAGCCTGCAAGTTCCCTAGTGATTATTATAAATATCTTTAGTATCACAAGTAGCAAGAGGGCAATTGCCCCTGCAAAGACCAGCCTTCCGGGAACGCCTCCGGTATTTCCTTCAAAGAAAGGCTCGACAACATCCTTTAGGATGTCTTCTTCGGATTTTGCAGAACTGTAAGTTCCTGCCATCATCTCTTTTGTTGCGTCATTATCCCAGATAGCCTTTGCAAACTGCTCCGGGATATAACTGTTTGTGTAAACGGAAACAAAGACTATTATGCAGGCAAATATAGCTCCTATTGTTAGCATTTTATCTGTGAATTCAGCGCCCGTTTTCCATGCGCTTTTTGTTTCAATCTCTTCTTCACTCTTAACACTGTTTACTGCCCAGTAGCAGCCAAGCATGAGACCAAAGAAAACAAATAAGTACTCTATGTTAAGGAAGATGAATATTCCCGGAATAAGTCCGATTAGCGCAAGAATCATTGTCACCTGCACGGCCTGTTTTTTTGCCATGTAATATGTTGCGCGTGCATAGCTCCCAAGTCCTGCCGCAAGGAATATGACAATAAGTGAAATCAAAATCGCATTTTGCGCCATAAAACCAAAGAGGTCAAAGATTGCCAGATTCCTTTCATAACTAAGTCCAATTACAGCAAGAAGTGCAGTTGCAATAATAAGGCATGCGATAAAGGCTATGATATACACAGTTACTGTGTCAAGTTCTATTTCTTTTAGCTTTGTTCCAAGGGCAACACCGGCTTTAGGTTCACGGGCTACCTTGTGCTTTATAGGGTTTCTCGTGTGGTTTATGAATTCAAATACTATGACAATTATTGCAAGTACAATAGGTATTAAGAAAAAGCCCATTAAACCAGATTCCCCACTGCTAGGACAATCCTGTGGGCAGTTGCCTGTATTTTCACCTGAACTACAAATCCCATCCCCGCAAACGGTGCAATCCTCTGGACAAGATTCCTTTGTTTCTTCTCCAGAGCAGTTTCCATCCCCGCAGACCGTAACAGTTCCAGAGCTAAGGAGTCCTGAGCCATTATCTGTTTCATTTGTTGTATTCTCAAGCAGGAAACAATCCTCAGGGCAGTTTGAAGAGTTTTCATTTCCTTTGCATACCCCGTCCCCACACACCGAGCAATCAAGAGCGCAAATTTCTTCCTCGCCCCCATCACAATACCCGTCCCCACACACCGAGCAATCAAGAGCGCAGCTTGTTTGATGGAGACCAAGCATCTCTATTGGGTCGCATACCCCGTCTCCACAGATTTGACAGTCAACAGGGCATGAATTCTTATCCTCATTAGTATCACAGACCCCATCCCCGCATTCTGCGCAGTCGGCAGGACACGTAGTTCTTGATTCACCCACGTCACAGACCCCGTCCCCACAGATTATACAATCGTCCGGACACGAAACTTTATCCTCATTAGTATCACAGATTTTATCTCCACAATCAGCGCAGTCCTTAGCGCAGTTTGTCCTGTCTTCATCAATGCTGCAGACCCCGTCCCCACAGTGGGAGACAACGGTTAGCATTACATTTGCGTCTGAGGTTGGAATCATATACTTCCCACTGTTTCCCGGTGTGAATTCTGTAACCCCTTGGTAATTTGTAGTCTTGAAATATTCTTTTAAGAGCTCATTGCCATACCCATAATAAAGTATCCTGAATTCAAGGCCTGAAACAGGGACTTTTGTTAAATCTTTGACGATTTTGATACTTAATTCATCCCCAACGTTTATTGTCCCCCCTGGTGAGATTGATACATCAGTACCCGGCATTATGTGTACAGGACAGCTGGTGCTTCCAAGCGCCGGGACGCTTAAGAGTAAAAACGAAAGAACAAAGAGTGCGGCTATAGATGTTTTCATTTTTTGGATTTTCTTATTATCTTTTGGGCATCAAGCTCATCAATTCCATATTCACCGAGCTTTGAGCGAATCCTGCTTTCCGAAACGCCGTTGTCAAGAAGGTCGCCCACAATCTCTTCGACTTCATCGGGTTCTTCCTTTTCTTGTGACTTCTTCTTTTTTGGCGAACTGCCCGCACCCTTTTTCTTATAGATTATTATTGCCACAACGGCTAGTGCAACGGCGGCGACAATCACCCACCAGTAATCTCCAATCATTTGACTCAGGTCAGTCTCTTCAACAGTTACTGGCGCAGTTCCACAGTCGGCAGGACATGTCGAACTGGTTTCCCCGTATTTGTTGTCACATATCTCGTCCCCACATATAACACAATCCTCGACGCAAAATATCTCAGTCCTTGTGTATTCGTCTGGCTGGCAGATGCCGTCCCCGCAAACTACACAATCTTCAGGACAGTTTGTCCAGTTTTCAAATCCCCAGCAAAGCCCGTCCCCGCATATCGGGCAGTCAACAGGGCAATTCTCGTTAGTTTCAAGCTTATTTTCCTCGCATATATCGTTTCCACATACTGCGCCAAGCACATCGGGAGTGTATATCATAAGTACGTTAAAGCGCGCGCTTCTTCCTGCCGCCTCAATAAAATACATGCCCGCTTTGCTAACGACAAACGTAAAAAGTCCTTGGTTGTTTGTACTCCCACTGGCAGATGTTGTCCTGTCAGTCTTTGTCGCGGGATTCCCGTCAGCATCAAAATAGATAAATACACTTTTTCCAGTCATAGGTTCGTCTTCTCTGACATCACTTATCTCTACAGTTATTATTTCTCCAATAAGTTTTTGGGCAGGAAGCACTTCGACTTTTGAGTAAAGTCCCTGGTCACGACCGGTCACACAGTCTGAACTTGCAAGGGCCAAAGCACTAAATATAACTGCGCAGACAAGCGCACAAATAACTATGATTTTTTCATCCATCGGGCAGTATAATTATCAGGTAGAGTAAATATAAACTGGAGAGATTATCCCCTTGGCATACGCATAATACAAAAAGCTAAATAAATATTGCAGCAGATATCTATAAACTAATCTTTTTAAGTCTTTCCCAGTAGAAATAACCTAGATATACTAAGTATAACTAATACCATAACTAAATAGG
>CAZUDQ010000011.1:0-46761 GCA_964619365.1 uncultured archaeon
CTGGAGACACAAACGGCAACGGAGTAATCGACGAAGGCGAAATAGCTGGAGACACAAACGGCAACGGAGTAATCGACGAAGGCGAAATCGCTGGTGATACCAATGGCGATGACGCGATTTGCAATGGTGAGACTGCAGGAGATTCTAACGGAAACGGAGTAATCGACGAAGGTGAAATCGCAGGAGACACAAACGGTAATGGAGTAATCGACGAAGGCGAAACAGTACAGGAAGATCTTTCTCCAATTTATTGTGGTAATGACTCTTATGGAGGTTTTTGTGGCTCATGCAGCGACGGGCTTGTATGCGTAAATGGGACTTGCGTGTCCTGTGTACCCGATTGTGAAGGAAAAGAATGTGGAGATGACAGCTGCGGAGGATCATGTGGGTCCTGCCCTTATCTATGCGTTAACTTTGATGACGATGCCCATATTTGTGTCGATCCCGGTCTTTGCTACTGTGTGGTAGGGGAATGTGGGAGTGGACTATGTAATCTCATATGTGGTAACTACTGTTCTGAAGGCGAGGTATGTGTTGACAGCTCATGCTGCACTCCAAATTGCATCGGAAAAGAGTGTGGTGATGATGGCTGCGAAGGAACCTGTGGAAGCTGTGCTGCCGGGACGACTTGCGAGAACAATGCTTGCGAGCCTTGTGTTCCGTATTGTGTAAATATTGAATGTGGAAGCGACTCATGCGGTGGAACTTGCGGCTCATGCTCTGAAGGCGAAGCATGTTCAGACGGAACTTGTGATCCTTGCACTCCAGACTGCACGGGAATAGAGTGCGGTGATGACGGTTGCGGCGGCTCCTGCGGAACTTGTCCTGTGGGCTACGCATGCTCTGACAGCTCCTGCGAACTATGTTTGCCGGATTGTGACGGCAAATCTTGCGGCTCAGACGGTTGCGGAGGCTCCTGCGGAACTTGCGAAGACGGATATATCTGCCAAGGTGTAACTTGTACGATTTGCACTCCAGACTGTGACGGCAAATCTTGCGGCTCAGACGGTTGCGGAGGCTCCTGCGGAACTTGCGCAGAAGGTGAGGTCTGCACTGACGGGGCATGTGTCTGTCAACCAGACTGTGACGGTAAATCCTGCGGAAGCAACGGCTGCGGAGGCTCATGCGGAACTTGCGCAGAAGGTGAGGTCTGCACTGACAGGGTATGTGTCTGTCAACCAGACTGTGACGGAAAAGAATGCGGTGCTGATGGCTGCGAGGGTTCTTGTGGAAATTGCACAAGTCCTGATGTGTGTACTGACGGGGTATGTGTCTGTCAACCAGACTGTGACGGAAAAGAATGTGGTTCAGACGGTTGTGAGGGTTCTTGTGGAAATTGCACAAGTCCTGATGTGTGTACTGACGGGGCATGTGTCTGTCAACCAGACTGTGACGGAAAAAATTGCGGAAGCGACGGCTGCGACGGCTCATGCGGAACCTGCACAGGTACCGAGGTCTGTTCGGGTGGAACTTGTGTTCCGTGCACCCCTGATTGCGATGGAAAGTCCTGCGGAAGTGACGGCTGCGACGGCTCATGCGGCAATTGTTCAGAAAACGAGACGTGTGATGGTGGTGTCTGTACTAGTTATGCAGTCTTTAATGTATGTGAAAAATGCCCTAGCTCATGCCAATCAACTATAGCTGGAACGGTACTTACCATTCGAGATGGCAACGTTGATGCGCTCGCTTCAGGAATCATACCTCTTAACGACACGCGCGAAGGAATAGGCGATTGTATCTATTCTGTCGTCCAGAAGTCGAGCAGTTATCCCTCGCAGTTAGATATGGATTTGTATGATGCCCAAAACCAGTATACTCCAGCGGAATGGAGTGCAATTGCTCAAAATGATTGTTGTGCAAGGGCAGATGTCACTTTTGAAAAATATAGTTTTAGCTCAGCAATTTTTCCAATGTCCTCGATTTGTGATATGATTACCTTCAATTATACCGATCCGGAGACTGGCGAAGTATTTGAATGGGAGGACTGTGATTGGGATACGATGCAAGAAGCAATGACGGCTGATTTTTCGGACGGAAGTGGCGAGCGTGGAGGTGACTTCGCATGCGTACTCCCTTCAGGGTATGGTGAAGAAGAATGGAACGAGTATCATGCCGCCGCCGCCGCGTGTACTGCCACTTATCTTGGAGTATGGGAAGCACGAAAGTCAAATCTCGAGCTTTCTTCAACAGGAGACTGTGAATCTTGTTCTTCTACCTCGTGGAGCTATGGCTCAGGATACGCTAACTACCAATCTTCTTCATTTTATCCACCCACCCATTGGTGGCGAAATATCCATTATGGGAAAATAATCCTAAAGAGCAATGAAGGTACTCCTGACTGGGCAACAGGAGGCGTTATACACTTAAATATTACGCGGCAAACGCGCGACTTAGACAGAAATCTCCTTCCAGAAGAAAACTTTTTTGAAGGCGACGTAACGTTGGGCCTTGATGGAGCATTTGTCCTCCCGATTGCAGACGATTTACCTGTTTATGAGCATCAACCTTGGGGAAATTACTGGGATGGTAACCAGTATACTTTTTTACCATCAGGACTTGGATGGTCATCGTACTGGGAAAGATATAAGACAGATTACACTTGGATGCGTTATGTTTAAACAAAATAAAGCAAAATGGCTAGAGTAGAGATAAACGGCGTAAGGAAAAAGGCATTCCTCCAATTCCCTGCGTTAGTCATAATTCTCGTTCTTACTCCCTTAGCTTCAGCCACATTCATCATTGGAAACTCCCCTTCAAACGACTCATTTACAGGAAGTATGGCAAATCCTTATCTAGTCTCAGGGCGCACCTTAAGCGAGCAAGAAATCTCCGCAGCATACTCAGCAGCCCTCCTTTTGATATCTCAAGATAACTGGAGCTTTAGCGCGCAAGTAACAGACTTAGAATTAGGCAGTTATTACTACAATGCCACGGCAACTGACTCTTCAAACAACTCAAATTCAACAGAGACCCGTATCTTAACTATAATAGAATCCAGCGGACAAGATGAGGTGGGGGGAGACGAGACTCCGATTGTACCTTCAACTTGTGAGAAGGCATGGTCCTGCGGAGAGTGGAGTGCTTGTGCGGACGGAGTCCAGACACGTGAATGTTCCTGTGGATGCTCTAAGGACTCGCAGTGCACAGGTGCCCACGAAACGCAACAGACTTGTGACGCCTGCGAAGGAATTATCTGCGTGGACGACGGTAACCCGTGCACAAGCGTTGCATGTGCTAATGGTATATGTGTCACAACGCCACTAACTGGAAAGTCCTGTGATGACGGTGATATTTGTACTAAAGGGGACACTTGCTCAGATGGAGTATGTACTCCTGGAAACTATGTTTGTGATTGCCAGAGTGCAAGCGATTGCCCGACCCCAGAATGTTTCACCGCAGAGTGTATTGCCGGCGCATGTGAATTCACATATGATGAGACTTGCGGTAATGAGGAAAAATGCGAAGAAGACTGGTCTTGCGGGAGCTGGAGTGACTGCGAAGGAGGTCTTAAGACAAGAGAGTGTTCATGCTCTTGTGAGAACGGCAAGTGCCAGGGTGACTCCCAGATGGTAGAAAAATGCGAGATAAACACAACAGATAAGGCTTTGGATATAGTCCTTGAAGGCGGCGAACTCGTAGGGGATGATGTTAGTGTTACTGTTGTTGATGACAATGGAAACGAAGTCAAAGACGCTACAATACAGTTCATCACACCGGAAGGAATTATAGTATCATATGAAGATGGCTTTAAGGCGTATGAGCGCGGCAAGTGGGCTGTTATGGCTGACAAAAGCGGATACGCCGGAGACTACGAACTTTTTGACGTTGACGAGCTTAATGGCAAAGAACCGGAAGGAGAAGGCGCGCTTGCTTCAGTATCCCAGACCATAAGCGACTTTGTAAACTGGATTGCCGAGTCGGCCTCGCGTTCGGTCTTGCTTCTTGTAGCAGTCATAATCGCAGCAGTATTAATCGTTGTCTTTGCTTCAAAGACCAAGAAATCTATGAAGCCCGAGAAGATATAGTTAGTGGCAACATCGACTCATTTATATTAACCATAAGCCTAGATTAAATTGAAATCCCACATCAAAATAGTCTACAAATTGGAACAAGTCACTCATTTTAAAAATTCGCAGAAAATAATGTCCCACCCATCACACATATTACTTGTTTTAGTAGTGGTTCTAACATTTTCTTCATTATCAAGTGCCGCAGTCGATGAAGAAGAAGTTTATGAGTATTTTGTCGCACCTCCAGAGTCAAACGATACTGTAGCGGACTTAGGGAATGAGACTGACACTGGAAACGAAACAGAAACTGAAGTTGGAAACGAGACGGAACCAAATCCCGAACCTACTCAAGACCCTGTTTCACAACTAATGGGTGACTCAACAACAGACTGCTGGGATGACAACACCGTTCCACACCCCATATGTTCCTGTGACGACTTAAATAGAATGCGAACACAGGCCTTATGGGAATACGAACTACAAAACGATATAGATTTCTCAGCTTGTGATGTGAGTTACACAACTGGCGAGGGGTGGGATCCACTTGATAATGATGGTAGTGGTTCTTTCAGAGGAAGTTTTTATGGAAACAATCACACGATAACAGGTCTTTACATCAACCGCCCAACTGAAAATAATGTGGGTCTTTTTGGGAAGGCCCATGGCGCCCTAATAACCGATTTAGCCTTAGAGTCAGTTAATGTCACCAGTGACAGTCAGTATGTGGGTGGTCTTGCAGGCGATTTAACTTATTCAATAATTTTAAATTCACATGTAACGGGAAATGTCCTAGGAACATTCTATCACACTGGCGGTTTTGCTGGATACATGTCTTATTCAACAATCTTAAATTCTTATTTTTCCGGGAACGTTACAGGAGACATCATAGTAGGTGGCTTTGCCGGGCGCATATACCATGAATCATTAATATCAAATTCTTACTCCACGGGAACTGTCACAGGAAACGGCACAGTAGGAGGGTTTATAGGTGACACATATTATTACTCGGTAATCAGGGACTCTTACTCCACAGCAAATGTCACAGGAAACGAAGACAAGGTGGGTGGGTTTGCCGGAGTTTTAAATCACGAAGCAATAATCCTTAACTCTTACTCCACGGGAAACGTCATAGGAAACATAGAAACAGGCGGTTTTGCCGGATATATGGCTAACGAAGCAATACTTTCAAACTCTTACTCCACGGGAAACGTCACTGGAACAGTTACTACTGGAGGCCTCGTAGGACTCTTACGAAGTGACGCAACACTCATAGACTCTTACTGGCTAAACCATACGGGTGATGATGCCATTGATTGTCACTCTGCCGGGAACGTTAACTGCACAGCAGAACCTTTAGAATCTTATTTCTTTGACTATTCAAATGAACCTGAAGCATCCTGGGACTTTACAAACATTTGGAATGACTCAAACGACGGTGTTAATTACCCCATTTTACAATCCACAATATTACTTTGTCCAAATTCCATGGGTGGGGATGGAAGCCTGGCCAATCCCTGTATTATAAGCAGTCTTTTTGATCTTAGGAACATGGTTTCGCGTTTAGATTGCAATTATTCCTTAAGCGTGGACTTAGACCTTAACACCCCTCCATTTAATTATGATTACGGTTGGACCCCACTAGGTTCGGAAGCAAGACCATTAAACGGGAACTTTGACGGAGCAAATCACACGATAAGCAATCTTTACATAGACCTCCCAACTAGCGAGTATAGTGGCCTTTTTGGGGTCGTTAACAATTCAAATATAAACAACTTAGCTCTACTCTCAGCTGATGTAACTGGCGGACCCAATACCGGAGGTCTTGTGGGCAAGCTAAGCTCTGGAACAATCCAGGATTCCTATCTTGTAGGTATAATTTCAGGAAATACTAGTGTCGGAGGTCTCGCAGGAGACTTAAACGAAGGTACTATACAAGATTCTTATGTAATTGCTCTTATTTCAGGAGACTCGAGTGTGGGTGGCATAACAGGAGACCTCAACGGAGGCACAATAAGAGATTCCTACGCCGTGGGCAGAGTTTCAGGAACATCTAAAGTAGGAGGTCTCGCCGGAGACCTCAACGGAGGCACAATAACAGACTCTTACGCGTCAGAAAACATCTCAGGAACATCTAACACTGGCGGCATAACAGGAGACCTCAACGGAGGCACAATAACAGACTCTTACTGGCTAAACTCAAGTGACGATGCGTCGTCTTGTTATCCCGGTGGCAATGTGGGTTGCAGTCCAGAAGATAACAAAACTTACTTTTTTGAAGTCGCTAATTCGCCCACAGACTCATGGGATTTTCCCCCATGGGACAATTTTTGCGATAATGTCGGGTACTCGCCACTTGAGTGGGAAGATGTAAACGATACTGCAGACTGCAGAACCGATTATCCCTATATTGGTTGCCCCGAGGGAATTAGTGGAGCTGGGAGCATAGAAGACCCTTGCCTGATAACAAACGTCTCTAATCTTAATGCGCTACGCATGTGTCCTACCTGTAATTACACGCTAACAGCGGATTTAGACCTTGATGTTGCCCCCTATAACGCTGGAGAAGGATGGCTCCCACTATGTAACTCAACAACCCCCTTTAGCGGAAGTTTTGACGGGGCAAATCACACGATAGAGAACCTTTACATAAATCGCCCAAGCACTGATGCTAATGGTCTTTTTGCAGTTATTGAATATGCTGCGATATCTAATTTGGGTCTAAATTCAGTCAATATCAACGGAAAATCTGATAATGGCGCTATTACAGCAAAGTTAGGAATGAATTCAAGCATTTCAAATTCTTACTCCACAGGAAGCGTCACGGGAGCCGTTTTTAATACTGGGGGCCTTATAGGGTCTGTATCCCAATCAACAATCTCAGATTCTTACTCCACAGCGAATGTTACAGGACTCTATTTCACTGGCGGCCTCACAGGTAGCTTGTCGACAGAGTCAACAGTCTCAAACTCTTACTCCACAGGAACTATCATAGGATCCTATTATACTGGCGGTATGGCGGGACGTCATATCTCAGGAACAGTCAATAACTCGTATTCCACAGGAAGCGTCACAGGAGGCTCCTCTACTGGCGGCTTTATAGGGAATGTATACGTTGGAGTTATAATCAATAACGCTTACTGGTTAAACCATACTGGTGATGATGCCACCGAATGCTATTCAGGAGGCAATGAAAACTGTACTGTAAAAACTGATGAACGCTACTTTTTTGCAAGCACAGAGTCCCCTATCTCAAACTGGAGCTTCCCGCCATGGGATTCTTTTTGTAACGGTGTTGGAAACCAGCCACTTGCATGGCAGGATTTAACGGACCTGAGCAACTGCCCAAATTACCTACCACTTACCTGTCCTGATAATATGTTTGGCGCCGGAACCAGTTCGTATCCATGTCAGATAACAAACGTCTCAAACCTTAACGCTTCACGCCTTTGCCTTAACTGCAGTTATTCCTTAACAACGGATTTAGACCTGGACATAGCTCCGTACAATACAGGCTCTGGATGGCTTCCAATAGGCAACAACTCAAATCAATTTAGAGGTAACTTTGAGGGGAATAACAACACGATAACAGATCTTTACATAAACCGCCCATCTGAACGTTATATGAGCTTTTTTGGATATATCAATAATTCAAATATAAGCAACCTGCATTTAATTTTAATAGGCCTCACAGGAGACATATACACAGCTGGCCTTGCAGGGGCTGTTTATAGTTCAACAATCTCAAATTCTTCTGTGACGGGAGATATTGCAGGGAGCGGGGGTTCCGGCGGCCTCACAGGATATTTAGAAAATTCAGCAATCAAAAATTCACATGTAACTGGAAACCTCATAGGGGACGCGGGATCCGGCGGCCTCAGTGGATATGTAATGGCCTCCACAATCACAAACTCTTATGCAACTGGGAACATCACAGCAACAAACACTATAGGCGTCCTTGCAGGATATGTGGTTTCTTCATCAATCATAAACTCCTATGCCATAGGAAACATCACAGGAACAAATAGCATAGGCGGCCTCACAGGATATTTATATCTGAGTTCACTTACAAACACATATGCCGCAGTAAACGTAGTTGGAACAAATCATTTAGGTGGCCTCAGTGGATATGTAAGGACCTCCACAGTCACAAACTCTTATGCAACCGGGAACGTCACAGGAACTTCTAGTCTCGGCGGTCTGACAAGCTCCATATCCGGTTCCACAATCTCAAATTTCTATTGGTTAAACCACACTGACGACAATGCAAGCTCTTGTTACCCTGGCGGAAACGTTAACTGCACAACAATTGAAAACGTCTCATACTTCTTTAAGGCCGCAAACACGCCAATTTCAAGCTGGAGCTTCCCGCCATGGGACGCGTTCTGCGAGAATGTAGGTTACCAGCCCTTGGCTTGGCAGAACTTGACAAACGAGACAGAGTGCCCAGGATATATCGCCCCTAACTTCACAGTAGACTTCAGGGTCAGTCCAAGATACATCTCAGAAACAGGAAAGTCTTACTGGAACCTCACAGTTACTAACCTTGTTGCAAGTTCCGCCTTATTGGCAACAATAACAAACCCGAGTGGCAATGATTACAATGTGAGCATAAACCCTGGAGAGTATTATACGCACTCGTGGGAGCGAGGCGTATCCTGTCCGACAAGAACTCTTACTCAAAGTGTTAGTGTAAGTTCAATCACACCAGCTCCCGTAACAAAATCAGCTTCAGCAACAGTTTCAGTAAGCTGTTCCTCATCATCATGCAAAAAGTCCTGGGAATGTGACCCGTGGAGTGCTTGCGAAAACGGAGTCCAGACGCGGGATTGTTCCTGCGCCTGCTCACACAACTCAGATTGTACGGGCGATCATGACGAGAAGCGCGCCTGTGACCTTTGCGGAGATGTGACCTGCACAGATGACAACAATCCGTGCACAAGTACGTCATGCATTGATGGGGTATGCATAACCCAACTCCTTAGCGGCAGTTCCTGCGATGACGCAGACCCTTGCACGCTAAATGATTATTGCAAAGAAGGCGTTTGTATCCCAGGTGAAGTTTCAACAGACCCAGCGTGCAGTGAATGCGAGTTTGAGTGGATATGTGGTAACTGGAGCGACTGCGAAGAAGGTCTTAAAACAAGACTATGTGTTTGCGTGTGCGAAAACAACGACTGCAAAGGCGACTCCCAAATGGTTGATACCTGTGACCCCTCTGCAGACAAAGGAGAACTTGAAATCGTCATAAAGGGCGGTGAGTTTACAGGAGAGGATATCAAGGTCACAATCCTTGATGAGGCCGGAAACCCTGTTAATGGCGCAACAATAGAATTCATGGCACCAAACGGTCAAGTGTTCTCATATGAAAAGGGCACTCTTCTTTATGACGCTGGGACCTGGACTGTTATGGCAGAAAAAGCAGGTTACGCAGGAAACTATATAGAATTTGACGTTGATACCGGGGACGCTGTGGAAAGTTCCAACACGTCAAAGGACATAAGTACAGGGTCTGATTCAACACCCTTATTAGTAATAATAATTCTAATCGTTATCGTGGCAGCCGTATTAATCCTAAGCTTTGCAACAAAGAGCAAAGGCTTTAATATTGCCAAGAAAACCTGAAAATAAACAAAAGTAAGATTTTCTTACTTTTTAACATTTCTATTACGTTGAGTTACAAAGTAACCCGACCATACTCATCGGGTATTTCGGAATAAAGTAAGATTTTCTTACTTTTTTATTTTGAGCACAAAAACTGCGATATGTCGCCTTAATTCTCCCTTTTTGAGCATAATATGGCTTTTTATATAAGTAACCACTAAATAGTAGTAACAAAGGTGGGTGGAATGAAAATAAACAACGTTTTTAAAACTGGTATATTGGCAGCAATCTTGCTTCTTGTAGCAATGCCTCTTGCATCTGCGTTTGAATTAAGCGTAGGGTGGGGGACAGGATACGGCTATGGATACGGTGGCTATGGATACGGAACTGGCTATGGATACGGAACTGGCTATGGATACGGAACTGGCTATGGATACGGAACTGGCTATGGATATGGTGGCTATCCCTATTACCCTTATGCAGTTAACGATTATTACTCCGGTACAACCTATTATGGAACTGGATACGGAGATTACAGCTATTATTACCCCAGTCCGGACTATACGTTTGGATACGGTACGGGATATGCCCAGGACACAAGTCAGTATGTGGACAGTAGCTCAACAGTATATGTAGAAACACCCACATACACTGATTACTCAAGTAACTCTCTTTCCCATGCAACCACCCAAACTTACTGTGGAGACGGAATGTGCTCTGCAAGTGAGTCACAACAAAGCTGCCCCGCAGACTGCACCCCCGGATCCTATTGTGGTGACGGGGTTTGTGCAGGAGGGGAAACCTACGAATCATGCAGCTACGATTGCGAGAAGAAGAATAACTATTATTGTGGAGACGGCATCTGTTATGGCGGCGAGACAAAGTACTCCTGCCCGACAGATTGTGGCGCCCCTTCTTACTGTGGAGACGGAACTTGCGATAAAGACGAAACAAAACTTTCCTGTCCAAAAGACTGCGGTCTTGAGTCGTATTGCGGAAACGGAGTCTGTGACAAGGATGAGTCAAGTTACAATTGCGCAACAGACTGCGGTCTCCCGAATTTCTGCGGAGACGGAACTTGTGACAAAGATGAGTCAAAGTATTCCTGCCCGACAGACTGCGGTTACCCTTCCTGTTCAAAGCCTTATGGTAACGAAGGCCAGAAGACCTGCTCAGGCCAGGAGATTCTCACATGTATGAGTGGTCTTTGGGATTTTGAGCGCTCGGTTCAGTGTTGCGGCGATTACGATTGTCCAAACGGATATTCCTGCAGTGGTTACTCCTGTGTAAAGGATGTAGCGATAATCTGTGGGGACGGACGCTGTTCTGACGGCGAAACGTCTTACAACTGCCCTTATGACTGTGGCATGCTCCCATGCACCGGATGCGAGTCCTCAGTAGTGTGTGGTGATGGTTATTGTGATTTTTCAAGAGGCGAATCATGTTCAAGCTGTCCTTATGACTGCGGTTCATGTGCGCCTAAAAACTATTGTGGAGACGGTATATGTGACCTTAACACAGAATCTCAATATACTTGTCCACAGGATTGTGGGGACCCCATAAGCCACGAAGTCACGATGATTGCAGCAGATGACTGCATGGAAATTGTGCGCGGTAATAATGGCGAGTACCAGATACTTCTTACAAACAGAGGCGATGCTACAGAAACATTATCGATAATAATCTCAGGAGAGGCGGCTTCTTGGACGAGTGTGGCAGAAAGCCAGGTGACGCTTCTTCCAGAACAGAGTCGCGACCTTGATGTCTTTGTACATGTTCCAAGCGGACAGTCACCGGGACTTTACACACTTAATGTTAAGGCGAGAAACTCGAACCTTGAAGTTACAGATGAGCTTAAAGTGGATGTAAAGCTTCTAGACTTACAGACTTCAGTCAATGCTACAGAGACTGGAAGTGAGAATGAGGGCAACAATACACAAAGCGGAGTCATCCTTAGTCCGACAGGAGCTGTGATAGGTGGGATAGAAATACCTATCTTGTGGATTGCAGTCGTGCTTGTTGTGGCGTGTGCGCTTCTTGGAGCCTACATTATAACAAAAAAGAGTCCCAAGTCTATGCCCGCTGCAGAAGTCACATACAAGAAATACGTCTCAAGCCATAATGTAACTGGCAAGTAAAAAACGATGAAACAAATAACAGTATTCCTTGTTGTGCTAGCGGCAATAATGTTTAGTGCTTCTGCACTATCAGAGCTGGACATCGAACCCGTTTCGACAGAGGCTTGTTGCGGCACTGTAAAGTACGTATTATTGGTATCAAATGACCAGCCTTACCAGCGTTTTTACTCACTAAAGGCAACAGCTGATGAGGGAATAACGGTTGAACTGGCCCCAGACGTAATTTCAGTCGATGCAAACTCAAAAGAGACGCTGATGCTTGTTGCCCGCCACAATTGCGACGAGAACAGACTAGCACCAGGAGCGTATTCAATACAGGTAACTGCAAAATGCGAAGTATGTGCAAATGAGACTTATATCGCGAGTGCAAAACTCGTTGTTCCGGATTCATGTACATTACCAGTTCGTGTGAGCGAGCCAAAACCTGAAGAGAATAATACTACAGTTCAAACTGAAGTGAATGAAACAGAGCCAACTAAACTCATCGCACCCACAGGAATGGCAGTAAGTTCCAAAGAGCCATCCAGCGAGACAACATTACCATGGACTCTTGCAGGGGTGTTTGCGTGTCTTAGTATTGCACTGGCCATAATCATAATAAAAAAATAAGATGGAGACAAAGAACCTTGCTATATTTGTTTTAGCACTCATTGGACTTACCGGTTTTGTCAGTGGTGCATGCAATGATTGCAGCCTTCAGGTAATCCCTGTAGCAAACAGTGTTTGTGCCGGTGAGCCTGCGCTCTTTGACCTTGAGTTAACAAACATCTACGACGCTCCAAAAGAAATAAGTCTTAGTGCGGAAGGAGATGTTGCAATGAAAACGAATATGTCTTCAGCCGTAATGGTTGATGCGTACGGGACAAAGGTTTTAAGGACTTCTTTTAGTCCATCAGAATATCCTTCTATTGGCGAGCACAGGCTTCGTATAACCGCAGAAGGATACGGCGTACTAGATTCTGATGATGCTCTTTTTTACGTCAATGACTGCCACGCAGCTGGTCTCACACTTTCTTCAGACAAAGTAAGCTTATGTCAGGACGCAGTTGGACGAGTCGATGTACTAGTGTCAAACACAGGTGACCGAAAGGACACATATTCAGTTGGCGTTGGCGGGATACCAAAGGCGCTTAAGGTAACTCTTGGAACTGGCACATTTGTCCTTGCTCCAGGCGAATCAAGAACATTTTCTCTTACAATAGAAGCGCTTAATAATGCATTTGGCGACTATGATCTTAGCGTCAGTGTCGATTCACAATCAGGAAAGACTGTTAAAAGGAACCTTGGAGTAAGCCTTACAAACTGTTATCGCGTCAAGTTAGATGCCCCAGAAGAATTCAAGACCTGTCCAAGTGCAGGCCTCAGTTACACAGTAACTCTAAAGAACGGCGGATGCGCTAAGGACAATTACGAGATAGAAGTGGCAGGATGTGGCGCAAGAGTATCCAAAACTAATCTTGACCTCGCGCCCGGAGAAGAAACAGAAATCATTGTGAGCGTTCCTGCGTCGGCAAAAGACTGCGTTACCACGGTATTTGCAAGAAGTGAGTATGACGTGACAAGCGCGAGTACACATGTACGTGTCCTTGATTGCTATGACGTTGATATCGAAATAATCCCTGGTGAAGTATCAGCATGCCGTGGTGAACCGATAGATTATATCTTAAATGTTACAAACACGGGTTTTTACGCAGATTCATATTCCCTGCTCCTAAGCGGGCTTAATGTGAACTTAGACCCAAATCAGATTTATCTGACTTCAGAAGAAAGCAAACAGATTCCTTTTACTATGTGGGGACTTTGGTGTGTTCCAACTGATGATGCCAGCTTCTATGCCTTTGCAAAGGGACAGAGCTCTGATAAGGCTGAAGGGAAGCTCCATTTCATAACAGCAAAAGACGGCGTATGTTCCGGACTTGAGCTGATGCCTTCAATAGACTCACAGGAAATAAACTGCGACTCTGGCGCTTATGAGTTCTACGTCAAAAACACAGGTTATACAATTCAGGAAGTCGTTATAACAAGCTCATCCGATGGTGTTACCATACAGCCACAGAAAATCAAGATTCAGCCGTATGAAGCAAGACCTATTGCCGCGTACATAACACATGGCACAACAGCAGACAAGATAACAATAAGTGCGGAGAGCGAAGATAAGCGTGCGTTCCTAGAGCTTGAAATTAATGAAACAAACGGCGTTTGCACAGTCTCAAGACCCAAAGCTCCAGAGGAGTCAGTAGACACCCTCTTAGAATTACCAGAAGGTTCATTTGGCATTGATAATTCAACAACAAATAACACAGTAAAGAATAACACGACAGGTGCGGCAATATTCTTTGACGAAAAATCAGTTCAGCTGATTGTTGTGGGCTGTATTGCAGCTGTGACCCTTGCATTACTCGCACTTATCCTCAGGCCAAAAAAAGTCTGCCCGGCCAAAGTAAAAAAGACCTCGCATTCTCTTGAAGCCGCAAGGCGCATCAAGGAGAACGCCAAAAAGGCAAAGCTCCCTGTAAAGAAAGCAACAAAAGGCAAATCCTCTGAAAAAGACGAGGACAAAGACCACATAAAAAAGATAAAAAGCGCCATATCAAAGGCCGAGAAATAAGCGCATCCTAATTCACTCTAACGCCCCCCGTACATCCCATTTAAACGGTTCTTTAGAAAGTTCTATACTTATTTCCTTACAATAATTACATCCACCTTCTTAGCTTGTGCTTGCGACTTTTTTTGATAAGAAAATAAGACAAAAGTAAGAAAGTAAGAAAAAAGTGCGTTTCTTTTTATACTTTCCACAAAAATAGTTCATTGTATTCCCAAACTAGTCCGCCGTAATAAGTTGACAACACGAAAATAAAATGAAAACTAGGTTTGCGATTGGACTCGCAATAATCACACTGGTGTTTCTTGCTCTTGTGCTACCTGCACAGGCAACCTACTACTATACGGACGAATACTTTGGCGCGCGCTTTGGCGATTCAAACCTAAGACCTGTTGTTAAGCAAAGTTCAAACACCATGCACTTTGTCGACTCAGACGCGTTCCATGACGGCTTTGGAAAAAGCAATCTTAAGACAGGTAATACTGGCACATCAAAAATCGTAACGATAAATCAAACAGATTCCGATTCATCAAGCCCACAAATCATTGAAAACAAAAGTTTAGAAACAAATAAAACCAAAGTCGAGGACTTTGTTGTGCTAAACGAAAGCAACGAAACAAATACCACAAACAAAACCTCGGCTAAACTTGAACTCTCTTTTGATGAGGATGAGCTAGATTCTGCAAACGAGTCAGAAGGTCCAATATTATTAGGTGATGGCAACAAAACCCTAATCGTGCTATCTGAAGCTAATGGAACTGTTATAGAAAAAACTCCTGAACTAACTGGGGATGATCTCACTCTTGGAATTCCAGAGGAAGTCAAGAGTCTAGCACCCACTGGTGCACTCCTCACGCACATGCGTTCTTCTCAGCAGTTAATGGCAGTAGGCATGCTCTTTGTTGTTGTAATCATAATGTTGGCAGTTCTCTTTACCCGCAACAAAAAGCCAAAGAAAAAAGCGAAGAAGATAACAAACAAAGCAGAGAAAAAAGAGCTCAAAGCCGACAAGGAAGCAGAAAAGCCCGCGCCAAAAACAAAAGAAGATTCTGAGAACACCAAAGAAGTTTCCGAACCTGTAAAGAAAAACAGTGCTTGGGTCGAAGGAGACTTTTTCAGTCAGGCAAAGACCAAGAAAATTGCTTCAGAGAAAAAGAAGGAAGAATCCGCAAAAAAACAGGTAAAAGAAACTTCATCACCAAAGGCAAAAGAACCCAAAAAGGAATCCAAGCTTGAGACAAAGCCTTTCCTCCTTAAGATAAGTGAGGACTAATTCCACTAGTCTTTTAAGTGTTTGTCACATCTCTTCCTTAATATCTTCCCTTTTTATTTTCTCTCCCATTTACCTTAGCACTTTCCTTTCATAAGGGGTGGAAGAAATAATGAACAAAAAAAGTTTAGTCGGGGCATTTGCCTTGGCCGTATTAATCGTATCGATGTTTGCAGGCGTTTCTGCACTCGTCTATCCAGCAACAGATATTGAGATTGTTGTTGTAGACAAGTATGACAGCCCAATTAAGGGCGCGACAGTGAAATTTAGAACCAGTAGCGGAGGCACAGCCTGCTCAAATGGCGGAACACTCACAACAGACTCAAAAGGAAGGGTCTATTGCGATAACGTTGACATGTATTATAACTATAAAATAGAAGTCACAGCGAACAAGTACCAAAAGATTTCCAATTATAGGGACCTTAAGGATTTTGACTGCGATGACTGCACATTGAAAGTGGTTATGCGTCCGGATACCGCGCGCCTGAGAATTTATGTCCAGGACGAAGATGGATATTCAGTAAGCGCCGCTTCAGTCAAGATAGAAAGCGATGACTCCAGCCGTTCAAAAAGCAAATTCGGCGGTTATGACATGATAATCTTCCCGGACAGTGCAAGCAAGTATGAAGGGTATGAATATACAAACACGATAAAGACCGATTCCAGTGGAAAGGCGACCTTTGAAGATATTGAGTCCGACTGTGACTACGAAGTACGCGCATCAAAAAGCGGCTATGATTCAACCGATCGCACAGTACATCTTGATCTCGACTCAAACCGTGAAAGGACAATGACTCTTGACGGTGGAAGTTCTTCATACGGTCAGGCAACATATACTACAATAACTTATGATGCCACCACGAGAACGCCCATTGAAGGTGCAACAGTTACTGTGATGGACAGGCGAAGCTACTCAAAATGGACGCTTACCTCAAACACAGACGGTATTGCAGTATTTAATGTCCCGCCAGCCTGTTATGATTCAGCATCCACAAAGACAGGCTATGGCACAGATGCCGAGACTAATTTCTGCCTTTCAGACGGTTCAGCAACAACAAAGAGCTTTTACATCCAGAGTTTAAAGCGCCCGCCGATTGCAGACGCAGGAGCAGACCAGTATGCGACACCAGGTCAAGTATTTACTCTTGATGGAAGTGAATCTGTTGACCCCAACGGAGACCCGCTTACTTACGCGTGGACAGACTCTCTGGGCGAATCCATAAAGGCCGGAGAAGTTGTCGAAGCATCATTCCAGAAAGCTGGAACGCATGTTGTGACACTCACCGTTGATGATGGTTACAACACAGACTCTGACTCGTGCAACATTTATGTCTCAAATCCACAGAACTGTGGTGACGGCGTATGTGACGAGATAAAACAGGAGACTGGAAGCTGTCCGCAGGATTGCCCAATATGTGGTGATGGAGTATGTGGAAAGAACGCAGATGAGCAGGAGGACAACGCTCAGAATTCAGCGTACTGTCCGGTGGATTGTGATATCGCAGTCGAGATTCTTGTCATGACAAACTCCGAGCCGATAACAAAAGGCCAGAGTGCGACAGTCGAGATTGTCGACCCACAGACAAAGCAACCAATCGGAAAAGGCGGGGAAGCAATAATCACAAACCCACAAGGGACTGTATTTAACGAGGATCTTGTTGGCGGTAAAGTACAGGGATCCTTTGATTATGCGGGGACGTATACGATAAAGGCGAGTGCAACAGACTATGCCGGCGCGACAAAGACCTTGCAGGTGGCAGAGGAGCCTTCTGACTGGACTATGTTGATAGTCGCTCTAGTGATTATCATTGCAATAATTGCCATCTATATGTTTCTTTCCTCGAAGAAAAAGCATTATCCGATAGAAGGTGACCACCCAGCAGAACACACCCCTTAATTTATGAGATAGCGTGTATTTCCGTGCCTTTGGCACGGGTATAATCTTATTTTGTAAATTCACATCCAGCTATTTTGGGGCTGGATGTGTTAATTTTTTGTTTTGCCCCGTCACGAATTTAAGGCGGGATTACTACCTTTTTATACCTCTTTTTTTAGGGAACCTAAATTCTGCTCAAAAACAGTAACGTTTTTATAGGTCGAGACCTTAACGTATGCGAAAATATTCAACTCGTAAAAAATTGTTGTTAAAATGGATTCCAAAAAAATAGTTCTCGCATTTGCGCTTGTCGCAGTATTGATGATTCCAGCTGCCCTGGCGTCATCAGAATATATGAACGTCAAAGTAGTAGGTAAAAGTGTCGATTCAGACGGTGACCTTAAGATTGTCGACCTTGAAGATGCTGAAGTCACGATAAAATTTGAGGATGACGGCGATACAAACACATCCTGCCATAAAGTTAAGACGGATGGCGACGGTTGGATAGACTCCGAAGGTGATTGCGATAAGATTCCAGATGAGGCAGATATTGTAGAACTAAAAGTCGAGCACGATGATTACTTAACAACAGATGTTGATAACGATGATTATGATTTTTTAGATGACTGGGATGATAATAAGAATGAGATACTCATCGTTCTTAGCCCAAAAGACGAGCTCTCAATAGAGATAGTCGTAGTTGATGACGATGACGATGAAATCTCAAATGTAGATGTCACTGTCGAATCACTTGACAAAGATTGGGATGCAGATGATTTCAGGGACGTCGCAGATTATGAGGATGCAGACCTTGTGGCGTTTATAGGTGGCGAAGAAGAATATCCCAAGTTTGATTATGATGAAGACGAGTCGTCAGACTCTGACGGGATAACAAACTTTGACAGTCTTGCATTTGGCACGCGTTATAAGATAGTCGCAGAAAAAAGCAAATACCGCTCTAATGAAAAGTTCATAGTACTGGGTAAAAATGATGATGAAAAGGATTACGAGCTTGAACTTGAGCGCACAGGAACTGCAGTTGCAACAGTTACTGTAAAAGATAACGAAGGCTTACTTGTATCCAATGCAGAAGTGACTCTTGTTAACAAGAGGACCGATGCCGAATATGTCGAGCTTACCAGTGCAGGAGGCTCCGCAGTATTCAGGAATGTTGTTGCACCCGACTCCTATGATATTGCAATAACAAAGAGTGGGTACTCAACAGCATCAGACACAGATTACTACATATCCCTTGACGGTATGTCGCGGACATTCATACTCCAGAAACTAACTCCTGATAACCGTCCGCCGGTTCTTGTACTCGTAAAGGAGACCTATGAAGTCATGCTTGGAACAGAACTTGATTTCGCAGATGCAATAGATGTTTCCGACCCAGATGACGACGAGCTTGTCATTGTTTGGATGGACTCTGGGATTCAGATTGCAACAGGTCTTACTCCAAAGCTTCTTTTTGATACGGCTGGCGAGCATAAAATCACAGTAAAAGTCTCTGACGGCTATGACGAAGTGATAAAGATAATAACAATCAATGTCATCTCGCCTGATGATTGTGGTGACGGTATTTGCTCCATTGCTGAAAAAGAAGCAGGGACTTGTCCAGAGGATTGTCCCGTATGTGCTGACGGCATTTGCGGAGCTGGAGAAGGTGTTTCCGACTCGCCAGAATACTGCCCGGAGGATTGCAACATATCACTTACAATAACTTTAGGTGTTTCTCTTTCAGAGACGCTTTATGTGGGCAACGAGACAACAATATCTGCAATCGACCCTGCGACAAAAGCACCGATATTGGGGGCCACAGTAAAAATAATCACGCCAAACGGCTCTGAAGAGATGCTCAGTACGGTTGCAGGAAGTGTTGATTACACTTTTACGACAGCAGGAACTTATGTTGTGGCAATCAGCGCTGACAGATACATGGGAGACCTGGTTGAAGTCAAGGTAGAAGCAAAAGGTAATGACCTGATTTTATGGATTGTAGTAATCATAGTTATTGTCGTTGCGGTCTTTTTCATAATCCGTTATATGAACGAGAACGGAGGCTTTAAGTTCGGCGGAAAAAAGAGTAAAGGTTATCGCACGGGTGGCAATTACAAACGCAATAAATCAACACTCGGGTCAATTTAAACTACACAAAGGGTCAATAATTTTGGCTCTTTCCTTTATATTCTTTTTTATTATAATATCAATAGTTATACCCAAAGTCCAAAATAGGAAAAGAAATGGCTAGATTTGAAGAAGCAGAAAGTAGGAATCTTGATGTCCTCATATGCAGAAAATGCAATGCACGCAACCCGAAAGGCGCCAAGCGTTGCAGGAAGTGCTCAAGCACACAGTTAAGGAGAAAGCACAAAGAGTCAAAAGCTGGGAAATAAGATTAAAATGGGTATTGGGGAGTCCCTTTCAGATGCGTGGCATGCGCTTGAGGACAAGACATGGAGCATTGCCGATGCGTTTGAGGATAAGGGGGTTCCTATGGCATCCTTTTGTGATTCCCGTGGCATATCTCCTGCAATAATAATTATAGGAATAATAATAGCAGTAGCCTTGCTTTTAGTGTTTGTCATGGCAAGCCCTGGTGGCCCATCAGGTAATGCCATCGTCTCAGTTAAGGTTGTTGATGAGAGTGGCAATCCTGTAAAAGGACAGTATGTGGTATTGACTACGCCCGGTGGAGTGGCTTTACCTAATGTTAAGACCGACCAAAGCGGAAAAGCAAGTTTTGACGAGGTTCCTATGGGTCAAAGTGAAATTTCTATATCATCTGATATCTATTCAGGTTCAAAAACAGTTGATGTCACGAGTAACACGGTCTCAACAACTCTTGAAGTAAAAGCTGGCAACGGCAAGATTGAGCTTGTTGTGACAGATGAATCGGGTGCTCCGATAAGTGTAGGCTATGTTGAAGCAAGGACGCTTTCAGGCGATGAAGTGGCAAAAGTCACTCTTGACGGCTCCACTGAATACACTATGGATGTTCCTGCGGGCTCTTATTATGTTAAAGTATACTCCAATTCAGGAGGTCTCCTTAAACAGGCAACAACAGTTGTTGCAGTCGACGGGACCCAATCTGTAGAGTTTGAAGTCAGTGCAGACGAGGCAAATTCAGCAACAGTCACAGTAATCATAACAGATGAGACTGGAAGCGCAGTATATGGTGCATATATCGCTCTTTATAATTCACGCAACCAAGAGCAGTATGGGGCTCAGCAGATGACAGATGCACAAGGAAAAAGCGCGTTTAGTAACATTCCGACAGGAGCTCAAGTCTACCCCACAGTTTACGTTCCAAATGACAGGCGTTATGCCACACTTGATGAACTTACAGCACAAAAAGATTACAAAACAACCGTAAGAGATGCACAAACCGAGATTCCGGTAACATTAAGTCTTAACGGGCGCGTTTCGGTTTATGTCAGGGACGCAGAATCAAAAGCGGCGATTTCAGGCGCGCAGGTCACAATAATGAATCTTGCGAGTGAATCGCTCTCAGAAACAGAGTCTACGAATTCAGACGGCCTTGCCTCATTTGTAGGTTTCGAAGAACTCACAGACATTTATCCACAGGTTGTTGCACAGGGCTTTTTGGAGTATGACAATAGCCAAGATGTAAGAACCGTCAGATATGACGACCCATATATCACATTCTATGCGGACCTTGAACGCGATGGCTCTGCGATATCCTCCGAGATAACACTTAATACTGAGGATTATTACAATGACCCGATTTCAGGTGCGACAGGAACACTTTCAGAATATGGCGGAACTTTCATCAGAAGAATAGTCGCTGATTCAGATTCTCTGACATTTGCAGTAGACGCAAACAAGGATTATACGGTTTCCTTATGGAAAAACGCCTACCAGCGCCTTTTACTTTCAGGAATCGAAGTGGGAACCCAGACTGCAAAGATGGAAACTGCAAACTCGGCAAACTCGGCAACCGTGCGCGTATGTTCTTTCCTGGAAATAAATGGCATAAATTCCCCCGCAAGCTCACAAGTGGAACTCCATTACCTTGACCGTGAACTTATATCACGAGCAGAAACTGTCGGTGGTACAGATGGAGACAATTGTATTACATTTACCAATGTTCCGATAAGCTGGAGTGTTTATGCGACAGCAATCATGGACGGATATTCTCTCTTGGAAAGTGATGTCATCTCAGTCATACCTGTCGAAGCCGGAATAACGGAAATAAACCTTACATTTGGCAATATAAACCCCTCAATGTCTGAATCGGGCTCTATAAAGGTCTGCGCGCTCGGAGATTCTGATTTGCCAGTAAGCGGCGCAGAGGTAATACTTTATGATATAGATCTTGACGGGCCAAGCTGGTCTGGCGACTACCGCAAAACAACAGGCTCTAGCGGATGTGCGACCTTTGAAGATATTCCTTCTGAAAAAGCCGATTACGAGGGAGTATTGACTCCGGTTAACGTCTATCCGATAATAACTGCACAGGACTATGCGACATTTAATGGTAAAACAGAAGGCAAAGTCGTTGAAGTACAAGGTGGACGCATAACGCCGATAAATGTCAGGCTTTCAACAGGAAACCAGATTTGTATTGCAGTGACCTCAGGCGGAAATCCTTTGACTGGCGCCGCCGTTTCAATCTGCGGAAACGCCCAGTGTGGGGAATACATAGAGACTAAGCTTACAGATTCTGATGGCCATGCAATGTTCTCGGTTTCCATGAGTTCAATTAGCGCAAAAGCAGTTTCAAACCAGGCAGGAATTCAGGCAGAAGCTACAGAGAATTTTGCCTTATCTCAAGTATCTGCCGGGAGCTGCGGAACAATAGAACTCGAACCCGTTTCCAATTATGCAAGCGTTTCTATAGACGCAATAAGTTCTCTTGAGAATGTAGAACCTGGCGAGAGTTCTGAAATAAAATTTACAGCACGCCTTGACGGGGAGCTTGCAACAGGCGGAACCTATGACGGGCAGAACATACTTGGTTCGGACGGTCTGACAAAAATAGAGATTGATTTTGAGTCTGCGGCAATGGACGGCGGACTTTTGAGGGAAGCTGATGCCAACGATGGCGAATATGCAATGCCCTTTATTGCTCCGACGCAAGCAGGCAATTATTACGCTTACCTTACAGCAGCGCTTCCCGACTGCGACTCATGCGGCCAGTCAAGAACTTCAGTAACGATTGTTGTAGGTTATGATGATGAAGACTCTGACGGAGTTAAAAACGAGTACGATCTTTGTTCAAATACACCAGTAGGAACTCTGGTTGATTCAAATGGATGTCCAGTCGCCTCATCAACAGATACTGACGGAGATGGTGTTCCTGATGATGTAGATTCATGTCCCGGAACTCCATCAGGCGTGCAGGTGGACACGTATGGATGCGAGCAGGCGAGTTCACTGTTGGACGTAGACAATGACGGGTATCCGGACATATACGACGCTTACCCACAGAATTCAGAGTATTATTATCCAGGGCAACTAGAAGCCGTTACAGGGGGCTTACTGGGGGCAGACTATAGCCAGATGTCAATACAAATATGTCTTATAGATTCTGACTCAAAAGAGCCGATATATGATTTCACAGACATCAAAGTCTATAACGTACGCCAAGGGACTTCGTCAGGCGCAAATCCGTACAGACCAGAGTATGGGCCGACATCAACACCTTACACTCCACAAGGGCAGATGTGGTCAGGCGTAAGAACTATAGATAATTGTCGCCTCTTTATGGGTTATGAGTCTGAATCAATATCCCAGTCTTCCATGTCAAACTTCCAGATAAGTGCGAGCGCAGACGGATACGAGTCGTATTCAGGAAGCGGCCTTGCAGGCGAGCTTGAATATGGAAGTAGCGGATACGGAAGTTACATGACTCTTAACATAAGGCTTAGCAGGTCCGGGATTGCAACACATGGTGGCGGAACAATAGTAAATCCATATCGCAAGATAACCCTAAAGTCCCCAAGCTGGAAAGCTCAGACTTCAAAATCAAACAAAGAAAATATCTATCCTGCAATATCAACAAACAACCAGGAAGCAACATTGCAAGTAGAATATGGAATTTCAAGCCCTGCAAAGTCAGACCTTGAGTACTCAATAGATTATAGGCTAAAAGGTGCATATTGTTATGAGATAGACAATGATGACGGCCTGAGTGAGACGGATTCCTTTGGCAAGCGCACGCTCACAATAAGAAGCGGCCAGAGTTCTGTTATTGATACAGTCACCCTTAAGACAAAATCAGAGTGTCTTGCTAAAAACGACCCGAACCTTGAGGGCACGATAACACTTAGCGCCGAAGGAGTACTCTTCCAACAGGGCAACCGCGAGGCAAAAGCGACAAAATTCATTCCCGTAACAATAAAGATGACGCCTGAAATAGTCGCAACAAATGAAATCAGGAGTTCAGCGGACTTACCCGAACTCAAGAACAAGATGACGCTTTCAGACGGCGTAATAACAAGTGGAACTCTTCCTTATTGTATCTCCAAAACAGCCAATACGGCAGATAGCAAGCTTGCAAAAGACAGGAGCGCTCTAGCCAATAAGATTGTTCTTGAGTTTGAGGCAGGGGAAGCCAAATTCACAGACTCGGCACAGTCAATTGTTTCAACAGTATCAAAGTACATTATCGACCGCCTGAAAAAGACGCCTGAGAATTGTCAGATATATATGAAGATTCTTGATGATTACAAGGGTCATGTGGTTGTCGGTCAAAGCGGATTTGGCTGCAACGATGCTGCAGAGGCCACAAAAGAAGGTACAAAAAACGTCCAGCCTTGGGAAAAGCTATTTTGCGAGGCTGTTAATTCGGGAACGACTGAAGGCATGCTTGCACTTGGAGGAAGCTATGCTGTAGAACTCAAATCATAATGAAAAAAACAATATCCTTACTATCGGTTGCAATACTCCTTGTTTCCATGGTTTATTTACCCATGGTTCTCGCCGAAGAAACAATAGTTGGTGTCGTCTATCGTGGGTGGACTGCAGCGGAGTGCAAATCAAAGTTTGGCAAGTATGATTATATAACGATTCAAAGCGAGCTTGCCGCACTTGGGATACCTCCCGAACTTCGTGGCGAAGGCGATGGCAAAGGCCCCCTTTCATATAGTATAACAGGTTCGCCGCAGGTCACAGGATGTTATTGTGGTAGAATGGGAACCGGAGACAAGGCGGTAAACTATATTGTTTCAGAAAAAGGCGATAAATGTGTCACCTGCGCTCTGAGAACTGGTGATTCAAATGCAGTCTATGTCGTAGATAAGGGAGCTGTAGATGACCCTTCAGCAGTCCTTAAAGTAAAAGTCAATGGGAAGGATGTTGATACGGGGTGCCGATGTGCTGCAGAATCTAGTGGAAAGAAGTTTGATAAGGTCGTAAACGGTAAGTGTACCTACATTGACAGGACGGCCCAAACAAATGCTTGTAAAACTGTCTTTAAAGGCGACGGGGTAACTGTGTGTTCAGGGCTTTCAACAGAGTCCGAACTTGGAATAACTGGGGACGGGACAAAGTGTTGTTGCTCTTCAGGATATGCAGCCTCCGATGACAAGCTTATGTGCGTTGCGATAAAAGGGACTGTTACAGATTATGCTTGCTCCCAGGCAGGAAAAGCACAAGGATACGGCGAAAACTTAATTACTTGCCCTGAAAATGTCATAAATTATGCTCAAGGAAAAGACTCAAGCGAAGCCGCTAAAAAGGTGTGGCAGACAAGTTATCTTGGTCAGCCGATTTCAACAACGGAAGGCGAGAAGTATTGTTGTTGCTCCAGTGGCTTTATCTACGATTCAACTTCAAGAAGGTGTGTTTCGACAAGTGACGCATGCACGGCAATAGTACCTGGAAGCGTTAAAACCAGTAGCCCAACTGCAGATGAGAACTATATAGTAGGAAAGGAATCTTTTGGCATGCTATGGGACTCAAAACTGACAAAGCAGCTCAGCGAAAAGAATTTGGAATGTGCATGTATAGAAGGCAACCTTCCAGACGGAAATGGGACTCTGCTCAATAAATGTGCTACAGGAACTGTAAAAACAGATGTTGCATTATTAGGTCTTAGAGCAAGTGATTTTTATGACTGGATGAATAAAGATGTCCTTCCAGTAGTAAGAGACTCTCCAGAAACTGGAGTTTCTGTAACGCCAGTTGAATATAAAATAGTCTCAGAAGGAAAATACTCGGGAGTAGTACTTCTTGAGGAAGGCAAAAACGTACTGGAGTTCTACAATGAGGATACTTCAAGAGCAGGCCAAGCCGCAGCCGAAGCAGCAACCTTAATTGCAAGCGTTATCGCAGGAGGGCTTGCGACAAAGGCAACAAAGTTCTTTACAAAGGGCAACACCGTTGCGATGCAAGCGGCACTAAAATCAAATTTAAAGAATCTTGCAGGAATGTCTGATGAGGCTTTAAATGCAATGTCGGTTTATGGGGACGATGCACTTAAGGCTGCAATCGCATCTGGAAACTTAGATGATGTGACTTCAGCCTTTTGGAGACTCAATTCACAGCAGCAAGCACAGATATTTAGATCTCTCTCCGGTGCGAGCCTGGATGACGTTGCAGGTTCTGCCGCATCTGCACTCTATGGTTCACAAGGAGTCACAACTGCAGTAGAGTCTCTTAGTGATGACGCGGCCCAGGTTCTATTTGGCCAGATTAATAGGCAGTTTGGTACTTCCCTTGATGATGTGCTTGCAATTGGACCCTTATTTGATTCATTTAGTCTTGCAAATAAAGACTTATTAAGAAGAGCAGTTACAAACCATCTTTTACTTGACGCGACAGCAAGAGGGAGTTCAAGCTCTGCAGCAACAATACTTTTATCAGATGCATATAAAGACTTTATTGCAGCCAATCCAAGCATTGCTACAGCGTTAACAACAGTCGCAAGCGCCGCAACAGGCACTGTGGCTGCAGCAAAATGGACAATTGATGCTGTTGCAAACTTCTTAGGTGGGACTCCAAAAGAGCGTTTAATCTCCATTATAACAATGGGTGCTGTTGTAACGACTGCAAGGGCGCTTAACGACGCAAATTATGAGGGGCAGCCCGCATCAGAAATGGCAAGTTTTGGACAGGCTACAATTAGCGCCTTAAAAGATACTGGGACAGGTATGGGTGTTACTCTCGGTCTTGCGCTTGTCGCAGGATTAATCCCTGGAATTGGTTGGGCAGCAGCACCTGCAATACTTGCGTCTGGTGCGATTTCATCGGTAATCAGCGGTTTAGGACGAGGTCTTATGGAGTCTGGAGTTATGACGGATGCAACTGAAATGCAACTCAGGCTAAATGATGCTAACGTCGGCGCAGATTTCTTAAACATCGTTGTTACAAATGATGTAAATGCGTGTGAAGAGGTTAAGGATAACAGCGGATACAGATTCATAACATCAATTTATGATTCAGCAAAAGGAACCTACCAGGGATGGATGATTGATGCAAGTGCCTTTGCAAAGAACCATTGCCAGTTCCTAGGCGACTTCAGGCTTTCTGCAGCTGGTGGATATTCGAAGGTAGTCCCGTTCTTTGCAGGTGAGAAAATATCCTGCACTGGATGCAGTACTGTAAGTACGATAGGGTCTTGTGGAAGTAATGACCTCGCCTCGGATTTCACAAATAAGATTGCGGCAAAGTTTAGTAGTGAATCAGCCCTATGCTGTGAAGTATGTACCTTTGTTTCGGCAGATAGGAACATCCTAGTGCCCTTTGGTTTCCCAAGCACAAATAATAAAGGTCCGACATCAAGTCAACCGGCTGTAATGTAAAAGATGAAACAAAAGGCGATATTTGTAGTACTCTCAATCTTATTTTTAGTTATTACAGTTTCAGCTGCACCATCTGCAGATATAATCTTGGATAATGGAGGCAATGCTGAACTAAATCTGATTACAGAAAGCAGTTCTGATATAGATTCGGCAGACATACAGATAACCCTTGATTCGGATGGGTCAGTAACCGAAAAAGTTTTGTATTCAGATTATTCATTCACATCAATTCCAGATTATAACCTCGAGATTGAGTCCTCAAAAACCGGTATTGTCTTAACTGCAGTGATAGACCCCACACAGATATCTTCAGAAAATGCATGGAACGGACTTTTAGCAGATTGCCAGATTATGACTCTTGCAGGCAATATGGAGATATCATGCGACCTTACAATAACAGAAGAACTTTTTGGGAATCTGACTCCATTTTCTCTTGAGGCGATAGCAAATAATAGCTCAGGATTTATAGCGTTTTCAGATGAGCTAGTCGGCGTTCTTTTTGATTCTTCAACTAGCCTCATAAAGCCGTATGTGGACATATCCAGTTTAACAATAACTGGGAATAATCCTTATGATGTTTCAATAGATCTGTCAATTACAGGACTTGGCGAAGTACTCATTGATTCTTTGGCTTCCCAAAACCTTGGAGTTGAAAGCTGCAGCGCATCCAATATCAATTCACTAATCTCACAGATACTCTTTTCAGAGTCACAAATAAATTTGCTCGCAGAAGAAACTCCTGCTGGCGTTTCGATAACTATCAACGCGCAAAGTTCCTTAGATTCGGACATAGGCAAGACTTCAATTACAAAAAGCGCAGATTCGTACTCCGCCCAAACGGCATTAACGACGAGTAACCCATTTAAAATCCTTTCATGTCTTTCTGATTCAGAACTCTTAACTGAAGGAGATTTAAATTCCTTTAGTTATTCACTTAAAAAAACTGCTGGTCGCAGCCAAGTAATTGAAAAGCTTAAGGTCAAACTTGATAATTACGCCCAGAAAACGGGCGACAAGTGGGTTGTTGATACGCCTGCTGATTCTAACTCATTTTTTAACGTGCAGTTGACTACGCCCCAAGGATACTCAATCACATCGGTAACTGGTGGTGAAAAGTTAAGTTCCACCGAAGCCGTGGCAACGCCGGATGAGAACTTTACTGTAACATATAAAGAAGGCACATCCGAGTCAGAACTCGACTGGACGATGATAATTGTTGCAGCAGTCGTACTGATACTTATTATTGCAATAATTGCCAAAAAACACTAACCTTTTTCTGTCCACGAATTCTAAGGTTTTAATATATGCAACTTGTAATCTCTCGCTAATAATTTTAAATATTTTCATACGATGAACAGAACAATGTACCAAAAGAGTCTTTTTGGAATATGTATGGTTTTTGCACTAGTGCTGGTTTCTGGCGCTATGGCTACCCCCTCAATAGATATAATATCACCTATAAACGACTTGAATACCACAAATACCTCAGTTTTAATAAACGTCTCGATTGACGAAGACGACTTAAAGGAGCTTAGCTTTGATTGGGACGGGGATTTAACAACAATTACAGTTTCCTCAAGCGGCACGCCCAAGCTTGCATCATATGACTCAGGATATTCTAATACACAGGGCCAGGACAACTGGTACTATGAGTATTATGACGGAGACTTTAACAATCTGACTTGGAACGCCAACATAAACGGCTGGACTGAAGACAATTCTTGCGTTGATGAACCAGACTGCGAATTCATGTTAGTTTATGGTGACCGCGTTCATCCCAGATATGATTCCGATGCAGTGATTGCTTGGAAATCGGATTTTGATGGTAAGGTACTTGTTAATATTACTTTCTCAGATGCGGGCGGCACTTGCTGGAAAGATGGTGTGACTGCAAAGCTCCTGCTTAATGACAATGTCCTTTTTTCAGAGGATTATCCTGAAGAGTTTAGTTCAACAAACATACTTTCATTTAACGGCACTCCTGAAAATGGTGACCCTGTAGAATCTTCAATCTCAGAAGATGTTATTGTCTGTGAGGCAAACGTCTCAGCTCTAAAAGTAAACATGACAGTATACACAGCAAGCCAGGGTGGAATTGTAAGCTACGAAGTAAACGTCACAAACACAGGCTATGTCAGTTTAAATGATGTCACTGTAGTTGATTACCTACCAGATAAATTGTTCTTCAATGCCACAAACTCTACCATCACACCGCAGATTAACTTAACTGCAAATACCCTTACTTGGGAGATTGGAACGCTTTCTTCCGGAGAAACCTGGTTAATTTCACTTGACACAAAAGTCGTTGAGGGAATAGACGGGTGCATCCCGCAAACAAATATCCTGGGCGTAAACGGAACTCCAGACAACGGCGATCCCGTTTATAGCATGGTTTCAGTGACACTTGACGTATGTGAAGCAAACATTTCCGCCTTAAAGGTGAATATGACAAGCCACATTGCAAGCCAGGGTGGTATTGTCAGCTACGAGATGAATGTTACAAACACAGGTAATGTGACTTTATATGATGTTATGGTGGTTGATCAGTTACCAAGTGATTTGACATTCAACTCGAGTAATCCGATTCCACAAATAAATTCCAGCACAAACACACTTACCTGGAACGCGGGCGACCTTAGTCCAGGCGAAGTCTGGAGTGTTTTGCTTGACACTAAAGTAGCAGACGGCATTGTTGCTTGTATCAACGAAACAAACCTCTTAACAGTCAATGGGACGCCTCTAAACGGCGACCCCGTTTATAGCAGCGATTCGATTACTCTTGAAGTCTGCGAGGCAAACATGTCTGCGATTAAAGCTGACATAACCGCATACCAGGCAAGCCAGGGTGGTATTGTAACCTATGAGATAAATGTCACAAACTCTGGATATGTCGACCTTTATAATCTTACAATGGTTGATTACCTGCCTGATGAACTCTTGTTCGAGTCAGCAAATATCACTCCAGACATCAACTCAAGTTCAAAGAACCTTACTTGGTATCTGACGTCTCTTGCTCCAGGCGAAGTTTGGCAGCTTTCACTCGACACAAAGGTAATCCCTGGCATTGAAGGATGTTTACTTGAGACAAACTTCCTTACGTTTAATGCAACGCCTGCAAACGGAGATTCCGTGGGTGCAAACATATCAGTCAATACCACGATTTGTGAGGCAAATGTCAGCTCGATAAAGCTTGATGTCACACCTTCACCTCCAGCACCTGGCGGATGGCTTTGGTACGAGATAAACGTCACAAACAATGGTGATATTCCCTTAAGTCAAGTTATCCTAATTGATTACCTGCCAAATGGAACTTACCTAGACTCCACTTCACACAATGGAACACTGCAGGCTGATAACACTACCATACTTTGGAATCTTGGAGTGCTTAACGCAAGTGAATCAGTAATAGTAGAGCTTAATATAACAGTCGACATGAACGCGACAAATGGTACACTCCTTAGAAACAATATTACAGTCGTTGGTGTCCCATACAACGGAGACAACGTGACTGACGCGTCAACAACAGTCGTTGGTGTTCACGTTCCAGCAGTAGACATACAAAAGACAGCATCAAGCGTGCGCATTTACACTAAGGAAAAGGTCACTTATACGATAAAGGTGACAAACACAGGATGGCTTAACTTCACATGGATGTATGTCGAGGACAAGATTCCTGCGGGAATGACTTTTATCTCGGCAAACAATAACGCAACAGTTAATGGGTCTACAATCTGGTGGAATTTATCAGACGTCACAATCGGCGAGTCTGTTACATTTAAGGTGATACTGAAGTCAAAGACAGTTGGTACAAAGACAAATGCCGCCCTGGCTTTAGCGCTTCCGACAAATGGTCCTAGAATAAACGCAACAGTGTCTAAGGACATACTTGTGATAAACAGGCCGACAACTGGCGGTGGCGGCTCAGGCATGCTTCTCTTTGGACCGGCAGCAGCTCCTTCACCACAGCCTTCACCACAGCCAGCACAGCAGCCAAATAACCCAAGCTCAGGTGATTCCGGAACGCCGGATTCAGGTACTGGAGATAACACCCCCCCGGGCGCACCAAGTCTGACACCTAGCTCAAATCCTGGTCCAACAGGTGCAGCAGTAAGTGGAGACTCAGGACTGCTTTGGATAGTCGGTTTCTTACTTATCATAGGTATCCTTGGAGCAACCTTCTTTTTCTACGGTACGAAAAAAGGAAAAACTTATCGCGAAAAAGCGCGAGAGGAATAAGCCTTTTTTAAGTTCCGTTTTTCAAAATAGCCGAAAAAGAAATGGCAGAGAAAAAAGAGCGTCCTGAAGGAATATTAGTTGTTAAAGGGAGTGATAAGAAAGCAGATTCCGCCTTAAGGCAGGGTGGTATTGCAGCAACATTCTTTATAGAATCGCATGGCAACGACCAGGAAGCAGTTGCCGAGGGATTAAAAAATACTCTTCTAAAGGACCTTAAGGCCGAAGACGGTGTTACTTTAAGAATTGTCAATTTTCACCCCGTTGTTGAAAAAGAAGAGCTTTATTCAGGGTTTGTTGAATGCGATTTTGTCGCGCGTGACCCCCAGGTGCTATTGTATCTTGCAATACGCTTTGGTCCATCAGCAGTTGAAGTAACTTCACCCGATGAGATAAAAGTGACTGCAGCTGAGATGCAGAATATGGCCGCAGACACAAGTGCTGCCGTCCAAGGCCTTATTTCCAAGGTTCTTGAGAAGATGATTCCTGAGGAAAAGACAAAGCTCTTTAAAGAGCATTTAATGCTTGACTAAACAAAAGAGTTTCCTTTTTAGAAAAGCTCATCAGGCTTAAGGATTATTGTTTGGCTTCTTTTTGGGCCTATTGATAGTATTGATACGGGAACGCCAGCTAGTTCTTCAATTCGTTTTACATACGATTGAGCTTCTCCCGGCAAGTCGCCAAAGGAGGTCGCACCCGACATGTCAATTCCCTTCCAACCGGGCATTTCTTCATAAATTGGCTTTGCAGCCTTAATTTTTTCTAGCTCCTGCGGGAAATCACGGGTTTCTTCCCCGTTGATATCATATGCGACACACAGTTTTACCTTATCAAAATCAGGGAAGCAGTCAAGCTTTGTTAAGGCAAGCGAACTAAGTCCGTTAACTCTGCTTGCGTATCTTGCAATCACACCGTCAAACCAGCCCGTTCTTCTGGCACGACCAGTTGTTGTACCGTATTCGCTGCCACACTTCCTTAAGACTTTTCCTGCGTTGTATTCGTCTCCAGCGTTAGCTGAATTGATTTCTTCTCTTGTTATCGGGCTTTTTGAATCTTCATCCATTGTGGATTCATCAGTCCCAAGTTCTGTTGGGAATGGTCCGCGACCGACACGAGTAGTATAAGCCTTGATTATCCCGATGACTGAGTCTATTTTTGTAGGCCCTATTCCAAGTCCGGTACATACGCCTCCTGCTGTTGGGTTTGAAGACGTGACAAAAGGATAGGTCCCGTGGTCAATATCCAGAAGGGTGCCTTGTGCGCCCTCTACAAGTATGTTCTTATTTGCCTCTATTGCCTCGTTAAGATTGACATAGGTGTCAGCAACAAAAGGTGCAAGGGTCTTTGCATCTGAACTCTCACCTTTGACAAAATCAGACATACGAGTTCCCGTGCGTTCAATTTTTGCCATGTAACATGGACCTATACCACGACCAGTAGTCCCGACTTTCTTTCCTGTTTTTTGGTCTTGTTTTATTTGCTCTTTTGTTATGACATGCGCGCAAGAACTTATCAGGAGGTCGTTTGGGGAAAAATCAAAGCCACGTTCCTTGAGGCCTGAAATCTCCTTTATTATCTGAGGTGGGTAAATCACCATTCCATTTCCACACACTGAAAGCTTATCGCTGTGGATAACACCAGACGGGAGTATATGAAATTTAAAAGTCTCGTTTCCAACAATTACAGTGTGTCCTGCGTTATTGCCGCCAGTTGCGCGTGCGACAACATCAGCACCTTCTGCTAAGAAGTCAACTATTTTACCTTTACCCTCATCGCCCCATTGTGCGCCGATTGCTGCAATTACCTTTCCCATTTTTGCCCCTCCATTTAGAAGGTGCATAAAAAAAAGGTGAAGGGACCCACCTCGATATGGGTGGGTGTGTTCCCTCCGTTCTCCTTGCTAATGGGCGCTAAGCCGGGACTGCTTGTTTGCACTCTTCAAATTCATCCATAACGCGGAAGAGTTCATCGCGTTCTTTTCTTGCAGCGTTTTCGAATACCACAACCGTTTCGCTTTTTTGACTATCCTCTATAATTTCGTCCCTGGCACGTTCGATATCTTCCTCGAATCGCTCGCATGCTTCTATTGCACGCTGTAACATCACATACTCGTCGCCAATTTGTCTAAGGTCACGAACTAAGTGTTCGAACCTTCCCCTTGCTGTTTTGGCTTGTTTCATTTCTACCACCCCGATAATATCTTCAAAAGCGCCCTATATAAAGGGGGTACGTAAAGGGGTATCTAGTGTTAAAACGTACTACCATTTTTAATAGTCGTACTACTAAGTATACTACAATGGAAGAGGATCTTAATGAGCTTTGCAGTTGGCTTGGGATAACTTCACAGCAGGGAAGAATCATAGAAGCATTGACTATGATTAATTCAAAGGGTGTAAAAGCAAGCCCTGTTGCGATTATTAGAAAAGAAGCCGAACTCAGGCTGGGTCCACCCATTCAAAAATCGAATTTTTTCTCACAACTAAAACATTTACAAGCCAAGGGTTTTGTTAGGAAGACAGGCAATGCCGCATACGTCGTGAATATTGAGGGTATAAGAGAATCTCTTGAATCAAGAAGAACTGCGGCAAACAATGTAATGGGAAGGATAGGAAATGAGCTTGAATACATACAAAGGAAAGGTCTGATACTTTTCCCTGAGAAAAAAGAGCTTGAGGCAACATTCTTTGAATACGATGCCATGCAAAAAAAGATAGCAACGGCTCTTGCGACATCCTCAAAATGTTATCTGACAGGATTTTTCCCAAAGATCCTTTATGCATATTCGCCTTCACTTATGAAACAGCCCGGCGGGCGGGCATATGCCATGAACTTATGGGATCGTTGCATACGCGAAAAAGAGCTTGAGGTTCATTACATCTCTCATTTTGACATGGACTACCTATTTGAGAAGTTAAACAGTTCATACGAATCTCCAAAACACGCTTATGAAGAAGCAAAGTCAATCCTCCAGAATCTAAAGATGCTTCTTGACGAAGTTCCAAACCTTAAGATATTCTACGTGGACACACCATATGGGGTTGACCTTTTCATACCGGACGCCGAAAACCTTGGTCAGTTATTCTTACCCATGCGAGACATGAAGCACAAGGGGCTGGGTGGTGTTTTGCTCCATTCGCCAAAGCTTGCATTAAAATTCTCAGAACTCTTTGAGGAACAGACAAAAAATTCAATAGATATGCGCTCTGAAAAAGGAAAACAGGCAATTGAATTTTTTGAGCGCAGGCTGACTGTTTTATACGAAAAGAGGCAAAAAAAATCAAAAGAAGAAGAAACTGTTTAGAACTTTTCCCCAGTCAACCTTTCAAAGATTCCTGCATATAATTCTTCAGTCTTTGTTTTCATTGAGTCTGAAAGAGGTGGAATCCCAACCTGTGGCGCGTCATCTTCTCTTAGTTTATCAAGGAAGTCCTTATACGAAAATTTGCAGTCTTCACATGATGGACAGCTATAAATGACATCGTTCTCATACCACTTGCGCACAAACTCCTTTGATATCTCGACAATCTCGCCGTTTGCGTATTTTTCAGCGTCCCACCAGCGGTCTTCGTCAGCAGTTCCAAACGTATCGATTATCATAAGATTACGATTTGCGTCCATTGCAAACTCCTTTTTACCGTCAACATGGATTAGTCCGCGCTTTCCGACCTCTCTTTGAATTATCGAGTCGACCTTAAGGCAGAGTTTTTTCATATCTTCTAGTTCAGCTTCGCTTAGGCCTGAAATCTCAAGAGCCTCTTTTATACTAAGTTTTCTGTCGACATGCTCGAACTTTGTTGTGACTTCAAGAAGTGGGGTAGGAAGCTTCTCGCCGTATTCGGGCATATGCGAAAGACCAAAATCTTCAGGCTTATTTTTGCCCTTTTTAAGGGCGCGGTAAAGGCTCCCGGCACAATAGTGCCTTATTATTACTTCAAGCGGGATTTGATAGTTTGTCGTGTCTGAGGTCATCCTCGCATAATCATGGATGACATTAACCCGCGCGACTTTCATCTCATCGACAGCAGGCATTCCGATAAAATGGGTCTTTATCCCTTCCTTTTCCAAAAGATTGAACCAAAACGTGCTTGTGCGGCATAATGATTCTCCCTTCCTTTTTATTTCAGATGGAATTATCTGGTCAAAAACCGATATTCTGTTTGAAAACTTAAACAAAAGCTCATCATCATTTAAAGCATATACATCCTTTACTTTCCCCCTATTTATAAGCTCCATTTTAGCAACTTTTATCCGTGGTTATTTTTACTCTAAAAACTCTTAATTTAGCAGAGGGTTTCTAAAAAGCCATCCACATAAGTAAATGCCAGCCAAAAAAGCGCTATTATCACGCTATTTCAGAACAGAAGACATAGTTGCAAAGGATGACCAGCTTGAGCAAAAGCCTTCGCCAAAAGGACTTCGCACATTAAAGGAGCGCCTTGGTGTTTCTGATTGGGAGATGCTTTATGTCGGAGACGGGCATGACGATTATTCTGCGGCGTCTGGGGCCAACTGTTTTTTTTCACTCATCGCACAGGGATTAATTAAGGACACCGAAACGATTCGTGCAATGAAAACGGATTCGGAGTTTGGCGCCGATTTTCTAAAGGATGGAACGAAAAAACTCCCCAAATTCATAGTAATGTTCACTTATGACGAGCTTCTCTGGTGGCTAAAAGATAACCCCCAGTTCCTAAAGCGATTAAAGGCAGTATGTTTTGACTTGGGCGACACCCTCATAATCGGGGGCAGAGCAGAAGCATATTCCCTGACAGATAAGGCTTGGCCAACATGGGAAGTCGATAATCTCATACAGGAAAGAAAAGTCGATAAGAAACTCAAAAAAGCCATAGTATCACTAAGAATAGCCGACAGATGGAGGCGCTTAAGCGACCTCCCCTCAATGAATTCGTCTGAAGCAAGGATAACATCCTTTTTCATGCTTGAACTATTTTCTTTGAGTGAAAAGAATCTGGCATCAGCACTTTATTCTGAGATGACCAAGGAAATAAAAGCACTAGCCATGGACATAGCTGAAAGTGCAGGAATCGCTCTTGCTTCAGCAGCGATTACTCCAGACGCGCGAGTTCGAGACCTTGCAGAGATTCTTGATGCCAGACAGTTTGCAGTAGTCCTTGGTGCGGCACTAACCGAAACTGTAAAACAGACAGGCAAAAACGCCCCCCCAAAGGAGGATGAGATGGCAACAGCAATCCTTGCAGCCTCTATATGGCTTGCAGACTACAGGAAGCATGAGACTGAAGCTTACAGGCGCCATTGCAAGATTCCGCGCGGGCTTCCCGAGCTTCTTGAGTTCCTAAAAAAGAAGAAAAAGCGTCTTTGCATATACACATCCAAAAGCCGGAGCGTTGTAGAAACTGCCCTTGCATATGAGAAGGATGTTGAGCAGTAAGTACCCAAGTACTATTTTTTTACATCACAACCTCAAATTAGCCTTGAGATAAAAGCCAAGATGACCTCAATTAAGATATTCGATACGACTCTTAGAGACGGCGAGCAGACGCCCGGAGTATCATTAAACAAAGATGATAAGCTGGCAATAGCAGCTATGCTTTCAGATATGGGTGTCAATATTATTGAGGCGGGATTCCCGCGCGTTTCAGAAGGGGATTTTAATGCCGTCAAGGCAATGGTGGAGTCAGGCTTTAAGTCAACTATCTGCGGATTTGGAAGGTGTGTCCCCGAAGATATTGATGCATGTGTTGATACGGGATGCTCATGGATGCATATATTCATAGGGACAAGTCCCTTACATAGAGAATTCAAACTGAATATGTCTAAGGACGAGATTCTAAAAAAGGCAGTAGACTCAATTACATACGCAAAAGAAAGAGGTTTAAACGTCCATTTTTCGCCTGAAGATGCATGCAGAACAGAATTCGACTACTTAATGGAGTTTTGCAAGGCAATAGAAGATGCCGGCGCAAAGATAATCGATATACCTGATACTGTGGGCATCATGATTCCTGAATCAATGTTCCGATTGATATCAGATATAAAAAAAGAGATAAAAGTACCGCTAGCGTCCCATTGTCATAACGATTACGGGCTTGCAGTTGCAAACACGGTCTTTGCAGTAAAGGCAGGTGTTGAGTACCCCCATACTACGATAAACGGCCTGGGTGAGCGCGCAGGCAACGCAGATATGGCAGAAGTGTCAATGATACTTGAGCGCCTGGAAGGTATTGGGACCGGAATAAATTCAAGAAAGCTAGTTGAAGCCTCTCGCCTGGTTGAATCTTTATCCGGAGTGCGTGTAATGCCAAATTACCCCATAGTCGGTGAAAACGCATTTGCGCATGAATCAGGGATTCACGTCCATGGATTATTGAAAAATACGGGGACATATGAACCCTTTGAACCCGAGCTTGTCGGCGCAAGAAGACGCTTAGTCCTAGGAAAGCATGTCGGCGCCCACGGCGTATCAGCAAAGCTTAACGAGTTAAGCATCAAAGCAAGTCCTGAGCAGTTAAAGGAGATAACTAAAAAGGTCAAGGAGCTTGGCGACAAGCGCAAGAAAGTCACAGAAGAAGACTTAAAGGCAATAGCGCAGGGGATAATTGGCATGTTGCCTAAGGAAGCCCGCGCAGTCGACTTAACCGGCCTTGAGATAATAAGTAAACTTGGAGAGCCCCCTGTAGCCAAAGTCACGCTTGTTGTCCATGGAAAGAAAAAGATTGCAGAAGCAAAGGGAGTCGGACCTGTCGATGCCAGTCTTAACGCGATTAAAAAAGCGGCAGAAGAATATGCAGATATCAGTCTTGATGAGTTCCGCCTTGACGCTATAACAGGTGGTTCTGACGCTCTGGCTGAAGTGACAGTAAAGCTCTCTGAAAAAGGAAAGCCTGCGACATTTTCACATGGCGTCCATGAAGACATAAACATGGCGGCGGCAATAGCTTTTGTAAACGGCATAAACCGTCTTCTTTCAAAATAGGATAAGAAAGAATGGGAAAACTTCTTGCGGGGGTAGATGAGGCCGGGCGCGGTCCTGTACTGGGTCCAATGGTATTTGCAGTCGCAGTAATGGACGAGTCAAGACTTGGCGAACTTGAAGAGCTGGGCGTTACAGATTCTAAACTCATACCAAAAGAGAAAAGAGAAGAGCTCCTGCCAGTTTTAAACGAGATATGTGTGGAGTATAAGGAACTCAGCGTCAGCGCAAAAGAAATAACTGAGTGGATGTGTGGGGCTTCCTTAAACGACCTTGAGCAGGTAAAGACAATAGAGTTACTAGACTCCTTAGAGTGCACGCCCCATAAATGTATTGTGGATTGTCCCGATCCTGTCGCGTCACGCTATGGTGAAGGAATAAGCGCCCTTCTAAAAAAAGATACCCAAATAATATCAGAACACAAAGCAGATCTTAATCACCGTATAGTTGGTGCCGCCTCGATTCTTGCCAAAGTAACGCGTGACTCGGCAATTGAAGAACTCTCTAAGGAACACGGGGAGCTGGGGTGTGGGTATCCAAGTGACCCAAAAACCCAGGCCTGGATTGCGTTACAATGGGAGAAAAATAAAAGCTTTCCAGATTTTGTCAGGATGCGTTGGGCAACAATTCGAAGGCTTGCCCAGACGTCCCTTGACGATTTTTAGTCACTTACTCCATTCTCAGTTATTGAGAATAGGCATTCTGCTTCCGGAAGGTGTGGTGAATCGACAAGTTTTGCAACACGCTTATCAGCCTTTCCTTTCCTTAGATATAATCTGAATGTGCTTTTGTGCCCCACTATGTGCCCTCCGATTGGTGCTGTTGGATCACCAAACAAAAGGCCGGGCTGTGCCATGACTTGGTTTGTGATAACAACTGGCAGGTTCCGTGAGTCTGCTATCTTGCCAAGTGTTGCCAGATGGCGGTTTAGCTTCTGCTGTCTATCTGCAAGTGTCCCACGACCAACATATTCGCTTCTGAAATGTCCCATCAGGGAATCAACAACTATCAGCTTTATGTTCTCTGTTTTTGCCATTTCGCCTGCTTTTTCTGCCAAAAGCATTTGATGGTCGCTATTATAGGCTTTTCCCACCATGATATTTGCAAGGGCTTCTTCAGTATCAAGATTAAGTGCGCTTGCCATCTGGTTTATCCTTTCTGGCCTAAACGTACCTTCAGTATCAATATAAAGCGCTTTCCCATCTAGACCCCCTTCTGAGACTGGGAGCTGTACGTTTACTGATAACTGATGAGTAAGCTGGGTTTTACCTGCCGCAAATTTCCCATAGAGTTCGGTTATTGCCTGTGATTCTACTCCACCCCCTAGTATCTTATTGAATTCGGAGCTTCCAGTAGTTAGTTTTCCTACCAGCTCACGTTTTTTCATAACCTCTGTACCAGTCTCAAAACCCATATCACACGAGTCCTGAGCCGCCATGATAAGTTTTTTTGCCGCGGCTTCACCCATTCCTGTCGCGTCTCTTAATTCGCCGACAGATGCCGCCGCAATCGACATGACGTCTTTATATCCAGCTTCCCCTAACTTGTCAACCATTGCTGGCCCAACACCGGGTAGGTCCTCTATTTTTTGTACTTTTGCCATTTCCTTTTCCTTAGTCATCAAGACTTATTTCTTCGATTTTTATCTCTTCGTCTGGAAGTGGGGACTCGTCGTCTTTTAGGACCTCTTTAGCGACATCATCAGGGATATCATTTCCTATTGACTTTTCTTGTGGGGATGAGCGTTTTATATTGGATATTGCAGACACCATAAGTTCAAGGCTGTCTTGGTAGTCATTATAGCGTATGTGGCCGCTTATCTGTATCTCTGAACCAAGAAGAATATCCTTTATTCTCCTTGAAGGTTCGAGTTCATCGCCGCTTTCCCCTATGATATTAAGTGCATCAGGCACACTTAGCCCACAGAGTTCTTCAGCGGCGTCTCGATAGAAGACGGCGCGTATACTACCCGTATCATCCTTTATGGTACAGGAAATAACCATACAGTATGCAGGGCTTGCTTCACCACAAAGGTCACAAAGCCATTCTCCTGCGACATTTTCTATCCTTGAGCCGCACTCAGAGCAGACTTCAAACATTATGGTAGATTCTGAAACATCGCTTATGAGTCCTGAAATACTGATGTTTCTTTCATCTGGCCCCAGTTCTGATATCTTCTTTTCAGTAGAATGTTTTGCTATGAGATGAGGCATCTCACCAATTTCGATTCCGCTTGGATTGACTTGCAGACTCCCTCTGCTTGAAAGATGAATTTCAGCCTCGCCATTCATGTTTTGTTTCGAATAAGCGTTCTTAATTAGGACAATATCGCCCTGAGTCAAATCCTTTGCAATATCTGCCTTTTCGTTCCAGAGAACCGCCCTTGTAATACCTGTTTCATCAACAAGGATAAGGGGGAGCAGTTTTCCAGTCCTTCCGTTAGCTTCAAATTCCCTTGGCGGTAAAATTCTCATGAGTCTTGCGGCTACCGAGAAATTGCCGGATTCGGGTGTAACTTCTGCTATCTTAAGTGATTTTTCAGAGCCGTCATGGTATTCTTCGACGTTTATCTGGGCATCAGAAGGTATCATCCTGCCTCGTGAGCCTATATGCAGTTCCGAGCCGCGTTCACCCGTCCTGACTTGCGCGTTTTCCAGTTTTACAATATCACCCTCATTAAATCGCTCCATAAGGTCTGCTGCTGCGTCCCATAACACTGCACGGGTCTTTCCTGCATCGTCTGCTAATATCAAACTTGCGCGCTGACCTGTTTTGCCGTCGTTTCGCTGGAACTCTGATTTTGGATATGCATAAAGTATTTTACCATGGACTGAGACAATTTCACCTTCCTCAAGCTCACTCGTCTTCTTTACATTTTCAAGAATTTCAGGAATATCTAAGTCACCGGAAGTTTTGGGATCAATTATGATACGTGAGAGTCCCCCCACATGAACTTCGGGTTCTCCGTTTAAGGACTCTTTGGTGTATGCGTTCCTGACATGAAGAATCTTTCCGAGTGACAACTTGTCACTTGCGGCAATCTCGGCGTTTTTGTCCCAAAGAATAACATGTACTTCACCTGTGGAATCAACAAGGACTATCCTTGCGACTTGTCCTGATCTTTTTGGAGTCGTGAATTTCTTTATGGGGCGGATTTCTTTTATTGCACCCACCACACTCACGTTGCTCATGTTCTTTTTGAGCTCTGAGATGGCAGTGCATTCCTCTATTGAGGGGCTGGAATTTCCTGTGACGCCATATTCTTTTTCTAAGGCGTAGACTGCCCCCAAATCCGTAAGGAGTCCTGCTGCGTCCTCCTTCTTTTTCTCTAGTGCTTCCCTAATCTCTTCTTCACTAAGGCCACTTGCCTCACTGATATTCTTTAACCTGTCTTCTAGAGTCATTTCGCCACCCATATATTTCAAAGTACTGTATATAAGAGTGATAAGTAAGGGAGCGATGGGCGGTGGTTTATCCGGCCCCTATTCCATTAGTGCTTCGTCAGGTAAGACTATTGAGAATTTAGTCTCATAATCAAAATCGCCTTCTGCAATGATGGCTATCTCTGAATCGACAACACCGCTTCCCGCCGGGTTTATTGCATTTGTTTCAAGTTCTATTACAAACTTGACTCTTGCTGGGAGATAGGTTTTAGTATCTATCCAAATATCCATCTCGATTGCGCGTACTCCTTCACCAAGTGAGGCGCCGTATTGTGAAAAATCACCAACCTGCCCCAAGAAGCCTGGATCTATCATAGTCAGGAACTCTGCAAGTTCTTCTATGGTGGGTGTAATCTTAACTTTATAAGTTTCCTTACCGTTTATTGTCTCTTTCTTTGACAAATCAGGTTCAAAGCTCTGCATTAGCTGTGTAATGCTCTCAGAGAATCTTGTTGTATCCCATGAGCCGTTTGGAAGCTCATACATAACCCATTCTTCCCCAACCTTGTTATAGACCTCGTTGTCAATCATGTAAGATTCTAAAGTGAGGGCTTCACCATCCTCAATTATCGGTTCAAGTGTTATTTTTGAATACATGCGCTTGTTTTCTTCATCAACCCTCATAAGCCCGCTAAATGGTATTGAGAACTGGACGCCTCCTGCATCCATCTCAAGAGAACCCTGGAAATTTACCGATTCTGTCGGGACTTTAGATGCTACAGCTTCAGCTTGAACCAAAAGAGCTCTTGCATCAGATACATTTGAACCCGATGGGCCTGAGAATATGGCAAAAAGGACTGCTATGATAAGAATTACGGCTATTGCCACAAGGATGATTCCACCCTTGTTTGGACTTGGAAGTGTGTTTGTCGACGAATTCCTGTAATTGTTCCCGCTTATACTGGGCTTTCTTTCCTTAGGCATCTTAAATTATCCCCCCTACATCTATTGCATTCTTAGCTTCATCAGGTAATGTTATGTCAACAGGGGTGTTCCACACTGCGCTTAAATCAAAACTTATTGACATTGTTATATCGCCCATAGCGGGCAGTCCGAGTTCTGACCCATCGCCCATATTCATTTTAATGTCTCCCTGTACACTCACAGGCAAGCTGCTTGTCTTGTCAATGAGAACTGTCATATCACTTATCTCAACCATCTTTGCGAATTCAGAGACTGCGTCTTTGATGTCTGATTCATTTAGTCCAAAAGACTCAAAATCCTCGCCACCCATACTAATGACATATTCCATAATGGTCTTTATGTCGGGATCAAGTGTGACAACATAGGCTTCAGAACCTTTATAGTTTGTTGTTCCAGTTACTTGCCCGTTTGATGAAGTGATTAATTTTATTAAGAAAGTGGCGTCCATGAGGTCACTGTTCCAATCGCTTGGCACTTCTTGCCTGACCCATATAGTGTTACCATCAAGGTCAGGGCTTTCCGAATAAATCTCATCGCCCAGTATAAATGTAGTAAAACTTGTTTGTCCAAGTCCCGGGATGCCACTTAGTTCCATTTTCATTTCCATCTCATTTTTTGGAATGTCTATTTTGCTCTCAATTGCAACACTGGCGTTTATTCCTAAACCCATGGCACTTATGCCCAAGTCTACATCGCCCGATACTTCCGCAGTATTGATACTCGTTGCGGCAATGAGTGTTTTTGCAGTAATTGCGCTAAAACTTGGAACCTGTTCTGATATTGTGCCTTGATTATCGGTTAGGATTGCTATTACAACGATTGTGATAAGAATTATTGCGATTATGACAAAAAGACCGATGTACCTAATGTCACGGGCGGGTTCATTAACATTGGCTACTTTTGCCTGAGCCTTCTTAGGACCACTTGGCTTTGTCCCCTTCTTCTTTTGGACTATTGGTTTTGTCTTTTTTACAGCCATTCTTTAGAGCTAGGATTAGTGGATAATATTTGGTTTAAGCGTATAAAAACTATTTTATGACACGTGCTTTTTCATTGTTGGTCTGAGTTGTTAATATTTCACCCGCGCTGATTTTAGACCACGCCTCAACAATCTTGTTTCCAGTCCCTTTCTTTGCAAGGGCGACAATCGCGGGTCCCGTTCCTGATAGGCCTGCTGCAATAGCGCCAGCCTTCATTGCAATGCGTGTCACCTTTATTGCAAGTTCATTTCCAAGGGCGCTTGAATATATGAGGCCGTTTAAGGTCATTGCGGGATAAAGGTCGCCGGAGAGTGCAAGATTCCATGCACAGTTTATTTCCTTAGAAAAAGCCTTTGGACTCTCGCGGTCAAAGTCCTTAGTGTATTCCTTTTTTTCTGGAACAAGAGCTATGACATCTAAACTTTCAAGGCCGCCTTTTCGTAGAACGTTATTCTTCTGGTTGTCTGTTACGCAAAACCCTCCAAAGTATGTCGCGGAGGTATCATCAAGAGCGCCAGTTATTGTTACGCCTGCCGCCTTAGACGCTTCGATGCTAATCCCAAGGACAGTTTCGTCCTGTACAAGGTCTTCGCCAATCATAAGCTGCTGAATAGAAATCTCCTTATCTATTCTTAGCATCTTGATTTTTCCATGCCTTTTTGCAAGAGCACCAAATGTAGCAAGAGTTGTTGCATTTGCGACAATGCTCGAACTTTTAAGTCCACGGGCGATAGGGACCTCAGTTTTAGGAACGGTTATTCTTGCGCCGTATTTATACTCAGGAAACAGTTCTAAGACTTTTTCCACGCAACCCTCAAAGAGCCTTGGGCACTCAACGCCTTCAGCTGTTATCCTCTTTGAGTCCTCAAGGAGTTCTACAGTAACTTCAGTCTCAAGTCCGATTCCAAAAGCGGCGCCTTTACCTGTGGCTATAGCGTTGACAATCGTTGCCGCACCAAAGCAGCGCGCAGTCGCAGAAACCATTTTATTATTAAATTATTAATTAAACCCTTCTTTTGAGCGAGCAGAAATAAAAGGCATAGGTTTTAGCGTATTTTAGATTACAAAAGACCGCGCTTTCTTAAGGCTGCCTGATACTCCAATGACTTTTAGGGCAACCGGAGTCTTGTCTCTGCCCGCACTTGACACAAATGCCAAGGCCATGCGCCCGTCTTCGACATGACTTCTTTCTACCTTTATTACCCCTTTCCCCGAATTTTCCTCAAAATCAACGAGTCGCAGGTTCATCTCCGAAACGCCAATCTCGCCATAAAGCGAAAGGGCACCTGACATAATAGCTCCGCTAAGATCCTCCTTTGACGTGCTTCCTTCCATAAGTTCAAATGCAAGGTATCTATTCTTCTCCCGCCACGCCGGTGGCAGGGGCTTAAGCGCAGTTTTTACCATATCGTTTAATTTAACGTTTATGTAATATTAATATGGGCGTTAACCTAAAGGACCTTTTTGAAGCAGAGCCCCTAAGCTGGGACAATCTCCGCGGGGAAAAGATAGGGATAGACGCGATGAATGCGCTATACCAGTTTCTTGCAACAATACGCCAGCCTGACGGCACGCCGCTTATGGGCATATCAGGCGAAATAACAAGCCATCTAGCCGGGCTTTTCTACAGGACGACTCGAGTCCTTGAAGCTGGAGTAAAACCAGTTTATGTATTTGACGGAAAACCCCCTGATTTAAAGGCGCGTGAACTCGCGACAAGAAAGGAAAGAAAGATTATTGCCGAGGAGAAATGGGCACGCGCTAAGGAAGCAGGAGATATTGAAGCGGCCAGGAAATACGCACAACAAACATCACGATTTACTCCAGAGATGATAGCTGGCGCAAAAGAGCTTCTTTTGGCAATGGGTGTTCCGATTGTAAACGCCCCTTCCGAAGGCGAGGTGCAATCTGCCTTTATGGTACAGGAAGGTGACCTATGGGCATCAGCCTCCCAAGACTACGATTCAATTGTCGCAGGATGCCCAAGGACGATTCGCAACTTAACAATGCAGGAAAAATATTCCTTAGAGCTTTTAGACTTAGAAAAGTGTTTATACCATCTTAGTATAACTCACGAGCAACTGGTTGACCTGGCAATACTTGTCGGAACCGACTTTAACCCTGGCGGAGTAAAGGGAATCGGCCCTAAAAAAGGCCTGAAAGTAGTAAAAGAGGGAAAGATGAAAGAATACCAAGAAGCCCTTGGAGACAAGTATGAAATGATTCGCGAGCTCTTTTTGCATCCGCAAACAAGCAAGGATTATTCCCTTGAATGGAAGCCCCCAAACGCGTCAAAAATAGAGGCGATACTTGTCGAAAAGCATGGCTTCTCAGAAATGCGTATTTCCCGCGGAATAAAGCGTTTAAACGATGCGCATGATAAAAATATAGCGCAGTCTTCCCTTTCCAATTGGGTTTAATCCAAAACATACTTTACAGGCTCAACCCTCGGGTATGCGAGTCTTGATTTTTTATGACGCAAAAACAAGAGAATTAATACTAATTATCCCGGCAATATCTCCCAGTGCAAAAAATTACAAAAAAACTAAGCTTTTTATTCTTTATTCGGTTATATTCCCAGCATGAGCCCAGAGGGAGAAAGGAAAAACTCTGATTCATCCTATAAGATGAAGCCAAAACTGGTAATAGCGCTAGTTGCCCTTGCGTTAGTTCTAGGTTTTTCCATGCTTGTTTTTGAACTGCCCTCCCTTAAGGGAGTAAGCGCTCAGGGCCCAACTGGGATGGCAATAGATGCCGACGAGCTTTACGAGTACTTTATCACACCCATAGAATCAAACGAATCTGGTGGAGACGCTCCCCTACTTGGATTGCAAGAGGAACTAAATGTCACTGGTGGGGATGGCTTTGGAACAAACGCATCTTCAGAAGACGGTATAATCAGGCTTTTATCGAGCGCTTCAGTCCCTTACGACTCACTTGTTGCCTACTGGAGCTTTGATGC
>CAZUDQ010000012.1:0-40911 GCA_964619365.1 uncultured archaeon
CAAGCCAGTAGACATTATTAAGGCTTGTGAAGTTGTCATCGCCTGCGATTCCTCCACCATTTATTGTGTAATAGACAGGCGCTGCTGCAAAGGAGTCAATAACGGTTGCATCATCTGAGTAACCAATGAGACCTCCGACATTCTCAGTACCTGCGACTTCGCCTGAAGCATAAGAATCTGTTACTGTAGCACGATAAGCATAAGCAAGAAGTCCTGCTGCCATACGTTCTCCTGCAACGTTTCCGTCAAAGTATGAGTCATAGACTCTTGCCGACTGACCGTTTCCAACAAGACCTCCAGTCTCATATATGCTTGAGACATTGCCACGTGCATAGGACTCATGAATTCTTGAATATGTTGCATGACCAAATAGCCCTCCAGCATAATATACCCCTTTAACATTTCCAACTGAACTGCAGTTTGTTACTTGAGCATTGTGGTATACTCCTGCCAGACCTCCTGTGTAGTGGTTTCTTCCAGTTACGTTTCCTACAAAATTACAGCGAGTCATAGAACCGCCTGAGGAATGTCCAACAATGCTTCCGACATAATGGCTTGTTGAGTCCATTACCCCACTCGTATTAATGTCGGTAAATGTAGCATAATCTGCGCGCGTAGCAAGGGCGCCAGCCATATAAGCTCCCTTGATATCAAAGTCTGTGATACTTAGATTCTTAAAGCTCTCAGTGACGCGTCCAAATAGGCCTCCTTTATAACTTCTGCGGTCGTTTATTGCTAGATTTGATATTGTATGGCCCGCTCCATCAAGGTTGCCAAAGAAGAGGTACTCGGGCGCCTGCCAGGTAACTCCAGTCATGTCAATATCACTTGTTATCTCATAATTGCAAACTAGGCAAGAGTCAGCCGCGGCCAAGTCGTCCGCATCAGTTAAGAGACATGGGTCATTAAGTGTCCCATCCCCACTCATCCCATTGGGGCAAGTCATCGCTGAGGGCTCAACAAATGACGGGCAGGATTCGTCTGTCCCATAAAGTGTCTGGTATCCTGTAGTGTTGCAGGCATCACTCCACGGCGGGAAGCTCCACTCTGAGATTGGAGTATTGTTTATGTTAAAGAAGTATGATTCATCAGTTATTGCTGTGCATCCAGTGTTAGTTGACTGCGTGCAGAAGTTTGCGCGGTCTGTGCTCCTATTTAGCCAGTAAGCATTTGTGAGGTAGTTTAGGTCATTTGTTCCAAACATAGCCCCACCGCTTGTCGCGTAGTTAAGCGTTCCGGCTGAATAGACGTTTTGGACCTGCGCGCGGTAGCCGCGTCCGTAGATTCCGCCGACTTGGTGACCTCCGTTTACATTGACTAAGGAATATGAGTCTTTTATGTGCGCATAGTATCCATATCCCCCAATACCTCCAACAGCAAGGCCTCCTGTTATGTTTCCTGTCGCATAGCAGTTCTCAAAGCTTGTTGTGTGCGGGTATCCAATAAGACCTCCAATATATCCTACACCCCTTATGTTTGCGTCTGCATAGGAATTTTTGATTGTGCTTCTGACCGAGTGCCCGACAAGTCCCCCACGATAATATTCGCCGTCAACCATATCAGTTGTGGCATGTGAGTCTGTGATACTTGAGTAGTAAAGGATTCCGACAAGCCCTCCCTGATGCGAGCTTCCTGCAGTTTGGGTGATATCTGCACTACAGTTTGACATCTCTACATTTCTTTGAGCGCGCCCTAGGATTCCCCCACATTGGTAACCATGCAGGCTTCCTGTAACATTTATGTTTGAGATTATTGAGTCTTCAGCCCAGCCTGCCAAAGTACCAACATAAGTTCCACCGCGGATGTATACATCTTCGAAATTTATGTCTGAAGCGTTTCCTAGGAGTATTCCGATAAGTCCACGGTAATAAGAGCTTGAGGGTACGTGGAAATTGCTTATCGTGTGGTTATTTCCAAAGAAGCTTCCTAAGAGAAGCGTTGTGGGTGTTCTTGCAACACTTTGCATGTCAAGGTCTGTTGTTAACTCATAAGCGCATATTGGACACTCATCCATTGAGTCAATGTCTGAGCGATTTGTTATCTCGCAGGGATCGTCGTTTGTTCCGTTACCACTCATTCCGTTCGGGCAGGCAAGGAGCATGGGTGAGAAACTGGGACAATTACTTGTTCCTGAGATGTCCTGCCAGGCAAGGCTTTGGAAACCGACTCCGTCGCAGTAGTCGTCCCATGGTGGGAAGTCCCATGTGGATATTGGGGAGTTATCAACCTCATAGAAGTATTCTAAAGTCGTTTCTCCGCTGCAATTGTAATTGCTGTGCGGGGCGCAGTTTATTGCGCGTCCGTCAGTCCTATTATACCAGTAAGAGTTTGTGATGTTAGCGTTGCCCCCACCAAGGATTCCTGCACCAGAGCTTGTAAAGAATACAAAGGCTGCTGAGTATGCGTTTGTAATCGTCCCGCTCGCATTTCCTGCAATTCCTCCAATCGCGCTTGCCCCAAGAACATTTGCTGCCGAGTAAACGTTTGTTAAGTGGGAATTCTCGGCGTATCCAACAATTCCGCCAAGTGTGTTTGCACCAAGGACGTTTCCTAGGGCATAAGAATCTTCAATTGTTGTTCCTTGTGCCTCACCAACCATTCCGCCAACATTTATTCCTCCCGAAACGTTTGCGCTTGAAATACACTCTGTTATTGTGACACCGCTCGCGTTTCCAATAAGGCCGCCCGTACCATCAACCCCAGTTACTGCGGCACGCGACTCGCACTCTTCAATTGTTGTTCCAATAGCAATACCTATTAGGCCGCCTGTGTCAGGGCCTCCTGAAACAAGCTCGCTTTGTGAGTAACATGAACTTACACTACCTCCTTGTAGATATCCTGCAAGGCCGCCGATAACCCCGTTCCCACTCATGCGTCCTAGGGTGTTGCAGTCTTCAATTTTTGCATCAACTGCATAGGACACTATCCCTCCAGAGTATGAATGAACATGGATTCCCGATATTTCTGTCTGTGTTGTCGTGCTCGAGTTGACATCAGTTATATTTGCACGATCTCCTATTGCAAAGATACCTCCCGCATAATAGGAAGCCGATACTGATGCACTTGAACTTGAGTGTGTGATTTCTGAGTCAGAACCATCTCCAGCTACCCCTCCCGCGTTGTTTGTTGCTGTTACTATTCCTGAAGTTACTATATATGAGAGGCTTGATCTGCCAGCCTGTCCTGCGAGAAGACCGATATTTCCGGCGCCAGTCATGTTGGCATCTATTGTGATATACAAGAGGCTTGCACCGTATGCGTTTCCGACTAAGGCTCCGACATAATTAGCGCCTGTGACTTCTGCATCCTCTATTGTCAGGTTTGTGATATTTCCTGAGCCATTATGCGAGTAAAGGTTTCCGAAAAGTCCCTGATTGTCTTCTTCACGGTCTATTGTCAGGTCACTTAATGTGTGTCCTTGTCCGTCAAAGGTTCCTGTGAACGGATTGTCGTTAGTCTCGTCGTAACATGAACCTGTGCAGTTTCCAATCGGTGTCCAGTTGCTTTCTCCTGAAAGGTCAAGTGAGGCGTTAAGCTCGTAGTCGCAGTAGAGGCACTCTCTTGCTGAAGAAAGGTCAGCGACTGTGTTAATTATACACGGGTCGCTTGCGGTTCCAAGACCATCCATGTCATTTGGACACTGACTTAATATAGTTATTGTCCTTGACTCGGTTGACTGACAGATATCTTGGTCGCATGCAGTTGCGTTATATATGTAAGCCCCTGGCATTAGACCATAGCTTGTGTTTCCAGTCTGATTGACATAAAGGCTCCAGTTACTTGCATTTGTTTTAGCAAGATTTGAGTTATACGTTAGCAGAATCTCATCGGCTGATAAAGTTCTATTATAAATTCTGTATTCATCAATTGAACCGGAAAACGCATAGTTATCACTTAATGCAGAGCCTCCGATTCCAAATCTATCATTGGTGCCCGTACCAAAACCCGCATAAGCTGGAGTATCTGTATAATTCAATACTCCGTCAAGATAATATCTGATACTTGTCCCGTCAGTTGTAACCGCGATATAGTACCAATTATCAAGAGTAACCAGTCCAGCAGGCGTATTACTGATTGTATTCCAGCTAGAAGAAGACGCACTTGTGTCAAAAATTAATGCGCCATCACTGTTTACTGCAAAGAACCATCCCCAATCATCATTAAAACCAACAGCTACACAATTTGTAATGCCGTTATGGCTATTACAATTTGTCCCGCCAAATGCATTTAGATTTACCCATGCTGAAACTGAACCATGCAAAAATCCGCCAAATGGGCTGGGGTCTATGTCTATTCTATCATTAACTCCATCAAAACTATAAGCCCCGCCATACTTCCCACTGGAATTCCATATTGGACAATTTACACATGTGCCGTTATTTTCATATATCGAAGTATCGTTCATGCGAGTGTAATTGTCAAAGTTATACATCAACAAAAGCGATGCGTTATAGATTTCATGCTCAGTTCCATTCCAGTTATATGTAAGATTACTTAGGAGCTCTGATTCCACACTTACATTAACTGTAAATGAGGTGTTAGTGGTATTCGTATCGTTGTTGGGTGTGGGGAGAGTAAAGTTTATTTGAAAAGGTGGAAGACCCTCGGACGCTTCGTAAGTCGTAAAGCCGATTACATTAAACCTGAACGTTCCCGTAGAGTTATTATAACTTAAGGCATTGCACATAGGAGACTCACACACTACAAAAGTTCCGTTATCATTGATGTCCTTCTGTATTACGGGAGTATAATTGAATGTTAAATTCCTTAAGGTTATATTTGAAGATTCGTTTAATCCCGGCAAATCTATTGAATCGACAAATGTGTGGTTAAGGGTGATATTTGTGTTAAGACTTAAGTCTGCGATATTATATAATGTTTCCAGCCATGCAATCGTTCCGAATTCCTGCTCGATAGTAACGCGGGTGTTGTTGTAATTTAGGTTCGAATCGGTAAAGGTGTTATTGATTATGACTAGAGTATTTCCAGTTCCTTTTAATGTTGCCTCAATGCCGGCGTTAGTCCAAGTGAAATTGGATAAGTATGCTGTGTCGCTTACCAGGATGTTTAGTGGGTTGACTGCTCCGAGTATGTTGTCTGCGTTTCTTATCGTCAGGTTTGAGAAGTTCCATTCACTTGGATTATCTGTGTTAAAGAAGCTTGTATTCACACTTTCGTTTGCAATCCCGGTTGTTCCCTGGAACCTGAATCCTCCGTAAATCTCTGCTGAGTTTTTGCTCTCGTCGACAAAGATGAGGGTTCCTGTCTTTGGCTCGGTATTGCCATCACTGTTACCGGCATTGGCTCCCGAATTCTGCGGGCTTGTAAATGTGCTCGCGTTATAATAAACTGCGATTCTTCCGCCTCCGCCTCCTCCGCTGCCTGAGACTCCGTTTCCACCGTTTGCAAATAAGCTGCCGCTTCCCTGGGCCGTATCTGTTATGGCATATATACTTCCACCAGAACCTGCGCCACCCCCCTGAGTACCACTGCCTCCATTTGCACCATTTACTCTGATTATGCCATCTAGTGTAAATACATCCTCTATATTAAGAGTTATAACTCCACCTCCAGCACCTCCAGCACCAACCCAGGTTGCTCCGCCCCCACCACTTCCCATCATTATCGGTGCGAGGGATGAACTATAAACTGTGCCACCATAACCCCCAGAGCCTCCTTTGCCCCCAACGCCTCCATGGCCTCCACCACCACCTGCAAGACTTGATCCAGATCCCGTACCACCTCCCGGACCATAACCATTAACCCGCTCGGGGCCGCCTGGATAACCTTTTCCGTCTGCTGATAAAATCGACTCATTATTGACAAATAGGTTTAGAGCGCTTATGTTTGAATTACCATAAATGTTCGAGTTATTTAGAGTAAGTTCATTATCCAGCTTAATTCTAATGGAGTTTACCACCCCATCACTGGCGCTTAGATTAGAATAGTTGAAAGTCAGAGAATCAACACCTGTCAAATCCATCGCTCCAGCACTTATTGATGAATAGTTTAGAGACAATTGCGGTGTCATTATGCTAAAATTGACTTCAGAATTGGACCAATATGAGGAAGAAATGTTAAGTGTGCCACTTACTGAGAGGTTTAGCGGATCGACTACCCCCCAGACATTGTCGGCATTTATGACCGAGAGATTTGAGAAGTTCCAGTCACTTGGATTATCCGTGTTAAAGAATGTAGTATTGACACTTTCGTTGGCAATCCCTGTTGTTCCCTGGAACCTGAATCCGCCGTAAATCTCTGCTGAGTTTTTAGTCTGGTCTACAAATATTAGGGTTCCTGATTTACCATCCTCATCGCCCGAGCCGCCTTCCACTCTTGAATTCTGCGGGCTTGTAAATGAGCTTGTGTTATAGTAGATAGCTATTCTTCCACCCGCTCCGCCGCCAGCACCTGAAACGGCGTATCCGCCATTTGCAATGAAAGTTCCAGTTCCTTGAATCGTGTCTGTCACGACATAGATACTGCCACCAGATCCTCCTCCGCCATAGTATACTCCGCCCCCTCCGACTTCTCCATTTGCACTGATTATGCCATTTACTGTGAGTGTGCTAGCAATATTAAGGGATATGGCACCCCCACCATCACCTCCAGGACCTGACCACTGACCTCCACCTCCGCCGCTCCCAATCTGTGTTGGTGCAAGTGATGAACCATAGACAATTCCTCCTGAGGTCCCCCGACTATTTGCACCACCCTGTCCTCCGTGGCCAGCTCCACGACCAGCGTAAGAACCACCACCTCCAGCTCCAGGGCCAGATCCTGAGGTAGCAAGAGGACCTCCGGCATAGCCTTTATTATCTGCAGATATAATGGAGTCTGAATCAAGAAGCAAAGTGGGGGCGGTTATGTTAGCATTTCCATAGATGCTAGAATTATCTAGAATAACTGAAGTTCCAGATTGAATCAAAAGAGTGTTCTCTGTAGTGTTTGTAGAGGTCAAGCTTGAATCTTGTAAGGTCATAGTGTCCACATTAAAAGCGACCATGAGATTTGACCAATCTGAATTGCTTAATTCAAGCTCTCCAATCACTGAGAGATTTAGGGGATCGACTACCCCCCAGACATTGTCGGCATTTATGACCGAGAGGTTTGAGAAGTTCCAGTCACTTGGATTATCCGTGTTAAAGAATGTAGTATTGACACTTTCGTTGGCAATCCCTGTTGTTCCCTGGAACCTGAATCCGCCGTAAATCTGAGCGGAATTCTTAGTCTGGTCTACAAAGATGAGTGTCCCTGATTTTGCATTGGAACCACCGCCCTCACTGTTTCCTCCGATTACTCTTGAATTCTGCGGACTTGCAAACGTGCTTGTATTATAATAAATTGCAATCCTCCCGCCCGCACCACCTCCGCTTCCTACAACGCCATTCCCTCCATTGGCAAAGAAGCTTCCGCTTCCCTGGAGTGCGTTTGTTATAACATAGATTCCTCCGCCAGAACCGGCTCCACCACCCATCGTCCCACTACCACCGTTTGCCCCGTTTGCCCTAACTATGCCATCCAGTGTAAAAATATCTGTTATATTAAGCGTTATGGCTCCGCCTCCCGCACCTCCGGCTCCAACCCAAGTAGCTCCGCCGCCGCCGCTTCCAGGAATTGTCGGTGCGAGTGATGAACCGTAAATAGGACCTCCTCCCGCACTCCCCCTGTAGTTTATTCCCCCTGCACCACCATAACTTGCTCCGCCTCCAGAATAAGAGCCGCCCGTGCCCCCACCTGGACCATATCCAGTAACTCTCTCGGGACCTCCAATATAGCCTTTACTATCTGCTGAAATGCTTGCCCCTACATCTATATTCAGGCTGTTTGCAGTCAAGGCAATCGAATTATTCCCGGCGCCGACCGAATCAAAAGTCAAAACGGCATTATTAGTTATTGTGACAACATCACAGGTTTGATTTTGCGTCCATGTGGTATCTGTCGTTATTGTTATGTTTCCACCAGTCTCAAGACAGTTTGGGTACGGTATGTACTCTATTGTAACGTTCCAGTGTTCTGTTTCGTTGTTTATGCTTGGGTCACTTGTTAGGTTTGCAAAGGCATAGAATTCATAGGTCGAAGCGTCTTCTCCTGTGGCATTCACACTCCAGGTTACGTTTTGACACTCACTCTCATTTAATGATATGTTTTGTGGGTTTAAGTCTGTTGTGTAAAATGGCGTGCCTGAACCATGTGGTACAAGACCACCCTTATCTATAACTGGAGGAGTTAATCCCTGGAGTGTCGGATATCCAGTACCATTATTTGAAATGTCCCATACATTTGTGAAGTCCCAGGAATTTTCAGGAGGATTTGAATAATCGAAAAAATAGGACTCGTCACTTACCTTTGTACACCCCGAATCCCCGTCATGATAACAATTAGAAGCATCATCGCCTGGATGGTCCAACCAATAAGAATTCGTAATTAGAGCTCCATACCCCCTCATATAAGCTATAAGACCTCCAACATAACCACTCCCGTGTACAGCTCCTGTACTATAAGAATTTAAAGATTTACAAGCATAACAATAACCAACAAGACCACCGGTTTGATTAGAACCCCCAGTAACATCGCCTGTGGCATACGAATCTGAAATAGTACCATAAGCACTTCCAGCAAAACCGCCGGTATACAAACCACCTATAACATCACCTGTGGCATAACTATCATAGGCTGAGGAAGAAGAAAGACTTCCAGTAAGCCCGCCAGTATAATCCGTGCCTGTAACATCACCTGTAGCATATGTCTTATTAATTATTGTGTTATAAGCCCAACCAACAAGACCTCCAGTATCCGAACTGCCTGTAACATCTGCTAATGAAGAACAATTAAAAATCCTAGAATATGAACTAAAACCGATAAACCCGGCAGTTCTAATACCGCCTGTAACTGTCCCAGAGAACACATTTGAATTATTGACTCTTGAACCATAATAGATTGTTCCAGCAAGACCGCCAGTATAATCCCCGCCTGTAACGTTAACAGAACTAAGACTTAAATCGTAGACATACCCTTTCTTTCCACCACCGGAGTTAGAATAACCAACAACACCAAAAAGACCTACATAACTCTCAGTTGAACGATTGATATAAAGATTACTAATGACATGGTTATTTCCATAAAAATAACCAATAAACGAAGTAGTAGAGGACGAATAAGAACTTCCTATTGGGTCCCAACCAGAACCAGTTGTGTAACTTGGGTCGCAAAGCGAGAAATCAATATCATTCTGAAGAGAATAATTCCAATCAAGATGTGTTCTTATGTTGTTTAGGTCATCACAAGAGCAGATTGGGTGCGGGCTTACTCCATCGTCCCAGCAGTCTGAAGGCGCCGGGTCTAAAGAAGCTGTTATATTGCCACACTCACCTGCGAGACAGCAGACTTCTGTTGTCACATCAAAGAACTCGTTTTGGGTCGCGTTAAGATTGCCCGTGGGTGTTACTAAAGATATACTCACACTCGGATTTGAGGGGCTTGGCGGGCTTAATCCTTGTAATGTTGGATAATCAGTACCATTGTTTGAATCATTCCATACGTTTGTAAAGTCCCAGGATGACAAAGGGGCATTTACTGTATAATAAAAGTATTCAGCAGTACTTGATCCGCTCCCATTTATAACAGTTCCAGTACGGGTAGAAGTATTCAAATTCTCACTTGTATTGTAATAATATAGTCCTATTAAATTATCTTGTCGATTTACATAATCAACAACAGGAGCATGATAAATATTTGGTGATGATGTATTGGAAACAGTAAATACATTTTTGACTGCCCATCCACCAAAACCATAATCAGTTCCACCAGTAATACCACCGACATGTTGTCCAGCACCAATAATACTAAAGTTACCAACTGAATATGCATTTGTAATACGACTGTATTGTTCATGACCAACAATACCACCACAATAAGAACCTCCACCAGTAACATTACCAACAAAATAAACATCCCACATGCTAGAAGAATCAGTCAAATATCCAACCAATCCACCATTATATGATCCATAACCATAGATATTAGAATTACCCGCATAAGTTCGATTAATATTGTCACCCTTACAATGACCAATCAAAATACCATTATAACCAGAACCACGGATAAACGCGTTTTCAAAACCTAAATCATAAACATTAAATCCATTATTTGTTACACCAAATAACCCGTTATAATCTCCGTCATGATCATCAATTGTCAAATCATAAATTGTTTTTCCATTACCATCAAGCTGTCCCGTAAAATAATGACTAGTATCATAACCAACTGGGGCAAATCCATCCCCACCATTCCATCGAACAGTATCTGAACAATTAATATCATCCATCAAAACATAATAAGCAGTTAGGTTATTTCTCATTGCTTGTAATTCTGTGCAATTATGAATCTGATAAGGTGAAGCAGAGGTTCCACTTCCAGACAATACTGGGTCGGTAAAAGTTGAAGCGCCATTAAGTCTCAATGTTGGATAAGTATCAGCATGTTCTTCCCAAATATAATCTCTATCGAAACCTAATAGCGCACTATTATTCATATTATAAAAAGCACTAATATTATCATAACCTTCTTGACTTATAACAGTACCAGCACGAGTAGAAGTATTTGCGTTTTCACTTGTATTATAATAATAAAGTCTAACTAAATTATCCTGTCGATTTACATAATCAACAACAGGAGCATGATAAATATTTGGTGATGATGTATTGGAAACAGTAAATACATTTTTGACTGCCCATCCACCAAAACCATAATCAGTTCCACCAGTAATACCACCGACATGTTGTCCAGCACCAATAATACTAAAGTTACCAACTGAATATGCATTTGTAATACGACTGTATTGTTCATGACCAACAATACCACCACAATAAGAACCTCCACCAGTAACATTACCAACAAAATAAACATCCCACATGCTAGAAGAATCAGTCAAATATCCAACCAATCCACCATTGCTTTCACCAGCCCCAGTAACTACGCTGTTATTAGCATAAGTTCGATTAATATTATCCCCATCAACTTGCCCAGCTAAAACACCATTAAAACTAAGACCATTAACAAATGCATTTTCAAATCCTAAATCATAAGCTTCAAATCCATTGGTAGTATATCCAAATAATCCATTGTAACTAGTTGAAGGTCTATTAATATACAAATTACTAACAACATAACCCTGGCCGTCAAAGCTTCCTGTAAAAGTCCCTATGGGTAACCAGCCTTCACCTGTCGTGTAACTCGCGTCGCAAAGCGAGAAGTCTATGTCGTTTTGGAGTTCATAATCCCAGGAAAGTTGGGTTCGCGTTAAATTTAAGTCATCACATGAGCAGATTGGATGTGGGCTTGTTCCTGCGTCCCAGCAGTCTGTTGTTGAGTTGCCCATCAAACCTGAAACTGGTTCTGTTTCGTTACCAGTGTCGTTTCCGGTTTCGTTTGATTCTGGAGGCGTCACAAAATATTCGTAGATGTCCCCCTCACCTATTGCAAGACCCTGAGGTGATTGTGGTGATTTAAAGCTTTCTTCAGATGGACTTAAAATGCTAAAAGATAGGGCAAAAGCCGTAATGAGTATTGCTATGCTTAACACTATTGCGACTTTGAGAGCCATTTGCTTTTGAGTATGGTATTAGTTATACTTAGTATATCTAGGTTATTTCTACTGAGAAAGACTTAAAAAAGATTGGTTTATTGCCATGCATACCAAAGAGAACTTAACTTGTTTATATCTTTGTGATTATCTCTCTTTTTGAGTTCCTGGTGGTTATCAATAATGCCGATAAGAGGCCTTCAAAATAATTATGGGTCTTGGGTTTTATCTAGTCCCCAAACCAGCAATACTCGGACACCCGAGTCTTGTGCCGTTTAAGCTTATTTAGGGTCAAAAAAGTTTATTTTAGAAAACCGGAACTGGGGGGTGTCAAAGACGAGTTATACTACTATTGTATAGTTAGTATCTTATTCCAAACTTCTTGACTTTCTTTGAGCAATATGGTTCTAGTTCATCAAGCGCCTCTTTTGGAATAGTGTCCATAACAGAAAACTCTGTGTCCATAGCATTTTCAGGTATGTACTTCTGGATGAAATACGCATCAGCGCCCTCTATGCTATCACATATTGCCCTTAAGTCTTCTAAGGAATGCATGCCTGAAATAACTGTTGTCCTGAATTCATGCGGAATCCCAGACTCCTTTATGATATCTATTGACTCATACATATCTGAAAGAATCTTGTCGTTTATTACTTTGCCAGTTATTTTATTATACGCAGATGCATCACTGAGGTCTGCCTTGATATCCATTGCAACATAATCCAATAACTTTTGCTTAAAGAGTTCGCGCAGCATAGCTGGATTTGTGCCATTTGTATCCAGTTTAACTAAAAACCCTTCTTTTTTTACCTTTGCTATAAACTCTGGAAGGTCACTATGGACAGTCGGCTCACCCCCTGTTATTGAAAGAGCCTGTATCTTTTTATTATTATCAAAAAGATATTTTAAGATATATTCTTCCGAAAAGAGTTTTAGTTTTGATATCTTTTCAGGCAATACAAGATCCGAGTTATGGCAAAAGGGGCAACGGAAGTTACAGCCTGGAGTAAAGACAAGTGCAGAGAGCTTTCCCGGATAATCAATCAAGGAAAGCTTCTGGAAGCCTCCAAATTCCATTTATTCGACTCGTTTTACACTGCACCCACAGGAAGATGGCTCCCTGCCGATTGCAGAATCAAATATCTTTCTTTCGTTAAACTCCTGGCGTTTTCCGTCGTTCCACTGATCAACTGGTCGCAAGTACCCAACAACCCGCGAATATATCTCACAGTTTGTAATCTTGCCATCAACTTTGCACTCCGGACACTCATAATGTTCTCCAAAGATATAACCATGCGAGGGACATATGCTAAAGGTCGGAGTTATTGTAAAATATGGCAAAGAATAGTTTGAGCATATTGTCTTTACGAGCTGTTTTACTGACTCAACGGGTGGCTTTGCTTCACCAAGGTATACGTGGAATACAGTTCCTCCAGTGTACTTTGCCTGAAGTCCATCCTGAAGACTCAATGCCTCAAACAAATCGTCTGTAAATGAGACTGGAAGGAGAGACGAATTCGTGTAATATGGCGGGATGCCCTTCTTGACGGCATCACCATTTGCAAACTTCATATCGGGAAAGCGCTCGGCATCCTTTCTTGCAAGACTGTGGCTTGTACCTTCGGCTGGTGTTGCTTCAAGGTTAAAGAGTTCGCTTGAATTCTCTTGGTAATAGCTCAGGCGGTCGCGGATATGCTCCAACACTTTTTCAGAGAATGCAAGACCTTCGGGGTCGCCTATCGTTTTACCCATAAAGTTGACAACAGCCTCATTCATACCGACAACACCTATTGTTGAGAAGTGGTTATTCCAGTAAGTACCATGCCCTTCTTTTGTATGGCGCAAATAGAACTTTGAGTAAGGATAAAGCCCCATTTCAGTAAATGCTTCGATTGTTTTTCTCTTGATTTCAAGGCTCTCTTTTGCAAGATCCATTAGAGCGTCAAGTCGTGTTATGAAGTCTTCTTCGTTTTCGGAGAGATATCCAAGGCGCGCCATATTGATGGTAACAACACCTATCGATCCTGTGAGTGGGTTCGCACCAAACAGGCCTCCACCTCTTCTTTGGAGCTCGCGCTTGTCAAGCCTGAGGTGACAACACATAGAACGTACGTCTTCAGGATCAAGATCTGAATTTATGAAATTTGAGAAATATGGTATTCCGTATTTTGCAGTCATCTCCCAAATCTTATCATATGCAGGATTGTCCCAATCAAAGTCTGAAGTTATGCTGTATGTGGGTATCGGGAATGTAAATACACGACCATCGGCATCGCCTTCAGTTAAGACCTCAGCAAACACTTCATTAAAGAGAATTACTTCGTCCTGGAAGTCTTTGTAGGTATCCTCACGAATCTCTCCACCGTGGATTACAGGTTCATTCTCCATGAACTTTGGAACTTTTAGGTCTAAGGAAACATTGGTAAAAGGTGTCTGAAAACCTACTCTTGTTGGAACGTTTATGTTAAATATAAATTCCTGTAAGGCTTGCTTTACCTGCTTGCGTGACAAGTCATCATATTTGATAAATGGTGCAAGGAGCGTATCAAAGTTTGAGAATGCCTGCGCGCCTGCTGCCTCCCCTTGAAGAGTATAAAAGAAATTAACAATCTGTCCAAGAGCTGTTCTAAAGTGTTTTGCCGGCTTTGAGTCGACTTTTCCGCGAACGCCCCTGAATCCTGTGAGAAGGAGGTCTTTTAAGTCCCAGCCCACACAATATGCTCCAAGGATTCCAAGGTCGTGGATATGGAAATCCCCCCCAAGGTGCGCCTCCTGAATCTCTTTTGGATAAATCTTATTGAGCCAATATTGTGAGGTTATAATTGAGGAGATGTGGAAATTGAGGCCTTGGAGGGAAAATGTCATATTCGCGTTTTCCTTAACGCGCCAGTCCGCCTCATTGACATAATCCTCGACAATACTAAGGTTTGAAAAAAGGCCTTTTAGTTCACGCAATTCATCGTGTTGCCTTCTATATAATATATATGCTTTTGCAGTCAGGTAGTGCTTGCCTTCGACAAGAACTTTTTCGACTGAGTCCTGTACCTGTTCAACAGTTGGTACTTCGCCGGGAGATAATTTTGCCGCAAGGAGATTGATTGCCGTTGCGGCAAGTTTGTTTGAAAGCTCGGGGTCTTTACCCCCCACGGCCTGTGCTGCTTTCCAAATGGCTTTGGCAATTTTTTCTTCATCGAAGTCGACTATCCTTCCGTCCCTCTTCCTGATTTGTTTTATTGCCATTTTTGTCACTATCTTGTTGTAACCGTTTTCTTTGAAAACCACAACATCTTGTGGTGTTCACTTCATTCAGGCACAACATATTGTTGTGAGTAAGATTACATCTTGGCCTATAAAAAGGCAATCAGTTTTTAGGAAAAACCTACTTTTTTGTTGTCCTCAAACACAAGCTTCCAATTGTATTTTTCCGTCTGTTTGTGTATTACTAAAGGTAATATTCTACAATCTCGCCTTTTATTTGAAACGTGGCAAAAAGCCGCAGAAAGATTTGTCTAAATACTAAAATGGCACGAAATATTACCGTCAGCGATTATGCTGGCAAGTATGTTGAGGACCTGGATGTTGAGATCGTAGAGCGCAAAGGAATCGGTCACCCCGACTCGATAAGCGATGGTGTGGCTGACGCCGTTTCTGTGGCGCTTTGTAAGGAATACCTAAAACGCTTTGATACAGTATTCCACCACAATACTGATGAGACTCAAATTGTCGCAGGGCAAGCCCGCTCAAAGTTCGGGGGAGGTGCAGTCCTTGAACCTATATACATGCTACTTGTAGGGCGAGCAACAAATCAAGTAGGTGGTGAAAGCATTGCAGTTCCTGAAATAGCTCTTGATGCGGCAAAGACTTACATTCGTGAGAATATTGCAAACTTAAACCCTGATGACCAGATGACAATTGAGGCAAAGTATGGCGCAGGTTCAGCCGACCTCCAGTCAGTCTTCTCAGACAAGACACATATCCCTGGCGCAAACGACACATCTTTTGGAATCGGTTTTGCGCCATTCTCCGAAGTCGAACAATTAACACTACTAACTGAAGAACTCCTTAACTCAAAAGAGACAAAAAAGAGCCTGCCTGCAATTGGTGAGGACATAAAAGTCATGGGGCTTCGTGAGGGCGAAAAGATAACACTCACACTTTGTATTGCAGAGGTTGATAAATATGTTTCTTGTGTGGGCGACTACATGGAAACTATTGATAAGTCTAAGGAACTCATCAAGAATCTTGCAAAGGGCATAACAAACCGCAAGGTCGATGTCCTTATCAACACAGGCGATATCCCCAGCAAAGGCGAATCAGGACTTTTCCTTACAGTTACAGGAACAAGTGCAGAAAACGGTGATGACGGCTCTGTTGGAAGAGGCAACCGTGTTTCAGGGTTGATTACCCCAGGACGGCCAATGTCCATGGAGGCTGCGTCCGGAAAGAACCCAATAAACCACGTCGGAAAGATTTATAACATCCTTTCGTTCAGGATAGCTGACAGGATTGTAAAGGAAGTTCCGGGCGTGAGTCAGGCTGAAGTCCAGCTTTTAAGCCAGATTGGAAGCCCGATTGACGAACCGAAGATGTGTTACCTTAACCTGCTTGCCGATGACTTGTCATCAGCAACGCGCGACGCACACGGTATTGCTGACGAGATGCTTGCAGATATCAAGCGCGTCACAAACGATGTAATCCACGGCAAAGTAAGGACCTTCTAGGGTCCTTTTTTGTTTTTCTTTTTATTTTCTTATTTTTACACATGAATAAAATCGAGATTCTTGGTATCGCGCTTCTTGTAGTTCTTTTTGGAATAGCAATCTATTATTATCCTTTAGTCCCGGCAGAAGTTCCCGCGCACTGGAACGCTGAAGGGGAAATCGACGGGTACATGAGTGCATTCTGGGGGATTTTCCTTGCGCCACTTATAGGAGCCTTTTGTCTTGTGCTGATGTATGTAATTCCGAGGGCTTACCCGCTCAAGAGCAATATGAAGCTATTTTGGGGCTGGTATGTCGGTTTTATTGCCGTGATGATGATATTTTTCATAGCACTTGAAATCTTTATAATATTTAGCGCAATCGGCGAGGAAGAACTTCAGATATTTTATCTCATGTGTCCCCTGTTCTGTATGGTATTTGTCTATGCGGGACTTATGATGCGCGCATCAAAAAGGAACTGGGCGGCCGGGATTAAAAACCCCTGGACACTTGCAAGCGACGAAGTCTGGGAAAAAGTTAATAAACATGTGGGCAAGTTATTTATTGTCTCTGGATTCATCTGCCTTTTAGGTCTTGTCTTTACAAGCCTTGCCATCTGGTTTGTAATCGCACCGATTATTGCGGTTGCCGTATACTCGTTTTATTACTCCTGGAAAGTCGGGAATAAAGTCGTCCTTGCCCAGGAAAAAAATAAAAAATAAACTAGCGCCCATCGCTCAGTTAGCTGGGTCAGCCCTTTTTATAGTGCCATGCAATACTCCAGTATGGACACTGTAATGAGATGCACAGTAACATTCTCATCAAAGCACCAATCCGAAAATGTGGTTTTAGCGATGGAGGAGATTTCTTGGGCAAAGACGCCAGGCCTTAACTTGTCTCCTCCAATCACTCTCTTGTCTGCATAGGTGAAACCTTTTATGCAACTCTAGTTGGGAAAAATCTAGGTCGGCGGGGTCGTGGGGATCCCGTCGTCATTATCAAGCCCTGAACTTTTGGGCAAAATTCAAAAATAAACAGGAGGACAAAACAAAAGAACTTTGTGACGCGGCGACAACCGGGTCCTTTGTTAATAAAGGACCCTATTAACGCCCAAATAATAAACCCATAAAATGAAACTACTAAGAGGACCTATGTTTGCAAAGATGATTGCTGACTTGGGCAAAGAAAAAAAAGACATATAGATTTAAGCACAAAACTTCAAATTCCTTGTAATGATTTGCTTGGGGATTGAAGGGACTGCACATACTGTAGGAGTAGGTATTGTCGACTCAGATGGCAATGTCCTTTCTGATATAAAAAAAATCTATGTTCCAGATGAGGGTGGAATACACCCTAGAGAATCTTCGCGCTATATGGCAAACCATTTTGAGGAGGCTCTCTTTGATGCCCTAGAGAAAGCTGAGATTACTAAGGAAGACGTAGACCTTATCGCATTCTCAAAAGGCCCCGGTCTTGGTCCGTGTTTAGGCAATGCTGCCGTCGGTGCGCGAGCCCTTTCACTTTCCTTAGACAAACCCCTTGTGGGTGTAAACCACTGCGTCGCCCATATTGAAGTTGGAAACATGGTCGCAAGACAAGAGTTTCCAGATTGGGCGCAACCCTTAACTCTTTATGTGTCGGGTGCCAACACCCAGATAATAATGTTTCGCGGCGGGCGCTACCGCGTATTCGGCGAGACTCTTGATATCGGGACAGGAAACATGCTTGATAAATTCGGGCGCGCTGTTGGTCTTGGACACCCGGCTGGTCCAAAGATAGAAACACTTGGAAAGGGGGGAAAGAATTTAATCGATCTCCCTTATGTCATAAAAGGCAATGACCTCTCTTTCTCTGGACTTCTCACAGAATCAATAAAGAAGGCAAATTCAGGTGAACACACGCTTGAAGATGTTTGTTATTCCCTGCAGGAAACCTCATTTTCTATGCTGACTGAGGCTACAGAGCGCGCGCTTTGCCACTTAAGAAGCGACTCCTTGCTTCTAACGGGAGGGGTTGCAAACAACAAGCGCTTGGTTGAGATGGTACGCAACATGGCAGAAGACAATGGAGCACGCTTCTCCGTACCAAAAGGGCTTTGTGGAGACAATGGCGCGATGATTGCCTGGTGTGGTATTGTCATGCACGAAGCTGGAGTCAAACACTCGCTTAAAGATAGTATAATTGACCCGCTTTTTAGAACAGATGATGTGGACATCTCCTGGGCAAGAAAAGGAAATAGCCTTCCTGCGCTTCCTGACGGAACCTGGAAAGGTGCAGAAGCAAGCCTTAGAAAAGAAGGAAATATTATAGTAAAGGAACGCTTGGTAAAAAAGTACCGCCTTGCCGAGATAGATTCAAAAATCCGGAAGCAAAGGACTGCGCGCGAACCTAAGATGATGCAACGCGCAAAAGCTGCGGGGCTTCTTGTACCTGATGTATATGAAGTTGATAAAGAAAATTACCTTTTTAAAATGAGTTTTATTGAAGGGTGCGCACTTGATGAGATAATTGATGAAAAAAGCGAGCTTGCAATTGATGTCGGAAAAGTCGTAAGAAAACTCCATGATGCAGATATTATGCATGGCGACCTTACAACATCAAATATGATACTTAACAATCTTGGCGAGATTGTGGTAATTGACTTTGGACTGTCCCATGTCACAAAACGTGATGAGGATTTCGCAACAGACTTATTGCTCCTAAAAAAGGCTCTTGGTGCAAACCATTCTAAGAATTTTTCAAAACTCTGGGAGGGGGTTCTTTCTGGGTACGGGGATTCTAGTGTTCTCTTGCGCCTTAGCATTGCTGAAAAACGGGGACGGTACCTGGGACATTAGAATTTACTCGTCATAATCTATTGGCCTTGAGTCGCGTCGTTTCTTTGCCGCTATTGCGCAGTACTCTTTGCCCCAGTTGCGAAATATCTGTTTTTGCAAAAGAAGGGCGGTTTTCTCCATTAGTTTTTGAGGAAGCTCCGCATCAGAATGCGCCATGTAAAGGGGTATGGGGTACCCGTATCGCTTGGGGACTCTTGAAAGATAGCTTAGAAGGGACGATATCTCTTCTGCCTTGGCAACTATACCCTTTTCGCCCCAGCTAGGGAAATCGACTCTCATTGCGCGCCCCATCTCTGTTGCCTGAAGGTAGAATGTTGGAAACGCACAATCAATTCCCGTTTTGTCCTTCACCCATTTTCGCCCCTTGCTTGAAACAGGAATAAATGGTTTTGTTGCAATTGCCTGAAAGGAGTCCATTCGCTGGGAATAAAGCTGGATTAATGAGGCGTCAGTCAATTGAGAAAGAGCTGATGCCGCTTCATTGGAGAGCCCCTTATCTGAAAGATAACTTATAAGTCCCCGCGAAGTCGAATCTTCAGAAACCCCAACGACTCGCACACCCGATTCTTGAGCTTTTCTGAGCATCCCGCCCAGTGCCCTGATATGTGCGTGGTATTCGTCTGTTGATATGGGGTCAACCTCGGTTCCCACAAGAAGCGAACCGTCAATCAGGAGATAGTCTGGAGCCATTTCATCGATAATCCTTGAGCCCATCTCGTATTCCATTGCCGAGCGCAGGAGCTGGACTCTTGCTTTTGTCTGGCGATTTATGGGAATTGCACCCAAATCCAGATTTCTTAGGAAGTGCCCTGGGTCTTTTCCACCGTCGCCCTTGCAAAACCCGCTTGCGCGGACAAGATATGCTGCGACTCCCGCAAGTTCGTAAATCCCTTCGCCCCCATCAACAGCGCCAATCCTTGTTTTAGGATATTTTTCCCCCTTTGGATTGTACATCATAGGGTCAAGGCAGGCATCCCTTAAAAGGAGCTCCATCCCACGGCTGACCTGAGCAAGCATAGAGTCTATTTCAACTTGCTTTTCACGCACACGACTTGACCAAAGCTCATAGTAATTAGGTTCTTGGGACATTGTTTAGTTTGTTTATAGGCGGATAATAACGCATTTAGGATTTTCTTGCAATTATTACAAAAAGTTCTTTTTTGTTTGCGTCTTTTCGTTTGGCAGTCTCGCTTCGGGATATCTCATTTTTGCAGGCTGGACGGACTGCTGTGATAAAACCTTCCTGTTTTAACGCATTTAGGATGTCGACGCATGGGATTGGTTTTGAGAGTGATAATAGTTTCTCGCGCTCAGAATCACAAAGCTCGCCTGGGTCACGTCCGGAAAGAATAGAATATATCTCCTTAGGTTCGGCGGGCACTTTAGCTTCTTTTGAAATGATATCAGTCATTATCTCGATTTTTCCTTCGGGCTTAAGTGCATTTGACATCTTCTTTAAAAGACCTGGAAAATCGGAGTTCTTAGCTATGAGCCCCCCTGCAGGGCAGTCTATCCGAATCTCATCTAAGCTATGCCTTTTGGCTAAAACAAAATCTAAAAATTCGTGAGCAGTTAACGGCGAAAACTGTATTTCTGGAAAACGCACGTCCAGAGTACCAAACTGAGTTGAATCGAGAGTAGAAAAAAATGGGTCAACCAGGGTCCATCCTTTTAGTTTTTCTATATCCAATGGAATTCGCGACCCCAAATTTGCTTTCACATATAAAGGTTTCATTTTTTAGCTTTTAGACTTATTTTTAAGCGCACAAAAGTAAAGTTACTAAAAATGAGCCTGTTTGAAGATATTCATCTCTTGATTTGTATTGTAGCTCTCATCTATCTCTTTGGTAGAATCAAACAGGCGACCCAGTCAAGAGTTCTTGGAATCTGTGTTGCAGCATTCATCGTATTTTTCATATTCTTCCAGCACGTATGGATAGCTTTCATCTTCTTTTTCGTGATGTTTGGTTACATGTTTATAGGTGGTCTTACAAGCGGTATAATGGAAGGGACCATGTCAAGAGCCTACATGGGATATCTTGGAAGCTGGGGTAAAGGCAACAACAGCAATGTCATAACGACAATGCCCTCGCCTCAGTTTGGTGCTGGAACTAGCAGCTGGTTTAAAGACGGAAAAGGGTTACAAGGGTAACTAGATTATTATGGACTCATCTGCCTTCTTGTTCTTTCTTATAATAATAGCCCTTTGTCTTATGTCAGGCAATCAAACACTTATGTATGTTGGTGTGGGTATTGGTGCCATGTTCTTGATACTCATGGGTGGCGCTCACCATATAATAGTCGCCGTTCTCGCCTTGGGTGCAGTATATGGAGGTTATGTCCTTAGTGAAGGAGGTAAGGGTGATACTACTTTTCTTTTAGGTGGCCTTCTTGTAGCAGCTGGGCTCTTTATAGCATTCGTCCTTAAAGGGCACGACGAAGGTGAGGGTGAAGGTGGAATGGATGCATACGGTATGGGTGGTCTTGGGCTCCCCATGGGTTACTGAACTTTTATAATCCCCGCCGTTAAGCTTTCGGTTTAGAAATGTCAGGGAAATATTTTTCAGGAAAGCTTAAACTGGGGAAAGTTTATGTCCCTTGGATAAGTAGTTTTCCTAAAGGCGCTACATATGCCTGCAATAGATGTGGTGCATGTTGCATGTATCGTGTTGATCTCTCGCCAAAAGACCTTATGTCCCTTAAGTCAAAGGGGTATTATGACGCAATAGAATACGACACAGAAAAATCAGGCAGCCCTAGTCCTTCAATAAAAAGACTTGATGATGGACGATGTTTTTGCTTAGGGCCTAAAACCAACTGTGAGATATATGGAAATCGGCCGCATGTTTGCCGTCAATTCCCTTTTCAGATTAGTACGGGTTTTGAAGGTGAGCTTGTCATTGATTTATCATATTCCTGCCCCACCGTAAATGAAAAAAACGCGGCTAAAGTAAGTTCAAGCCAGATTCGTGAGGCATTGAGCCTTTTTTTAGAGCACCGTGGGGAATTCGTTCCTGCTTCATTGGAATATGGGGAAGGAATGTCAAATGCGCTCAATTCGGCGTTTAGCCCTGCCTATGTACCAAAGAGTGTAAAGTATGAATTTTATGATAAAGCAGCACAATTATTGCTTAATGCAGAAGGCACAACAGATTTGCTTGAACTTATGCGCAATTGGGAAGATGTTGTAAGCGACGGCTGTGCAAAAACCCCTGTGCGGGAAATAGCAAAAAACGCAGGTACCGTGCTATCCAATCTAACCGAGCTGGTAATACCTGATACTTACCACTTATCAAAAAATAGGTATGTGAAGTTGTTTTCCGATCTTGAAAACAGGCTGCTTGTATGGGACGAGTCAAAACTTTATGTCTATACTGCGCGAATAGGACCATTTTGGGCTAAATTCGGCGACCGGAGACTTTCTTGGAGTAAAATAAAGAAAATACAGTACACAAGAGAGGCACTCTTTGATATGGCAAATTATATTTCAACTATAATCAGACGCCCGATATTCGAAGACGCGGTAGTAAATGTCGTTAGCTATAAAATAAACTATCTGAGAGAGCCTGTGCGTGAATACGAAGTAGGAGCAACACTAATTGCAAATGCGCTTTCAAACTATCTTGATTGCGTGTGCAAGATATCTGCTGCATTAAGGGGAAGTGATGTTGTTGATTCAGTTGACTTCCGCTGTGCACAGATGAATGTGGACCAATATTTTATGGGGGCTTTAAATTCAGGCACAATAAGTAGAGCCTTGATTGATGCTATTAAAAAGAATTCTTAACGTAAAAGACCTATGGCGCGGCCCATTGAGGTTCCCCAATGTTCACCGACTTCTTCCCACCAGTTGTTTCCGTCCCATCCTGGCTGATATTTCACGCGAAGCATCTGCTCTTTCATAGCTTCTGAGACTGGACCTTGGTCGGGCGCCTGATTGAACATTTGTGGTTTTGTGGTTTTCTGGTCATTACTAAGGGTTAAAATCACCATAAGAACACCAACCCCTAGTGCAATCCACACCTGTCCCTGAGCTAGAGCGAATATCACAAGTAGCAGTAGCACCAATACAAGAACAGTGTTCATCTTCGTTAAATTAACTGGGAAATCTATATAAATCAGTCCATTTGGGGTAAGAACGGATTTCTTTTATCCCGCTCAAGTGAAACACCATTCGCTTTTGTCGGCATGGAATAGGTAGTGTCTAAGAACCTATTGACTTCTCCTGCGATAGGAACAGGAAGATTAAAATTGCCATTTTCAACAAAAGGCGTTTTGGGTGCTTCCCCAAAGGGGTCTTGTGCTCTTGACACTGGGTCACGCCCGTCATCTGCCATTAAGTTTTTGACATTTGCACTCACACCGTTTCTGGCTCTTGCCTGAGGCATGAACTCTTGTTGTATTCCTGTCGCACTACCAAATCGTGAGGGGTAGGCGAGCCTTGTTGAGTTCTTTTCACCCATTGAGACAAGAATCGCGCCGATGGCAACCATGGCGGCACCAATCCACAACATCTGTGGAACGAATAAAAGCACGCCACCCAATACCACCACGTATATCGCTAGATTCATCGTTATTCTTGTGCCCATTCATCAAAGCCTGTCTTGATAGTATCAAAGGTCGAGTCTAGGCATTTTGTCTTTAGAATGGGCTTTCCTGTCCTGAAGTGGGCTGTTAAAAGATTTGTCATCACTTTGGTTCCATCCCCAGCTTTATCGCTCATAAACGGCATATTAAGTCGTATGTCATCTTTTATTCTAATACGACCGATATTGGTATCCGTTCCTGTAGCATAAAAACTGGCAGTACCTGTACGGCCACCCACAGTTAAAGGGGATCCTGTGGGACCATATGCTTTGATTCCTGCAACACCGTCAGGAGGTATCGATGGCCTAAACTGTAATGGATCTTGAACACTACCAAACTCTTCTTTCTTTTTTGGAGGGGCGTTTCTTACTGTATTATTCGCGGCATCCATCATGGCGTTTGTGTAAATTGTCTCCTGTCTTGCAGATTTAATTGCTTTTGCCGAATCATTATCATTTGCAACAACGGCCATAGTAAGGACTATTATACTAATTCCAATCCACCAAGGTAGTCCTATTATTATGAGCAAGAATCCTGCGCCTATTAAGGCCAAAAGCGAGCTTGTGCCAATAGCCATTGTATTTGCCCTTGTGGGCTACCTATTTCTTCTCAAGGATCTCGATAAGCTTTATGTTAAGGTCGCGAAGCGTGTCAAGAAGCTGTTTGACATCAGCCATCTGCGATTCCATCTTATCCATCCCCTCAGTCAGCCTGTCTGCTGTTTCCTTATCCAATTTTTCCTCCTCTTCAGGTGAAAGTTCTCCTGTTGTTGAGCGTGATATGGGTTCTTCTTTTGTTTCCTCTTTGGAATCCTCCTTTTCCACACCAAGGTCAGATTCGGGTTGTGAAGATATCTGCTGTTTTATTAATGCAAGGCGCTTTTTTACTGATTCATCTACTGCGCCATCTTTTTTCTTTTTCTCTTTTGCTTTTTTGTCTTTTGGCTCGTCTTTTTCTGGTTTTTCCTTGGACTTATTCTCTTTATGTAAGAAACCAAAATGCCCTTCTTTTTTCTTTTTTTGCTCTTTTTTGATATTTTCTTCTTTCTTTTTGTCAATATCAGGGACTTCACCTTTTTCCTCGGGAATACTTTTTTCCGGCTCCGTATCCTTTTTGTCTTTTGGCTCGTCTTTTGGCTCGCTTAGTAAAGGCGGCATCTCAGCTTCGCCCTTGTCTGTATCGGACTCGACGGTTTCATCCGCTTTTACCTCAGAAAACGGGTCTGAAAGATTGTCTAATGAAAAATCAAAATCATCATTTTCTGAAAGCTCGTCAGACGAAGTTTTTTCATCTGGTTTTTTAAGGAGAATGTCTTCTGGGGCTTTTGGCCGCTCAGTTGCAACAGGCTCTTCAATAAGTTTGCCGTGAAAGTGGTGGGGTTTTGGTTTTTCTTCCCCCTCTTTTTTTTCCTTGTGTAAAAAGGAGAGAAATCCACCTTTTTTCTTTTCTTCTTTTGAAGTTTGTTCTGTCACTTTTTCTTCTTTTGCCGCTCCAGGAGACGCATCCTTTGTAACTGGCAAGGGAGTCTTTGGAAGAACTTCCTCCAATTCTTTTTGTTCTGTTGTAGACTGACTCGTGCTCGGTTCGCCACTTAGTTTCTTGGCTTTTTTGACAAGATGATGAATTTCCCGCCCAGATAATCCAAAATCAGCCAGCTGGAACTTAACTTCGTCATCACTCATTCCTTCTTCATAAAGCTTTGCTACAAGTTCCTCGGGTGTGGAGTCAGCCATCTTTAATAGCGCATTCATATAATTATGCATTAACTTATTAAAATCAGCCGAGTGATAAAAAAGAATGGCCCAGCGAAGCGTTTGGAATCTGCCTGGAGGTCCATGGGATCGCCTTTTTGCAGGCATCTGGAATGGATATAACGTCGCAGTTTACGAAAACCCGAATAAAACCCTGTTAACCACCATATTCCCAAAAGTAGGAAGCGTTAACTGGATAATGATTAGGGTTGACCATATACTACTTGTACCTAAGGACTTTGAAAAAATAGAGTCGAAGCTTGCAGAAAGGAAAATGAATGTCCTTAAGCAAAGGGTTGCTGGTAAAGGGATGACTTATCTCATGCTGCTTTCAGATCCTGAAACTGTTGATTTTGGAAGCAAGGAGATAGGTGAAATCGTCTTTAACAAAGATATCGAATTAGAAAGGGAAGTTGACGAAATAAAGGCTATTGGAAGAAAGGCAAAAGTCGAAATATTAGAGCTTAAAGATGCATCCTACAAAGAAAGCGCCGGTATCCTTGGGAATCCAACGATGCTTCTTGGAATGCTCAGTGTCGCCCCGGGCGGTGACGCCCCAAAAAAGGAGATGCTTGGTGAGATTTCCCTAGGGAAAACTGATGACGGGATATTTTCTGTTTCCCCACAAATATTCTCTCAATTCTGTGGGATAAAAGGCGGCAAGCGAGAAGAGCAGGCCGCAATGATGCAGCTTATCGCTGAAGAAGCAATTATTGATGCACCCCCAATCCCAATAATCTTTGATTTTGGGGACGTACCATTAAAACTTGACGTTGCAAATCCTTACCCATATGACTATTCCGAGTATGGACTTTCGAATCATCCGGGCAAATTCAAGATTAATCATTACGAGTTAACAGAGGACGCGTGTCCACTAAAAATAAACTTAAATACTGCCAGGCCAGAGCTTCTTGTGCGTATCTTTGGTCTTGGGAAAGACAATTCCTCATTGCTTATATTAGAGTCAATAATGTCCCTTAAAAAAACAAAGCGGGAGATAAGTTTTGACTCAATTAAAACAGAGGCTGGCGAGCTTGCAAAAAGCATAGGCAAAGAAAACGCATTGCCTCGCGCCTGCGACCTGTTAAGGGCTCTTTCAATAAGTTATGATAAAATAATCTCGAACTCATCTGACGCAAAATCCGAGATTGTTTCGTGGATTCATGATAATAAGACTGTGTATCTGGCAGCAAATACTCTTAATAATCAGGAAAGATTTGCTCTTTCATTATACCTTTTTGATATAATAGAGTCTGAAAAGGGTGGGGGAAATCTTGATGAAATTGACATAAAACGAGCAGAAAATATATATCCACTCATACTTAACCTCTCCTGGATGGGCGATTGCGAGTTTGCAAACGAACTTATAAAATCAATAGTGCAGATGGGTAGGGGCGTCTTTGCAGATGTCAATAAAATCCCGATAAAATTAGAGAGCGTTGCACTTTCACGAATACAGGTTCTTGGACTAAAGAAGGCAAAGTATTTTGATTGTGGACGAGGGACTGAATTTGAGCCTAGACCATTACTCTCATGTCCGCCTTAAATCAAACAAATCTTTTCTTTAAATCCGTTTTTTTCTATGGCACCATAATCATGGCCTGATGCGGAATCATATATCGCAAGAAATTTCAGAGGCGTATTTCCCGTGTTTACACTTCTGTGCGCCATTCCTTTTGGAACATACGTGAATTCTCCGGGGATAATATTGATTTTTTTGCATATTCCGTCGTGGGACTGTAGAACTATTGAGCCATTGCCTTCAAGACCCAAGTAGACTTCACCTACATCTGCCGTGTGGAAATGGCCTTTTGTCATAAAGAATTCTCCCCCAACAGAGCCGGAGTTTATTATCGTAACTGCATAAGACAAATCGCCTTTGCCAGAACCCTCTTTGGCAAATACCTCGTATACTACCGGGTTTTCATTTTCCGCAAGAACCTTTGCGGCATCTTTGTCCATAAAAAAATTTAACATATCGGACACACGCCTTACTTGTTTAACATTCTCATCAAATGAAAGTTTAAGGCCTTTTATTTCGAGCTCCATTACTTTTATTTAGCTGACACTACATATAAAGGTATAAAATAAGGGAAAATTAGGGAGTTACTTCTTAACCCTCATGCCAAGCTTTACAACTCCAGTCCCAATGGGTGGTGGCTTTCCGACAATTATGCTTTCTGCAACACCTATGAGATTATCTTCTTCGCCTTTAAGTGATGCGTTAAGAAGGTGTTTTGTTGTCTCTTCAAAAGCTGCTTTTGCAATAACTGAAGTTTTTGTGCCAGATATTCCGTGTCTCCCAATCGCATTGATTTCACCGGTTAAGGTCATCATATCTGCAACAAGCATCAGGTGACGGATATCAACGGACAAGCTTTGCTCATCAAGAACCTTTTTTGCCTCGTCAATTATAGAGTTGCGAGCGGCTTCAGCACCCATGAACAAATATATTTCCTGGATGTTATTCGAGTATACTTTGTCAGTTTCGACACCCTTTAACTTGAAAACTTCACTTAGGTTTGAGCCTTCGGTGTATATTATCCACTGCATTGACTTGCCGTTCGGTTCTTCTTTTATAAGTATTCTAGAGATTCCTTTTATTCCAGAAAGCTTTATTTTGGATATCTTCTTCCTAAGCTTTGCAATGTCTGCAATGCTCTTTTTCTTTGAGATTACCTTAAATCCTGTTTTTGTTTTCTCATAATCCCCAAGCTTCTTAAGGCTCTTTTCAATATCTTCAACATAAAGACCGCCGTCCTCTTTAATCGTGATGAGCACTGCCATTTCCGAAAGGTCGCTTTTGAGGGTTGCGATATCTGAAACAATTACTTCCCTCATGCGTTTTCCTATCTTATTTGCATCATCAAGAGTCTTGACTTTTTCAGGGTCAAGCGGAATTCTCATTATGGTGTTTGAAGGCTCACGCTTAGCATCAACGACTTCGATTAGACGCGGAAGACCTTGTGGGACAGCAACTTCTGCTACCCCCGCATAGTGGAACGTTCTCATTGTCATCTGTGTTCCAGGTTCTCCGATACTTTGAGCGGCTATTGTACCAACAGCCTCACCGGGTGCGACTTTGCACTTTAGGTAAGCATCAATCGCATGTTCCTGCATATCTGCAAGTTTCTTTTTGTCCTTTGCATTTGATGCTGCAACCTTTAACTTGTCATAAAGCATATGAGGAAGAACCTCTTTTGCTTGAACAAGACCCGAGTCAATGTCTTTTTCATTCATCGTTTTATTCTCCTCCTGCAAATTCTTCATAATCAATCATGCCGACCTCATCATCATATTCTTCCTGTTTCTCGTGTTCAGGTATCTTTGGGTCAATGACTTCATCAGCTAGGATTAATACCTCGCCATCATAAGTTTGGGAGACATCAACGCCATCTTCACCATACTTAAATTGTACAATAACTCCACCAGAGTCTTTTACCGTCAAGTCTTCATGAACTATTAAATCCTGAAGGGCGTTAATAAGCCTTCTTTGGAGATAACCTGAACGTGCTGTCCTGATAGCTGTGTCAACAAGACCTTCACGACCACCCATGGCGTGGAAGAAGTATTCTGTCGGTGTAAGTCCTGTCTTAAAACAGTTCTTAACGAAACCGCGGGATTCTGGACTAAGTTCACCCTTCTTGAAGTGTGAAGTCGTCCTGTTTATAAATCCTCTTGATATCCTCTCACCACGAACAGCCTGCTGACCTACTGACCCTGTAATCTGGGTAAGGTTAAGCATAGAGCCTCTAGCTCCTGAACGTGCCATGACAACTGCGTGGTTGTCAAGACCTAGATATCGTCCTGCTATTTCACCACAAAGGTCACGGCTTTGTCCAAGCTCTGCCATGATAAAGTTCTCAAGGCTTTCTTCTGCAGTCTTACCTGGGATGAGTTCAAGCGTCTTCTTCTCATATTGTGTGATAAGTTCGCCAACACGCTTTACGGCGCCTGCAAGATTATCGTTGATCTTCTTTCTTGCTTCCGGAGGTAGATCTGAATCTGCAATAGATGAAGTAAATCCAAACATCGTTATCGCTGCAGCACCCAGACGGGCTGAAGAATCAATATACTTGCGCCCTATTTCGTTTCCAAAATTTGAAACTATCTTATGCAAAAGAATTCCACCAATACCTTCGGCGTCAATAACACCAGACTCAAGCTTGCCGTTTTTGATAATAACAAGCATTTGATCTTCAATTTCCTTTTTGAGCTTTTTCTGTGAATCCGGGATATCACCCAAGAACTTCTTTAACTTGTTTTTGTAACTTACATTAAGTTCTGGAGGAAGGATTATTGAAAATAATTCCTTTCCTGTGATTTTCTCCTTAGACCAGTCAAGCTTATCTGCATATTCGTCAAGTTTTGCCTTTCCAATAAGAAGCTCTGCTTGTTTGCGAGAAAGCTCAATACCATCACGTGTCAGCATAAACATTCCTGAAACGTGGTCGTGCTTACCTCCGATAATCGGACCCCCATACCTTGTTGAGAGGATACACTTCTGTGCGTCCATTAGGTTCTTAACTTCTGAGGCAGCCTCTAAGTTCTGTGGAACGTGCATGTTCATCTCGTCCCCGTCGAAGTCAGCGTTGTATGGTGTTGTGACCGTTGTGTTTATCCTAAAAGTCTTATACGGAAGGATTTTTGCACGGTGCCCCATCATAGACATCCTGTGAAGGGACGGCTGTCTGTTAAAGATGACAAAATCGTCGTTCACCAAATGGCGTTCAACAAGATCCCCTTCTTCTAAGGCTTCGGCTACTAAGTCCTTGTTTTCTTCCATAAGGCGAATCCGCTTTTGGCCTAGTTTAAAGACATACTTTGCCGAAGGATAGTTTGGAGCGTTTTTGATTAGCTTCACCATCTCTTTCTTATTAAACTCGGTTACGCGTTCTGGAATTGAAAGTTCGGATGCGATTTCAACCGGAATACCCACTTCATTAAGACTAAGATTAGGGTCAGGTGAAATCGGCGTTCTTGCAGAGAAGTTAACTCTTTTTCCAGACAAGTTGTGACGGAAACGTCCTTCTTTACCCTTTAGTCTCTGAGTAAGGGTCTTAAGGGGTCTTCCGCTCCTGTGTCTCGCAGGCGGTATGCCCGTTATCTCGTTGTCAAAGTAGGTTGCTATGTGGTACTGAAGGAGATCCCAAGTATCCTCAATAGATAACTGGGGTGCACCACCTTCAATGTTCTCATAGAGCCTCTGATTGATTCTGACAATATCACCAAGCTTGTGCGTAAGGTCGTCTTCAGAACGGTCGCCCGACTCAAGTGTGATTGAAGGGCGCACTGTAATTGGCGAAACCGGAAGCACTTGTAATACGAACCACTCTGGTCTTGCTGCCTCAACATCAAGGCCCATCATGAAAAGGTCGCTATTAAGTACTAACTCAAAGCGGTTTCTGATCTCGGTTGCCCAAAGACGCCTTTTGTCTTCAAAGTAGTAATAAGGCTTTTCCCACTTGATTTCGCCTTGGCGCTCACCACAATGTGGGCAAGCTTTCCTCGCACGAGCCTTTGTAAAAGCTTCTTTTTCGACCAACGGACCATAAATAAAGTCCATTTGTTCTACTTTCTCACGATAATTGTCAATCTCGCTTTGTTCAAGAAGAACACGGCCACACTTCCTGCAGGTCATTGCAAGAATCTGGTAAACCTTCTTTGAATATCCCACGTGTACGACTGGACGAATAAGTTCTATCTTTCCGAAGTGTCCCTTACATTCTTTTATCTTTCCGTTGCAGGTCTTACACCGAAGCCCAGGATCAATAACACCCATTCTAATGTCCATAAGGCCATTTTTGATGGGTAGACCATCTTCATTATACGTGTCGGGTACTTCTATTGTGCAGACTGAGACTTGGCGTATCTTCTCAGGAGAGAAAACGCGGAACTTCAGTTTCTTGATTTCCTTTTTGGCAATCATTTTTTCTTTTGATCTTCGGTCAGTATCGCTGTCGAGACGCCTAGTGACTTTATCTCGTCTAAGAGGAGCTTAAAGGCGTGTGGTATTTCTGCAAGGACTGGGTTTATCTCGCCGCAGACAGGGCACTTGAATTTGCCTGTTGCACCGTCACGTAAGGCTTCTTCACCACAATCCGGGCAAAGGAGTATTTCGGATTTGTCCGATTCCTCAACAAGTCTTTCACGTAATAGTAGCGAGGCTCCGTGACCAATAAGACAATCTCTTTCCATCTCACCAAAACGGAGACCGCCCTCGTTTGCGCGACCTTCTGTTGGCTGATGTGTAAGGAGAGTTACCGGACCCCTTGACCTTGCGTGCATCTTACTTGCCACCATGTGGTGGAGTTTCTGATAATAAATCGGAGTTATGTAGATTTCGCAGTCAAGCTTTTTGCCTGTCTTTCCATCGTACATTACTTCTTTTCCACTTGAATCAAAGCCTGCCGCTTCAAGCGCTTGTCTTAATGGCAGTTCTTTTTCTCCTTTAAAGGGAGTTCCATCAATGCGCCTTCCTTCCATGGCACCGACTTTACCTCCTATCATCTCAAGAAGGTGACCTACTGTCATTCTGGACGGGATTGCGTGAGGATTTAGGATAAGATCGGGAGCCACACCGTTTGCAGTAAATGGCATGTCTTCCTGACGAACTAGTAATCCAATAACTCCTTTCTGTCCGTGTCTTGAAGCGAATTTATCTCCAATTTCTGGATATCGTGGTTTCCTGACACGAATCTTGACAAGACGGTTGCCGTTATCAAGAACTGTCATTATAACCTGATCTACGATTCCGGACTCTCTGGGGCGCACGCAAGTCGATGACTCACGACGCTTATCACCCATAAGGCCAAACTCGCCCATGTCCTCAAGGAAACGTGGGGGCGCAGTCTTTCCAACGAGTACGTCAGAAGGTCCAACAAAGGTCCCGGGGTCGATTGAACCAGTATCATCAAGGAGGCGATATGCATCAGGTCCTCTGTATCCTTCAGTTTCTTCTCCAGGAAGCTCAAAACGGTCTTTCTGACCACCGGGATATCTTTTCTCTTCAATCTCATAGGTTCTAAGGAATGTAGTTACACCAAGACCACGATCGATTGAGGAACGGTTAAAGATAACAGAGTCTTCCAAGTTGTAACCTTCATAGCTCATAACTGCGACAATGAAGTTCTGCCCGGATGGGAGAGATTCATAGTCGGATATTCTGAAACCGTCTGTTGTCACCATGGGCTTTTGTGCATAGTACATGAGGTTTGCACGCGTATCATTTCTGCGCATGAAGTTTGTCACATAATATCCAAGCGACTGCTTGCTCATGGCAGCTCCCATTGTAATCCTCGGTGATGAATTGTACTCCGAGTATGGGATGATTGCCGCACCTATTCCAACAATTAAAGATGGATCAAGCTCGAGGTGAGTGTGCTCGTTTGTTATGTCCTCATAATTCATTGCAGTATATGCATTTTCTTCTTCAAGGGAATCTACATATTCGACTTTACCGTCTTCAACGAGTTTTTTGATACCCAATTCGCCTTTTTTTATCTTATCAAGTTCTGCCTTTGAAAGAAGCGGCTTTCCTCCGACAAGTATTGCAAGTGGACGCTGAACGCGACCCTTGTCAGTAAATATCTGGATTTCCTTATTATCGTCAAATACTCCAATGTTGATATCTGTTGGAATCTTGCCTTCGCGACGCATCTTTCTTATCTTGTTTGCGACCTTTTCAGGCTTGTCAACCATTCCAAGGACTTTTCCATTGGACTCGATTGCGTACTCTCCGTTTTCAGAGTCAAATTCAGTTAGAGCTTCTTCAACAACCTTCGCATCGCGCTCACGTGTAATCTTTGCTGAAAGTGCAAGGTTCTTTACTAAACCACAGTTCTGTCCTTCTGGAGTCTCACAAGGGCAGAAACGACCCCAATGCGTTCCGTGCAAGTCACGGGCTTCAAAGTGTGGGTGCGTCCTTGAAAGAGTCGATGTGACACGCCTAAGGTGTGCAAGGACTGAGATATAGTTTGTCCTGTCAAGAATCTGTGAGATACCGGTTCTTCCCCCTGGCCAGTTACCTGTCGCAAGAGAATACATGACTCTCTTTGTGAATACCTCTGGACGAACTGCACGCCTAAGGTCGATTTTCTTCCTTCGTGCGTAGTTCTTCTCGGTCTGATATTTTATATCTTTACTGAGTGCTGAAAAAGCAGTCCTGAAAAGCTCTTCCATCATATCTCCAGCTATTTTCAGACGCTTGTTTGCATAGTGATCTTTGTCGTCAACATCACGTGTGCCGATATCGACTTCAATTGCACGCTTTGCCATTCTTGCAAGGAAGATTCCCTTCTTCCTCCTGTACTTTGCCTCATTTCCAACGTGGGGAAGGAGGAAAAGATCAAGAACCTGCTGAGCTCGTGCTACCTGAATCTCCTTTCTCTGTCCAATTGCAACACGTACACCAATAAACTTCAAAGCCTCTTCCTGGTCAGGAACTTTACAAAGCTCCATATTGACCTTCATCTCAGGCTTCTCATCATCTTCGAAAAGCCCCATGATATCCTCGTCAGTAAGTCCCAATGCACGAAGAACAACAGAAAGTGAAAGCGTTCGTGGGAGCCCTGGGAATGAAACGTAAAGTGTCTCACCGGTTCTCATCTCCTTTCGTGTGACGGCAATCCTGCTTCTAAAGCCCTGTCTTGTTGAGAAAACTTTTACTGTGATGTTGTCTTTTCCTGCGACTTCGTCAAGAGAGGTTATAATCGTATTTGGCGCAAGGTCTTCAAGGATGATAACGACACGCTCACGTCCGTTTATGATAAAGTATCCTCCAAAGTCCTTTGGGTCCTCTCCAATCTCGGCAAGCTCCTTGTCCTCCAGGCCTGAAAGCCAGCAGTAGTCGCTTTTTACCATGATTGGGAATTCTCCAATTACAGCATTTATCGGGGGTTTTTCTACGCCGTCTCTAACCTCGATTATCTCGAGAACAAGCTTACCTGCATAAGTCATGTTCCTTAGGCGGGCGTCTGATGGCGTTATCCTGTGTACTGTGGAGTCAATCTCTTTTGCGTCTGGGCGCTTTAGGGAGATTTTTCCGAACTTGATCTCAAGACCGGGGATTCTTGTCTCTATAATCCCCGTCTCGTCAACAATCTTTTGCATAACATTGTTCACAAAATCGTTGTATGAATTAAGCTGGTGCTTAATGAGGTCTTCTTTTTGTATCTGCATTTTAAGGATGGGAAAATTTATTCGACAACAGCCCTGTAATACAAGGAATCGCCTGCCGTCTGGGACTTGCGCATTATCTTTACTACGTCTCCGACCTTTGCTCCTTCAGGGAGTGCCGGGTCGTCTTTTCTTATCTTTGGGAGCTTTGAGCGGTCTACGCCATATTGCATAAGAACTTTTGTCGCCTCGCCCTCGTCAAGAATTTCATGTTTGGGTACCAAAAAATGGGATTGTATGTCTGACGTCAATTTAAACCTCGTTTCTCACGTATGGCTCACGTTACAAGTCAAACTGTGACATGATACATGGTGCCAAATAGGTGAAAACGCGCTAAATTAGAAGAATGCATATAAAAAGCTTTTGCCTTTTTTGGGCCAAAAATGCCGGTTTTATGCTTTATTTTGATATATATCGTTGATGGTTCGTCCAAAAAAACCTAAGGTCGCAGTGGTTTTCCTTGCGAAAAATGAAAAACGCCATATAGGTAAAGCCATGGGGATAGTCTCAAGGTTTAAGGAGAGGGGAAAACTCCATCATATAATAGTAGTTGATGATGCCAGCCACGACGGGACTGGAAAGATTGCTAAGAGCCTAGGAGCTCATGTAGTCAGGCATGACCTTAACTATGGCCGGCGCGTGGGTTTTTTCAATGGAGTAAAAAAAGCGCACGAACTTGGAGCCGATGTAGTAGTGAAACTTGACGCTGACATACACGAATTTCCGGAAAGCACATATGATGCCATGGTAAAACACGTTTCTTCAGGAAAGTATAACATGGCAATACCTTCAACATTTGAAGGTAAAAATCCATTAGAGAACTCACAACATCAGGGACAATACGCAAAAATTGACGAACAGGACTATATGGGACTCCGCGCTTTGCGTATGAAGACCTTAAACCCACTTATAACAGGCAACAAGAAGTGGAGGGCCATGTTTAGTTCAAAAGAGGGCTCTATCGCAGGGGGCATTGACGCCTCAACCGTGATAAGGGAAGAAGCTGCCAAATGGGGGCTTGACCCGGCACTTAACGAATTGATTCCAAAAGAAAAGACTATACTCCTACCTAATTGCATATTTGCTGATGAAGCCCTTAGAGAAAAGGACGGATATCCTGCGCCAGTAAAAAACGAGATTCAGGTGTATGGTGCATCGATACCAAAGGAGGTTAGTCGCAAAAGAAGTGAACGCGCGATGATGCTTCGTCCCGAACTGGTTAAGGCATTAAGGAAAAGACACAAAAAATAAATTAAATGGCTGAAAGGGTTTATTCCTTCCACCCAGAGATTGTAGTCTCCTTTGTGACTTTTGTTGTCGGGTAGAGACGTTCTACAAGCTCGTCAGGCGTAAACCAAAGCTTTATCTCACGCTCGGCGTCTGTTGCATCAGCACTTGCGTGAACAACGTTCTCAAAGACGCCTGAGGTCGTTATCCTGCCATATTTACCGCGGATTGAGATAGGGTCTGCAATCTCAGGGTTTGTCGCCCCTGCAAGGCGCCTGATTTTCTCAATAGCGTTATCTCCCTGATAAACAAGAGCCATAACACGGCGCGTGTGATAATGACCGAGTATGTATTTCATAAGATCCTCAAAGAACTTTTCGTCCTTTAGATGACGATAATGACACTCGGCAAGCTCACGCTTGACTGAAACCATCTTCGCACCAACTATCTTAAGCTCAGTTTCTGAGAGCTTTGATATAATATTTCCTGTTAACGACTTCACAAGCCCGTCGGGCTTAATAAGTACTAGTGTCTGTTCTTCTACCATTTTAGTTCAAGTGAATTTTTACGAAAAGATAATAAAAGGCTTTAGTAATCGTCCCCCCAATAGTCCTCCGAATAATCCTCCCAATGATCTTTCAACGCAGTTTTTAGAAACTCGATTTCTTCGGCGCTAAGGTAAGGTTCAAGTATGCTAAGGTCTTCATAATCCTCCTTCATTTCGAATTCAAATCCGATTTCGTCAGGTAATGACTCAAGTTTCTCGACAATTGCCTCAAGTTCGTCTAATTCGGACATGTCTGGCCCCTCACTTGTCACAAGATTTGCTCCTGCCGGAAGAACGAATGCCTCATTTTTTATTTCTGAAACGTATTTACACGCTATATCTATTCCACCATAATCTACAAGCTCAACGTAACCTTCATAAAATCTGACCGGGTCAAGAAGTCCCAGATACGCAGTATCTTCTGTAAAATCCCCCCAAGTTCCTTCAAACGCGTCGTATGCATATTCATGAGTGCCATTAAAAATCACTATTGCATTTTCTGTGTCCCTGTTATACGAAGCATATTTGCCGTCATCAAAAAAGACGTCAAAATTCCTGGGCATGCCGTCGACAATTCCGTTTAACTGGCAGACGACAGGATACCCTTGGGCTATAGCGTCTTTAACAGACATATCTGCAGGCGCTTTTCGGGAGCCACCTGAGAGCAATACTGCTGTGATTACGATTATAATTATTGCGATTACTGCTATAATCAAAAATAACATGTTTTTAGGTATGCCCTGACTCTTTGTTTTGTGAGTCGTTACCTTTGTTACTGTAGCTATTGTCGTGTTGGTACCGCAATTCGGACAGAATTTTGTCCCTTCTGGAACACTAGTTCCGCATTTTGTACAATTCATTTTATTATCTTTACAATGTCGCCGTCTATCTCGACAATGTCGCCTGTCTTTATTTGCGAGATGTCTATGGCATTTACCATCGGGACTTCAGAGATTATGGCGCCGACTGCAACTATTGCCTCGCAGTCCTCATTTATCATCCCCGCCGGGGCAACCCCACCCATCTTGGCGCGATAAATCCCGTATGAGCCTACAGTGGAGCCCTTGCCGCTTGGGAAAACAAGAATCTTTCCTGCAAAAGACTGACCGTCTAAATCATGACCCTTCTCAGAAATAGTACCTGCCTCGGGGTCAATACCACCGTAAAAGGCTATTTGGTCGCCAGTTACAAGCGCCTCCCCGCGCACCTTTCCTGAATAAACTACCTTTCCTTTTAGTTCCATTTTCCAGTAAGTGCAGCATTGACACATTCTTCAAGCGAACCAATATGTGTTTTCATATTGTTATGCCCGCTTGTGTAAAAACATCCTTTGGCTGATGTCGTTGCAATAGACTTAAAACGTCCTTTTAGTGGGGCGACTGCCATGCACGTGTCAGCACATACCATCGCGCCTGAGGCCTCGATAATGTCAACAAGACCTTCTTCTTTTGCTTTATTGAGTATGGGTCTGGCACACGACACCCACATAGTAACTCCAGTATCAATCTTTTTGCCGTCAAGAAGTGATGCCACGTTTCTTAATTCGTCCATTGATGCGTGCGGACATCCAAGTGAGACAAAATCTATTGTCTTCTCTTTATCATTTAAGTGTGAAAACGCCTCATTTAGTTCTTCCTTACCTATAACCAGGGTCTCCTTAGGCGGGAGGTACTCCTTTGCTTCGGGAGTCAGGCCTTCCAGGTGATACATTGGTTTTGAGCCAAATGTAACAATAGATGCACCAAAGCTCTTTAGGCAATCTAATGAACCTTCTTTAGGTCCAATAATGTATGGAATCTGGTTTTTAGCGCGCTTTCCTATCGCAAAGCCAAGAGCCCCCCAGTCTGCAATTGATTTAATCTCAGGTTCAACTTTGACAAGAACATCTGGCGCGCGGTTCTCAGTAAGATGAAGTCCATAATTAGGCGTCTTGCCAGTTAAGGCTGAGGCGATTGCTGAGGGTCCTCCTTCCCTATTTGTGCGAGCGCCAAGAATACTATTTGCATAGGTCACAGCAGAAGACTCTGCCCACGCGATGTGCTCGCCAAGTTTTGGGACAATCCCGATAAGATACGGTGTGCAGGTGCAGGTTGTTGTAACCTCCATTTTAGCAAATGCATCAATAACAAGAGTCTGTTTCTCTGCAAATTCTTTTGATATGCCAAGACGCTCCCAATTGAGAAGATCCATTCCTGCAGGGTTAAGGAATGTCGGGACGCATACCTTTCCGTCTTTAGCTAAGTTTGAAAGATACTTTAGCCCTGCATCACCAAGATTGTGGTATGAAACGCCAGCTATCTGGACTGAACTCACAGGAATGAGTTTGTCTGCTCCAAAAATGTCTCCAAGGGCTAATAAGATTTGCATGGACTTTTGTGCCGCATGACCGTTTTCCCCATCAAGAATCCGCTCTTCGTCCTTAGTCAGAAACATCGTGCTATCTTATGGGAGCAGAAAATAAAAAGAGATTAAATCTAGGATTATTGTTTTTCTGAATCCTCTTGTCCTGAACGCTTGCGCAACACTATAACTGCAAGGATTCCAATAATCACAATTACTGCAATTATCAGAGCTATGCTCTCTGTTGACTTAAGTAGTTCTCCAATGAAATTCTCAGTTTTCTTTGAAGACTCAATAACCTCTAGTTTTCCATCTGATTTACTCTCTATGTCTAAGGTTTCATAATTGCTGGCATATCCTTCCTTAGATACCATAATCGTCCACTTACCTTTTTCAAACAAATGGAAGCCGTCGTTATAAGATACAATTTTACCATCTGGGGTTACAAGACGGATAAGAGCGTCATTTATGATGTTGCCGTCTTTATCAGTCACCACGACATCAAGAACGCCGCCCAATCTGCTGTCATTGTTGATTATTACAATGAGTTCACCTTCTGAATCATTAAGTACGTCACATGTGTCTACCATTTGTCCATTACCGAGGCAATTACCGTCTGCACACGAACACTCGCACATGCGAGTCTTGAAGCCTGCGTCGCATTCTGACCACGGACCACATTCCCAGGAAGCATCACAGGATTCATTGATGCACTCATCGGATAACACACCTGGGAGACATATACCATCTTCGCAATAGTCACCAGTTGTACAGATATCGCCGTCATCACAGGAGTTCCCGCTAAGAAGCTCTATTACACATATCCCATCGATGCACGAAACGTCTGTACATGGATTATTGTCATCCTCGCAGGTGACATCACCACAAAGATTACATGACCTTGTTGTTTCGTGGTCGCCGCGGCAGTCATCGTCATCTGGACAACCACAATGGCAGTCTCGCGTCTGGATGCCGTTTGCGCACGCACTCCAGTCTCCACAGTACCAATCCCTGCGACACGAGCCTGGCGGTGTCGGGTTCACGCATGATATTCTTGCTGTGGCAGAATCTGAATCTGAGGCGTTGCCGTAATCATTTGATATGCTTGCTGTGACTGTCCTTGTCACATTTGTTGTCGGGCAGGAGACGCTCTGTGAGTAGCGCGTCACGTTTGACTCGTTTATTCCAAGCTCCACTGTGAAATTAGCTGTCCATGAAGGGGCTATTGTGACGTTTGCCCCGTATTCTCCTGTGTTTGTCACATTTATAGTCCAGGTTAGCGTGCCACGTAGTGAGAGTGAACTGGGAGATACTCTGATGACTGCTGAGACATTCTGGTCTGCTTCAAGCACGACAAATACTTCCTCATCACTTGACGCACTGTAGTTCTCGTTTCCGGCAGTAGAGCAGTTTATGTCGTGGTCACTGGGCAGGAGTGTATATGCGCCCTGCCCCCTTGGTGTGCCATCTATCCTTAGGACCGGGGTTAATCCGCTTGGAGTGACATTACAGGTGAAATTGACTGAGGTGTTAAATTCTACGGGGGATGATTCGTTAGTCTCAACTGATATTGTTGAGGCGGCCTTATTTATTGTGTAGCTTGTGGAGTTTGCCGCGCTTGTGTAGTTCTCTGACTCACTTAGCGTGCAGTTTATGTCGTGGTCATCTGCGGCTAAGGTTACCAGAGTCCCACTTACTGCCGGACTTCCGTCAATTGTGAGACTTGGTGTGCCAATCCCTGTGTCAATAGTACACGTCGGTGTTATTGCCGTGCCATAAGTCTGTGGTGAGGCTGGAACGACTGTTAGGTCTAGTTTTCCAACGGCTTTTGTTATTGTTATATTGGTTGAATTTGTCGCAGCCGAGTGAGTCGCTGAGGCCGCAGCATCGCATCTTATGAGGTGCTCGGTAGCTGAGATGTCTTGGGCGCCCTCTGTGACTATTTCGCCGTCGATTTTAAGGGTTGTGACTAAGTCTCCTGGATCAGGCGTGCAAGTGATTGAGAGGCTTTCTCCGTAGACTGTGGAACCTACGATGTTTATTGCAACACTTGAATTGGCAAGGCCAACGCTGTAGCTCATTGAGTCGTTTGCCGCGTTGTAATTGCTTGATTCTGCTAGCGAGCAATTGAATTCATGAGTATCAACACTAAGAGTCGATC
>CAZUDQ010000013.1:0-27078 GCA_964619365.1 uncultured archaeon
CAGGAATGTAATTTAGATTTAATTTTGAAATGGTTTCAGACATAAAGCGAGAAGTTGCGCGTTGCATCGAGCACTTTGGCGAAACAAATGGCGTAAGAAGGATATTCTGGCAGATGGACGAGAAAGTGCCTGATTTAATTGAAGGAATACGCCAGGGCGACGACTGTGTTGTCGTCGGAAAAAACGTCATCAATATGGAAGGGCCATACCCTATGAAAATCGGGATGAAAACAGGTCTTATCCACACATGCTCTGATATTGTTGTTACAGGCGGACGTCCACTTTATGGACTTAACGCGATGCAGGTCGATTCACTTGACCAAGCGCACGAAGCTTCCGAGATGATAAAAAAGCAGTCAAACGGAATCGGTGTTCCAATTGTCGGGGGCAACACACAGCTTGAAAACGGTCTTGTGCCATGCATATCATTTTGCATATTCGGCGAGCTTATTGTCGATAAACCAATTCTTGATTCCGGGGCAAAAGCCGGAAATACCATGGTCATGATTGGTGGTGCGCTTTCGGGTGAGACTGGAGACCGCATAAGAATAGCAAACGAAAAGTTTAAAACATTCCAAGATGTCATAAAAGAAATTCCAGTTTATGCGGCAAAAGACGCGTCACGCGGCGGCTGGTTCGGAAACCTTCTTGAAATGATGGTAAAATCACAAACCGGATTTAATATCACATCAATCCCATACCCATCATTTGGAAGTTATATGGGCAACTACATGACATGTATCGATGAAGAAGACGTTCCGACCGTAATGGAGATTGCGACAAAATATGCATGCCCCGTTTCAATAATGGGTGAGGTCACAAAAGAAAAAGAAATACGTCTCGGAAAAAACGCCCTGATTGATGAGAAAAAGATGCTGGAAATTATAAAAGATACTCCTTTTAGGAAGCCTAAAATAGGACTTAAATCAAAAAAGAAATAGGATTATTTCATATCAGGTGGCTTTCGTATGACCATACCCCAACGAGGTATACTTCCTGAGGCTATTTTTTCATTATTTACTATGGCAGTATCAAATCCACGATTTTTTAGCTCTTTTTGAGCCCGCATAAGTTCCCCCTCTATGTCGTGAGGACCCTTACTAGTTCCAAATACCCCTCCCATAGCTTTATATCTTTTAGCCGAGAGTTCAGTTCGACTTTGTTCCCCTAAATGACTTCCAATAGCAAAAACACCACCTGGCGCAAGAGACTCTGCAGTCCTCATAACATATGCCGGACGAAGCCAGGGAGCCATGTAGGTTCCTGCACCGAGAATATCAACGGCAAAATGCGGTCTTTCTGTTGGAACCCAGTCCTCAGCATAGCTTTTTATAAAACTTATTCCCGGATTTTTTCTTGCCAGATGTTCCTGTAAACCATGTTCATAAGGCCCAATCCCAATGAGTTTTGGTTCAAAACCAGCCTGCCTAATCTCTTGTGCGTGACCTGCCAGGGCAAAACCGTCCCCGGGGCCGTACTCATGTCCGATTACCTGTTTTGAACCAAGATCATTTGCAATAGACACCCCTGTTAAAGCAATATTGGGATTTAGACCAAGCTTCTCTAATGCTGGACCAAAAGTCCCTTTGTGATGTATCTGATCCCTTCTAATTATCCAGGTATCCCCTTCTTCTAAACCACGGCTTGAACGGTTTACAGCCTCAACAAGCGCTCTGTTCTTTAGAGCATACTGTCGCGAAAGAGGTCTTGACATCGAGCGTTGTATCGCTTCATGATGTCGCATCACATGCGGGTCTTCCTTAGGGCTTAAAGAATGTCTCCTACTTGGCATCAGCTAGAATTATATGGGATTAAGAGAAAAATTAAAGAATAAAAAAGGAGTTTAATCTAGAGGGCGGAACTTATAACCATATTGAATTATACCACCATCTTTACTGTCCCTAATCTTTCGGAACACAGTTTCAACCTCATCACCGATTTTCAGTTCCTTGTCTTTACAATCAACAATCTGGCCTGTAATCTTTGGACCTTCTTCAAGGTCTATTATGCCAAGTGCATAAGGTTTTTCAAGCTCAAAGCCTTCAGGAGGCGCATAAATAGTAGTATAAGAATAAATTTTTCCCTTACCTGAGAACGTAAAAGGCTTTAATTCCCCCCCACGACGGCAGTTTGGACAGATGCTTCTAATAGGGAAAAACGTTTCCCCGCATGATTCGCAGGCAACACCTTCCAGACGATACCATTGTGGCATCTTTCGCCAGTAGTTTGCAAGGCTTTTTGTGTGTGGCATTTTATGTCCCTTTGTGTTCTCTTAGTTTGAAAAGCACGCTATTTAAATCGCCCTTTTCTCTAATTAGAGGGCTAAGAATCAGAACTATTAAATCCATCATGGGTTTTTCACAATACAAAAAGGATTTCCAGGAGCTTTTGCCGCAAATACGTGAGCGTGCCCTTCTGGCATTTAATGATGACCTAGGAAACGAAGGCGATATCACCACAAAAGCTGCGCTTGGCCTTCAACGACGCGAGGATGCAAAAGCAGTAATCATCGCCGAAGAACCTTTTTGTCTTGCAGGAGCAATCGAGGCAAGAGCAATATTGGAAAAAGGCGGAATAACAATCAGTTCAAAAGAGGGTGGCGAACACTGCGCAAAAGGCGACATAATAATGGAGCTTTCAGGCCCGATTGATGAAATCCTTGCTAGGGAACGCGTCGCACTAAACTACCTTACGCGCATGAGTGGCATTGCCACAATGTCGCGAAGAATCGCAAGGAAGCATGGAAAACGTGTTGCTTTCCTTAGAAAAACAGACCCATGTTTGTCCCTTTCTGAAAAATATGCAGTTTCCTTAGGTGGATGCCTCCCACACAGGCTAAATCTCTCAGACGGACTACTCATAAAAGACAATCACCTTGATGAGATAGCAAAGGCCGCGGGGTCGCGTCTTGATGCGATTCATGTTGCAATATACCGGACTGATGCATGGAAGAAAAAGACAGGGTTAAAATACCTGCCAATAGAACTTGAAGTAGACTCTGTTGAAGAAGCGCATTACGCGGCAATCGAGCTTTCGATGATTCCCGGAAAAAACATAATACTTCTTGATAATTTTAATGTGCGGGATTCCAAGCGCGCAGTTTCTCTTATACGAGCAAAATGTCCAGAAGCCATAATAGAAGCATCCGGCGGCATAACTGAAGAATCAATAAAAGAATATCTGGGCGTTGGTGTGGATTTTGTCTCAGGCTCTATGTTTCTTTCGGCTCCGCCTACCAGCTTAAAATTAGAGATTCTTTAACACATTTAACCTATAATAAAAGGTGAGTCATCCGCAAGTTTTCTTATTGCAGAAATCGCACTCATTGCGGCAATATAAGAGGTTTTGGGATTCTTTTTCGAAGGAACGTTAGTGCATTTTGTATGCAGTTTTAAATACTCTGAATCAAGCCTCACTTCGTGGCAGTTCTCTTTTATGCCAGGGTCTGCAACAAGCTTCACCTTAGTCTTATCAAAACCCGCTCCCGCAAGTGAGACGGTCGCCGCAATATTAAGGTTTTTTGGATACTTTTTAACAGCTTCTTTTGCGTTCCCTTCAAAGACTATCTTTTTCGTTTTTGTCTTGACACCAAGACTGGATGGGGGTTTTGTACTTGTGAGTACCAATGAATTTATCTCCCCACAGGATGCGGCACGGATACCATCAATTCCTGCTATCGCACCTGACGGGAGTATTACTTTTGCCCCACTCTTTTTTGCAAGAGATTCTATTCCAGACTTGAGTTTCTCATCTGAAAGTGCGCCAATACTCATGACAAGAGTGTTTGTGCCTTTTTCCGCAAAGTAAGGGATGAACTCACGAACGGCATTTGCACTTGCTACTTCAACAACAAGGTCGCATTTGGGAAAGTCCAAGGGATGATTGATGGCACAAAGGAATTTTTTTGAGAAGGAATCTACCTTTTTTTGGTCTATATCCCATACAGAAAGTATCTTAAATGAATCGGCATGTTCTGCAATCGCAGTTCCAAGGTTCCCGCAACCGATGATGCAGATGTTCATTCTTTTTTTAAGCTAAAACTCATTATTTTGAGTAGATGTGGACAACACAAGTCGCCCCCGAACCACCAACGTTATGGGAAAGTCCGATTTCCGGGTTTTCGAGCTGACGCCCTCCGGCTTCGCCCCTGAGCTGCCAGGAGATTTCAACTGCCTGTTTGATTCCTGTCGCGCCGACCGGGTGTCCACAAGCTTTGAGTCCACCTGAAGTGTTTATTGGAATCTCTCCGGTTCTTTTGGTCTTCCCTTCTGCGCTTGCAGGACCGCCTTGTCCTTTTGGGAAAAAGCCTAAATCTTCTATTGCAAGTATTTCAGCGATAGTAAAACAGTCGTGGACTTCAGCAAGATCGATATCTTTTGAAGTGACTCCTGCGCGGTCGTATGCCTTTTTGGCTGCAAACTTTGCCGCCCTAAGTTCTGTTAAGCTGGCTCTGTCATGCAGTGCAAGAGCGTCGCTTGCCTGAGCAGACGAAAGGATCTTTATGGGTGAATCCGAATATTTCTTTGCAACATCATCACGCGCCAGAATAACGGCCGCTGCACCATCTGTAACTGGTGAGCAGTCAAAAAGTTTAAGTGGGGTTGCAATGGGTGATGATTTCATCACCTTCTCAATTGTTATCTCAAAAGGATACTGTGCATAAGGGTTTTTTGCACCATTCTCGTGGTTCTTAACGGCAACTGCTGCCATTTGTTCCTCAGTTGTTCCGTATTCGTGCATATGGCGCTTTGCCATCATAGCATAAAGTGCAGGGAAAGTTGCGCCAAAGGCTGCCTCCCAATCAGTATCTGCAGCACCACCAAGAGTTGTTGTAACCTGAGACATGCCGACATCATTCATCTTCTCGACACCACCTGCAATAACAATATCATGTTCTCCTGCCATGATTGAAAGGATTGCCTGGCGCAGTGCAAGACCGCCTGAAGCGCACGCAGCTTCGACTCTTGTTGCAGGAATTGGTGTAAGACCGCTTTGGTCAGAAATAAGCGCTCCGATATGCTCTTGACCGCTTAAACGTCCGCCACTCATGTTACCGCCGTATACTGCGTCTATATCAGGACCGTCAACACCCGCATCAATTATCGCTTTGACACCAGCTTCAGCCATAAGCTCGCGCAAGCCCTTGTCCCAGCATTCGCCGAATTGGGTCATACCGACCCCGATTATCGAGACTCCTGTGCCTTTTGATGTCATTTTGATTATATCCCCTTTAATTTCTTCCTGAGTTTGGCGTATTGGCCGTATGTTACATACTCCTTTTTTGAGATGTAATACTCCAAAGGTTTTCCACCGCGTTCTCTTGCTTTACTTAGTTCATCGGTCACAGTTATATCAAAAGCGTCGCTTCCAGAACCTGAGCCGTATGAGACTGCAAGAATCCGGTCTCCCGCCTTTGCGATGTCAAGAGTTGCCGCAAGACCAAGAGGCGTTGCACCAGAATAAGTGTTTCCGATTCTTGTTACAAGAAGCCCAGGCATAACTTTTTCCTTAGGCACCCCAAGTCTTTTTGCAAGTGCAAGCGGGAACTTCCCGTTTGGCTGATGGAAGACAAAATAATCATAATCCTCTACACAAGTAGAGCATTTCTCCATGATGAGCTTTGCTGAGCCCTGTGAATGTTTGAAATAGGCGGGTTCTCCAGTAAATCTCCCCGCGTGGCGTGGGAACTCTTCGCCTTCACGTCTCCAGAAGTCAGGAGTGTCGGTTGTAAAAGTACATGTGTCATTAATTTCTGCAATAACGTTCTTATCTCCCATGAGGTATGCTGCGCCGCCGGCTGCTGCGCTGTATTCAAGGGCGTCCCCTGGGCGGCCTTGTGAAGTATCTGCGCCAATCCCCATAGCATACTCTACCATCTTTGACTTTACAAGAGAAAGAGCTATTTGCATGCCTGCAGTTCCTGCCTTACAGGCAAACTCAAGGTCGGCTGCCATGACATTAGGTACTGCATTGATATATTCTGCAACTGTTGCTGCACTTGACTTTACTGCATAAGGGTGTGATTCTGAACCGACATAGATTGCACCTATTCTTTGTGGGTCGATTGCTGCCATCCTAACGGCGTCCTTTGCCGTCTGTGATGCTATTGTGATACAATCCTCGTCAATATTGGGGACTGTTTTCTCTTCAATAAGGAGTCCCTTAGATATTCGATCGGGGTCCTCGTTCCAAATTGAAGCGATTTCGCCCGACTTTATCCTGAGGCGCGGAACATATGCGCCGTAACCCACGATTCCAGCCATTTTGGGTAATTAGAAGTTTGAGTTAAAAAAGGGCAAGTCAAAAGTAAGATTTTCTTATTTTTTTTAAGTTGGATTACAACGTAACCCGACCATAATCCTTTCGGTATTTCGAAAGAAAGTAAGATTTTCTTACTTTTTATCTCACATGTATCAATATCTTCAAGTCAAAAGTAAGATTTTCTTATTTTTTAAGTTGGGTTACAACGTAACCCGACAATACTCCTCGGGTATTTCCGAGAAAGTAAGATTTTCTTACTTTTTGGAGATAATTACCTTAAACTTAAAAATGGAAAAAAACGTCTCGTATGAAATCGAAACTGAACTTACGACCCTTTCCTCAAGAGGACAGGTTGTAATCCCAAAAGGCTTTAGAAGGCGGATGAAGCTTAGCGCAGGCGACTTTTTGGGAATGGCTCTTATCGGCGATATGTTAGTAATAAAGCGTATTGACATGCCAACAGAAGACATAGCAAAGTCGGCGCGCGCGGCTGAAAAGAACGTTGATGCCGCATTTGAAGAGCTCCTTTACAGAAAAGAATAAACAAGAGAATACAATGACAAAAGCAAAAAGCGTATATGGACTTTTAATTGAAGATTATTTCACAACAGATTCGATGTCTGTTCACATAAAAGAAGGTCTTGTTCCTACAAGAAAATGCGGAAAACCTGGAGCCTGGAAACTTGAGGATGCAGGAAAAGAACCTCTTGACTCCCACGAAATAGCAGAGATAATCGGAGAATTCCTTGACGAGTGCGACGGACATGGCGATGGCATGATTGAAATGGAAAAGAAGGGCTGCACAGTAATTCAGCTTGGCCCATATAGAATCGTCATAACAAAGTTCCCGTTTTCAGAAAGTACAGAGATTACGGCGGTACGTCCGATAAAGTCTCTTTGCCTAGAAGACTACAAGATGTCAGCAAAGCTTAAAAACAGGCTTGAGTCGCGAGCAGAGGGAATACTTGTTGCAGGGCCTCCTGGTGCCGGAAAATCAACGTTTGCATGCGCTCTTGCTGAGTTCTACAACGCCCTTGGAAAGACTGTTAAGACTATGGAGCATCCACGAGACTTACAGGTCAGTCGGGAGATAACACAATATTCAGCACTTGACGGCTCAATGGTTAACACCGGAGACATACTCCTTCTTGTGCGTCCGGACTACACAGTCTATGACGAAGTAAGAAAACCCGACGATTTCCTGATATTTGAGGATCTTCGCCTTGCCGGCGTCGGAATGATTGGAGTCTGTCACGGTTCTCTTGCAATTGACGCCATACAAAGATTTGTCGGAAAAGTGGAGCTTGGCGTAATACCCCAGGTCATTGACACCCTTATATTCATAAAAGGGGGGCAGGTCTCAAAGACTCTCACCCTTAAGATGACTGTTAAAACACCGACTGGGATGACAGAAAAAGACCTGGCACGGCCAGTCGTTGAAGTCACAGACTTTGAGTCAGGGGATTTAGAATACGAGATTTATACATATGGCGAGCAGGTTGTTGTAATTCCAGTTAAAGAAGTCGCGGCAAAAGCTGCGCGGGAGTACGCACAGATTTCAGAAGGACTTGAAGACCGCATAATGGGATTTGTCCCAGAGGCGGACATCAAGGCAAACGGAACCAACGTTGATGTATGCGTCCCGGAGAAATTCATAAAAAGGCTTATCGGACGCGGCGGTTCGACCATAAACGGCATCGAGCGCGAGTTTGGTGTCTCAATAAACGTAAACCCAATGCAGGAGAAAACAGGCGGCGGGCGAAAGTCGGTTCCGATAGATTCGGGAAGTAAAGCAGTCGTAATCAATGCAGGAAAACACAATGCAGGGCGTTACATGCGAGTTCTTGCAAACGGCGAAGAGATACTCATGGCACCAGTCTCACGAAGAGGCGAGATTCAGGTGAAAAAGAAGTCTAAAAAAGGACGGCAGTTGATGATGGCAATGGACGCGGGAAAAGACATTAAATTCGAAGCTGTTGTATAAACTTCCACGAACTTACAAAAATAGAGTAAACTGGGTCAGAACCTAAAACAAAAATTAAAAAGAAAGAGATTAAAGGAGCGTAACGCCGGTTACCTCAACTGATTCTACACCCGGAATTGCTTTAATCGTGTTTTCAAGTTCGTCGGTTCCTCCATCTTTATCCTCACGGATAAACTGGATTTCAAGACACTTGATGCCAAATGCAACAGGCTTTTCAGCTATTGCGTGAGGGGATAGTTTTTCAATCTCTTTTGCAACAAGAGAGAGATCAACATCAGTTCCTGTCGGCATAACCTTTATGTTTGATAATACTTCACCCATTTTTCGTTATTTATTTAAGGACCCGTAAAACCGCACTTGGGGCACTTATACATATTGTTCATCGCGCGGCAGTGTGCACAGCGAAGGAGACCTTCCCCGCACTCGGGACATGGGAACGAAACGATTGTTGTTCCGCGCCCGCCGCATGTCATGCAAATTCTTTCAGCCATTTTAAAATTTAGATATTTATTGTTTTATAATAATATTGCGGTGTGATTTTGAGGGTGGAGGTATAAAAGCCTTTTAACTCTTTTTCAATAAACTAATAAACTTCCAAAACAAAATGAATAAAAAAGCTCTTCTCCTGACAATAGCAGTCCTTGCAGTATTTTTTGTTGCAGGAACATGTGCGCAGTATGTGAAAATCGACTCGGCGACAAACCCCACGATGGTATTTGATTCGGGGACATGTGTAGCATTTGTCGGTGACAATATGCCTGTGGGAAAAGCTGCAAAGGAAATTTTTGAAAAGGAATTAAGTGACGAATCCTCAGTCGGAAGCACCGTTGCAGGCTGGTTCACAACGACAGTTGATGATGTTAAGGGCGAAGCTAAAAATCCTATTTTAGGAAAGCAAGGCAGCGACGGATTCTTTTATTGCTACACGGCCGTAGCAGGAAGACAGATACCTTTAGAAAGTCACCCAAAGGTCATGGCAATCGAGTTTTGGACGCCCTCCATGGGAGATTCCCCAACATTGTCCGGTTGCGAAATCTATAAAGATAACTTTAAGACTACAGCACCAAACTCCAATATATTAACAGACGGCAACGGAAAAATTTATTTTTCCGGCTCGGGATTCTATGCATCATGCGGAGTGGAAACAAAAACTTTTCCTGATTCTGGAAAAACAGCTCAAGTCCAAAAGATACTTGTAGCAGGTGCGAGCCAGGAGGCTCTTAAGGCCGCTGCAGAAGACTTGGCCGAAGCAATAGGCGACATGGATGCAAGCGATTATGAATCCAAGGTCAAATACTATGTTGATGAGCCTTGGGCAAAAAGCCTTTTAGTCTACACTAAAAACGGTGATAAGGGAGCTGCCTATGGCCTTGCTGAAACGGAGCTCGAATACAAAGACAGTATGTCAAAAACTCCTCTAGCATATATCAGCGATGATAGCAAAGAAACAAACAGCAATTATATCGCTCTTATCCTAAATCCTGGTGAGGATGGTCATGTCTATGTCTTTGCGTCCGCAGCAGATATCGTCAATAAACCCACGACAACCCCACAGGCTGTCGCCGCAACGCTAAACAAGCAAAATGCAGATAAAGAAAACGGCGGAGAGGGTTACTCGATAGTCAATGCGACAGCATACGGTTGCATAAATGCGGCAACAGCAAAACAGAAATCAAAGAATACTCAGTTATCTTCATCAGATTTTTCAACAGGCTCTGCTTATGCTTTAGACAACGACGGGATATATGCATTAAATGTAACTGGTGAAGATTACGCTTATATAGGCCTTAACGGTTTTGTCTGCAATTTTGACGGCACTGAAGAAAAAGGTTCATGTACAGCGGCAATCTTAGGAACAGACACTTATGTAAAAGATCCAAAAGAGGATCACGCATATTGCGCGCAGGCAAAGTCCGACGATGTGTCGGGGGCCTGGCAAAATCTTGGAGTCTACTGGGAAAAAGATACAGATGACGGTAAAATAACATTTATAGCGGGCTTTGCTCCCTGCTCAACAACAGGTATGGTTGCAATGGAGTCGGCATATCCTACAGGCAATTTGGGACGCCAGAAAGTCACTATTTGCGAAAAAGGGAAGTCGTATGAATGCCCCTACGATGAGAGCAAAGGAACTGAGGAAAACGGATATGGAACATTCTCTTCTAATTGGTGTGGATGTCTTTCTCTGGAGGCGTTGCCGGAAATTGAAATAGGAACGGCTGAAACAGGTGGATCACCAAGCCTTAGCGTTGCTGATAAAGGCAAAGTGGAAACTACTGCAGACCTTGGCACTGAGGTGACTAAGGATGATGCAAATAAAGCTAAAATTGAGCATGAAAAACAGCGTGCGACGCTTGCAAATCAAGCTTGGAGAGGCATAGTTTCTGTATCAGAAGATGCGTGGGATGGTGTCACAAGCGCAGGAGAAGTTGTGTGGGACGGAACAAAGTACGTAACCGGTGCTACCTGGGACGGAACCAAGTATGTCGGCGGAGCCGCATGGGACGCGACTAAGTATGTAGGTCAATCTATAGGTGAAGGTGCACAAACCGTATGGGATGGAACAAAGTACGTAACCGGTGCTACTTGGGACGGAACCAAGTATGTCGGCGGAGCCATATGGGACGCGACTAAATATGTGGGCAATACATTATATACAACAAGCCCTGCTGATATCGTTAGTGGAATTGGAACTGGCGCACAAGCAGTATGGGACGGAACAAAGTACGTAACCGGTGCCACCTGGGACGGAACCAAGTATGTCGGCGGAGCCGCATGGGACGCGACTAAGTATGTAGGTCAATCTATAGGTGAAGGTGCACAAGCAGTATGGGACGGAACCAAGTATGTCGGTGGAGCCGTATGGAACGGAACCACATACGTTGGTGAACAAATAGGCGAAGGTGCACAAGCAGTATGGGACGGAACAAAGTACGTAACCGGTGCTACCTGGGACGGAACCAAGTATGTCGGCGGAGCCGCATGGGACGCGACTAAGTATGTAGGTCAATCTATAGGTGAAGGTGCACAAGCAGTATGGGATGGAACAAAGTACGTAACGGGTGCCACCTGGGACGGAACCAAGTATGTCGGCGGAGCCGCATGGGACGCAAGCATATATGTTGGCGAACAAATAGGCGAAGGTAGTGAATATGCAATATCAGCAATTGACTCTGGCGCAACCTCAACCTGGAATTATCTTGCAGAAGCCTCTGATGAAAACACAAAAGAACTTAACAATAAGATAGGCAATCCTAAAGACGGAACTATTCATGAATTGGAGGGGGTAGAATACCGATATACTGATGGCAAATGGGTAGTTGATGATGTCTGGGACGCAACAAAACTCGTAACGTTTAGTGCTGGTTCAGGTATTGCAGATGGCGCAGAGTATCTGTATACAAAGACAAACGAATATGTAGTCAATCCGGTATGGACATCCACAAAGGACGCGTCGTCTGCGACATGGGATGTAACAAAATCAATTGCAAATACATTATATACAACAAGTCCTGCTGATGTCGTTAGTGGAATTGGAACTGGCGCACAAACAGTATGGGACGGAACAAAGTACGTAACCGGTGCTACCTGGGACGGAACCAAGTATGTAGGCGGAGCCACCTGGGACGGAACCACATACGTTGGTGAACAAATAGGCGAAGGCGCACAAACAGTATGGGACGGAACAAAGTACGTAACCGGAGCTACTTGGGACGGAACCAAGTATGTCGGCGGAGCCACCTGGGACGGAACCACATACGTTGGTGAACAAATAGGCGAAGGCGCACAAACAGTATGGGACGGAACAAAGTACGTAACCGGAGCTACTTGGGACGGAACCAAGTATGTCGGCGGAGCCACCTGGGACGGAACAAAATATGTGGGCAATACATTATATACAACAAGCCCTGCCGATATCGTTAGTGGAATTGGAACTGGCGCACAAGCTACTGGCACAGGTATTGCAAATGCTGCAGGGTACATCTGGGATGGTAACACAGAAAGTGGCAAAGATGCAACTCCATACAGCATCGTCGGGATGACAAGCACAACAGGCAATGCAATTTCAAATATGGCAAGCTGGACTTATGGGGCCACTAAAACAGGAGCAGTGGGTATCAAAGATGCAACGATTGCCACAACAAATGCTCTTTCAAATGCGGCAAGTAAAACAGGTACTGCAGTTAAAAGCGGTACTATAGCTGTTTATGATGGGACAGTTTATGTGTTCAAAGCCTCAGGAGACTGGGTAACCGGTACAGCATGGCCAAAAATAGGGGAATTTACAACAAGTACGGGAAAAACAATAGGAGCTACGGGCACATATATATATCAGGCCTCTCCGAAAAAGGTGGTCGATGATATTAAGTCGGTATTTGTTTCGACTACCCCATAAAATAAAAAACAATAAAATGAATTCAAGAAAACTGGGGGGAATTGCATTTTTTGCATTTTTTGCATTCGCATTTGTCGCATCAGGAGCAACGGATATCACAGTAGGCGAAAACGATTATTGCGAGCGTTATAATATCGAATTTTGGTGCGAGAAAGGTGCTACTGACTTTTTAGAAGGACTAGATCAAGAAACTCTTGAATGGTCTGGAGGATATCTAAACGATTTAGCTTTTACTGACTCCCAAAGATATACAGGTCTTTTAAAAGTCGATTCGGTCAAGGTAATCTCTGATGTAGGCAATGATGGCGCGAGGGTCAATGCCACATACATAATTAAAAACCCAGGTGACGAAGTTATCTCTGATTGGGGGGCAGCGTTTTATGCCCCAGGGGACACTAAGCTCTATCTTGATGGTGAAGAACTTGAAGGAATTGATGCGCAGCTTGACGGCTGGCCGATTAATCTGGGGCCTGGTGAGACACAGGTTGTAAAGCTTGTCATGCAAGAACCCAATTATGGCGATATTTATGCTTATAATATAAACCTACTTTTTGATGGTAAGACAATAGACAATCACATAAGCCCAAAAGGCAGTTTTGAGTTCCTGCTTCCTGTGGGTGTAGACAACATCGAATGCGTACCTGGAGATTACACTAAGTCTGTATCAGACGGCCGTACAAAAGTCACTTGGGAAATGGAGAACTTTGTTCCTTGGACAAATCCTTTTAACGACCTTATCTGCAAGTGGGACGGTGCAGGGACAGAAACCAAAGAAGAGCCCACGACAACCCAAAGTCCCCAGAATACAACGGAAGGAAGTTTCCCATTATGGATAATAATCCTCGTAGTTGCTATAATACTTGTAGCAGTCTTTTATTTCTATAAACGTGGGCAAGCGGAATAAACAAAACCTTTAATAAGTTTATCTTCAAATATCGCGCTATCTTCTTTACCTATAGATATGCCCGGGTAGGGTAGCCAGGACATCCTTTCAGGTTGCGGACCTGACGACCGGGGTTCGAATCCCCGCTCGGGCGCTTTTTTGATACGTCTTAGCATCAGCGATATTCTTTTAAGTCTTATTTACTGTTAATATACCTAATGAGCATGCGACCTCCCAAGAAAGCAAAAAAAACTCCAGTGAAAAGCCCAGCTCAAATGGCTCACAAGAACAACCTTCAGTTCAGGGCATTTGTAAGAAGGAGAATTGCGCCGCTTAAGGAGAACTTCGAAAAGTCCGGCGCAAAGCTTGATGCAAAGACACGGGCGAATTTCATAGAGCAAAGCTACACACACTTTAAAACCGCAAATAATCTAAGGAAAAGTGCTCTAAAGCAAAATCCCACAAATCCCCAGGAGATTGCCAAGGAAATTGAATCGCAAAGGTTGCGCCAGGCGTTTTTAGACCAGGAAAAGATGCGCGCGGAGAAACTAAAAAAATAGTGATTTTTAATCCTTTAAGAGATAGAACAATATAACAGAATGAACCGCCCAGACGCCCATAAACTTTCAGATGAAGACTTTAAGCTTAGGCGAGGTACATTTGCTCATGACCATAGAGCCAATATACACGGCATTAACGGTTTGGCGGATTTGTATCAGAAGCATTTTGATCCAGATACACTCGAACTTTTTAAGTATCTGCATGGCACCCAGCCAAATTATTATATTGCAGAGCAAGCAAGCAAGCTAATTGCGGTGGAAGATAGGTTTAAAGATAAGTTTACTAATGTGTCTAATCGGGATGAGCGCAACCGGCTTCTTGAAGACTATAGGGAGGACTTGTCAATAGAACAAAAAGAACTGATTAAACGCAGTAAAAGGATACAAAAGTTTATTACGTTAAATAAAAGCCGGGCCTCTAAAGGGGATTTGAAGAAACAAGAACAAATGAATAAAATTTCAGATTTTTTTGATACATCAATAAAAACAGAAAAGACAACATTTTCAATGCAAAATGCCCCAATGACGCTAAAACAGAAGATGCGGCGCATGAATATTAATCGCAGGCTTGAGAACTATGCAAAAAAGAACGGAATTGAGTATAAACCACTCAATGCAGGAAATGTAAGGCTTGTTAGCGTAAACCCAGAGATTTTTGACAGGGGGCTTGGCAACCTTGTCAATAATGCAAAACGACATATGGCACCTAATGATAAGATGACCCTTAAACTCGTAGGAAAACGGGGAGAATACCAAATAAAGCTTAGCAACACAGGGTCAGAACTCGGTCCTGAAGCCCAGGAAAAACTAGGACTTGAAGAGTTTACTACCAAAACCAAAAGTGGCGAGCATGGCAAGGGAACTCTTTCTGTAGCTCAAATGGCAAAGGAACATTGGGACATAGCAGGAAGAAAAGCACCCAAGCGTGTTCTTATCGCAAAGAACTGGGACAGTGGCGCAGGAAAGAAAGGTGTTGAAATGACAATACGACTTCCCGCACCCCACTTAAATGCTCCTGCCGCAAGAAAAACCCATAAAATAAAACCACAGAAGGGCGGGATTAAAAAAAGACCGTTGCGAAGTGCAAAGCCACGAAGAAGGAAATAACACCAGTCTAATCTACTTTTAATGGATACGTCTTCTTGCCTGCGCGCATGACATAATTGAGAATTCTATGATGTCACTAGCCTCATTGATATCACAGGCATAAAGTTTCTCAAGCATTATTTTGAATAGGTCTGCTGTAACCATTGCATCAGAAAGCGCCCGGTGGGCATTATCATTTCTTAGTTCAAAATGACAGCAAAGCGCGCCAAGCGACTTTGAGCGCGGTTCTGCAAAAAGTCTTGTCGCAAGCCTTCGCGTACATATAGATTCTTTTGGGAACGCGTGCCCTAAACTGCGTGCATTAAGGCTAAGAAAGCTGTGGTCAAAAGATGCATTGTGCGCGACAAACTTCCCATCTCCTAAAAATTCAAGAAAATCGGGAAGAGCTTCACTTATCGTCGGAGCATCCTGCACCATCTTATCATCAATCCCGGTGAGCCTGGTTATACTCCATGGGATTGGTCGCCTGGGATTGACAAGAGTCTGGAAGGTCTCTTTTTTCTCCCCACAAGAGTCAAGGATGACAGCCCCAATCTCAGTTATGGCACTTGTGCGCGGACTAAGGCCAGTAGTTTCAATATCGACCACAACAAAATCCCCGGGCATGTTCTAATTTTGAAACTGATTGAATTTAAGTCTCGGAAAAGGATTTATTCTCATCAGTCCTTTGCTGGCTTCTTTTGTACTTTTTGACCAGTTGGCATCACAATCCCCGAAGCCGGGTCATGATTATGATATGCATACAGCATACCTTTTTCATCAACAAAACCCGACTTAATACCACTACTTGCATCAGCGCCTTTGATGAGTTTGCCTTCCGGCGTTTTCATAGTTTTAAATACGCCAGTATTCTTTGCCTTTGTGAGTTTCCTTTCTGCAATGCCTTTCCCCCTCCCACAACGAAAGTTAGCACAATATGGCCAGTAAAAGTCTTCAATACCTTCAGTTAATACATAATGTCCGCTTCTATGAAGGTCGTCAACAACTAGTTCGGGTTTGCCCTCCCTTAGACATTTGTTATTTATCCATTCAGAAGACACCCTAACCTTTTTACATTGCCTACAAATGCTAGAAGGTTTTTTTGGAGAGTATAGTGGAGATTTTTTCTTTCGACTTATCATTTTCCCTCCAATTCCTTTTCACTTAGTTTTTGACCGGTGGGCATTACTTGCAGGCTTTTGGGGTCAAGATTTTTATATGCATAAAGCTTGCCCGCCTTATCCACAAAACCAGTTTTAATTATGCTTGCATCAACGCCTTTTATAGGTTTTATGTCATGAAATTTTATTTGATGATTACCACCTTTAGCGGTTGCATTCAATTGTTTTACTGCGTGCGCTCTCCCCCGCTCGCAACGATAATATGCACAGAACGCAGGATTGTCCGTAAGGGGCAAATTTTGTTCCTTAGCGTCTAGAACCACAAGCTTTGGATCTTTTATCCTGCAGTTCTTATTAAGCTTAAAGGTTACGCATTTTTGACAGACGGCTCGTTTGTCTCTAGGAGCTTTTAGGGCAGGTCTTGGCTTCATATTCTAAGGGGTTATTACTTGTTTGCTTTAGCCATTTTTCGCCTTTCAATTAGCGCCAAAGTCTCTTTATCCAGGTTCGCATACTGTCCAGTGCTGTGAACTACGTGGGAATCCTTATCATGCCCATCATAGACGTACAGCCTTCCGTCCAAATCCACAAAGCCTCTTTTGTTAAGGCTGGCATCGACCCCTTCGATTTCTAACCTGCCTTCCTTTTTGACGATAAGCTTTCCTTTTTCCACCGCGCGTTTAAGTCTATTCCCTGCAACTCGGGTCCCCCTTGGACATCTCCGATTAGCACAATAAGCAACCATAACATCAGGGTTCTCCTGGTATTTGTCCCAAGTGGCCTTTGCTATATCATCAAGCACAAGCTCCGCTTTGCCTTTCATCCGGCAGCTACTCGCAAAACCGCATTTTTCACATACGGCCTTAGGGTTCTTGGGCTTATGGATATGGTGACTTGCTTTTCTCATTTTTTCTTTGACTCCTTAAGCAATGCTTTAACGTCTTTGCTAAGTTTTATACTCTGTCCTGTAGCAATCACTTCAGGGGACTTTTTGTCATGCCCCTTATAAACATATAATTTTCCTTTTGTGTCAACAAAACCTCTTTTTATCAGGCTTGCATCAGCCCCCATGATTTCTAGATTGCCTTCTTTTTTGACGACAAGCTTTTCCTTTTCCAGTGCGCGCTTAAGTCTATCCCCTGCGATGCGAACGCCTTCCAGACATCTTCGGTTAACACAATAAGCGTTCATATCAGAATAAGCAATCATATTAGATGGGTTTTCCAGATACCCGTTCCAAGTAGCTTGTGTCATATCATCACGCACAAGTTCTGCCTTATCCTTCATCCGGCAGCTACTCGCAAAACCGCATTTTTCACATACGGCCTTAGGGTTCTTGGGCTTATGGATATGGTGACTTGCTTTTCTCATCGTGAGGATTGTTACTAAAATAACATCATTTAAAGCTATCTAACTCGATACCTTAAAACATTGAACGGAAATTTTTTAATAGCACATTGTCCTGTTGCAATTACCTCATCATTTAGCCTGGGATTGTCAGGATATGTGAATACACTGTAGTCAGTTGCCATAAAAAAACTTCCTCGCGGGCTTTTGATATGTACCCCCTCAACTATATCTCCCCCAGATTCCCGCCTCTTGACACTAGGAACATCAGGCGAATGTAAATTTTGTCTTGCCAGTTTAAGCTCCTCTGGACTTCTAAGATTTGCGCAGTGTTTAGGGAGAGCTTCTCCACCATTACGGGAAACTTGTTTTACTATAGGGGCGCCAAGTCTCATTTTACAAGTTTTCGACGCACCACAACTTTTACAAAGGGCCTTATCATTAAAAATCCTGGGTTTTCTGACAGGTCTACCAAGTTCAGGATGGGGATTACGTGAACCTTTTGGCATTTTATGCTAGTTATAATGAGACTTTATATGAAAATTACTTTTCGCACTTAAGCTTGCCTAGCCTTTCATGTGCCTTTTCTGAGCCGTCCCATTTTTTCTCGAAATAGTGACCAAGGGCGCGGATGAAATACGGGCTTTTTATCATGAGACCCATTTCGGCGTGTTGACCCGGACCCTCACTATCATCGCCGTGCAGGATAAGAATCCCTTTATCATCATCGGCAAGAACAAATCGTGCTGTTGCCTCACCACCATGGCCTATTAAGAAATCTTCAAGGGCGCCAGCAACAACTTCAGCATTTGCTTGAGTAATAGGAGCAAGAAGACGCACGTCAACCCCTCTGCATGAGGCTTTTTTGAGTTTGTCCTTATGGCGGAAGAGCTTTCTAATAATCCCTTTTTCAGTAGTTGCCGCAACAATCTTTTTGTGCGATTCGTCAACAAGCTCGTCAATTGCGTTATAAATGTTATCCCGCCCACGGAGAATCCAAACCATTTCTTCATCAGACGCAGCCGTTGACTTTACTGAAACTAAGTTCTTTTCAAGCTCGTCGTGAATCTTTGATATCTGCTCAATCCTGGACTTAAACTCCTTTTCAGCCTTATTCTGAAGCTTAAATGCAATGCCGTCAAGACCCACAGGCTTAAACTTTGAGGGGCGCGTTGAAGTTGATATAGTAAAACCCTGTTTTTCAAGGCTGCGAAGGACTTCATAAACCTTTGCTCGCGGTATCCCAGAACTCTCTGCGACCTTACTTGCCGTACATACGCCACCTGAAACCAGGGCGAGATATGCCTTTGATTCGTAGTTGTTAAGGCCGAGCTTCTTTAGGGTACCAAGAATCTTTTCGCTCATTTCTAGTGGATACTTTATCGCTAATAGCATAAAAAGGGTTGCCACAAGAAGGGGACAAACGCCAGTATTCTTTTTATACTTTTAATTTGTAGTATCCCTGATTCCAAATGAAGCGCATAAGTTTATTTGTCCTAGCAGCAATTTTCGCATTTGTTCTGATTGCAAGCGCGCAGGCTACAATATCTTATTACGGAACAGGCGGCACTAAATATTATTCTAATTATAACACGGTTTACGCTCCAAATTATCAGACATACTACGCCCCGACAAATATCCCAACGTATTATGGGGGGTACGGCGGCTATTATTACCCATCAAATTATTACAACTACGGTTATGGGTATGACTATGGTTATAATTACGGCTACTATGGTGGAGGCTATGGTGGCTACTACGGCGGATATTATCCATACTCCTCCGGGATTTATGCGAGCGTTTATTGGTAAGTTCCCAGGATTTCTTCTAAGGACAAAGATTTTTATTTACTGAGTGACTAGTTTCAACGTTAAAATGAACTATTCTTTTGCCGTTTTCTCATTACTTGCAGTCGTGCTTTTCTCTTTTAGCGCAGTTGCAGATGTTCCTTTCTACCAGCCCCACAGTATTTTAGGGCAGGTATTTTATTCAAACGGCAGTGCCGCTCCGGCAGGGACGCCCATCACAATAAAGCTTATCCGCTCGGACGGGACGGTGGATGAAATCTCAAAAGTAACTCCGACAAATCCGAGCGTGCCGGATAATGTTTTCTTTAGTGCCCTTACAGTTTCAGAATTTGGAGTCGATGTTCTTGAAATAACTGTCGGAAAAGACTCCGAAGCCGTCACCAACACATTTGTTTTGACTCAAGACCTCACAGAACTTAATATAACTATAGATAATGAGCTAACTCTCCTTGAGGAAGAGCCCGACTGGGTAGGCTTACAAGAAAATGCAAAGGATGCTCCCGAAAAAACAGATGCGAAAACGTCTGAAAACCCTCCAAAAGACAAGCAAGAAGAGAATATACCTAGAGAGTCCCCCAAAGAAGAAACTAATGATGAAGTTCTAACAGGGGAACAAGACTCAAACTCAAGTAAAACAGAAGCCATTAACAATGAATCATTGCAAATTGATACTGCTACAAAAGAACAGCCAGAGATTCAAAGAAACGATGAAGAAAATGACAGCTTAAACCTTATCTATATAATTATACCTGCGCTTGTAGTTCTTTTAATATTATATTTCTATTTACCTAAAAAGAAGACGAAGAAAAAGTATGCTCTTTCTGGGTGATTTATATGTGAACTTCCATTTAATATAAGAATTGCAATCCAACATGAAACGAGCCATAATACCAACAGTCTTTATGCTGGCATTTTTATTGATGTTAACTCTAGGTCTTTCAACCTCTATAATCTCCTTACCAATAACACCAACTAACTCCAGTATTGAAGCTATTTTTTCAAATGCGTCCCTAGGGGATACAATATATAGGTTCGACACTAATACAAACCGTTATAATTCGGCAACTTACATGAATTTTCCGGAAGTGGGCGATATCTGGGTTGCCGATCCCGCAAGCTTTACTACCATTGACGCAAGCTTAGGATATTTTTACATTCCAGCTTCTGGTACTTCATACAATGTAAATATTCTTGGAGAAGTCAATACAAGCAATGCATCAATTGAGATATTAACTGCAGGGCAAGGTGAATCTGTTGGAATGAACCTTGTTGCATGGAATAGTCCAATAAGACAATGCAATTTTAGTGAACTTGTTCCTAATGCCTCAGTAGGAGATACAATATATAGATTCAATACAGGTACAAACCGTTATAACTCAGTCACTTACACCCATTTTACAGGTATAGGAAATATTTGGGTTGCTGACCCAGCAAATTTTGAATGTTTTGATCCTGGTGTGGGGTATATATTTACTCCTGTGGCCGCGGGTTACGTCTGGGAATATGAGCGTATTTAAATAAGACTAATCTTAAATAATTAAACTAAAATGATTCAAAGAAACTATATTTTATCTAGTTTAGTACTTTTAACTCTTTTAATGTTGACTTCCAGTATATTAGCTGATGATCCTCCTTGCTCATCTCCTTGGACACCAGGATATGTTGATGGCTTTATAACACTACCTGATGGAAGTCCCGTCCCTATGGGAACGCCCCTTAATGTCACAACAATATTTGCAGGCGGTGGAAGTTATGTTAATAATTCACAGACACGAATTGTAGATAATTATTATAAAGTTACTCTTAGTTATTGTGGGTCATCTGATAATGTAAGCGTTACTTGTTCTTATGCTGATGGATTTGGCTCAAATTGGACTCTTCTAACAAGTAGTACACCCAGATTAAATCTCACGATAACGGGTGTTCCCCCACTCGTAATAACCTGGGCGACAAATAATGTCAACGTCACAACCAACGAGACGCCTTACACATTCTCTCTTACCACATCAAAGACGACAAGCAATTGTACTCTTTACCTTAACGGCACGATTCAGCCAGTAAATGACACAGAAGGCACAGAATTCAACTGGTCTGTTGCCGTCATTCATCGGAATTACACAAACTTTGACGTCCTTTGTATAGACACTTACGGCTTTATGAACTGGAGCAACAATTCTTGGCTTAATGTCGATCTTGTCGCACCAACAGTGTCATGGTCAAGTGGTAATCTGAATGCAGTCACAAACGACTCAACGCCGACACTAAATGTAACTACAAGCGAGACTGTTTCACTTTGTAGGATAACGCTTAATGGGACGAACCGCACTATGACAGGCTCAGGCACTGCTTGGACTTATACTCCAACAAGTAACCTTAGTGACGGCAATTACACAGGCATTAAAGCTTACTGTTGGGACCTTGCAGGCAACAGAGGAAACTCAACCCCTGGCTGGATTTATGTGGATACGCATCCGCTTTCAGTAAATTGGTCATTCCCCGAAGTAAACAGCATAATCACGACAAGCGAGGTAAACATAACTGTAAATGTAAGTGAGGATGTGGACTGGTGCAAATTAGGTGTAACCAACGCCACAGGTTGGTATATCTCATATGATATGTTGAATGCTAGCCCTACATGGTACACTAATTTCTCTAATCTTGATGAAGGCAATCACACGCTTAATGTGACCTGCAATGATGGCATCCAATCCTACCGATTAGGTCCTGCTTGGCTTGATGTCGACACAATAATCCCGCTTGTAACATGGGACACACAAACAAATGCGACCCTTATGACAGATACTTACACAGCTCAGGTGAACACACACCTTGACGTACTCTCTTGTACACTTGATGTCAATGGAACAAGTTACAACATGACAAACACTTCAACAACGGAGTGGAGCTATGAGCTTGCGAGTGTTGCTTATAACAATTATACCTTAAGCGTATCTTGTGTTGATGACGCGGGGCATGTCGGCAATTCATCTTCCATGTGGGTGAATCTTGTACAGTGTTACTACCCATCAGGAACTGGGACAGCTGGGGATCCATGGATTGTCAGCTGTTGTGGCGGAGAAGCCGGTGCTTCAGGTTACTACGAAGTAAATTCAAGTGCGACTCTTGAAGTGACCGACACATATTCATGTGTATATGTCACGGCAGATGATGTGACAATCGACGGAAATGGTTCTACCATAACTGGAAACCTCTCAGATGATGTAGCTGGAGTGGTAATCTCAGGTAGGGATAATGTAACTGTTAAGAATCTTATAGCGGTGACTCTTGAATGGGGCATCGTCGTAGAAAACGATACCAATGTCGATATTTTGAATAATTCCATAAGCAATTGTACTTATGCACTCGGAATTGAGGACGAATCATTCATTACATACGCAGGAGCCAATAACTTCAGTAACAACTCAGTAGGGGTATATATCGAAGATTCTGACAATAGCACGATTTTCAACAATACACTTAACAATAATTCGTATAGCCTTATTGTTTTAATGCTTACAGAAAACACAACTATTGACTCAAACCAGATAAATGGAAATGGTGTGGGGATTCTCACGATATTTGCCGCATTTAACAACATTACAAACAATACAATATGCAACAATACGGCTGGAATTTATTTAGACACATGGTCAATGGTTTCAAACCTGAGTTATAATGTTATTGAAAACAATAGCGAAACAGGAATCTATATGTACCAAGGTGTTTCAAATTCAATATTTGAAAACAACTTTTCGGGCAACAGTCAATATGCAATAGTTCTTGAAAATGCCTCACTAAATACAATACGAGGCAATAATTTTTCAGATGAGAATGTATCTATCCTTATAAATGGTAGTTCACAGGTAAACAATATTTCAGAGAACAACATAAATGTGAGCATAACAGGGATTTTAATAAACGCATCTAACAACACAATACTCACCAATGTAATAAACTCAAGTGATTGGGGCATTTGGATTGAAGGCAATAATAATACAGTTCTTGGCAATACCGTTACTAATTCAGATGAGGTAGGACTTTATCTAGCAGACGGTGCTGAAAACAATTCAATTGATGCAAATATATTATGTTCAAACGATGTTGACATAATGGCAGAAGTGACTGGTGAGAACTCAGGAGACAACAACACCTGTACAGTGTATACAAACTGGGCTGATGATTCAGTGGCTTCTGGCTGCAGGTACATATGCGGCGCGACTACAGTTTCAGCCTGCCGCATACTAAACAACTCAAATACGGTATACCAGCTAACAGCAGACATACCAAATGACGATGGCGACTGTTTCATAATAAACGAGTCAAACATCACCCTTAATTTGGCCGGGTTTACTGTTGATGGTGACAACGACACAGACGGCGCGGCAGTAAAGATAAACGCAACTGCGCCATATGCGACAGTATTTAGCGGAGTTTTGACACAGTTTAAAATTGGTGTTAACATAAGTGCAGCCAATGCAACAGTCTATGACCTTATAATAAATGATACTAGGGGTACTGGAATCTGGGTCCTTGCAAATAATGCTAACATCTCAAATTCTATGATATATGATTTAGATAGGCCAGGAGTGGCGTTGAATAACACTAACTCCACAACACTTAGCGACCTCACGATATATTTATCCTCTCTTAGTGGAATTGATGCAAATATTGTAGGCGGACTTACAATAGAAGATTTGACAGTGTATAATTGTAGTGGAAACGGAATAGAAATTTCAAACGGAAACGATACGACAATAACAAATATCTTATCAACAAACAACAGCGCTTCAGGTGTTTATATAACTGCATCGAATATCACAGCAATAAGTAACTTGATTTCAGTTGATAACTCAGAAAACGGTGTATATGTCATAAATGCTTCTGGAACGCCAAATGACACCACAATAACAGACGCTACAATAAGCAGTAACGACGACATGGGTATTAGGGTACTTGGAGCAAGTTCGACAACAATTTCAAATGTTATTGCTAACCAGAACGCGGCTGATGGTCTTTTGGTAACTTTCTCAAATACGACTACAGTTAATAACTTAACTGCAAATTCAAACTACAGGCGTGGAATTACTGGTGGACTTGTCGTGGGTCTTAATATCAATGATTCTACATGTAATTACAACAATGGGACTGGAATGTATTTCCAGTACATCAACTATTCAACTATTGCAAATTCGACAGCGTCATATAACAATGGGAGTGGCCTTATGATATGGACTAACGACTCTACTGTAAACAACACGAATATAACAGTGACGGCAGTTACACTAGAATTCAATCAAGAAGACGGTGTCGGTGGCTTTGATGTGGTAAACAGCACAATGACTGATTCAGTGATGTGCTTTAACGACCAAAGTGCTGGAGCTTATTACGATGCAGCACATGACATGACTACCAGAAACCTCAATGCGACAAATAACACCTGTGATACAAGTGTCAACTGGACTGAGGATATGCAGACATTAGGTTGCACCAATAGATGTGTTGCAGTAAACATCACAAAGACATCTACTGTGAGTAGCGTCTGCAGAGGCAGCACTATTAACTGGAGAGTAGCCGTCTGCAACAACGGTCTTTACACAGTCAATGTAAGTTTAAATGATACGGAGCTTTCAAAAACGCATACTCTATCAAACTTAGCCGCAGATGCGTGTTCCACTTGGAGTTACACAAGTACAATGGGCTCCTCAGCTGTAATAAACAATGTGACGGCAAACGCGACAAATAATAACTCGTATTATAACGTATTAGGCTCGGCTACAGTAAGCAGAAGAACATATAATTGCGGTGGCGGTAGTTCAGGCAGTGGTGGAAGCGGCAGTGGCAGTATGGTAATCTACAGTCCAACTCTACCTACTGAGACATGTGGTAACGGTAACTGCGCAGGCAACGAGACTTGCCTTACTTGTCCCGAAGACTGTGGAAAGTGCGTCGCAAAGGTTATAATTGAGAATATTCCTGGCGTCGGTGAAGAGCTTGTCATGCTAATCATGGACGCAGACGGCAAGTTTGCTGAAGGTGTTGTAATACTAAACACTCCACAGGGCGAAGCAATCGAAGTCGTTCTTGTTGGAGGCAAAGCAAAGTTCACAGTGCCTGAAGCTGGTGTCTGGGAAGTGCAGTTTACAGACGAAGATGGCAATCTTATAACCGAGAAATTCTCAGTCGCACGGCAAACAGAACCTGTCGTAAAGCCTGATGAGAAGACAACGGTTGAAGACGACATAAAAAAGATTGAAGACGACATAAAAGAAATCGAAAAAGAAGCATCCGGAGATGTACTTCCGATTATCATAGTCTTAGTGGTAATTGCAGTGATTGTCGCCCTGTTCTTCCTGATGAAATCAAAGAAGGGCGAACTTGGATCTTTTTTACCTACAAAAGCTAAGAAAAAAGGTCTAAGGGGACTTTAACTCCCCACCCATTTTTTTCTTTTATTAATTAATCTAGCATTAGCCCAAACTAAGAATTTAACTGTTTTAATACTTTCTTGGTCTAAACCTATTGGACTGAACCCAATAAATGGACTAGAAATGAATGCCCTGAATATTTGTATAATACTAGCCTTATCTGTTTCAATTCTAGTCTCACTCTCATTTATCTCTAGTGCTGCAATCGGCGAAAATGAGCTTTATGAATACTTCATTGATACAAACGAATCAAACGACAGCCAAGAAATCTTCATAGTAGGTCAGTACACCGGAAACGACTCTGAAGGCCCTTCACAACTTCTAGGGATATATGGCGTCATATCTTTTGTCCCGCCGACGCCAGACAACGGGACAAGTACTTCGAGTACGCAAGTAAACCTAAATGTCTCAACAGAGCAGGAAAACCTATCAAAAGTCACAATAGTCTTTGGAAACTACAGTTTCTATTACTATACCAATCCGACAACAATCGTTGAGAAAAATAGAGTTATAACAGAATACCCATACACTGAAGGTGCAGGCCTCCCCGGTAAAACATATGACGGACAAAAAGGAAACGTCTATAACTTCTCAGATGGCGACGGACTCGACATAGATTTCAGTTCATTTGAGGCAAGAGCGGGTTGCATCTCGCTTTGGATAAAACCCCAAAGTAATGACACAGAGTACCTCTGGAGCGACAACTCATCGCCAAGCTATCACGAAGCCTACCTTGAGAATGGAACAACCCTAATTGACAAGTGGGCATATAATGGCTCGACATACTACTTAAATTCTTCATCAATAATCCAGGATGCCTGGAACTATGTCCTTGTCTGCTGGGACGAAGGCAACATAAGCCTTAATATAAACGATAACGAGTCCGAAGAGGAGAACCTTACAATATGTAAGCTCTCCTGTGCCTTTAACGAGTGCGGAACTGATGGCTGCAACGGGACTTGCGGGACTTGTGCTGATGACGAGTTCTGCGGGGACGGCACATGTTTGCCGGTTATAGCCGGAGACACTAACGGTAACGGAGTAATAGACGATGGCGAGATAGCGGGAGACACAAACGGCAACGGAGTAATCGACGAAGGCGAAATAGCTGGAGACACAAACGGCAACGGAGTAATCGACGAAGGCGAAATAGCTGGAGACACCAATGGCAATGGCCAAATAGACGAAGGCGAAATAGCCGGAGACA
>CAZUDQ010000014.1:0-11762 GCA_964619365.1 uncultured archaeon
CTCTTCTGCAACTACTTTCTTTGCAACTGGAGCTTCCTTTGGCGCATCATCCTTAGCTTTGGTTTCAGGCTTTGCCTTGGGAGTCTCTTTTACTGCGTTTTCAGCTTTGGATTCGATTGCTTCGACTGCCTCTTCAACAATCTCAAAGTCCTCTGGCTTAATAATACTTATTTCGTCGGGGAATCTTACTCCCTGTGGAACGATGCTAACTTCAACGCCGATGACACCAGCCTTACATGTTGCTATTGTTGCACCGTGAAGAACTTGCTCGATTGCAGGCTTTCCGCACTTTTTCATGTATCCTGCTTTCATCTTAAGGACACGTGAACGTCCTCCTTTTCCAACAAGCTTTCCTGAAAGTGAGATTTCTGCGCCTTTTGCGCCATCATGCATTATAGACTGAAGTGCCCTGTATCCAACGCGCCTTGAATTCATTCCGCGCTCAAGAGCTGATGCGATACGGTATGCAACAATTGTAGGTTCAAGATTTGGTTTTTCAACCTTTTTAATCTCAAGTTCTGGCTTTTCTATCTTGAAATCTTCTTCTATGGTTCGTGTTATGTTCTTGACATTGCGACCCTTTCGTCCGATAACAATTGCAGGACGATCGCATTCAAGGACTATTCGGGTTACAAGCGGCGTCCTCTGTATCTTAATTGAGGCGACGCCAGCCCTTTTTAGTTCTTTAGTCAGGTACTTTTTGATTTCGGCCTCTTTAACGCCTTCGCCTATGAATAGTCTTTCAATAGCCATTATTCTGATTTCTCCTCAAGGAACACTTGGATTGTTGTTAAGTGGATTTCATATACTGCCTGACGACCCTTTGGGCGCCTGCGGCGCATCTTGTGCCCGCGCAATGCAAGGGCCGATATGACTACACAATTGTCAACGTCAAGACCTTTAAACTCTGCATTTGTAATGGCGGCTTTAAGGACATCAAGAACTTCGCCGACCGCTTTAACCGGGCGTGCACCGTATGGCGCCATTCCTGCTTTGTGACCGCTTTGCTTCTTGGTCTTTTTAATTGGAACAAGTGCTTTCTCGTTAAGGACATCTTCGAGTACTTTTTGTGCATCCTTGGCTTTCTTGCCTTGGATAAATGCGCAAACCTCAATACAGTCTTTAATCTTAACGCGGAGCTCTTTTCCACAAGCCTTTGCGACGAAGCTTTCGTCTTCCGGAGTATATGCGTAACCGACCTTCATGCTCTCACCGATACAAATTTAGTTGATTTCGAAGCACCGATTCCCGGTGTCGAATGTGTTAAGAATACTCTTGTAAGGACATATTCGCCGAGCCTGTGACCAAGCATCTTATCAACGATGATAACGTCCTTGAATTCAGTTCCATTGTGAACTGCTATTGTCGTACCCACCATCTCGGGGAGTATTACGAACTCACGGCAATGGGTTCTTATCTTTGGTTTTTTCGCGTTTATCTTAAGATAAAGTTTATACATGTCGCTGTTATCCTTTTGAGCAAACATACGCTCAATAGACCTACGCTCGCGTGATGGCAGGAGCACTATAAACTCCTTGATACTCATCGCCTGAAGCTCTGCAAGCTTCTTTCCATGAAATAAAAACTCTTTTTTTGCCATTATAATTAATTGTTAATCTTGCTCTTTCTAACACCAGTTCTTCTTGGTGCGATGTTTCCGACTTTCTGTCCTGGTGGAGCATTTCTGCTAACAGATGTTGCACGACCAATACTTGTGCGCCCGCCAAACGGGTGGTCTTGTGCATTCATCGCAACGGCTGAAGTCTTTGGATAAAGTTTGCCACGTGCGCGTTCTTTTTTAGCGCGGTTGCCTGCTTTCATAAAGGGCTTTTCAGTCCGTCCGCCACCTGCAACAGAGCCTACTGTAGCTCTGCAACCCCAGCGAACTTCGATTTTCTTTTTTGATGGAAGCCTGACTATTGTCTTTTTAGTCTCGGCATCCTGTGAAACTACATATGCGTTGAGTCCTGAGGCGCGAACAAGCTTGCCGCCGTCTCCGGGAGTAAGTTCTAGATTATATATCTGAGTTCCTTCGAGTATGTTTTCGATGCACATTAAGTTTCCTGTTGAAACTGGAACTTTCTTTCCAAACTCCAAAATATCCCCGACACAAAGTCCTTCGGGGGCGACAAGATATGTCGTCTTAAAGTCTTCTGTTAAGAGTTTTGCAAGAGGTGCGCTTCTGGAAGTATCGCAGACAATATCGATTACCTGCATCACACCACCAGTTTTAAACTCGTTAAGACCCATATACTTTGAGTCTGAGACGAACTTGTGAGACGATGCACGATATAATGGGCCTCCTTTGCCCCTTGCCTGAGATACTAGTCGCTTACCCATTTTATTACATTAATCCTAAATCACCGAGTATCTTTCCCGCATCGGAGTCCGGTGAGAGTTTGACCATCGCCTTTTTCTCACGGGCAAAGTCGTTAAGTACATTGACTTTTTCAACTTTAACTCCGTATTCCTTTTCAACTGCGGCCTTTATATCTCCTTTTGTTGCCGAATCCTTAACTGCAAAGACTAGTTTATTCTCCTTTTCAAGGAGGTCAAAGGACTTTTCAGTCAATATTGGAAAGAGTAGTGTCATCGTTTTAGTTTAATAATTTTTCTATTGCGCCTTCTGTCCAGAGAGTCAGCCTGCCCGGGTTTCCGCCTGGTGCAAGAAGCCTTACGGTGAGGTCGTCAACATCAATCACATCAACACCTGCAATGTTTTCTGCCGCGCGCGCACCATCACATGAACCTGAGACGACAACAAGTGCTGATATTCTTGTCTTCTTCTTGCCTGTGCGTGCTTTTCCGGCTTTTTCTTTTGTATCCTTTGCACGCACGATATCATCTGAGAGTCCTAGTTTCTCAAATACTGCCATTGCATCCTTTGTCTTTTTGATGGACTCAAAGGAATTATCAACAATAAGTGGTAAAGTTATGTCTTTTGAGACTGCGTGGTTGCGGTTTTCTCCGGTTACTAAAGAAACGTTAGTTGTTGCACCGATTGCTGAGGCCAAAGCAAGTATCCACTCACGCTCATTAATCTTTTTCTCCCAAATCTTCTCAGCCTTTGGAGGGTGTGCTCTGTGACCGCCTTTTGACTGTGGGACGAACCTGACTTGTCCAAGACCACCGCCAGGGAGCTTTTGACGTGGCAAGATTGACATTCCACGGTTTACTGTAAGCCTGTAATATTCTCTTCTTCTTGTAAAACAATCTGCTGTTGACTCGAATCCTGCACGAGGATCTGTTCCATACGGCTGGCGAGCCCATGACGCTTCTGCGACAAATGCCCTTTGTATTAGGTCGGGGCGAAGCTCGGTTTCAAAAGCCTCAGGTAAGCTGATATCCTTTGTTGCCTTTCCTTCAAGGCTAAGAATCTTTGCCGAAAGCGTATTTTTTACTTTCGTTTCTGTCTTCTTGGTTCCTGATGTAGCTTTTTCTGCCATTATGATTCTTATGCCCCTTGCTGTGAGGCTGTTGAAATGTGGTCTATTGAATATGAGGTCTTGGCCTGTGGAGGTCTGATTGAAGTCCTGAGTGCAATGGCTCTTTTCTTTGGACCGGGAATTGAACCTTTTACCATAAGATAGTTTCCGGAGACTATGCCGTAACCGACAAAACCGCCGTTGGGGTTTATCTCTTCGCCCTTCTCACCAATTTTTAGTATGAGCTTGTTGAATTCTGTTCTGTTGTGATATCCCATTTGACCTGCCATAGGGGCGAGCCATGAGACGTTTGCCGGTTTCCAACCACCAATTGAACCTATATGCCTCATGTGCCCTGCACGCTTGGCTTTTCTTTTTTGTATCTTGATTCCCCAACGCTTAACGGGTCCTTGGAATCCTTTTCCTTTAGTGACTGCTATTGCATCAATGAAATCTGATTCAGAGAAAATATCTGCGATTGGAACTTCTTTTCCAAGAATGCTTTTAGCGTACTCCCACTGTGCAGAAACATCACCACCGATTCCAAGCTCCATTACAGCAGGCGCCTTTTTCCCGATGCCTGACTGCTTTGGTTGAGTTGCGATAATAAGAACGAATTTTGTGATTTTATCCATGTAGTCTGCGACCTTCTTTTCCTTTTCGGCGTTTTTGACTTCCTTTGGGATTTGTATGGAACGCGCGAGGTCGGAGTCTAGTTTTTCTGCAAATATCTCAGTGAGGGATTCAGTTCCTTCATATCCATCAACGTATGCTCTTATGCCAATGACTTTCATCGGCGGGCAGTCAAGGACTGTTACTGGAATCTGAACATCCATGTTGTAAGTCGGGTTGCCTTTGTTTAGGTCTTTTGCAATAATGTGTGTCATTCCTGCTTTGTAACAGAGGAAGCCTAAAGCTCCTACTTCTGTTTCAGGACGAAACACACTTATTGAGGGCGTCTCCTTCTTTGCCCTGACCCTTGGGGAATACCCTGTAGATCCACAACGTGGCTTGTGATGTTTTGCCATTATATATTTATTGACTATGGCAACCACCTAGTTAACTAGAGGGCTAATGCAAAAAATTATCGCATAGCCGCCTAAACAGAGAAGGCGGGTGCCTGTTATTTCCTCCAATGTGGAAGAAAGCGCTATCTTTGAAGGTAAGGGTATAAAAAGGTTTGTGAGAAAAACGAAGAAAAAGCAGGATTTAACACCTGCCAAAGTTCATATCCTCTTCTGCGCGCTGTGAGTAGTACTGCGCAAGGCGACATGAAAGGTCTGCGTTTGCCCCACCTTCATTACACGACCTGAGGAACGCTGCTGCGCCCGTAAGGGAATCCTCAGCTCCCGGACAATTATCTACTGCGATAAATGCTTTGGTGTATGCTTCTGCGGCGTCTGCCGGACTTGTCGAGTACATTCCAAGCGGATGAGTTATCGCCGGAAGTTCAGGCACGCTCTCACTGGGGAGAAGCAATGACTCTGGACTAAAGACATAACATTTCTGTGTTTTTGAAGCACCAGAAGGCGCAGTCATTAGAACGTTATACTCGCACACATATCCTTTTGGTACCTCAACTGTTACCGTACCGACTTCTTCTGTTGAGCCGTGTTCTATTGAACTTACTCCAAGAGTGTCAGAATATACCGTGCATCCTTGTCCGAACTGAACATCAAAGTCCCAGGGTATGTTTATACCTGCCTTGTTGGAGGTAAGCGTTGATTTCTCTTTAAAGACTACGGGCTCAGCTGAAATGGATTCTGTCAGGAAGTCGCAAGTCACTTCGCCGGTATAATCTTCATTGCAGGCGCCCGGGTCAAGAGTCTTGGCACATGAAGCATAGCCATCTGGGAAACAGTAGCCTCTGAAGTTCTGACCATTTATTTCTGAATTGGCGTTGTCGTGCGGCTGGCAGTAATATCCGTTTCCTTGAGCAACGGGGCTATCACAAGCCGACCCTGAAAGCGCGGTTCCGTCTGTAGAACATATACCGCCCTCACAACTGCCGCTGGAACAATCAGCATCACTATTGCAGTCTTCAAAAGAGATTTGAGTACAGGAACTGCAATAACAATCAGCCCCTTCAGGAACGCATGCCTCGCCTGAAGCGCATAAACTCGCATCGCATGCACCCGCATTAGAGCACTCGACTCTGCATTCACATGAACTTGTACAGGATTCGCCTAAAGGACATCCTGTTGGGTCTGCCATCGGATCACATACTTCATCAGCATCTTTGGAGCCATCGCCACAAGAGCTTTCTATTGTCGTCTTAACACAATCACAGGTTGTAACCCCACCGTCAATTACTTCAGAGCATTTCCACCCAGAGCCAAACGCGCTCTCACAATCATCATATATAGAGCAGCTTGAACTTGCCGCCTGGCACTCAGTCGGTGATTCACAAACGCACTGACAAGTTTCCGGACTGCAGAAACCTCCATCTGGACAGTCATCATCCGAGTCACAGCTTTCACCATTTAGCAGTATGCCGTCTTCAATATTACAAGAGGGGAGAATCTGTTTGCACGCGCAGTTTTCACAATCATCAGGATTAATGCTTCCACTTGATGCACTTATGTCTTCCTGACACTTCCATTGGGTATTTAGAGTTCCAAGTTTAGTCTGACAATCATCTTTTGTGTCACACGCACCCGGAGCACTTGTGTTCTCGCACTCTGTGAATTCATAACAACAACCGTCATCTCTGCAGTCTGGCGTTCCTGCCGGGCAGTCAGCATCACTTGAACATGCCTGGTGTCCTGCTGGACAGGCCTTTTGGGCACTGCAGCCACAATAACTGCCTAAATCGTTGCAGTAAGGTAATATGCTATTACAAAGTGAGGGATCACATGCACCCGATTCTTCATCAGTACAATTTATCCTAGAATAACAGTAACAGCTGCCAGATGTCGCGCCAACGCATTCATAATAACCTTCAGGACAAAGACTTGGGTCGCATGCTCCTGCGTCTGTTGTACAATCAATACATTCATCGACATCAGAATCCGCACTTGCAACAGGATAGCTTGACTGTGGCGGACATGCGTCTTCCACGCACCACCCTTGAGCCGCGGCAGTCTCCCAGTCGTCAAGTGGCGTCACCTGACAAGCCCATTCTCCATTTTGTCCATAAGCCGGGATTATAACCGCAGTTGTAGACGAGCTTTGCGAGGTCTTTGAATCGTCCTTTGTACCACCATAATACCACTCATACTGGTACTCTATCTCATCAGCTGAATCAAAATCAATACTTGTTCCTGTCACCCTGCACTCAAGGTCTGCGTTTATGCAAGAATCCTCAGGAATTGTTAGCGCCGCAGGCATTGAAGGAACATTATTGCATGTACGTTCAAGAGGAACTGCATGTCCGCACGTTTCTGATTCTACCGTTGCCCAGCTTACAGTTGATGCATACTGGGTATGATCCTGACAAGACGTCCAGCTTGTTACTGCATCTATATAATTACAGAGTTGGTAGCTTTCGGTAACAGTCATTGTTGTCGAATAAGAACCGCCATATGTGTTACTGCAATAATATGTGCCCGTGCAGGTATTGCGAACCGCATAAGAATCGTGACGGCAATTGACTCCTCTTTTACATGTCCCCACCATTTGGCCTGTGGGTGTATATGCCGCTGAACAGCGGCTCCAGGAACCTCCATTAGAACTCGCGTAAGAGCTAGTATAATAGGTGAGGTCATCATCGTAAATCAAGATACAGTTCGGTCCATGGTAAAAGATTCCAATACGTTCCCAATAACAAGAAACGCTCCTTTGAACTTGCCTTGTGTGGGATGTAAGGTATGTATCAGCTATAAATGACTCAGGAACTTCCCTGATTTCCACAGCAGTCGATGTCGCCCAGGGTGAGAAGTCCATCCCGTCAAATGCCCTTACTTTAAGTTTCCAGATATCGCCCTCGACTAGTGCTGAGTCTGGGACACTTGCTGTTGTGTAAGCTGTTTTAACATCATTTTTGTACCACTCATAATCAAATGATACTATGTCCCCGTCAGAATCAATGAGTATACTGGGATTTGGGCAATCTGGCCCACATAGATCATATCCAGATATGACGGCTGATAAAGGACTTGTTGTAAATCCACCCTCTACTGAAATCAGAGGTGTTGCCGGCGGATTATTTATAATTAGTGTGTTTATTGTTGTATGAAGACTTATCGTTCCACCTTCTCCATCAGAAACCGTCGCGTCGCAAGCAACAGTCTCACCTTCAACATAAGAATCAAAAGAAGAGCTCTCAGATACGTCTTTTGGGCCGTCTGTTGTAACATGAATCCCAGAGGGTGACCAGATATATGTGACAGACAAATCGTCCCCTTCTGAATCTGCGTAGTTTAGTACTCTACATATTAACTCATCCGCCGTATTTTTTATAAGGCTTATCCTTGCAGAAGGTCTTGAATTACAATATTTTTCTAAACTGACTACGTGTTCGCAATCAGAAGCAGGTGAAGCAACGCGCACGGAATTCCAGTTTACATCTGTTGCTTCCTGGACGTGGTGTATACAATTTCCCCAAGTGTTGACTCTAGTTATATAATTACAGGAATAGTTGCCATCATCTTCAAGAACTACATGAGCTGGCCCCGGTGCTGCCGCAAGTGCTGTTGCCGGAATAAGCAAAAGTACTAGTCCTATTAAGATTCCCAGTTGTGTTTTAGAGTCCATTTTTATTCTGATATCTTTGCCGCATACTCGGCTTCTTTGTCTCCCTCACCCATTGCTGAATATATGTTTGCAAGATTTGCATAGATGTCTGTTTCAAGTGATAATGCAGTTGACGCAATTAGTGTCTCATCGCTTGGCAAAAGTTCTGCTGCCTTAAGGCCAGCCGTTTCTGCCTGGTCAAGCATACCCTGCTTGTATAATGCATAGGAAAGCTCATAGTATGCTGCTGAACTGCCTGCATCTATTGCAATTGCTTTTTGCGCGCTGTCCTGGGCTTTCTTATAATCGCCTTCAATGCTACACGTGTGTGCCATACTTGAGTAAAGCGGGGCGTATTCCGGCAAGAACGAAATACCCATCTCGTATGCGCCTATTGCAGCATCGTATTCTCCAGCCCTTGTCTGCAGATATCCAATTGAGATGTATGCATCTGCTTTTTCTGTTGCCAGGAGGCTTGAATCTGAGTTTACAACTATCTCACAATCTTCTATTGCCTCAGTTAAGTAATTATCATTAGTGCTAAGAATACTGCAAAGCTGGCGGTATATTTCAGTGTACTTATGATCTGGGTCTAATTCCTTTGCTTCAAGGAAATCCTGAGTCGCATTCTCAAGGATGCCTGCATATGCATAAACGTGTCCACGCCCAACAAGCGCTGGAATATTTTTAGCATCCATTTCAAGAGCTTTTGAATACTGATCTGAAGCGTTAAACGGCATTAAGACCGCCTCGTAAGCATGACCTAGAGATACAAACGAGTTTGAATCAAGAGGTTTTAGTGTAACGAGTTTTTTGCCCAGTTCTATCGCCTTTGTTGCATTTCCACTTTCTGGGCCACTTTCCCAGGCAAGATTTGAATAAGCATCGACTGCAACAGATAAGAGCCATGCGTCGTCAGGATGCTCAATTAATAGTGGTTCAAGAAGGGGCATAAGTTCAGCATAATTTTGGTTTGACAAGTATGATAAGACAAGTGTCTGGTACTCACCGGTAGCTTCCACATACGCCTTGCCGGAACCTGATACTGATGTGCACGCATCCCTTGTTTCCTTAGAGACAATGTACTGGCAAAGGCTTGGGTCAAAAGTGTCTATTGCGTTTGTGTAATAAAGGTTATCAAGAAGGGCAATTCTGCAGGCGTCTCTTTTTTCAGTTATGTTGATACACGAACAGTAGTCTTGTTTCTCTGTTAATGAAAGGTAATTTGCATCGGCAACTGAAAGGCCTTCGCATTTTTTGGTGTCAAGGGCTCCTATGACTTTTTCTATCTCGCTTTTTTGTGCACGGCAGTCGGCAGGGCATGATTCACCTGTTTCGCCGGGAGAACAAACCCCATCGCCGCAAACATCTTTTGTAATAGGTGTTGTGACATTCTTTTCTACAACGGGCGCGGAGCCTGTCAAGAAGACTGCAATGGCGATTACTAAAATTATACCTGCGATAATTGCAATAAGGATCTGTGGATCTTTTAGTTCCATTTTTAAGTTCATTATTCTTATCAGGAATAGTATAAAAGTAAGTATATTTTTATATAATTAGATTTAATCTAATGGACTTGAAATGACAAAAAGCATAATTGAGGAGGTAATTCTCCTTGCGGCAGGCTTTGGCGTTATTGCCGAAGAGAAGCTAAACGAATATCTGACCCAGGCTGAAAAGATGGGGATAATTGACAAGAAAGAAGCAAAGGCGCTGGCTGAAAAGGTCATGGAAAGGCAGAAAAAAGACCACAATGCCCTTGCAAAAGATATTGACAAGAGCATCTCTGAAAGCTTAAAGTCGCTTGGCCTTGTCCAGAAAAAAGACTATGACAAACTTGTTGAAAAGTTAGAAAAGATCAAGGAAGGGAAGAAATCTGCTCCCAAGAAAAAGCCTAAGAAGAAAGCTTAGAAAAAGATAAGCTTAATGCTTGCGGCAATTGCCACGACAAAAAATATCCTCCTAATCCATTTGTTGCCAAGGCGTTCGGCGTATTTTAACGAAAGAATAGTGCCAAGTGTCATCCCAAGAAGTACGGCAAGAGTTACCTCCCAGTTCACTTGCCCTGCCCAGATAAATATGGTGCCCGATATTATCGCGCAGAATAAAACCGCAATCTTTCTGGTACCTGCTGTCTCAAGAAAAGTGAGACCAAAAAAGAATATCATCATATAGGCTAGAAAAGTCCCAAATGAGGCTCCGTAAAAGCCCGCATAGATTCCAAGGAAAAATGCGATTGTGGCTCCTAGTAGATACCTCTTAGTTGAGGGGCTCATATCTATCTTTTTCATACCAGCTTGCGGATTAAGCGCCATTAGCGCCAGGACAAAAAGCGTGACTCCTGCAATTATATAATTAATGAGAAACGGTTCTATTGCCAGAAGTACATACGCTCCGATTATTGCACCAAAGGCGGCGGGTATTGCAATTATAAATCCTAATTTTTTATCAACATACCCCTTCTTTGCAAAGCCTGCCCAGCCGACAACACCTAAGCCTATGACGCCGACCCTGTTTGATGCTATTGCGATCTGCGGCGGGATACCTAATGCGAGAATTACAGGGATTGTAACAAGACTTCCACCCCCGCTAAGGCTGCCATAAAACCCACCAAGAAGAGCTGCGGCAAATATTAAAATAAATGATAGGAGTTCCATCACGCCTTAGTTTGAAGGCTAAGTGTAAGAAAAGAAATGGGTGCCTTAAAGATTTATTAATCTAAAGGTAGATATCCAAAAGCACAAGTGCGCTCACAATTTGACGGCAGTCGACTTCTTTTTGAAATAATCAAACAGCCTCAACTGGAACTGGACACACTTTGGATCCCAGCTCTCTATACACATGTCCATGTAAGTTGAAGGTCCTTTTTTGGATTTGAAGCCTATCGTGCAGAAATCGTCGCCTATTGTGAATGCTATGGAAAGGTCCTCAATTAAGAAAAACTGCAGATTTTTCATAGAACGCAGTTTTGATATCTGGTCTTTTGGTATCTTACTAAGCATACTATCGAGTATCTCTTTAGTAAATATCAATTGGACCTTTGCATTATTGTTGATTGCCTGCATGATTGCTTCCATATAATCGTCGCGGAAGACGGGAGTAACACCCCACAATCTTTTTTTAGCTCCTTTGTACAGTTCAATCCATCGCCTATCTGGATAATCAATTACGTCCGCCTTGGGTTTTAAGAGGACTGCAGTAGCATAGAGGCCTATTTCTTGCCTGAACTCTTCAGGCAAACCGGAGAGAATATGACTGTCCCAGTATTCTCTAAATTTATTTAAGCTTGAGTAAAACTGCAATTCTTCCTTAATTCTCTCTAGTACCAGTTCTCCCCACTCAGTTAATGTGTAATCTCCGTCAGGTTTTTCCACTAGCCCAAGGTCCATAAGACCCTTGCAATTAGCAGAAGTGTTTGGCGCGTTTAAGTTTAATTTGTACCTCAAATCAGAGAGTCTATGAGGCTTATTTTCGTATAGTGCATCAAGTATTGCTAACTTGGTACTTGAGCCATACAGACTTTTGATGGTTCCTTCATTATCTTTGTAAAGTTGGAGAAAGGGGGAAACTTTCATATTAGCTTTAGGCAATTATCCAATAAAAGGTTGGACGCCGAGGCTGGGTGGCAAGGTGGATGCGTCGTTTATGCACATGACCTTGCCT
>CAZUDQ010000015.1:0-10526 GCA_964619365.1 uncultured archaeon
TATCGCAGTTTGGTGTGCAAATACCTTCCTGGCAATCTTGGTCTGCCGGGCAATCACCGCTACTGGTGCATTCCAGGACGCATACGCCTTCTGTGCATATTTTATCAGTAGGACAATCCGAGTCAGTATCACAAGTTGGGGAGCAGCTTCCACTCACACATAAGTATTCGCCTGGGCAATCCTCATCAGTATCGCAGTTTGGTGTGCAAATACCTTCCTGGCAATCTTGGTCTGCCGGGCAATCCTGATCTGATACGCATATTATCCCGCACTCTTTTTCTGTTATGGGCTCTTCTGTGCAGTCTGAAGCGTTGGGACAAAGGCAGTCACACTCGCGAGTCTGGATTCCGTCTGAACACTCGCTCCAGTCGGTACATGACCAGAGATTATCGCAGTTATCTCCGGCACAGGAGTCATCGAAACTGAATTCACATGTATCCCCCTCGCAGGAGGATTCAATGCAGTCTTCCTCAGGGCAATCAGTATCTGTGTTGCAGTCACAGACATACATTCCGGGCATGCAAAGTCCGTCTTTACAGGAGTCCCCGTCTGTGCAGATGTCGCCATCGTCACATGAACCTGATTTTTCTGTTTTGACGCACTCGTCGTTTATGCAGGAGACACTTGTGCAAGGATTATTGTCATCCTCACATATGATGCCATCACAGGAGATGACTCCGCATTCCCGTTCAGTATCGTGATTGCCTGTGCAATCAGAGTCATCCGGGCATCCGCATGAGCATTCTCTTGTCTGTATCCCGTCAATGCACTCGCTCCATTCTGTACATTCCCAGTCTTTTGAGCAGGAAGATGTACAGGAGACTGAAACTGTGGCTGAGGCCGATTTTGTTATTGTCGGAGGCACACTAGAGCTTACAGATACGCTTCGAGTAACACTAGTTGTCGGACATGATACTTTTTGAGTCCAGTTTAAGACTTCTGAGGCGTGCGGGCCGACCGCCTGAGAAAAGCTACTTGTCCATGAAGGGACGACAATGAGGTTTGCAGCACTTGCGCCTATATTGTTTATGGTTAGGCTCCAAGTTACGGTGCCTGTTTCTTTGATAATTCTTGGGTTTGCGCTAAAACCTATCGTGAAGTTTGTACCATTTGGTAAAGGTGAGTAACCACCGCATGCCGACTGGTTTGTCAGATTCTGCCAGGCAAGGGGCTGGTAGCCGTCGCCGTCGCAGAAATTATCCCATGGCGGGAAGTACCACTCTGCAATTGGTTCGTGAGAGATATAAAAGAAGTAGTGCACGTCAGTTTCTTCTGTGCAGTTCTCGTTCCCTCCAGAGTAACAAGAGTTCGCATCATCACCTGAATTGTTGAGCCAGTAGGTGTTTAGAATCTTTGAACCTGCAATTAGAGATCCTGCGAGGCCGCCTGTGTCATTAATCCCCGTTACCATGCCTGTTGAGTATGAATTGTTGATTGTTGAATTTATATTTAGACACCCTGCGAGGCCGCCTGCATATGTGTCCCCTGTGACGTTTCCTATGGCATAAGAGTTATTGACTAATGAACCACTATACAGATATCCTATTAGTCCCCCACTAAACCCGCTTCCTATAGCGCTGCCTGTGGCATATGAATTTAAGATCAGTGAGGTGTATACGAATCCTGCGAGGCCGCCTATTCGCCATTCTCCTGTGACGGTGCCTGTAGCATAGGAAGTTGAGATTGTTGAATATCTGTCTAAATAGCCGGCTAGACCGCCTAGGTTATAGCTTCCTGTGACGGTGCCTGTAGCATAGGAATTATTAATTGTTGTTAAACTCTGAGCGTTTCCTAGCAAGCCGCCTGTTTCAGAACCTCCTGTGACGGTGCCTGTAGCATAGGAACTCGTGATTGACCCTAGAGCATACCCGACCAAACCGCCCACCTTGGAGTCTGTTCCAGTCACACTTCCTGTAGCATAAGAATTTAGGATTGACCCCCCTAAATATCCCACCAAACCGCCCACGCTTCTATTTCCTATGACAGTTATTGCGTCTGAAGAGTTTGATATTGGACCGCCTATGTATCCTGCAAGGCCACCCACATACTGACTTCCGGCGATACTTCCTGATACAAATGAATTTGATATCGGACCCCAAAGATACCCTGCAAACCCCCCAGTATGCTCATGGCCCGTGATGTCAACTGAAATTAAACTTAGGTTGTTTATGCTTGTGTAAATCGCCCGTCCAAAAAGTCCTATGTAATCTTCAGTTGGGCGATTTATGTAAAGATTACTTATTGTGTGGTTGACTCCATCTAGATTTCCTGTGAAAAGTTGCGACATGTTACCTATGGGCTTCCACCCTTCACCTGTGTTATATGGGGCCACACCTATGTCAATATCTGTTGTCAATGAATAGTTACAGGTCAGGCAAATCCTTGATGAGTTAAGGTCTGAAGCGCTTGTTATAAGGCAGGGGTCTGCTAAGGTTCCGCTCCCAGCCATCCCGTTTGGGCAGTCTGAAACAGCTACAACCGCTTGTAATGTTGGATATGTGACACCATCGTTTGAATCGTTCCATATATCGGTAAAATCCCAAGAACTTTCTGGGTCATTTGAGTAGTCAAAGAAGTAGGACTCTAAAGTTTCTGCAGTACAGTTATCATTTCCAAATGGGACTGTATAACAAAATGTTGCATTATCTCCCGTATGGTTTAGCCAGTAAGAGTTTGAGATGTGGGCATCATTTGCTGTGATGCCGCCTACATAAAAACCATAAGCACTTTCTCCTGTGACGCTCCCTGTCGAAAAGGAATCTGATATTGAATCTCCATTTCCTGTAAGCCCACCAACCCACCCCGTTCCCGTGACATCTCCTGTGGCATAAGAAGTTAGGATTGTCCCCCCAGTACCGTAACCGACTAAGCCTCCTGCGTCACTTCCTCCTGAAACGCTCCCCCCTGCATAGCAATTTGATATTGACCCTGTATTTGAAAAGCCTACAAGGCCACCTGTTTGCGTGCTTCCTGTGACGGTGCCTGTAGCATAGGAACATGAAATTGTGCTCATATCGCCCACAACCGCTACAAGACCTCCTGTTCTAACAGTTCCATTTACAGTTGATGTTGAATATGAATCGCTTATCGCAGAATAGAATCTAAGACTTCCTACTAGGCCGCCTGTGTGTTGGTATCCACTAACCGTTCCTTCAGTATGAGAGTTTACGATTGTTGAATTATAGTCCGCCTCGCCCACTAGGCCAGCAACAAGAGAATTTCCTTCTATAGTTCCTGTCGCATAAGAGTTTGAAATCAGAGATGTATACGAATATCCTGTAATCCCTCCGACAGGCCGATATCCTAAAAAGTTTCCAGTTGCATGAGAGTTTGAAATTGTGGAATATTCCAAATAGCTTGATATGCCACCTAAGTATGAAGCAGTTCCTGTGACGCTTCCTTCGAAATAGGAATCTGATATTGCTGAATATTTTGAATAACCTGACAGGCCACTTATGTACGAATTACCTGTTACAGAGCCCATTCCATGTGAATTTGAGATTAGTGAATACAGAGCGTACCCAACAAGGCTGCCTGTATACCCGCCTCCTGTGATATCAGCAGAGATTAGTCCTAAATTACTTATTTTGGCGGTGGACACATATCCAAAAAGACCCACATAATTCTCAAGGGGGCGATTTACATATAGATTACTTATAACATAGCCAGCTCCATTAAAGTTTCCTATAAATGAATCTGAATAATCGCCGATTGGATTCCAACCCTCGCCACTTGTGTAACTAGCATCACAAGCAGAGAAATCTATGTCGTTTTGAAGTTCATACTCCCAATTGCGGTGATTTCTTATGTTATTTAGGTCGTCACACGAGCATATGGGGTGAGGACTTATGCTGTCGTTCCAACAGTCAACTGTTGAGCTTCCCATAGGTTCTGAAACCGGAGCGTCACCTTCGCCAGTTTCGTTTCCATCCTCACCTCCGGTTTCATTTGACTCGGGAGGAGTTATAAAGTATTCATAGATGTCATCGTCTCCAATCGCAAGACCCTGCGGAGGTTTTAGGTTCTCACTCGAAGGATTTAGGAGGATTAGAGATAGAGCAACGGCTGCAATGATAAAAGCTATACTTAAAATGAAGGTTTTTTGTTGCATTATATACCTCTTATACCTAGAATCTTACGCTAGAAGGGTTAAAAATATAGTTAAACTTTATAACAAAAAGATTCGAGTAAATAAGATATAATGCAGGAGATTACTCCCCTACTTTGCTATTTTAAATCTTACTTTTTGTCAAACATGCCACGAAGGCCTTTTCCTACCTGTTCTATCTGGTGGGATTGTGACTCCTCGCGCATACGCTTCATGTTTGGCATTCCTGCGTCACACTCTGCGATGAACTCTTTTGCGAATTCTCCGGACTTTATCTGGTCAAGGGCCTTTTGCATGTTTGCAACTGACTCCTTGTTGATTACCCAGGAACCGCGCGTGCGTCCTCCGTATTCGGCAGTGTTTGAAACTTTTTCCCACATGTTCTCAATGCCGCCTGACTGAATCAGGTCTGTTATGAGCTTCATCTCGTGGAGTACCTCAAAATACGCGATTTCAGGCTGATATCCGTTTTTGACAAGAGTCTCAAAAGCGCTTGTTATCATTGATGCGATTCCTCCGCAAAGGTCAACTTGCTCGCCAAAAAGGTCTGTTTCGGTTTCTTCAGTAAATGTCGTTTCGATGACACCAGCGCGCGTCGCGCCAATTCCCTTTGCGAATGCGAGGGCGATTTCTTTGGCTTTTCCTGACTCGTCTTTTTCAACGGCAACTAGTGCTGGAACTCCGAATCCTTCTTCATAGACTTCTCTGACCATGAATCCGGGGCCTTTTGGCGCAATCATAAAGACATCAACGCCTTCTGGCGGGGTAATCCTTCCGAATCTGATGTTAAATCCGTGTGAGAATGAAACTGCGTTTCCTTCTTTTATTCCAGATTCTATTTCCTCAGAGTATACTTTTGCCTGAACCTCGTCGGGTATAAGGATGTGTATGATGTCAGCAGCTTCTGCTGCGTCTTTGACAGTCATTGTCGCAATACCGTCTTCTTTAGCGAGTTTGTCGCTCTTTCCGCCGGGGCGAATTCCAACAACTACATCAAGACCTGAATCGCGCAGGTTAAGTGCCTGTCCGCGTCCCTGGTTACCGTATCCGATGACTGCGATTTTCTTTCCATCTAGGGCGCTAAGGTCTGCGTCCTTCTCATAATATACCTTTGCCATTTTTATGATAAACTCTGAAATGATTTTCTCTAAGTTAGATTAAAGCCCGTAAAAAACCTTCACTTAGCACCAAGAGCGCGTGATAAGAGCTCTCCAAGAAGGACTGCAAATACGACCCCTGCAAAAGCAACAGAGATAAGAAGGCCTATATTTATCCCGGCGACATCAGATCCTATGTCCTTTAGGCCTGCAAGATAATAGAGAAGAAAAAACGTGAGCGCAGCAACAAGGGATGCTACAATAGGTGCTTTTGTTATGTCATTTTTCTGGATATTTGCCATTGTTGGTTTTTAGTTTCAAACGATTAAAATAAATAAAATGTTAGGTATGGTCAGTAAATCAGAATATGACAAGGTCCTAAAGGCAAATTCCGAGCTTAGGATGAAGCTTGAGAAGATGCGCCTTGAAAACGTACTCTTAAAAGACCAGATGCGCGTCATTGCAAAACTTCCGGCAGGCGAAGCCGCAGTTTATATCACAGTCCAGCGCGAAAAGAACATTTCGATTGAGGAGATGCTTGCCATGCGTGAGTTCTCCGGAAAAGAGCGTAGTGATATAATAAACGTTTTGAATGTACTTTTGGAAAGGGGTCTTATTGACGTCGGTGAAAAGAACGGACGAGAGTTCTTTTATGTAAAGACTCAGGACCTTGCAGGCAGCCTCCCCAAGGCTAAAAAGATTCCGGTTGTAGGTGAAATAATAAGGGTTGAAAAGAAAAAGACTCAGAATGAAAAGGATTCTGATGACGTCAGCAATATTTTAAACAATTTAAAAAAGTAATAAAAGAATTAAATCTCTTTTGCTATCCTTATCACGTCTGAGAATATCGCACTTTGAGTTTCCTGTCCGCCTGCGCCGCGTCCTATGACAGTCACATCACGCCCAACGTCAGTTGTGAATAATACTGCGTTAAGGTTGCTGTCAATATCAAGTGGGTGCCCTTTTGGAACAAGTTTTGGAGAGACTAAAAGCTGTGTTTTGCCATTCTTTTGTTTTACTGATGCGATAAGCTTAACTGAATAACCATTTTTTCCGGCGAGATCAACTGCTTCTTTTGTAACGCCCATTATGCCTGTTACTTTCACATCGCTTATCTTGGCGTTAATTCCCATTATGTTATTTGCAAGAATCACTGCTTTTGCCGCGGCGTCTATTCCTTCCACATCATAAGTCGGATCAGCTTCGGCGTAGCCAAGCTCCTGAGCTTCTCTAAGCGCAGTTTCAAGGTCCATCCCGCCTTTTGACATCTTTGTGAGAATGTAATTTGTCGTTCCGTTAAGTATGCCTTTTATCGATTCGACAGTATCTACTTGGAGACACTCGCGATAAAGGTTCATGACAGGCATTCCACCGCCTGCAGCACCTTCGAAAAGGAAAAGAAGTCCTTTTTCCTTGGCAAGAGAATTTAGCTCCATATAATTTGGGGCAACCGCGCACTTATCAGAACTAACAGCATGAAGATTTGATTCAAGTGCCGCGCGAATCATTGAAAGTCCGGGCTCTCCTGTCTCTATGTTGCTTGGCACAAGTTCTACTGCGATATCCCCGCTTACGTCTGCAAACATCTCTTTTGCGTTCATGCTTTCCTGCCAGTCTGGCAAAGATGAAAGTCCTGATGAACCTTGTGCTAAGACTTTTTGAAGGTCAAGCCCGCCTTCCTTGGAAATCAGGCATCCGCTACGCTCTGCGATTCCTGCAACTTCAAGTTGTAACCCATGGCGCTCTTTTAGGTAATCCGACTTGTCAAGAAGGATTCGGGCAAAGCCCTGACCGATGACACCAAAACCCAAGATAAATACACGTATAGTCTTCATTTTACTTTTTCACTCCTCTATTGAAGGGATTATAGTAAGCCCTTTCTTTTCTGCTACCTTATCAAGATTTTCCATCGCGCGGGCAAGATCCTCTTTTGTCTCTGCTGAGATTCCCACAAACGCCGAGGATGGGTCTGTAAGTGATTTCATTCCGATTTCAAGGGAACGGATTATTACGCCTTTGCCGCAGATTGCATGTATCGTATCCCTAATGTCGGTATCCACTATGTGGCCTATTATCACAAATTCTTTTGAAACGCGCGTACTTCCGCTTTTGCCAAACTTTTTTTCCGTGACTTCTATTCCGCTGTTTTGGAAGTCTGTAACAATGCCTTCAAGAGCATCTTCTTCAGCCTCAAGCCTCACCACAACAGGGATTTTTCCGCTTTTAGCCTTCTCTCTAAGGTGCGAAACTGAAAACAGGTTTGCCTTGTGTTTTGCAATGATGTCAAGGGAGCGAGAGAGCTCGCCCGGCTTATCCTCTAAGATTATGATTAGTTTACATTCGTCCATTTTGCACAAGATTATCCCTTTTCTAATATCCTTAAGGCGAGATGAGATGCGTTTTGCCCGTTGTCGATTCCAACGCAGGCTACCGGAACGCCTTTTGGCATTTGGGCGATTGATAAAAGAGCGTCAAGACCGTTGAGTTTTGAAGAGACTGGAACCCCGATTACGGGTTTTTTTGTCTTTGATGCGACGACACCTGGGAGTGCCGCAGAGAGGCCTGCTATACAGATAAATACCTTTGCATCAGTCGCTTTTATGATATCATCAAGGCGCTCTGGCTCCCTGTGTGCAGAGCAGTATTCAATAACATAGTCTGTTTTTGCGTCCTTTAGGACGCCTTCGGCCTTTTCGACAATCGCCGAATCTGACTTTGAACCGGCAAGTATCATCACATCTGTCATTTTGTTAGCTAAGTTATCCTTCAAATTCATAAAAATGAACTGATTTTGCTTATTGGGAATCGGGATAGAATAAATTAAAGAAATCCTCTGTTGCTTTCTTGCCGCTTTTGTAAAGAAGATTTTCTGTTTCCTTTGAGATATCAAAGTCTGTAGGGGAAACTCCAAGCGAATCTATCCATATGCTGCGATTGGTGTTGTATGCTTTATTTTCACTGTTCCTTGTTTGTGAGGCGAGCATTGTTTCAAATAATGTTTTGGCATACTTTAAAGGCTCGTTATAATCCAAATCATTCGTTTTGTTAATGGGTGTGACAGAAAACCCTAATGTCTTGTAATTTGGAACTCCGTTTTTATCAAAAAGATCCAGTGGATAGTTATAGACTACTACTCCGTCAACATAGATGTGGTCATCAGGCTCGCTATTGCTGAATTTCCAGGCGCGAAAAAACATAGGGATGCTCGTGCTTGCTCTTACTGCCTCGGCAACTATTGTATTTGGGGTCGTGTTGTAACTTAGGTCTTTGAATTTCTCTTCATTTAGGTCTGTAACGATTATATGGAGTTCAAGACCGCCGTTCTCGTGTAAATCCTTAAAAGTCGCGTCTTTTGCTAGGCCTTTTTTTTCTATTAAAGATTCTATCCATTCAAGGCATGTGGCTCCTTTGTAGACGCCGTATTCACTTAGCAATGCGAGGGGATTGCCTCCGTTTTCAAATGAGTTTAAGTCCAGTCCCCCGAGTACCTCTGTAATTTCACTCGTATCATATCCCAATGCTAGGATAGTTGCAACGATGCTGCCGGCACTTGCCCCTGCAACGCGCTTTACTCCACTTAAAACGCCTTTTTCGTCAAGGACTGTTATTGCCCCCGCGTAAGTTATGCCCTTGACTCCTGCGCCTGCAAAGACAAGATTTTCAATCCCGCCGTCTCTGTTATACTGAACAGGAGCGAGGGTGGCGTTATTTTGGGCTTGGGCGAATTTTACTGTTTCTTTCGGTTGGAAAGTATCCTGAGTTGGGGGAAGCAAGTTTTTTTCAGGGATTTTTTCAGAGAATGAGCTAAATGCGATGGCAATGATAATCAATAGCAATATTGCGGTTATTATGGCGCATGCGCATTTCACATTAGACGCTTTAGGTTCTTTTTGCATTGTCATTTAATCCGGGATACCATAAAAAGAACTTGCTTTGTTGAATAAACAAGACATTAAGTCTTTTCCGCCATTGATTCCCATCTACATATACCATAAGTAGTAATTATACAAAAGTAAGAAAATCTTACTTTTAGATTTTCTCTGGCTTTATTGCCGCTTTTCTCCTGGATGCAAAGACTATAATCAATATGGCTGCGATTATTACTGCAATAAGAAGCAGGACTGATCTTGTGGCTGACTCAGTTACCCAGTCAAAGAAGTCGCTTACCACATTTGAGCCCGAGCCAAGTTCAGCTCCTTTTGGCCCCTTGCCAAGTCCGCTGACATCAAAGAGCTCGTAGTCGGGAGCGTACCCATCCTTATCTGCCATTACAGCCCACTTGCCCGGTTCATAAGTCCTGAATCCTTCTTCGTAGGAAAGTATTGTGCCGTTTGGGAGGATGAATTGTATTGTAGCGTTTTCTACTATGTTTCCGTTCTTGTCAACAACAGTCACATTGACGTCTTCTCCAAGAAGCTCGCCACCATCACGTAGGATGTTTAAGGCATCACTTGCGTTGAGTAAATCAAGGCCGCAAGTTTCAACCATTTGCCCGTTTCCTTGGCAACTATCGTTCTCGCATTCGCATGAACATTGTCGCGTCCTTAGACCGTTTTTGCACTCGCCCCACTCTGTGCATTCCCAGTATTTATCGCAAAGCCCTTTTGTGGGACAAGTTTCATCGTAAGTAAACTGGCAGGTTCCAGAGACGCAGTCTGGGATAAAGCACTCTGGCTGCGGGCAGTCACTTGCTACCGAGCACGCGCAGACATATCCGCCTGGGATACATTCTCCGTTTGAACAGGAATCGCCTTCTGTACAGAAATCATCGTCATCACAAGGCTCGCCACTAAGGGGGATTGTCACGCACGCGCCATTTAGGCAGGAGACCCCCGTGCATGGATTATTGTCATCTTCACAATCTAGGTTGGCGTCACATTCCAGGACGCATACGCCTTCTGTGCATATTTTATCAGTAGGACAATCCGAGTCAGTATCACAAGTTGGGGAGCAGCTTCCACTCACACATAAGTATTCGCCTGGGCAATCCTCATCAGTATCGCAGTTTGGTGTGCAAATACCTTCCTGGCAATCTTGGTCTGCTGGGCAATCACCGCTACTGGTGCATTCCAGGACGCATACGCCTTCTGTGCATATTTTATCAGTAGGACAATCCGAGTCAGTATCACAAGTTGGGGAGCAGCTTCCACTCACACATAAGTATTCGCCTGGGCAATCCTCATCAGTATCGCAGTTTGGTGTGCAAATACCTTCCTGGCAATCTTGGTCTGCTGGGCAATCCTGATCTGATAAGCATATTATCCCGCAGTCTTTTTCTGTTATGGGCTCTTCTATGCATTCTGAAGCGTTGGGACAAAGGC
>CAZUDQ010000016.1:0-9235 GCA_964619365.1 uncultured archaeon
TAATAGATGACGGAGAAATCGCAGGAGATGCCAACGGAAACGGAGTAATCGACGAAGACGAAGTGGAAGGTGATATCGACGGAGACGGAGAGCTCGAGGAGGATGAGTGTAATAACGTATGGTCCTGCACAGACTGGAGCATATGTGAGGATGGCTTCCAGACAAGAACCTGTGAGTGCATATGTCCTGACACTTCAAACTGTACACAAGAGCCTGCAATAGAAAAAGACTGCACAGAAGAAGACTGCGCCCTTGCCTGGGAATGCGGTGATTGGAGTCCTTGCGAGAGCGGCCTCCAGATGCGCGAATGTGCCTGTTCCTGTCCAAACGACACGCAGTGCACTGGCGACCACGACACAACGCGCGAATGCGACCTTTGTGAGGGAGTAATATGCCTGGATGATAATAATGAGTGTACCAATGTCACGTGCTTAAACGGTGCGTGCGTGACAATCCCCCTTAGCGGCGAGCCTTGTGATGATGACGATTTCTGTACAGAAGGTGATTCCTGCTCAAACGGAGAATGTATCCCAGGCGGATATGTCTGCGCCTGCTCGGTAGCAAGCGACTGCCCGCAGCCAGAGTGCTTTATCCCAGACTGCGTCTCTGGAACCTGCCAGTTTACTTACGATGAAACTTGTCCCACAAAAGGGCTTTGCGATAAATACTGGGAATGCACAGAGTGGGGCGAGTGCAAAAACGGTCTAAGGACGCGACAATGTTCATGCGAATGCGAGAACGATAGTTGCCAAGGAAACGGGCAAATGGTTGAAACTTGCGGCCTTGATTTACTCAACGCAAGTGATGCCTTAAACATCCTACGTGATGGTGGCGAGCTTCTTGGAGAAGACGTCAATGTGACTGTTGTTGACAAGAACGGAAACATAGTAGAAAACGCTACAATACAATTCATCCTCCCAAACGGCACAATACTTTCCTACGAAGAAGGATTCAGGACTTATGAACCGGGCAAGTGGGCTGTAATGGCAGATAAGGATGGGTACGCTCCCGACTACGAGCTCTTTGATGTCAGCGGACTTGGCAAGGGGCCAAAAGGAGCTGAACTTGGCTCGGGCTCAAATGTGGTAAGCGACTTCTTTGACTGGGTAACTGAGTCAGCCACACACACGGCACTCCTTCTCTTTGTAATACTCGCGGCTATTATAATAACTGTTTTTGCCTTAAAGAAAAAACAAGTCAGTAGTGCCATAAAAGGAATTTGAGTCGTATAATCAGAATGGAAACGCTTAAAGTACTTATCCTGGGAGATGCCAACGTAGATGTCACGCTTCCCTTTGGCAAAATAAAGCCCAAGATAAACTCCCTTAGCATCGAATCCCAGAAACTGCTTCAAACAGGCATTGACTCTGCAAAAAAGGACGCCTGCGATTTTGAGCTCTATTTGGATTCCCCATCACGCGAGCTTTCAGAGCTCTTTGACTCACTCGACCCAAAAGTCGCCTTTGGAGGATGTGGCGCCATAAAAGCACTCACTCTTGCCTCAATGGGGCATGAAGTCGAATTTCATTCACGTGTCGGAAACGATCATCTAGGCAAAATGATTATCTCGGAACTAAAGTCTGAGGGCGTCAATTGCACATACCTTAGAAAAGAGGGCAAGACCAACAAGACCCTAAACCTCTTTGTCCCAGATTCACCGCGCGTGGCATTCTCTTATTGGGACATCCCGACAAAGGAGGATATCCTAAAGTTTAAAAAACGAATTAAAGAATACTCCTGCGACCTGACTCTTCTTGCCGGAGCGCACCGGAAAAAAACAAATATCGGGTATGCGAGTCTTGCAAAGGTCGCCACTAATCCAATGGTCTGCATGGGTTCGTTTGCAGCCTACTTAAAAGAAGAGCTTGACATGAAGAAAAGCGGCGATTTTAGTGTTGGAGGACTCATAGGAAACGATTCTGAAGTCTGTCAGCTAGCAGAAATCAAGCCAGCGCAAAAAGCAATATCTCACCTTACAAACGAGCTTGTGATAATGCACGGCTCCCCTCTTTCGGCAGTAAAAGTAGGCAAAAAGGTCATAACACATAAGCACAGACCTATAGAAAAAGAAAGAATAGTTGAGCTTACTGGGATTGGGGATGTGTGGGAGGCGACATTCCTTGCCAGTTGCTCAAATCCGAGCTCCGCAAGCGAAAACGAAATAAAGGACGCAATGGATATCGCAGCGGAAGCCGCAGTCTTCAGGCTTCTTACAGGTGGCGTTCCTTTACTCTGAATGTGCCTTAGGCTTTAGCTAAAACTAATTTTGAAATTTATGTCGTCAAATAATATTAGGGTTGCATTTTTGGGAGAAATAGTGGGGAGCTGTTTCCAGACTCCCAAGCCCAACCCGTGGGTATATTCTCAGCTTGGTCTATAAAAAGCTTATCTTTTTTGTGAAGGATATGATATTCTCAAACGCATGTATTCGGGACTAATGGTAGGAACCTTAGTCACGACTAATATTTGAGTAGTATATTCGCATTTTGGGAGAAATAGTGGGGAGCTGTTGCCAGACTCCCAAGCCCAACCCGTGATTTATATTGCAGATAAGGGTATAAAAACTTGTGCAGTTTTATTGTTCTCGAAAACATGTATTATAACACATTGTTAATCCAAACCAGCTAAACTAGATTAGTTGTGCAACTATTTATTAGACGGCCTTCAAATTAGGCAAAAATGACTATCATAGTGGATGACGAACTTTTGAAAAAGGTCGCCGCTACCGAGAGGATAAGCGAGGATAAGCTTCGCGCTTCAGTTAAGGCAGGTCGAACAACAATCCTTAAGTCAGCTCATAGAGACATTGAGCCTTTGGGAATCGGCGAAGGCTTGAGAACAAAAATAAATATAAATCTGGGAACTTCACCTGCTCGTTCAGATGACGACGAAGAGCTGGAAAAAGTAAGAGTCGCTGTAAAATACGGTGCTGACACTGTAATGGATCTCTCGACAGGTGAGAATATAGACAAAACCCGAAGGCGCGTCCTGGCAGAATGCAACGTTCCTGTGGGAACCGTTCCCGTCTACCAGGCATTTAAACTCGCAGAGCACCCGGAAACAGATGCAGACACACTTCTTAGCGTAATCGAGAAGCACTGCGCAGATGGTGTTGATTTTGCGACCCTTCATTGTGGTCTGCTACAGGATTCACTTCCCCTCATAAAAAAGAGAATGATGGGGGTCGTTTCACGAGGAGGCGCTCTTCTTGCCGATTGGATGGATAAGAACGGAGAGGAAAACCCGTTATATACAAATTACGATAAAGTCCTTGAGATTCTAAAAGAACATGATTGTGCGATAAGTCTTGGAGACGGCCTTAGGCCTGGATGCCTTGCAGATGCCTCAGACGCAGCACAGCTCCACGAACTTTCGGTTCTAGGGGAACTGACCATGCGTGCACGAGAGGTGGGCGTAGGCGTTATTATAGAAGGTCCGGGACACGTACCCATAAATCAAATAGAATTCAACGTAAAGGAGCAAAAAAGGATTTGTGACGGCGCTCCGTTTTACGTCCTTGGTCCTCTTGTAACAGACGTTGCTCCAGGATATGACCATATCACCTCAGCAATCGGTGGGGCACTAGCTGCAGTTTATGGGGTTGATTACCTTTGTGCAGTCTCCCCCAAGGAGCATCTGGGACTTCCAAATGTCGATGATATCCGTGAGGCGACAATAACCGCAAGGATTGCAGCACACGCCGCAGATATCGCAAAAGGGCTTCCTGGTGCAAAGAAGTGGGATGACGAAATGAGTCGCGCACGGGCAGACCTTGACTGGGACAAGATGTTTGAACTTTCAATTGATCCAGATCTTGCTGAGAAGATGCGCGGGGAATGCATGGCAAAAGATCCAGAAGTCTGCTCAATGTGTGGGGAATTCTGTTCAGTCAAGATATCAAAGCGTCTTTTAGGCAAAAAAACTGAAATAGAATAGGAAAAGACATGAAAACAGAGCTTGCTCCAGACATTGACAGGCGAATAAAAATAATTTCGCGTGTTCTTGAAGGAAAATTGCCCCATCTTGACCCAAGCCATATAATATGCATGCGCTCAACTGGCACAAAAACAAGAGCAATAGCAAGAATATGGGGGCTCCCAAGGATATGGCAAGAGGCTCTCCACCTGCAGCCTTACTACATAATCGAGGCGGTTTCTGAGAAATTCAACAAGCTTGATTGTGACGACCAAGACAGGACACTCATCCACGAACTAATGCACGTTCCAAAAACATTTTCTGGCGCCCTTGTACCTCACGAATGTTTCGGAAAGAAGATAAATTCAGACTCAGTTGAGATACTCTATAAAGAATATGCCAAAATTCTTGAAGAAAACCCACATATGAAATATGTATGAGCAAGACTCGCATGTACGAGTGTTAAAAGAGTCGCCCCTATAATGGTTTTTGTACGATTTCGCCTCTAGGTGAATCTTCAGTCCAGACCTGAGCCTCAAAACGCTCTATCACCACACCAGATTCTCGCCAGGCGTCTTTTGCGAGTCCTGCCTTTCTGCAAAGCTGTGCTAGATATTCTTCTTTGTTCCAGCCCCATTCGACAGGCACCTGAGGCAAAAGGAGTCCTGATGAGAATCCTTTTGTGATGATAAGACCATCGCGCCCCACCTTTATCTTTTTTAGATATTCATCAGGGGATTTAACCTCTATTTCTACAGGGGGGGTGAGTGCCGAGACCTCTACAATAACGAGGTCAAGTTCGTTTAGCTCGACAGGATAAAACCGCGGATCGCGAGACGCAGCAGATATTGCGGCATCAATTAGCGCATCAATAAATGGCGCCACAGGCTCAGGAAAACCTATGCAGCCCCTAAGGTCGCCTGAAAGACCGTTAGAAAGTGTTACAAAGACGCCTCGGTCCTTTTTGAATATTTCAGGAATTTTTCCAGGTTCGAATCGTTCTCCCTCACTTACAAAGACGTCAAGAGTGTTTCTTGCAATACTCACCGCAAGTTTTCCTTCCTCTGTTGAGAGTTTCTCCATTTTTTAACTGCGTTTCTAATTATTACTTAATGACAAACTTAAAGGATTTGTCTCATGACTAATCTTAACTAGATTATCTTTGAAATAAAGTCGTAAGCCTCGCCCTCGTCAAAACAGTATTTGACTGTGTGGTATGGCAACTTGAATTCTTTTACTTCAGCAGCGATTTTTGAAGGCTCTTCCTTATCGATAATCACTCTTCTGATAAACCTTGCAATCTCTTTCATCTCAGATTCCTTCATCCCAAGGCGAGTCATCTCCTGAGTTCCAAGCCTTATTCCTGAAGGGTTCTCAACATCTTCGCGTCCGTCCCAGGGAAGGAGCTGCTTGCTTGTAACAATATTTGACTTCTCAAGTGTGTCAACGGCAGGACCGCCGCCGCCAAGCTCCCTGACATCAACAAGAACCTGGTGGCTTTCTGTGTAACCGTAATCTTTTGCAAGAACTATTATTCCTTCAGAGTCAAGTGCCGCCCCAAAAGCCTTGGCATTCTTTACAATCTGATGTGCGTAAGCCTCACCGAACTCGAGCATCTCAGCTGCGGCAATCGCTTTACCTGCAACGTGGTGTAAGTGGTGATTACTTATGAGCTTTGGGAATGTGGAATATTTGAGCTTCTTTGCAAATTTCTCATCAAGCGTGCCGTTTGTAAGAATCATTGCGCCCTGTGGCCCTGGGAAAGTCTTATGGCTTGAGAAGGTTACGACATCAGCCCCTTCCTTAAACGGATTGGGGAACGCCTTACCTGCAATAAGCCCTGCGACATGCGCTCCGTCATACATGACGTTTGCCCCGATATCGTGAGCCGTTTCTGAAATTTCTTTAACGGGATGTGGAAACAAGTAAACTGAGCCTGCAGTAATGACAAGCTTAGGCTTTTCCGTCTTTATCGCTTCAATGCAACCTTGCGTGTCAAGATTCATGCGTCCCTCATCAAAAGGCATATAGACCGACTCAAGTCCCATGATGCCTGCTGAGGAAACATCAGTCTGGGTGATATGGGCTCCCGCCTGAAGGCTCATGCTCATAATCTTATCTCCGCTCTTGCAAAGACTCATAAGCGTTGCAAGGTTTGCATTTGCTCCGGATAAAGGTGAAATATCAGCGCCACTACACTCAAAGAGACGTTTTACAAGTTCCTGGCCGATGAGCTCAACCTCATCAAACATCCAGGTGCCCTGGTAATATCTCTTACCTGGCCAGCCTTCAGCGTATCTGTGCCCAAAATCAGAGATGATTGCAGCATTGACTGCTGGGGAGACAACATTTTCACTTGCAATAAGGTTTATACAGTCAGAGCGCCATTTCGTGCTCTTTTTTGTCCAGTCAAGAATTGCTGAATATGCATCCTTGTTATTTTTTGGAACGATACCCTTAACGTCTGAATTAACCATTTGATTCACCCGCGATTTTTGAACGCCGCACAATAAAAAAGGGAAACTTTGCTTAAGGGTTAAGGCAGCTTAACTTCCTATGTAGTATCTAAAGTGTTATGCCGCCCCCGATTACATGGCATAGACCCAAGAAGTAACAACCCCTAAAATAACATGATTCTTGCACTTATGATTATTAACAAAATAAGCCCGTAGCATTCAACACTCGCACACCCGAGTATTGCCATTTTGATAGAGTTTTTCTAAAAATAAGTTAAAATGACAGGATGCGTAGCTTTTTTATACCTTCTCTAGTTAGTAAACCACTATGGGATTGGGCCTTAAAATCACTAAGGCGCCATGGACGATTATGGCGATAGCAGTCTTAATTCTTGCTATAGCTTTGCTCATAAGCATCCCTTCTAATTCTTTGGCAGCCTCTACCCAATCGCCGACTGGGATGGCAATAGATGGGGACGAGATTTATGAGTATTACTTTACACCCCCAGAGTCAAACGAATCCGGAGGGGAAGAACCACCCCTACTTGGACTGCAAGAGGAACTAAATGTCACGGGCGGGGATGGCTTTGGAACAAACGCCTCTTCAGAGGATGGGATAATACGGCTTCTATCGAGTGCTTCAGTTCCTTATGACGCGCTTGTTGCCTACTGGAGCTTTGATGCGGACAATACAACTAGCGCTTATGACTTCAGCGGACAAGGGAATAATGGATCCTATGAAGGCGATGCCACAACAGTCAGCGGGCTTTATGACAAGGCAGCAAGTTTTGATGGAACTGGAGATTATGTCGAAACCAATGGAGCATTGATTCCAGAAACAGGAGAGTTTACAATTTCTTCTTGGATTAATTTGAATGATATAACAAACGCATCTGCAGTTTCTCAATATATCCGAACAAGTGATAATCGCTTGGCTTTAACGTTTTATCAGGATAAATTTTATTTCCAGATTGGGGAAAATGACATACAATCTCCCAATATTTTCCCCGTTTCAGAATGGGTTTTTATTACAATTACCAGAGACTCTTCAAACCTGGTAACTATGTATGAAAATGGCGCATCAGTTAATAGTGGGACAATTAGTGCAAGTGTTCTACAAACAGAACCTGTAAGGTTCGGTAAGTTATTACGCGACCCCGATTCAACCTCCCAATATCTAAATGGTCAAATTGATGAAGTAATGATTTTCAACACTTCTCTTAATTCCACCCAAATATCTGCAATCTATTCCAACCAGTCAGCGCGCTTCAAAAGTCCCGGAACCCTTGAAGTAAAAGAGGAAAACATCTCGGCAGGAAACAACCGCGTGAACTTAAGCGCGAACTATTCGGAGTTCCTCGACACAAACATCAACGTCTCCGTCGGCGCGTGGGACGTTTCTAAGGGATATAAGAATTATGATCTGGGCGAGCATTACTTGAGTCTGGATGGAAGTGGGGATTATGTTGAGGTTACTGATGATGCTAGTTTGAATTTTGGCACTAATGATTTTACTTTATCTCTCTTCTTTAAGACATCTGACGGGTCTGGTAACGAGATGCTTCAAAAGCAGGGTGGGGAGGTATTTTATCAAATCAGATGTCCATTTTCCTCTGAATCAGGCAGTGTGCGAGTTCAGATTGACGACGGAGTTAGCCAGACGAGCCTTTATTCTAACGCAGATAATCTGGCAGATAATAATTGGCACCATCTAGTGCTTGTTAGGAATTATGGGGAAGAGGTCAAATTCTATATTGACGGAAATTTTGATTCTAATACCTCTGATATCTCCGGGAATATTTCAAATTCAGACCCATTTATAATTGGTGCGGGAGGAGGTCCCGACGGCATTATTGATTATTTTTTTAATGGCCAAATCGCCGATGTGATGATTTTCAACTCCTCACTTAACGAGTCTGACATCGCCCCTATTTATTCATTAGGTCGCGACATCGGATACTATGATGACCCTAATCTCATCTCCTTCTGGCCGTTTGCAAATAACTTCACTGACAAGAAAAGCAGCAATGACGGGACTGCTGAGGGTGATGCGTACATCACAGGCACAAACAATGGCCTTGTCGCCTACTATACTTTTGACGAAGCAAGCGGGGATTTAATTGACATAACCGGGAACGGCAATGACGGGACGCTTAGTGGGGGTGTTACACAGGGTGAGGCTGGCGTTTATGATGATTCACACGGATTTGATACTAATGGACAGGTTACTGTTCTAGATTCAAGTTACTTAGATGTATCTACTGACCTGACATTAACCTCATGGGTTAAGCTGGGTGCTGGTGACGTGAGAGATGTTTTTGATAAATATGGTGGCGAAAAATCTTATAGAACCTTTTTTGTGCCTGGTGAAATATTTAAATTCAGATTTTCTAATGACGGCTCTGTTACACAAACGATACAACACGATTTTAATGGTATTTTAGGTAATTGGCATTATTTTGTAGTTACTTATCATTATGTTGGAGACGGGACAAGCATTGCAAAAATATACTTTGATGGCGAAGAGATTAATTCCACCTCCGATAATATTGGCCCAATACATCTTTCTTCTGAAGACTTGTATATCGGCTCAGGTGGGTCCAATGAATATTTTAATGGTAACCTGGATGAACTCATGATTTTCAACCGCAGCCTTTCAGCCTCAGAAATCAAGGAGCTCTATGTCAAAGGCCGCGCGAAGTTTGAGATAGATGAAGAACAGGACATCGCGGCGACAAACACTTTTGTAATTGACAACTTGACGACAAACATCCTCCCTGTTTTCTACCTAGAAAGCGACGCGAATAACTTCTACACACCGTTTGCAAAGGATGTTGATTTGACGGCGTGGACTTATTCTGAAG
>CAZUDQ010000017.1:0-1522 GCA_964619365.1 uncultured archaeon
GCCAACGTGGTTGAACTTCTTACAATTCATCACGGGGCCAGATTACTCGATCCTTTCAAATTAAGATAACTCTGCCAACCAACCGCTCAAGCAGACCGGAAGGGCTAATGCTACTGTCGAACATTTTCGTTTTAGCCGGAGTTTTTCCGGGATAGCATGAGTTTTCTGGTAGGTTCCTTCCGGCCGCTTAGCTCTACGATAGAAGGTAACGAAAAAATATGGTACTTTTAATCAACTTGTTAATTCTCAAATTACAAGGAGAACTCACATGCAAGTGGCTATAAAAGATATTGCCAAACATACGATTGATACCCTGCCGGATGATACAAGCATGGACGGTATTATTCATGCTTTGTATATTAAAGCTAAATTTGATCATGGCGAGAGCCAAATCCGGGAAGGGAGCGGTATCCCGCACGAAGAAGCTAAGCGGAGACTCCAAAAATGGGTAAAGTAATTTGGTCGCCGACTGCGATAGAAGATGTGGATTCGATTGCGGAGTATATCGCAAGGGATTCTATCGATCAAGCGTCTCTTTTTGTAATTCGATTGATTGGAGCAACAGATCGTTTACAAGACTTCCCTAACTCCGGGCGTATCATCCCTGAAATCGGCAATCCAGACTGTCGTGAAATCATTTATGGTTCTTATCGCATTATGTATCGAGTCCATGAGGATGCAGTCTGGATTACCGGGATTGTACATGGGTCTCGAGATTGGTGCCCCAAATAACCTTCTATCCAGTCACTCAAGCAGACCCCGAAAGCTTTCGGGGCCGCTTAGCTCTACGTTAAGCTTCACTTAGATAAAAGGAGAGGGTATTTCAAAAAGACCAACATGGGTAACAGTGGTAGGAGTATTGGGCATCATTCTAGGATGCCTAGGCATTATTGGAGGAGGTTACTTCATGATGTCACCCAAGCTAATAGAGTTTCAAAAAGAAGCGTTCTCTAATATGGAAAAATCATTCGACACTATGAAAGGAGACACTGATCAACGGAAGTCCACAAAAGAAATGTTTAAGTGGTTTGAGAAAAAGTGGAATGTTCCTAGTTGGTACAGTCCATGGTGTCTTGTTGCTGGCTTTCTGTCATTGCTCGTTTCTGGGTTCTATCTATTTGCCTCAATTCAACTTCTTCAGGTAAAACATTCTGCAATCTCAATGTTCTATTTTGCTGCGGGAGTGTCTATATTCCTTACCTTAGTAAAAGGCTTGGTGGGAGCACTGACACAAACAGCCTTCTTGGGCATATTCATTCTTTTTGGGGGTCTTTTTGGCGTTGTTGTAAACCTCGTTCTAATAATAGTTGTCTTCATCGGCGATAAGAAAGTATTCATACAGCAGGAAGCTTAACCCTTATAAGGCCTCCAGACGTCAATAAAGAAAATTAGGCAAAATCCTCCTGTCGCAGATAAATTGTCATCCACGCTTAACTACTCCCAGCGGAATCAAAAAGCAACGTATGCCCTGACTTAATTTCTTAACTCTTCTGGTTGCAGGACATGCCTGCTCCAAACACTT